>JACBXP010000010.1 GCA_015863185.1 Aerococcaceae bacterium DSM 111020
TATGAGTCATGACATTTCCTACCTTTCATTTTGTTTAGACACTTATATGATAACGGAAATGCATGACTTTTTGTATGCACAAAAATAGTGCTGATGATTTCTCATCAACACTAAAAATTATAGAACCCAAAATACATAGATAGATAAGGGTATCAGTCGAAAACTGATGCCCTTTTTTTGATGTTAAAATTGAATATTTAGAATTTAAATGTGGTGTCACGAGCCGTAGTTAAAAGGAGTTCGTGGGGCGTTAATTAGCAGATCCCTTCTAGTTGATGTCCTCATTGAGTAAAGATTTGTCAAAGCTCAAGTAAAAGCCTAAAAGTAGGTTGCGCTACTCATGGTAAAACGCAAAAAATTTCGTTGTGGGTTAAAGCACCCTATTTTGTACGACTTTGTAGATACTTTGCTTCTACTAGCAAATATTTTCTAGTAAGCGGCGAAATAGGCTCTGTATAACTGGTATAGATTTAAAAAATAATAATCTTTCTTAAATAGAACATATATATCTTATAAGTAGGAAAGCAAATACAAAGTATACAAGCTACAAACTTTACTATGTATCTTAGCCACAAAAATATTATTCGACAGGATTTAAGGTAGAGAGATTTCATTTGAAGGAACTACTAGTACGAAAATATCTGAAGTTACAAGTTTAATTAAGCTAACTATATGGAGAAATAGAACCATACCAAAAATATTAGTTAATCTTAAAGGAATCGACTAAAAAGCTAAAGTGAGCTATGTTATTTCACAATCTATTAAGGTTTAAATTTTCATTCATATTAGCCGGACTTGTAAATACCAACTCTTGTCATATTATCTAATTTCTTAATAATATTCAGAATACATAAATATTTGGCTACTTTGTAATTACCTCATTGATTGCCAAATGTCTATTGCTACAGATCGGTACATTCCGTTTATATGCGTTTTATTATAAAAAATTTAATTTAATTAAAAAACTCTTCCTATTCTATAATTATTTGTTATAATAGACTCAGAATACTTTTTAGGAGGGAATTTTTTATGGGGATTAAGAACATCGTGAAAGGAGCTTTGGCTCTGTTGATGGTAGCTTCAGCGACAGTTCCTGCAGGAACTGTATTTGCTGAAGAAGAAGTAAAGATTGGTGCCAACTATGAATTATCAGGGGATGCCGCGTCTTATGGACAGAAAATGCTTGAAGGGCTTGAATTAGCTGTGAAGCAGACGAATGAAAATGGCGGTGTCTTAGATGGGAAGCAGTTAGGTATTGTTAGTTATGACAATAAATCAGATGTCACTGAAGCAGCATCTGTCGCTTCTCGTTTAGTAACAGATGGTGTAGTGGGCGTTGTGGGGCCAGCCTTGACAGGCCCATCTGAAGCACAAATTCCAATTTTAACGGAAGCAGAAATACCGAACGTATTACCTGCAGCTACTGGCGATGATCTGACTTTAGCGGGTGATGAATCTGTTTTAGAGTATATCTTCCGTGTATGTTTCAAAAATTCTTACCAAGGTCGAGCAGGTGCGGTATTTGCGACTGACAATTTGAATGCGAAGAATGCTGTTGTACTCGTGGATCAAGGTTCTGACTATTCTCGTGGCTTGGCAGATAACTTTAAAGAAGAGTTTGAAGCAGGGGGTGGGAATATTGTTACAGAAGAATCTTTCCAAACGGGAGACACGGACTATTCAGCTATGCTAACCAAGATATTGGAACAGGATTTTGATGTGCTTTATATTCCAGCCTACTATACTGAGGCGGGATTGATTATTAAACAAGCACGTGAAATGGGGATTGAACAACCGATTGTCGGTCCCGATGGATTCTCAAGTGAAGTGTTAGTCGAACTTGCTGGAGCTGAAAATGCTTCAGATGTTTATTATACAGATCATTTCTCAACAAAAAGTGACGAACCGATTGTTCAAGAGTTTTTAGATGCGTTTGAAGCAGAATATGATAAACCAGGTGAGACGTGGCATGCTTTAGGTTATGATGCTGCTATGCTGATTATTGATGCGATTGAACGTGCCGGGTCAACAGATCCCAAAGCAATCACACAGGCGATTGCTGATACAGAGGAATTTGAAGGCGTGACTGGAACTTTTGCGATTGATGAAGAGCATAATCCTGTGAAACCAGCGGTCATGATTGAACTTCAAAATGGTGAAATTGTTTCTGCTGAAAATGTGTCAGCGGAATAATGCGTCATTACTTATTCAAGTGTTAATAAAGAAATTATATGGAGAGTCTCCAAATGTGAGACTCTCTTTTTGTGTTTAGAAGTTACTAAGGAAGTTCCGTAAAAGATATCGGATAACCTTTTTCATTGAAATCTCATGCTGATCAAAAGTTGAAATAATTCATGTTATATCAATCAGACAAATCATGACTCACACGTATAAAGAAAAAAATTGAGCAGTATGTTTTCGGTTCATTGCCGAATGCATACCACTCAATGCATAAGATAAGAATACGCTACTAAAATTTAACTTTTACATAAACCATGATTATTCTTTATGACCAGCTAATCGCTTAACCAAGTAAACCAATCCTGTCGCGATGAAGCCACCGCCTAGAATATAGCCCCAAGTAACAAGCTCTAAAGACGTGGTCGTTAAGATGTTATTCGCAACTGGAAGATAGACCGCTAACAAGAGCAACACCACTGATAGGACGATCGCGCCTAACATCACTTTATTGTCTAACAATGATTTATCGAGTCCATAAGAGTCGGCCTTTCGAACATTCAGTAAATGAAGCAATTGCGCTACTGCCATAAAGGCAAAGGTCACTGTCTGGCTATAATTGACATCATATCCAAACACATTTAAGTGAAGATAGAACATAGCAAAGGATGCAAGACCTAAAATAATACCAGAGATCATAATCTGGGTTAAAAAAAGGACGGGTTACTAAACCAGAATGTTTATCTCGTGGTGGATGCTTCATCACTTCATCTTCAGCCGGTTCGTAGGCTAGACTAATCGCCGGCCCCACATCAATAACTAAGTTTAAGAATAAGATATGGAGAGGTTGCAACGGCATTGCTAACCCAAACAAAATAGTCATCAAGATTGCTGCAATTTCTACCATATTACAAGCTAACAAGAAAGAGACATATTTCTTAATATTCTCAAAGATAATTCGTTCTACTTCGACCGCTTCCACAATGGTAGAAAAACGGTCATCAGTTAAGATCATGTCAGAAGACTCTTTGGCAACTTCCGTTCCGCGAATTCCCATCGCGACGCCAATATCTGCACGACTTAATGCGGGGGCATCATTGACCCCATCACCAGTCATCGCAAGCATATAATAATATTAGAGGGTTCTTCTTTATGTCGAAATAAAATTTTAAAAGCCAAGAGATTATAGGCAATGATTACTAAAAGCTGGATAAATAAACTATTCCATGTATTTTTTTATTGATGGACTATACATAGCGATAACTGCAAATAAGTCAACTAGTATATGCATTAAACTAGAGTAAAACAACCCTCCCGTTAATCGATAAAGAGTGGATAGTATGATTGAACTACATGCATAAGTCAAAAAATATCCCAATGAAAAGCCAGAAAACATATGCAAACTGGAAAATAGCAGGGCTGTTAAGGCGATAGCTAAAAAACCATTGCCAAAACAAAGATCTTGAATGCACAGTCTAAAAATATACTCTTCGAATAATGGAGCTACAATAGCAGTAGATAAGACCGCCGTCCAGAAAGGTAGTTTTGAGTTGAGCTTTTCAATTTCTTTTTGATTATATGAAGATTGTAGGCCAAAAAGTTCACCAATAAAAACCTGGATTGCATAGTAAAGTATTATCGCTACAAGGACATAGCAAATATTTATCAGATGCTTCCCATTGGTCAAGCTGTCTGGAAAAACGGGAAAAAGATGAGCCAGACCTAGCATTAATAATACAGTCATCAGACTGTCGACTAGCTCTCGATAGATTGGATGAGTCAACCAGCGACTAAGAACAAAAGATGATAATAAACCATATTTAAATATAATAGCTCCTATAACGCCGATTAAAAGAATAATTGAATGTGGGGATATAATTGAGGTTAATATAGGCATCTATAAGCTCCTTTGATTATGTAAATATTTTATGTATCAAGCTTAGCCCTGATATAAGGGTATGGGTTGATACATCTTTTATGTATCGATAAGTTTCCATTACTATAAATCATCCAAGAAGTATTTCTCAGATGCCTATTATAACAGAAGCTAGAAATACCGCGAAGCACACATTATTGCTTATAAATTTATTACTATTAATGTTAAAATTTAAACGAATGGACAGTACAATTTTAATTGTTACACATAATATGTTATTCTCAAAAGAACTTGATGCAATTCAATTAAAATTGACTAGTAAATCTATAAATAAAATTTAAAGGGGTAATCAAATGAAAAAAATACTATTAACTCTTTTTGTTTTTTTAATCATTATGCTAATAATGGCGCTATTAATCAATATCAACATACTCTCTTCGTCCTTTTATACTTTAGTATTTTTTATTGCTCTTGCATCGCTTATCAGCAGTTTACTTAGAAATCATGTTGATAAGAGGTAGGCTATGAATGATATAATATCTTTGACATAAGTACATATACAGATGGTATAAAACAAAAAATTAATTTTGCAATTTTAAGCGCACTAGATGTTTTTAAAATGTTAGCTGGCAAGGGGAAATGTATAGGATATTCGGCACATAGTAAATCACTGATAAATCAATCAGATATTGTTTTTAACATAAGTAAACAAAAAATTAGTAGGAAGATTTCTAAAAATGAAAAAAAGTATTTCTTTATATAATTTCATCACTTGTTTTAATTGCTTTATCTGCACTAATTATAACCTTCGATAATTCAATTGCCCTGCTTACTATTAGCTTGTTATTTGTGTCATTTGGCTCACAAATAATTTTTAAGTTATTTTTTGAAGATGATAAAAATAGAAAAAGGTAGAAAAATATTGGAAAAATGGAACGAGTCCGACAGAAATGATACGCGCCTTAAAACGCGCGAGACAAACTGTCTATAATGTGCTCAATTGGCTCAAAGAAGGTCATTCCATTCAAGAATATTATCGTCGCTATAAGGCGAACAAACGTCGATGTGGCGCTAAGAAAGTTCAATTATCTCCCCAAGAAATTGCTTATGTCCAAAAGAAAGTATCTCAAGGTTGGACACCCGACGTTATTATAGGTAGAAAAGAAAGACCACTCCCTCTGTCTATGCGGACCTTTTATCGTCGCTTCCAAGACAGCCCTGACCTAGAGGTTACAACACTCCCGATGAAAGGAAAACGCAAACCCAATGGATATCAAGAGAAACGGGGAAAACAACAATTTAAACGCACTCTCAAAGAACGAGAAGCCTGTTATCCTACTTACAATAAGGAATTTGGTCATTTAGAAGGTAATACCATTATCGGCAAAGACCATCAAAGCGCTGTAATCACTCTCGTCGAACGTCTATCAAAAGTGATGATTACTCTTAAACCAACAGGACGAACCGCTCAAGCTGTTGAAGAGCGACTTCACGCTTGGCTGAGTGATTAGCCTAAACATTTATTTAAGTCCATCACTTTCGATTGTGGTAAGGAATTTTCCAATTGGAAGTCCGTCTCTAATCAATAGGATATCGATATTTTCTTAGCTGATCCAGGTTGTCCTAGCCAGCGAGGTTTGAACGAACACAGTAATGCCCTGCTTCGCAGGGGTGGTTTAGGGAAAGGCATGGATTTTAATGAAGTGTCAGAAGCGTTTATTCAAGGGATAAGCCATCGTCGCAATCACATTCCTCGGAAATCACTCGATTATAAAACACCGATGGAAGTTTTATTGGAACAAGTGTCTCATTTGTCTAGCTTAATTTGACAAATAAAACCATTTCTCTGTACGAAAATACAAAAGCATAAACCAATAAAAGACATCTTGTTCTATTTCCTTAGGCTAAGTAAATTTTAAATTAGAAAAAGTAGAAAATAGAGCGAGAGATGAAAGATAATTTTATTGAGAATGCAAAAGTTATGTCAAAGGGCCAGGTTACCATTCCTAAAGCCGTTCGAGATGTTATGGGTATCTCACCTGGAGATAGAGTGACCTTTATTGTCAGCGATGGGACAATTCAAATTATAAATTCTAAAGACTATATTCAAGCCTATGAAAGTATGATTAAAAGAGATGAAGCAGAAGCTCATAGGAGGGGAGGTAAAAATGAGTCTTGAAGTAATTAGAGAATTAATTAAAAATGGAAAAATAGTTAATGTGGAGTTCAAGGCATAAAAAATGATTTAAATAAGGACGTTTTTAACTCCGTATGTTCTTTTAACAATCGAGATGAGGGTTATATTATTCTAGGTGTAAAAGATAATAGGGAAATTGTTGGTGTAAATCCAGAAAAAGTAGATAAAATAATTAAAGATTTTACTACTTTAATCAACAATCCACAAAAGATATACCCACCTCTATATTTAGTGCTAATTCCCATAGAGATTGATGGAAAAACTCTTATTTATATTAGAGTGCCAAAGGCTCTTAAGTTTGTAGGCACAATGGACGAATTCGGGACAGGTCATATGAAGGTGATATTAATATTACTAATCACTCAGATTTGGTGTACAAACTCTATGTCAGAAAACAAGGATCTTACTTTGTTAAAAAAGTGTACCCTAAGCTAGGTCTTGAACATTTAGACAAAAGAGTTATTGAAAAGGCTAGAATCATGGCTTTAATTAGGAATAAAAACCATCTTTGGGATACGATGGATAACGAAGAATTAATAAGAAGTCCCAATATGGAAATACCCGTATGTGCCATTATTTTGAAAAAGAAACGTCCTTTAGGGGAAGCTATTTTAATCAACGATGCTTCCCATAATTTTGTTAAGGAAGGGAAACAAAATTGTTTACTAGAAAAGGATATTGCACGCATTGTCGATGTATATGCTCAAAAAATTGAAATAGAAGGCGATAGTCATCTCTCCAGTCGTCAAGAAATTATTGAAAATGAGCATAATTAAATATTCCACGTTATGTCACTTCAAATAATAGAGAAATCCCCCATGATGTGGATGGGCATTTATTTGGAGGTATTTCTAAAAAAGAGATTCAGAATCTAGAGACGCTGAACCAAGTGGTAAGAATCAATTGATGAATGGTTTCGAGATGCTAAGACCAGGTTATTATAAACTCACGCAGTCAAACGATGATTTGACCAATGCGATTCTTAATTCTTCTAGAGTTCAAATCACGATGAATAAACTTGAAAGTGAGTTGCAATTATATATTGACCATTATTATTATTAAAGATTAAAACAGTTCAATAATTTAGAATAATGAATACCTTAATGGAAGAAATGTTGCTTCAGATGAAGGCGATATTGGAAGGCTATCATTATGTGGATATTTATTATGGTTATCAATGAATAGCTGATAATAGAAAAAATCAAATTGATAGGCAGACTGCTATTCATTTTACTGAATTAATACGACATCTACCTGAGAATTAGCCCCTTTTGTAACAAATAGGGAACAAAAGATTTATAACTTTACTATGAATTATATACTGCATAAGAAGTGTCGCGAGGCAAATGTTCCTGTTATTTCGATTCATGGATTACGTCACATGCATGTTTCATTATTATTATTTGCTGGGGTTCAATTGCGAGTGTTGCTCGACGTTTGGGACATTTTAGTATGACAACGACATAGAAAATTTATTTTCATATTATCCAAGAGCTTGAAAATCAAGATGTGGATTTTGTGATGCGAACCTTGCCTAGTTTGACCTAGTTTGACATAGTAAAAAATACGCTCACGCTGATGAAGAATTCAATCTAAGACGAGGGTTATATAAATTTATACGCAAGGTAATTCATGATATCTTTTAAAGATAGGTTAATTTTATCCAATTTATTTAGGTTACAGATTGAGGAAATCTCCAAACAAATTTCAGATATTTTTATTAAGCTGTTCAAAAGTTCGAGTGAAGAGGCATTTCATGCATGTCATATTCAATGATAATCGTATAAGGTTTTATCATTTGACAATAGACTTACTCCAAATGAATCATAAATGTCCATTGTTTAAAACGAACAATAAATTATTTAAATTCATCAAAAAAAACGATAATATAATGCATTTTATGTGATAAAGTGAGCATATGGGGAATAAAATTATAGAGTAATGAATCTCAAGTAAAGCAAAAGACATGTCGCAACCTATATATTAAATAATTATATGTGAATTAACGGATGGATCGTAGGTGTTTTACCATAAAGCGAAGTTTTCTGATTATGATGACGAGTTATTATGCATCATAACGAATAAAGAATGATTTAATAAGATAGATTTCTTTACTGGTAAGGACTGTTTTGTAATAGCCGAGGTTACAATTCTGCTAATTTAATTTTATAATGAATGATGAAATGGGAACTGGAGTGGACTAGATATTTTACAATTATTTAGGCAATCTTATTTGGATACACATAGTAACTCTTTTGTAAAATGATAATCATTTATCGAAGGATGTTTCCATAAGTTCATGAGATGGATGACGGTTCATTTGAAAAAGTGAAGTGGATGAGAGTACTTATCCCATTTGATTTTTGAAGCTCATTATTTTAATTTTCTGATTGATACGTAAAAATAAGGACGTTAGTATGGCGATATTTCGATATTTTTTTTGATGAATCTTTCAAATCAAGATGATAAATCAATAGCGTTTAACAGAAATTGTTATAGAGTTTTAAAATCTTATCGTATAACCCAAGATAATGATGAAATTTTGGTCATATTCAAAATAATAAGGAGGAAAAAGATGTTTGATTTTTCGAATAGAGTGGTAGCCATTAGTGGAGCATCAAGTGGTCTTGGTATGCAAATGGCATATGGATTTGCAGAATTAGGAGCAAAAGTTGTTCTAATGGCACGTCGTATTGAGCGCTTAAAAGAAATCGCAAGTGATATCGAAAGTAAAGGGGGAGAAGCGTTCCCTATTGCATTAGACGTTACTAAAGATGATCAAATTGAAAATTCATTAAACCAAATTATTCAAAAATATGGTAAAGTTGATGTATTGATTAACAATGCGGGTGCTAATAAAGGTGGACCAATCACAGAATTATCTAATGAAAGCTGGGATTTCACTATCGAATTAGATTTAACGAGTGTTTTTAAAATGACTCGTGCCTATGCCGCACCGATGAAAGAAGCGGGCTATGGACGAATTATTAATATTGCGTCTATCTACGGTATGATGGGAACAAATCAACAAGAAGCTGCTTATCATGCTTCAAAAGCAGGAGTTATTAATTTCTCACGTGCTGTTGCAGGAGAACTAGCGCCTTATGGTGTAACTGTGAATACTATTGCACCAGGTTACTTTGAAACAGAGTTGACGACAGATACTTTAAATACCAATGAATTCCAAAGTTATATGGATATCGTTGTGCCTATGAAACGTTATGGTCGTTCAGGAGAATTAAATTCAGCAGCTATCTTTTTAGCAGCAGAAGAATCAGCTTATGTGACAGGAGTAACATTGCCTATCGACGGTGGATGGACTGCTGTTAAATAAGAATAAATAAGTCTTTTACTCGATTATATTTTAGAAAGAAGAAGAATTATTATCTAGTTTTTTATAAATAGAATGAGATAGTAAGATTTTTCATCGTACAATAATTAATAAAACATCTGACAATGAGGAAAATGTAGCTTTTGTCAGATGTTTTTATTTTTTTCAAGAAATAATCTAGTGAATTGACGAGAAATTAGGTATTAAGACAAATGAGGTTCTTTGTCAAATAATGTTGGTAAGTGTTTAGGCGACTGATTATTCCGTCGTCTTTTTCATGCACTTTTTTGTTTGTTGTACTTCAAATCTGCTTCTTCTTCACTGAAATATAAGTGACGTAGTGTTTCTTCTTGGGGTTCTTTAAACTGGTAGGAAATCAAGATACGACAACGCAGATGGCCAAAGTTGCGATAACCATAACCTGAGCGTTTAATCATTTTAATCTTATTATTCATTCCCTCTACAACCCCATCTGATCAGGTATAAGTGAAGCTGTTTTCAATTTCTAATCGATAAGAACTTAGCGTATTGAAAGCTGTCCGAATATCTTTAGGAAATCTATATTTGTGTGTAGCTTCTAAACATTGAATAAAGTCTCGATAAGAGTGATTGCGGACGGCTTCAACTAGACGATGGACATGGGGGTATAGGATAATCTTAATCGGGGTTCTAATGGGATTAAATCGTCGACCCTCCTTTTTTCAGTAATACATCCATCAAAGAGGCGATGTGTATTAAAGGTTTCAAAATCTAAGTCGGCTCTTGGTTTAAGGACGAATTTCCATCATTTTTTGAGCTTGCGATAATCACGTTGTTGTTTTGTTTTCAAGCGTTTCATCACATTAATACGATAATTATTCACAGCGCGGTGTAACAGTTGCACAATGTGGAAGCGATCAATAATAATGATGGCATTGGGAAATAATCGAGGCAAGAAGTCACGATAAGGGGAATACATATCTATTGTGATCGTCTGTACTTTTAATCGTTCCTTCCGCGAAAAACATTGAAAATAGGCACGCAAAGCGGCTTGTGTTCGGTCTTCTAAGATGTCGATAATCGGATGCTTATGATTATCCATTTGGATGCAAGACATCGCATGTTTGACGCTTTTTACAAATTGACATTCATCGATAGCCAGATGCACCGGTAGCGTGGTGGGTTTGGGATGCCAATGATTTCCCCAAGCTTCTAATTGACGCATCACCGTGTGTGGAAATATTTAAATGCTTAGTGATTAAGGTCATCGATTGCATTTCTCCTAACTCTCTCCATATTAAGCATTTCAAAGGATTTGAAATAAAACAATGGGGGTTAGTGAGAGGCGTGTCGCTACGGTTGTTTGACGGCAATGTTTACAGAGATAGCGTTGTTTTTTAATTTAAGATAAACCGGTTGAAAATTATATTGGCCAATGAGGATGGCGGTTTTCATTTTCCCATTTCGAATGATATCTTGTGGGCCTTCATTTGTATGTCCGCAATGAGCACAAGCATGAGGAAGGCAATCGAGAACGCCTTCTATTGCGATGACTTTACGATAAGCTTCCTTTAAATCGATTCTTTTTCGAGATGGGCGATAGGAAAGCACTTGAAAATAGGGTTCTTCGGTCATTTCTTTCGTTATTTTGATATTTGGGTCTTTTATTCCTAAGAGAAAATGGCTAGAATGTAATTGAGTCATGTATTTTCCTCCTGTCATTTGGTTTCGTCATTTATCTGATACAGGAAATGCATGACTTTTTGTGTACAAAAAATAGTGCTGGTGATACTTCACCAACACTAAAAATTATAGAACCAGAAATGAAAATGGCTGGGTGTCTATTAATGATAGGCAACCAGCCAAAATATATCATCTGAATAAAAGTTTAAAGATTCATATTAGCAAACACTACTTTAGTTAGCAAAAATACCTTTACCTTCATAATTATTATAATGAATATCATCCGATTTTAAATAATTGTAGATAGATTCAGGGATTTCTGTACCTTCTTCGAGTGCTACGGCATAACGCTCGTTGGAACCTTGACCAGGATATCTAACACTAGAGAATCCTGTTGCTGGCTTAATCTCGTTAAGCTCATTCATTGTTTGAGTAATATTGTTTTTAAATGTTTCAATGTCTGAGAATTTTGCAGGATCAATAACAATGTAAGTTTGACCTAGATTACGACCAGTATGCAAATCATGATACATTGATGAAACATGTTTTCCAAAAGGAAGATTTAAGAGAATTCCTGCATATATATCCACTAACATCATTAGACCATAACCTTTTGGACCAGCAATCGGTACGAGACCGGCTACTGCATTAGGATCTGTCGTTGGAGCGCCGTTTTCATCGACTGCCCAAGTATCAGGAATAGAGCGACCTTTAGACCGTGCGTCCAGAATTTTACCCCATGCCTGAACAGTTGTTGCCATATCAAAAATAAGCGGGAATTCAGAATTACTAGGGGCACCGAATCCAATAGGATTTGTACCATAATACACTTCAGCTCCCCCAAATGGAACTGCCATTGGGTCAGATTGAGTCATCGCCATACAGAGTAAATTTTCTTCGGCGAATTTTCTTAAATAATAAGATAGAGTTCCAGTATGGCTACATTTAGATACACCTACCACAGCGACGCCGTTCTCTTTAGCCATTTCAATAGCAGGTTCAATGGCTAAATTCGCGATATAATGACCTTGACCATTATCGCCATGGAAAATTGCAGTACTTGGTCCTGTTTTTTCGAAATTTATATTTGGTTGAGTGGTCACGCCACCTTTTGCTATACGTTCAGCATAATATTCCACACGTACGGCTCCATGAGAATGAATCCCAATCATATCCGCATAAGTCAAGTGATTAGAAGTCTCATGTGCAGCGTCTTCAGATAAACCAGCAGCAATCAATTTATTTTTTATTAAAGTATGTAGTTCATTTTCAGTAATTTGAATTAATTTTTCTTCAGTCATTTTTATTCTCCTTATTTATAAACTTGAATTGTAAAATTAAGCTAGACACTTAGAAAAAATAAGCCGATGATGGTACACTCAATCCAAATTAACATCCACGAAAATAAGGAGAGGACCATAATGGCTTACACACATCTTACCATAGGAGAACTCATTTGGATAGAAAAATATTAGAAAAATGGAACGAGTCCGACAGAAATGATACGCGCCTTAAAACGCGCGAGACAAACTATCCTATAATGTGCTCAATTGGCTCAAAGAAGGTCATTCCATTCAAGAATATTATCGTCACTATAAGGCGAACAAACGTCGATGTGGCGCTAAGAAAGTTCAATTATCTCCCCAAGAAATTGCTTATGTCCAAGAGAAAGTATCTCAAGGATGGACACCGACGTTATTATAGGTAGAAAAGAAAGACCACTCCCTCTGTCTATGCGCACCCTTTATCGTCGCTTCCAAGACAGCCCTGACCTAGAGGTTACAACGCTCCCGATGAAAGGAAAACGCAAACCCAATGGATATCAAGAGAAACGGGGGAAACAACATTTTAAACGCAGTCTCAAAGAACGAGAAGCGTGTTATCCCACTGATAATAAGGAATTTGGTCATTTAGAAGGGATACCATTATCGGCAAAGACCATCAAAGTGCTGTGATCACTCTCGTCGAGCGTCTATCCAAAGTGATTCTCACTCTCAAACCAACAGGACGAACCGTTCAAGCTGTTGAAGAGCGACTTCACGATTGGCTGAGTGATTGTCCTAGACATTTATTTAAGTCCATCACTTTCGATTGTGGTAAGGAATTTTCCAATTGGAAGACGGTTTCTAACCAACATGATATCGATATTTTCTTTGCTGATCCAGGTTGTCCTAGCCAACGAGGTTTGAACGAACACAGTAATGCCCTGCTTCGCAGGGGTGGTTTAGGGAAAGGCATGGATTTTAATGAAGTGTCAGAAGCGTTTATTCAAGGGGTAAGCCACCGTCGCAATCACATTCCTCGAAAATCACTCGATTATAAAACACCGATGGAAGTTTTATCGGAACAAGTGTCTCATTTGTCTAGCTTAATTTGACAAAAAAAAATAAAAAATAAATGATATTTGTGATGATAAATTTTAAATAGTTTCAGTGACCATCATAGAAATGGCACTCTTAACTTTTATTTAAAAGTATACCTATGGGGCGCTCAAGGTTAGTGTAACTAATATATTAATTTCACAATTATATGGACTTTATCTATTCATTGTATTGAAGTGGCAACTTTATATTATGCATCAATCATGACATTTAACTTCTTTCCATTTTTTCAAGGAAATAAACTAACTACTACAAAAGCACAAACTCCAGCAGAAGTTAGTTTGTTAGAGAATGAAATTTTTTTAGTGGAAAAGCTGAAGGTTTTATTTAATTTGAATTGTCAATTTAAGCGTTTTTTGAAAATGTTGTCATATTGCACATAACTAGATAGAATCACTATAAACAATGTGTTAACATAATGATATTGAACCGCCGTATACGGAACCGTACGTACGGTGGGGTGAGAGGACCTCTGCCCAACTAATGGGAAGAGTCCTACTCGATTTGTTGTGCGAAAAAGTTCATACATCAACCATTTCTGTAAACAGGATTTCGAGTGGGATTTATCCTCTGGAAATCCTGTCTTTATTTTGGTATGTGATAAATTATTAAAGCTCTTTCTGATTAACAAAGTGACATTGTTGTATTATTAGAAAAAATGAGTATAGTTAAATATAGATGAAGTGATATGCAGTGAACGTTTATTTCAAAGATATTATTTAATAGAGGTGGTGATGGGGCCAATCATTCCGCATCGTGGGACAGTAACGACATGTTAAAACATGGACAGAGTGAATAGGAGAGGAATACGTTGGACGCAATCAATCAAATTACAGAACTCATTCAATCACATCATAACATCGTTTTCTTTACAGGAGCGGGTGCTTCTACTGCCAGTGGTGCAAAAGATTTTCGTTCAGAAGATGGTGTATATAATATAAGTAAAGGGAAAGTCCCTTATGAACCTGAACGCATGTTGTCCCGGCAAATGTTTGAGACAGATACAGCTAGTCAATATCAATTCATCATGACTTATATGAATCATGATGGATTGGAGCCTAAAATTTGTCATACATTTCCTAAGTACTTAGAAGACCAAGGAAAACACGTAAGTATTGTGACACAAAATGCCGATGGTTTACATCAAGAAGCTGGTAGCAATCATGTCTATGATTTGCATGGTAACGAAAGAGATTTATATTGTATAGAGTGTGGCGAACATTTTACAATGGATGAAATTAACATCCATGATGATAGTACTTGGCATTGTCCCAATGATGGTGGGCTGGTACGATTAACAGCTGTAATGTTTGGCGAGTCACTGGATACCAATACTCTTCAAGGTGCTATTACAGCCATTAAACAATCAGATTTATTGTTTGTTATTGGAACGAGTTTGAATGTTTATCCTGCTGCTGGATTGCTTCAATACTATACAGGAAATCAAATGGTTGTCATTAATAAAGAAGATTTGCATATCGCTAATTCTAATATAATCTCTATCAAAGATGATGCGGCGAAAGCGCTAAGTCAAGTGAAAGAAAATTTATTAGAAAATCTTAATCTCATTCGTCTGAAGTAAGAGCTGAAAATTAAATGGATTTATTGATAAGACATATTTTTTAGAACACCTTTGTATTGTATGAGGTGTTTTTTTCTTGATTTAAAATTAACAAAGGATTGCGATAAATCATTCCATGTTTAGTAAAAAGAGGTTATCAAGATGCTTTTTCTTAAGAAAGCATTTATATTGTGTCATTATTAGGATCAAGTTAGAATAAAGATAATAAGATTCAAGGAGGAGACAAATGAAAATTACAGCAGCTGTAACAATGGAACAAGGTCAACCGATTGAATTTAAGGAAGTAGAACTAGCTGATCCAAAGGATACGGAAGTGCAAGTACGAATGGTCGCTTCAGGTGTTTGTCACACTGATCATGCAGGACGTGATCATGCACTGACGCCATATCCTGTTATTCTCGGACATGAAGGAGCTGGAGTAGTCGAGGCGATTGGTGACCGAGTGAAAGAATTTGAAGTTGGAGATCATGTGGTCATGTCCTACGCACATTGTGGTCATTGCTCGCATTGTTTATCAGGTTATCCAACCACCTGTCTGAATTTCAATACGCTGAATTTTGGTGGACAAACCGAAGAAGGTGGTCATTATCATGAATTAGAAGGTGAACCCGTTAGTTTATTCTTTGGGCAGTCGTCTTTTGCAACTTATGCGAATGTTGAAGAAAAGAATTTAGTTAAAGTTCCTAAGGATTTGGATTTAGTTAAGTTAGCTCCTTTAGGTTGTGGTATTCAAACAGGGGCTGGAACAGTTTTGAATCTTTTGATGTCAAATTAGGGGATAGTATTGTTATCTTAGGTGTTGGAGCAGTAGGTTTGAGTGCCAGTATGGCAGCAAAAATTGCAGGTTATAAACACATTATTGCGGTGAACCGAAATGATGATAAATTAGAAATGGCAGAACATTTTGGGGCGACCGATTTAATTAACAATAAAAAGAATCCGGATATTGCAAAACAAGTGAAAGAAATTACTGGCGGTGGCGCTAAGTATGCGATTGATACAACGGGTAATACCGATATCATCGTTCAAGGACTCCATAGTCTTCAACCACGTGGTGAATTAGCCGTTGTCGGTATGAATTTAGATTTCCAAATGGATATGCAAAATGATTTGATGGCTGAAGGAAAAACTATGCGCGGGGTCATTGAAGGAGATTCTATCCCTAAAGTATTTATCCCCGAATTAATCGACTACTATCGCCAAGGGAAGTTTCCATTTGATGATATGATCACAGTGTTTGAGTTTGAAGATTTGCAGAAAGCATTTGAGGAACGTTCGATCAAGCCTGTGGTGAAAATATCATCATTGACTATTTAAAATATAGTCAAAAATAAAACAGCGTCTGACTATTAAAGTCGGACGCTGTTTTGTGTAATTATGAGTTATTTCACTTGTACTTTGACATCATTCGGAATAGTTTCTTTTGCTTCTGCAGGTGTTTCAATCGAACCGAATGGCATCTCCGCAACTAACGCATAGTTTTCAGGGAGGTATAATAATTCTTTGATAGATTTGTCATGACCTTGTTCATAGCCAATGTTGAAATGTTGTAAGCTAGCACCTAGACCTAAGTCAGTTAAACCTAACCATGTCGCATATTGGTGGTTTGCATTGTTATGATGGCTATATGCTTCACGTGTTGCATCAGAAGTAGGCATTCCTTGAACGGCTTCTTGATCTTCAAAGAACAATACGGTCCCTAATCCTTCTTTAGCACCAGCAATGACGCCACTCATCATGTCCCACATATCACCAGAAAGGACTTTGGATTGCACATCGTGGATTTCATCCCACAGTGCTTGATGTTTGTCACCAAAAACTAATACTAAACGGCTTGTTTGACTATGAGACGCAGTTGGGACCCATTGGATAATATCACGGAGATACTCTGTTACTTGTTCAGGGGTAACATCCGTGTTGCGACCGATATGATAAGTTGTGCGACGTTTTGCGATTAAATCTTTAAAATTTGACATTAAAAATTCCTCCTTAAAATTACTTCTAATTCAAGATAACGAATATTTAATTCGAAAGCGAACTATATGCTCAGAGGATTTAAAATAATTTAATGGTTATTGTATTAAGCAAAGCATGTATTGATGTATAATAAAGTTATGAAAATGCTTTCTGCATAGGAGCGATCATTCATTTGAAACAGAGATGCTAAGTAGGTGTGAGATACCTTCAATACATAATTGAGGAGGAAAAATGAAGAAAGATCCAAATTGTGCCTATTCTCAAAAAGGGAATTTACTCAATGCGTTTGGTTATGAAGTAGGGGAATTAAAAGTATCCACCGTGATTTTATTCTGTGAACAAAGCCACCGTGGGATAGTCATTGTTGCCTACAAAGATCATATCAGTGAGATGGTAGACATTAGTGACGCAGAAAGAGATTTGTACTTTAAAGAAGTCAATCAAGTAGCGGAATCCTTACATAAATTATACCAACCGGATAAAGTAAACTACGGTGCTTATGGAGATGATGGGTCACATCTTCACTTTCATCTGGTACCATAATATGAAAGAGAATTTGAATGGGGAACGCCATTCGCAATGAATCCTGACCAAGTATATTTAGATGAAACGGAATATGAAGCAATGGCCAATGAACTTCGAGAAGTGTTAGGAATCACTAAATAGACAAGGGTTAGAAATTTAATTTTTCAAACTATGAAAGTGTTATTTGATAAATTAAAAAATAATTAAAATTCTACTTGACTTTTAATGTTCATTCCCTTAAGATAAAAACATCAAAGATATTTGGAGAGAGTAAAATGATGAATTTAAATACAGCACAATTTAATACAGCAATTATTATTAGCATTATTGGATAGTGTTTGTATCGACACTGCTTAGATACAAACACGAAAAAACTTTTCAAGTTTGTATCTATATGTGCTAATCATTTGTGATGCTCGTATAGATTTATAATCTAAACGGGCTAATCGCATTCTCTTTAGCGAATAGACAGTTTTATTTAAAGCCTGTTTAGATTAAATCAATCTAAATAGGCTTTTTTATTTTACTTTGAAAAGGAGAATATGAATGCAAAACAAAAAACTGGAACATGACATCGATTGGGGGACACTAGGGTTTCAATACATTGATACCGGAAAAAGTTATCGTGCTTATTACAAAGATGGTGAATGGGGACCGGGTGAAATAACGAATGCGAATACCGTAACCATTAGCGAAGCGTCGCCCGCATTACATTTAGGACAACAATGTTTTGAAGGTTTGAAAGCTTATCGTACGAAAGACGGTTCCGTTCAATTATTCCGCGTTGACCAAAATGCCGCCCGTATGGCACGATCAGCGGAAAAAGTAATGTTACCACCTTATCCGGAAGAAGATTTTGTTCAGGCGGTCCATGAAGTTGTGAGAGCCAACCAAGAATGGGTCCCTCCGTATGGATACGGTGCGACACTATATATTCGTCCTTTCTTAATTGGAGTTGGTGATGTAGTGGGAGTTGCGCCGGGTCCAGAAACTATTTTCGGTATTTATGTGACGCCTGTAGGTCCGTATTTCAAAGGTGGGTTACAACCCGCATCCTTTATGGTGAGTCGTTATGACCGCGCCGCACCTCATGGTACAGGAGAAGCTAAAGTGGGAGGGAATTATGCATCGAGTTTCTCAGCTGGAAAAGAGGCACAAGCGAATAATTATGCCGATGCAATTTTCTTAGATCCAGCGACGCATACAAAGATTGAAGAAGTTGGTTCAGCTAATTTCTTTGGTATTACCCATGATAATGTGTTTGTCACACCAAAGTCGCCGTCAATTTTACCAAGTATTACAAAGTATTCATTATTAGAGCTAGCAGAGAAACGTCTCGGACTGGAAGTTAAAGAAGGCGATGTGTATGTTGACCAATTAGATCAATTTAAAGAAGCAGGAGCGATGGGAACAGCAGCTGTCATCACACCGGTTGGTAGTATTACGTATGAGGACAAGAAACACGTTTTCTATTCAGAAACCGAGACAGGACCTCTAACGAAAGCATTGTACGACGAGTTGACCGGAATTCAATTTGGTGAGAAAGAAGCACCAGAAGGCTGGATCCAAACAGTAAATCTCAATCAATGAATAAACCATTTAACAGAAAGGACCATTAAAATGACAAACAAGGCAAAACAATTATATGAAGCATATCAAAACAATGAACCTTTACAAAAAGGAGTATTCGAATTCGAATCCACCAAGGAAGCTTATCAAGTACAAGATGATGTCTTAGCAATGAAAGAGGAAAGTGGCGAACAACATCAAGGTTATAAAATTAGTTTAACCAGCCAAGAAACTCAAGATTTATTTAACAGTGACAGTCCACTTTTTGGACAGATGACGGATCAAACGGTTCAAGAAGGAGCAGGTACTCTTTCATTATCAGACTATAATGAACCACTTCTCGAGTTGGAATTAGTCTTTCTGGTTGAAGAGACCGTTCATGCAGATGATTCTGACGAGGAAGTGATGCAAAAATGTCGGGTAGCACCAGGATTTGAAGTGCCGGATGGACGCTATGAAGATTGGTTCCCCAATACAACGTTTCATGAAGTGATTGCAGATGGAGCGGTCAATGGTGCGGTTGTTGTCGGTACACCTGCTAAATATACATATGAAGACCTCGATGATATTGAAGCTGTACTTTATTTGAATGATCAAGAGGTAAAACGTGGTTCCTCAACGGAAGTGCTAGGACATCCTGTTAATGCAGTAAAATGGTTGGCTAGTGCATTGGAAGAACGTGGAGAGAAATTGGTATCAGGACGCTTTGTATCTTCAGGAACCTTTGTCTTGCCGGAACGATTACAAGTAGGAGAATATAAAGTCGTCTATGAGACATTAGGTGACGTTCATTTAACTGTGACTGAATAGTCTATATAAGAAGGAGAAAATATTATGAAAAAGAATCGATTATCCCGTTTATTACTCTCAGCTCTATCTTTGACCTTAGGTTTAGCGACAACAACGGCTCCGAGTGTCACGGCACAGGAAGCAACAGGAGAGCCCGTTGTCTTAGGGGTCAATCTTGAATTAAGTGGTCCTGCCGCGCCATATAGTGTGCCTGCTGTTGAAGCATTTGAATTATATATTGAACAGAAAAATTCCGAAGGAGGAGTCTTAGACGGACGTCCGTTAGAATTAGTCGTCCTAGATAATAAAACAGACACAACAGAAGGAGTTTCCTTGCAGACGCGATTAGAAAATGATGATGAGGTCGTGGGAGTACTGGGACCAAATGCTTCTTCTGTAGTCACCGCGACAAAGTCTGTAATCGAAGAATCCGATAAACCGAATGTCCTCCCAGCAACAACCGGAGACGGATTAACCTTAGATAGCTCTGGAAATGCTGTATCTAATTTATTCCGGACGGCTTATGAAGATTCATTCCAAGGTCGTTCTGGGGCAGAATACGTTTATAATACATTAGGTGCTGAAAATGTGTTGCTCATCGTTGATAATGCGTTAGATTATTCGTTAGGAATCGCGGATGCTTTTGTGGAAGAGTTTGAAGGGTTAGGCGGTACCATCACTGCTCGGGAATCTTATGAATCGGGAGATAGTGACTTCAATGCCATTGCGACCAATGCACTAGGTCATGAATTTGATGCGGTTTATATTCCTGGATACTATACAGAAACGGGACTCTTAGTCAAAGCATTACGTGAGATGGGCGTAACCCAACCAATTGTTGGTGGAGACGGCTTTGCTAGTGATACCTTTGTGGAATTAGCTGGTCCACAGAATACCAATGATGTTCATTACACCACGCACTATGATGCGTCAATTGGAACAGAAGCGTCCAATGCCTTTACTGCTGCCTTTGAAGAAAAATATGGCAAAGCCCCTGATACTTTCGCGGCCTTAGGGTATGATGCGATTGATTTCTTAGTGAGTGGAATAGAAAAGGCTGGTTCCACTGATCCTAATGCTATTAATGAAGCATTAGCAGCGACGGAAGATTTTGAAGGCGTGACGGGAACATTTTCTATCGATGAAAATCATAACTCAATTAAGACAGCGATTATGATTACTTTAGAAAATGGTGAAGTCGCTTCTGCAGAAGCAGTAGAAGTTGAATAGTAAAAATAGATTGATTTTATTTTTTAATGAAACGATATATTTTTTTCTTCACATCAAAATTTTGACTAATTAAACAACCCTCTAAAGTTGGACTATGAATCTAATTTTAGAGGGTTGTTTCATCGCAATAGAAGACTTTGGATATGAATGATAAAGAATAAAAAATTGACGGTTTTCGTTGCCTAAGCAATATCTTTGCGCATTGAAGTAACGATATACGTTGCTTTCTTGCGTCGTTTAATTATTATCAAACCTATAAGCGATAAACTACTCATCAAGAAACCGGCTTTCAGTAAAGGTTGTTCGAAGCGCAATTGAATGATATTCTCACCTGGTTGTAAGGGGAAACCGATTAAACCATAATTAGTCTTCACAATATCCGTTGCTTCTTGATTGATATCCAATTGCCATCCTGTTTCATAAAAGATTGGCAGAACCATAAATGGTGCATTCGCTTGATTATTGAAACGAATGTCAATTTTACCGTCTTCCATTTGAACGGTATAATCTAACTCTTGATCGGTAACACTGCGATCATGATGTCGCTCCGTACTTAATCCATAGACATTATGAATTTCAAAATCATATTTCGTTCCTAAGTCTAAATGGATATCGATGCTCTCTTTGTATGGCAATTCCATTTGGTGACGGTATAGTTGACTAGAATATTCATCAGTAGGCGCTTTGATTTCAAATGAATGTTGATCGAACTGATAATGGAAGGAGCGTTGTTTATCATCATTATGTCGTTTAATTGTATAGTCGACAACGATACGGTCATATTCTTCAAGTTCCTCTAACTGTAATTGCAAGTTAATTGAAGCCCCAGGCTCCTTAATCAATTGTTCATCGTTTAACTGTTCCATTCCCTGAACTTGGAAATTGATGGACTGTTTGAGTGAAGGATCAGGCTTCGTGTTAGCATATTCTGGTGGGACAATCGCACCATTGATTAAGAATGGATCCTTGAAATCATGATCAGCGAAATCCGTCTCGCTATACAGATGCACGACTGGGTGAATCATCGCATAAGGTGATTGATTGGTATAAATTTGCATAGGGTTGAATTGTTTATCTACCTCATAATCAAAGGGAACCAAATAAGTGGATGACTCCTCAGCTAAAATATAATTAACCTCCATTAGCGAATTCAAAATGGTTCGACCAGCGAAGCCAAATGTTGTCGGACCGTTGCTTTCTTTTTGATTGATAACTCCGAATTGTTGAATCATTTGTTGTTGGAACTGATTTTGAAAACTCACATATGAGCCTAAATACCCTACTTGTTGTTGCATCGCCCAGTTCATCGCTTCCTCGTAATCGATACGTTCGATTGGAGATGCTTTTTCTTGTACATAATTGGTCGCCTGGATAAAAGGGGTATTGGGATCTTCATATTTTTGTTGGATCATACTGTTATCAACTTTATCAACGCGATATTGTTCAATGAGTATATCTTGGTTCGTCATTAGAGGATATAAGGTTAACCCCGTAAACAAAACGAGATATAACCAGTGGTTACGGTGCGTATTTATCCAAAGTAATCCCGCAGAGAAAGCGATAATAAGAACCATTATTAACCAAGGATTGTATGCTTGGGTCTCATCAATATAGAGGGCGAGACCGTAGAGTATCATGGTAATAAAAGTTGACAATAATATTTCACGGGAAAATTTATGATGTGCTTCGATCTCGCTCAGTAATTGTAATCCCATCGCAATCATTACCGCAATCAAAATAAACGTTAGATAAGGAAAGCGATATTGTGGGTAAGAGAAACCATTAAAGAGACTCGCGACTTTTGGACTTGCTCGTAAAATAATAAATACCAGGGCAAAACATTTAAAGAATAAAAATGGTTTATTTTTGTTGAGACTCCATATAAAGAACAAGAGAATAAATAAAATGGGAATTAATTGGATAGTATCATTTAATAATAGCGAATCTAATTTCAGGAAA
Source organism: Aerococcaceae bacterium DSM 111020 (assembly GCA_015863185.1). GTDB lineage: Bacteria > Bacillota > Bacilli > Lactobacillales > Aerococcaceae > DSM-111022. The sequence continues at coordinate 23,257 of JACBXP010000010.1, forward strand.
TTAATATTCCACCATGGAACAGGATTATCGACACTCGGACGCTGAGTATTGAGAAATCCCCATACGAAGGTCAAAAATCCAGGTGCTCCTAGACCAGCGCCTAATAATCCAAAACGTAGATAATCTTTGAATTGTTGAAGTGGCCGACTTTCATGAGGCCATAGCGAAATCCCCATACGCAATAAGGCATAAACTCCTGCGAATATTAAATTCATATAAGCAAAATAACCATTACTGAAGAGGGTTAAGGCTATACCTACTGAAAAGACCCACTGGCGTTTACCAGCAATGATCTGTTCAATTCCTGCAAGGATGATTGGAAGGAATAACATCGCATCTGTAAAGAATTCCCAGAGCACCGCATGTCTAAAATAAATACTTGAAAAGACATAAAAAAAGCCACCAATCATGCTGTAGATTCGTTTCAAGCGTAGTTGTTTAAAGTAATAGAGGCTCGCCAAATAAATCAAGAAAGATTTAATGATGTTCGTATAGACGGCAATTTTTGCCCAATAAATCATATCAACGTGTTGAACGATTCCCAATGATTCTAATAATTGGGTGCCAGCCATGATTAAATAATGAAACAAGGAAGTTGAGTAATAGTAACTTAACCGGGTAAAAAAACTCGCACCCCCACCAAAGTCAAAACTATAGAAAAAGTTTCCTGCTTTAAATTGTTGGTATAAAAAATCTTTAAAAATTTGCATTTGACCTAATTGATCGTATGGTCCCACCATGTATTGATCAGCATTCCATTGGCGGTAAAGAAAAAGTCCATGGGCGGCCAATACGATTAGTAATAATAAGATGAAAGTCATTGCATTGCGTCGATTAAATTTAGCCATTAAACAGCTCCTCCCAAAATCAAAAAAATCATCGTGCTCACTTCAAACACTGTATCTAGCGCCAATGATTGATAGAATGATGAAGTGTCCCAATACTCAAAAAAGAGCGAAAGGGATACTTTTTAAATCTATTATAAACGAATTAGCTTAAAATTAAATCAACCAATTCTTCTTTAATATCACTATTAAAGTAAGGTTTTAGATCAATCGTATTTAACGCCTTCAATAATTCATCACGTTGTTCAGGAACACCTTGAAGAACATTTTCTACTTCGCAAATGGGCTGACTACCGAAGAAATCGCCATAGATATTAATCGTATCAATTCGACCTTTACGAATCGACAGATGAACTTCAACTGTACCCACTCCTTCAATACGCGTATCACGTGCATATTCATAGGCCGGTTCGGCACCACGTACCCATTCCCAGTTGTGCCATTTTTCCTCACAACGTTTGTCAATGGCTGCCCAATCCGCGTCGGTTAATTCATAGCGTTTCGCCTGAGAAAGATCATCCACACCTAATAGTCGACAGGTGACAAGATCATGGAATTCACTGGCTGTTAAGTTTTGATATTCGGGGGCTAAGTGTGGGCGAATGCTTTCAACACGGCTTCGCACAGAATCAATCCCTTTGGATGTGATTTTTTACGATTTGGAGTTAGTGATCCCATCATTGCCTCAACATCAATGTCTAATTGAAGAGAATAGCCGGCATAGATTCGCTCTGGGTCGAAGCTCATGGCTGCGCCGGAGATTTTTTTACCATTGATGGTTAAGTCATTACGCCCGGTCATTTGAACATTTGTTGCTCCTAGATCGTGTAAAACTTCAGTGACCGGTTCATACAAACGTTTGAAATTGAGTTCATGATTCATTGAATCCTTATTAAATAAATAACAGAAACTTGTATTACCGCGGTCTAAATAAATTGCACCTCCACCGGTATCACGGCGGCACAATTGAATGTCATTTTCCTCCATATAAGTTAGATTGACTTCCTTGGCCGCATTTTGGTAGCGTCCCATTTGTACTTGCGGGGAGGTCGTATAAGGCATCATAATGTCATCGTCTAAAAATAAATGTTGTCGGACGTATTCTTGAAGTGCCATATCTGTTCCTGGAGTGAAAACTTTTTCACCATTACGTTTCATTTCAATCAGTATCATCAAATGTTCTCCTTTTATAATTTTTTATTATATTGATTATAACAAGCCTATGGATAAAATCCTAGAATAAGATTTCTTTGCATTTTTTTATTTTGAAACAGAGAAATTGCGAATTTATGAGTTATGAGTTATGATATTATAAGAATATTTGAGGAGGACATCAGATGACCAAGTTTAAAACTTTTTTCTTTATTGATCAAGACGGAGATACTTATACTGTTCGTATGACGCCAGAATTACAGGATGATTTAGGAACGGTAGGTTATGTTGAATTTACTGATGAAGAATCAATCCAAGAAGGCGACAGCTTTATGAATATTGAAGCAGCCAAAACAGTTTACGAAGCACAAGCGCCAATTAGCGGACGCATTGTCGAACGGAATGAAGCAGCTGTTGAAACACCTGAATTATTAAATTCAGAAAAAGCAGAAGAAAATTGGTTAATTAAATTAGTCGATGTCGATGCAGAGGCTTATCAAGAATTACCGGACGCTTAATCATATTAACATCGATACAATGCACTTTGAGGAGGCAAGAGTGGCTCTTCTAAGTGCATTTTATTCTACTGATAGGAGAGTAAGGAATGCAGATAGAACGTTTACAATCGATGATCACTTATTTGATGCAAGAAAATAATGGTCAGTTAGCTCTTGATATCCCCAAATTATTGCCGACAGATGAAACGAAATTATATACAATTTGGCGTGCATTGGTCAATTTACGCTTGCCCAATACGGTGACGGAGGAGTATCTAGAGATGGAGCATGCGTATTTACAAACAGCGCTTCAACAAAAAGAAGTCACCTCCCTTGAAGATTTAACCCCAGTCGAGCCACAAATCTATTTGTGGCAAGGAGATATCACTCAGTTAGCAGTTGATGCCATCACCAATGCAGCCAATAGTGAATTTTTAGGATGTTTTATCCCAAATCATCATTGTATTGATAATGAAATTCAAACTGCTGCTGGTGTACAAGTGCGTCTAGACTGTTATCAGATTCGCCAAAAACAAGGACGCAAGGAGCCTGTCGGTAAGGCGAAGTTAACCGCTGCCTATAATTTACCAGCGAATTATATTATTCATACAGTTGGACCGATTGCCAATGGAAAAGCCTCTCCGATTAAAGCCCATATGCTTGCTGAATGTTACCGTTCTGTACTTGCTTTAGCTGATAAAAAAGGTCTTAATTCTGTTGCGCTCTGCTGTATTAGTACGGGCGAATTCGGTTATCCACAAGAACCGGCCGCGGAAATAGCCGTCCAAACAGTGAGAGACTATTTAACAGGAACTGGCAGTCAATTAAAAGTCGTATTCAATGTGTTTTTAGATAGCGACTGGGCTATATACCAATCAATTTTAAATAAAGGAGCAAAGAGATGACACAAATTTGGCATACGAATACACAACAATCAAATCAAGCGCAGGTATTGTCTGAGCTGATTCAAGAAGCGGATGCAATTTTAGTAGGAATTGGCGCTGGCATGTCGGCGGCGACAGGCTTTGTTTACACTGGTCCACGTTTTACGGATGTTTTTTCAGATTTCATAGAAAAATATGGTTTCTTCGATATGTTACAGGCCTTCATCTTTGACGATTGGGAATCTCCAGCTGAAGAATGGGCTTTTATGAGTCGTTTTGTGGCATTAAATTATTTTGATCAACCCGAAGGATTGGCCTATACCCAGTTAAAGGAATTGATAGAAGATAAGCCTTATCATGTGATTACTACCAATGCAGATTCTGCCTTTTATCGTTCAAATTACGATATGACAAAGGTATTTCGCTGTCAGGGAGAATATGGATTATTACAATGTGCAAATCAATGCCATGAACAGGCTTATCCACTCAATCCCACATGGAATCAAGAAATGATTGAGCAACAGAGCGAGATGAAAGTCCCAGACAACTTGATTCCACATTGTCCAAAATGCGGACATCATATGGAAATTAACAAACGGGATGCCATTCGCGATATGGTTGAAGATCCAGACTTTCACCGTCAGAAAGCTCGCTATCAAGATTTTCTAGATGAATACCTTGGTCAAAAACTATTATTATTAGAATTTGGTGTCGGTAAAAAGACCCCCCAATTTATTCGCGAACCATTCCAAGCGATGACCCAAGAACATCCAGAACTGCTTTATGTAACGGTCAATCAACGTCTCTATCAAATTCCAGACGCTATCAAAAACCAAACGGTGCGACTAACAGAAGATATCGCACCTCTAGTAGATAAGACCTATCAAATGAGTCAGAAAGGAGATGCTTCATTTGGTTAGATTAAGTATTTTAGATTATGCACAAATTGATGAGGGGAGTAATGCACAACAAGCAATCCAAGAATCGGTTGAACTTGCACGCCATGCAGAAAGACTAGGCTTTCATCGTTTTTGGGTGGCAGAGCATCATGATGTGCCTGCCTTTGCATCATCGAGTCCAGAAATGTTAATGATGCATTTGGCTGACCATACTGAAACGATTCGTATCGGTTCCGGGGGCGTGATGTTGCCTCATTATTCAGGCTTAAAGATTGCAGAGAATTTCCAACTGCTTCAAGCGGCACATCCTGGTCGTATTGATTTGGGAATGGGGAATTCTAGTGGCACGAAAGTAGTGAATCAAGCACTCAATGAACAACGCCAGCGTCTCTCGAGTTATCGTGGAACAATCGAAGATTTGAAGCATTATCTAACAGATGACAAGGATGCTGATTTTCGTTTTGGACAGATTTCAGCGAATCCTGTTAATGAGACCGTACCAGAATTCTTCTTATTATCAACGAGTGTTCGAAATGCGAAGATGGCAGCAGAGTTAGGAATTGGTTATTGTTATGGGATGTTCCCTTATGCTTCGAGAGATAAATTAGAAATAGGCCGAGAAGCAACGACGACATACCGTGAAGAATTTCAAGCATCTGATATTTTTGAAACACCACAAACAATGTTTGCTCTATTTGCGGCGATTGCAGATACGGATGAAGAAGCAGAGGCATTAGCTAAAGCAATCGATTTGTGGATGTTAGGTCAGGACGACTTTGGCCGTTTCCAACAATTTCCAAGTGTTGAATGGGCAGCTAATTATGAGCTGACACCAGAAGAAATGAAGGCCATTAAAGCGAACCGCACACGAATGGTTGTCGCCACACCTGAGACCCTGCGTGAGCAATTAGATCCATATATCCAAGCATTTGAGTGTGATGAAATATTATTATGTACGATTATGCCAGGGATCGATGCACGTAAGCGGGGGATTGAATTATTAGCCCAGGCTTATTTATAAAGGAGATAATGATTGATGACAGCAAAAAATTATGACGCATTATTTGAACCGATTACTTTGCCGAACGGAGTACAATTAGACAATCGCTTCTCGGTCAATCCGATTACAACGAATTCTTCTTCACGCGAGGGATTAATTACGGAAGAGGATGTGAATTACGCTAAACGACGAGCAAAATCAGCCCCTTTACATATAACAACCGCTGCTTATATCGAGGATTACGGTCAATTATTTGAATATGGTCCAAGTATCCGTGATGACCGTCATATTTACGGACTTTCTAAGTGGGCAGAGGCGATCCAATCCGAAGGATCTAAAGGAATTATCCAATTAACGCATGCTGGACGCTTTGCTCGAACAACATTACAAGACTATGGGATCACTTATGGGCCGACTGAGATGGACTTACAAACACCGGAACCGCACCGTTCATATGCAATGAGTCAACGGAAGATTGATCATGTCGTTGAACAATATGCTGAAGCGGCACGCCGAGCAATACGAGCAGGCTTTGCTGGTGTTGAAATTTCGAATGCCCAGCGATTATTACCGCAACAATTTTTCTCGACATTTTCGAATCAACGGACCGATAAATATGGTCCCCAATCAATTGAGAATCGGGCACGATTCGGGGTTGAAATTACTGCAGCCATCCAAAGAGTTGTCGAAGAGGAACAAGCCAAGGACTTTATTATCGGATTCCGTGGGACACCGGAAGAAGTTCGTGGTGATCAAATTGGTTACACAGTTGAAGAATTCAATGAATATGTTGATCGTTTACTGGATGTCGCTGATATTCAATATTATGCCATTGCTTCTTGGGGCAAAAATGTCTACCAAAATAAAGTCCGCGCAGAAGGAGCGAATCAAGGACGTTTCGTGAATGAAGTAGTCCATGAACACTTTAAGGGACGTTTACCAATTATCGCGACAGGGGGCATTGATTCACCAGATACCGCACTTGATGCTCTGCAACATGCGGATATGGTTGGCTTATCATCAGTCTTTGTCACTGAACCAGACTTCGTTAATAAGTTAGCGACTGGTCGTATAGATGACATTGATACTAGTTTAAATCCTAAACAAGTTGAAGATTTAGCGATTCCGCAGCGTGCCTTCAAAGACTTAGTGGACTTCTTCGATCTAGGTGGAACCTTGCCAGAAGAAACACGCGACACTTTAAGACAAATGGCGGATCAAAAGAGTTTGGCGGATGTGAAAATTTACCGTGATGATCGATAAAAGCATTGTGTGGGCTATATCATGGAATTGATTATTTCAGCAATTTTAGTATTTATCTCGACCTCTATTGACTATGTGGTCGTCTTAACGATTTTATTTTCATTGCTACATTCTGATAAGAAAATGGCGATTTACATTGGCCAATATATTGGAACCGGGTTATTAATTGGTTTTAGTTTAGTAGCCGCGTATTTTTTACGATTGATTCCAGAAGATTGGTTAATTGGATTGTTAGGGCTGATCCCGCTAGGTTTGGGGATTCGGGCGATTTTTGTTGATGAAGATGTCAATGAGGAAGAAATTCAAGAAAGAATGACACATAATCAGTCGCTTATTTTGAGTGTAACGGCACTAACGATAGCATTAGGTAGCGATAATTTAGGCGTGTATATTCCTTACTTTACGGGAATGGAGTATCAGGAAATAGGAATTGTTATTGGGATCTTTATTCTGGGGATTTTCCTTTTATGCTCTTTAGCACAATATTTAGCGACCATTCCATTCGTTGGAGAAATTGTCGAACGTTATGAGAAAGTGATTGTTCCGGTGGTATTTATCGGTTTAGGCGTGTATATTCTCTTCGAAAACGGCACTTTCGCTTATTTATTTCAGCACTTCATATAATTAACAAAATATAAACATTAAAAGAAGAGTCATCTATGGGCAGTCGTCCGTTAGATGGCTCTTTGATGTATAATAAAGTGACTATTATTTGAGAAGAGGAGACTGGCATGACCAAAACATGACTTATTACAGGGTGCTCGAGTGGCATCGGAAAAGGCATTGCGAGAGCTGTTTTAGAAAAAGGTGATCAGGCGGTCATCACGTCACGAGATAAAAATAAATTACAGCCTTTAGTAGATCAATATCCAGAAACAGCTCATGCGATCGAATTGGAATTAACGCGTCCGCATGATATTGACCAATTTGTTCAACAAGCGATGAGTTGCTTTGGCCAGATTGATGTTCTGGTGAACAATGCCGGACATGGTTATCGTGCAGCGATTGAAGAAGGCGAACCTAACCAATTAGACAAGCTTTTTCAGACCAATTTATTCGGACCCATTTAATTAATTCAAGCAGTGTTACCTGTGATGCGAGAACAAAAGAGTGGCGCGATTATTAATATTTCTTCGATTGCTGCACTGTCAGCAGGAGTGGGGTCTAGCTATTATGCCGCCAGTAAAGCAGCATTGGAATCAGTCTCAGATGCGCTCTATCAAGAAGTTACACCCTTAGGAATTAAGGTGTTGTTAGTTCAACCAGGTGCGTTTCAGACGCATTTTTATGATAAAAATATCGAAGGTACGGAACTTAAAATTAATGATTATGATGCGACAGCCGGTAAAAATCGCAAAGAAAATATCCAACCAGATCAAGTATATCCTGGTGACCCACAAAAAGACGGACGAATCATTGTCGATACCATTGAACAAGAAAATCCGCCATTTCGTTTGTTATTAGGCAGTGATGCTGTATCAGTGATGCAAACGGAACTCCAACATCGCTTGAAAGAAATAACACGTTGGCAAGATATTAGTAAGCAATCGGATTTTTAATAAATAAATGGAAGAATATCTAATGACTATCAATTTGACGAATGCGAATGAATACGCTATAATTCAATAAAATATAAAGACTGAAACAAAGGGGAGCCTTGAGCTGAGACATGATTTTCATGGACCCTTCGAACCTGTTTGTTAGCACAAGCGTAGGGATTGTTTAGTATACACTATACCTATATCTTCTTTGGATCAGTTTATTAACCATGGGAGGTATTTTTTATGTCTAAAATGTCAGTATCAACTTTGTCGGAAATAGCGATTATTGCTGCGATTTGTATGGTATTATCCTTTATACCGGCCGATATCGCTTGGTACCAGATTTCTCTAGGATGCTTGCCTTTAGCTATTTTAAGTTTGCGTCGCGGACTTGGCGCTGGACTCAGCGCGGGTTTTATTTGGGGCTTGTTGCACATTGTTATGGGAACAGCTTATATCTTATCGCCGGTTCAACTCATCCTCGAGTATTTCTTAGCATTTATGTTCATGGGATTGGCCGGTTTAGTCGCCAATAAATTCCAAGCTACTCTCAGTCTAAGACCGCCATATGCTCTGCGTTACTATAGTTTAGCAGCAGCCATTGGATGCTTTGCTAAATATTTGACCCATTTCATCGCCGGTTATATTTTCTGGGGACATTATGCACCAGAAGGGACATCGCCTGTCATCTATTCTTTAGCTGTTAATGGAGTTTCAGGTGCGCTGACTTTTGTTTACCTGTTGATTGCAGGTGGCTTCCTTTTGAAGCGTTACCCACAATTATTCCTCGACCGTTGAAATATTAAGAAAAAAGACAACTGCATTAAACATGCTAAATGCCTTGATTCAATAGCATTTGGATCATGGCAATTTATTGTGGTTTAAGTTAAAGGCAAGCTTATTTTAAGAATGCAAGCGGGATTCATGTATAATATAGCTAACAATAAATTAAAAGAATAGGTGATGAAATGACGGAAATGAATAAGAGACCATTGGAGAATCCAGATGGTCTGGGAGCGGCTGATACAGCTCTCGTTGGTGTATCGGTAACCGATGCCCAAAAAGCTCAAACAGAGCGGTTAAATGACTCCGCTCCACAGAAAGAGGGATGGTTAGCGGATGTTGTCGCTTCCATTGTCAATGGGGTGTCAAATGTACCAGATGCGCTCGCAACAGCCATTATGGCAGGGGTCAGTCCCATTCATGGACTCTATGCGACTATCTTTGCGCCCTCTGTTGGGGGCTTACTCCAAAGTTCGCAATTAACCATCATTGGGGTGACAGTTGCGGCTGCCGTAGCAACCGGTCAAGCACTTGCAACGATTCCAACAGAGCAGCACATCACCGCTTTGGCAACACTATCTGTGATGACCGGGCTGTGTCTTGTCTTATTCGGTGTCTTAAAATTAGGGCGTTTAATGAAATATATTTCTTATCCTGTAATGCGTGGATTCCTATATGGGGTTGGAATTTTATTAATTTTAAACTCCATTCCTGATTTGGTAGGTTATTCAGCTAGTGGAGCGAATGCATTTACGTCATTAATCAATACCATTGTGAATATTGGTCAGTGGAATTGGGCAGCTGTATTTATTTCTGTATTGACATTAGCCATGATTATTATTTTCCAGAAAACGAAACTTAAACTCTTTGCCTCTGCGATTAGTTTAGTGATTGCGTCCTTATTGGTTTATTTTACTGGACTAAATATGCAGATTGTTTTAGACATTTCAACGATTCCGCAAGGATTACCGAATTTGGTGCTTCCTGATGTTGGGATGATCGGTCAATTGCTTCCTTCCAGTCTTTCATTGGCTGCGATTATTGCGATTCAAGGGATTGGGGTATCGCAGATGACAGAGAATCCAGATGAATCGCCGATTAGTGCTTCGCGTGATATGGTCGCACAAGGAGGGGCCAATATCGCTTCTGGTTTATTCGCTGGCTTACCAGTGGGATCTTCGATTGGTTCGACGGCCCTCAATCTAACATTGGGAGCTCGTTCTCGCTTATCTTCTATTTTAACTGGGGCATGGATGATTATTATTATCCTTTTCTTACCTAATTATATTGAACAAGTTCCGATGCCTGCCTTAACGGCTTTAATTATTATGGCTGGTCTAGGGGCGGTCAATGTGAATGATATGGTATCGATTATGAAATCTGGTTGGTCTGCGCGTGTTGGTTTTATTGTGACACTTTTATGTGTGATATTCTTCTCGATTCCTGTGGCATTAGGTGTGGGGATCATTCTCTCAATTATCTTTAACTTTGTGGTGTCAGCGAATGATATTGATGTGACACATCTGATTCAAACGGATGACGGACAATTTAAAGTCGCGACCATGCCCGAATTTATTCCTAGTAATGATCCAATGGTGATTACAGTTGAAGGGAATTTATTCTTTGCGGGAGCTAAGACATTGGAAGAAAAATTACCGAAAGTTGGCGACGCTGAACGTCCAGTGGTCATCATCCGCATGCGTAATTCGAATCAAATGGGTGCTACATTGATTGATGTCTTTGATCGTTATGCTGATGAGTTGGAAGAAAATGGTGGTAAATTATATCTATCAGGACTTGCGCCTGAACAAATGGCGCTACTTGAAGCTTCTGGTAAATTAGAATTAGGCGAAGATTCGCATATTTATGCAGAACAAGAGACCTTATTAGCTTCAACGCGTGAAGCATTTGAAGATGCTGAAGCTTGGGTCAAAGACCAACAAGGTCGTCAACGTGTTGAAGATCTGTAAAATTGTATTGTAAAATTAAACGATAATAATTAAAAACTTATTTCAGAACACAAAAAATTCCTCAGCTGTGGTGGACCGCCTTACGCTTGCTTAGCAAGCTTACGGCTCGTCTGGCTACACTTTGCCTAAGCGCTGAAGCGCACAAGGCAAAGATGTGTGCCAGATCGTCCCGAGACCACGGCTGGGGATTTTTTGGTTCTTTCATAGGTGGATGGGAAGAATGAGCGATATCATTAATAAGTGCATAAGATAGTTAGAATGACCTTGGACTCTATAAAAATTTAATTCTTAACAAATGTTAGCAGTCTCAATAAGTGAAATGCTTTAATATCAGATTAGATTTTATGATCATTTACCAAAATATCAACCGAGTCTCCGAACACCTGGAAGCGATGACTTAACCAATGTTCTTTTAAATCTGTCCATGAATGGAATATGCTGATACGATATGGCTGTGTAGGATCGACTTTCTCAAATAAATGTATTTGACCGTCCTTTTCAAAAGCAATCGCCGCATGCATATGTTGTACATTACCCGGTTCATTTTGAACGGCTGAAACTAACTTTATTGATTCAGGAAACTTAATTCCTGTTTCTTTCCAAGCTGAAATCAAATCGTCCGTTGATTGATATTCTGGATTGCTACCAAATAACAAGCTATATAATTGTTCTTGTTTAGGACCTAGTTCAAAGTGACGTTTCGTTAAGTCCTGAAATTCGGGGTCACTCGCCAAGCCTAGTTGTTCAATGTTATCTGGAGCTTGAATGAACTCGTTCATCAAGATAAACGCAGCACGCCGGCAATTGATATCGTTCGTAAAGTGCGTCATTTTTTCTTCGTATTCCTTTAAATCCATAAAGGTGACAAATTGATGGAAATCTTCACCAAGGGGCGATTCAGTCCAGTCTGATTTCACTGGTTCGCTCTGATTCTCATCATTATAACGCTTGATATATTCGCTCATCGTTTGCCAAGTATCCGTTGAAACACCGTTTTCGGTTAGATTCTCACCAAGCGCTTGTTGACTTTCAGGAGTTAACAAGTTGTTGTAATGATAGGTACCTTCTGCTGGCTTTAGGGCTAATAAGAGAGGGAGTAGGATTAACAATATAATAATTTGTCTGAATGATGGCATCTGCATCGTCCTTTCTAAAATAATCGCTTATTATTCTAGCAAGTCTTTCTATCAATAACAATTTCCTGAAGCGGTTTTCAATGATAAATCCGGCAAAAATCATAAAATAGTCATTAATCGATATGGAGCCATATCATATATTTGAAAAGTTCAAACAACATTATCCTCCACTGTGGCATTCACATTATTAAAAAGGGAAAGATGATGATGAAAAGTTAGAATGTAAAAGCTTTCATCATATGGTAAACTATTTAAAAGAGAATATATAACGAATAATCAAGGATGTTATTCGGATGGGAGGTAAAATTTTGCCTGAAGATAAAGAAATTATAATAAAAAGTAAACAACGCGTTCAAAAACATGGAGAAGTATTCACCCCTAAAAGGATCGTCAAAATGATGCTCGATCAACCTGGGATAAAGGAAGCTTGTGAAAATTTAGAAGCTACTTTTTTAGAACCTTCAGCTGGTGAAGGGGCTTTTTTGATGCCAATACTAGAAAGAAAGTTGAGCATGGTAAAAGAAAAATATAATAATAGCTTAAAACAATATGAAAACCATGCCTTATTCGCTTTAACGACATTATACGGTGTTGAATTGTTAGAAGATAATGCGCAACGCTGTGCGATGAATCTTTATAAGATATTTAATGATTTTTATCGTGCTGTTGCCGAGGAACATCAAGAAAAAGATAAGGATAAAGTATATCGAGCGGCGCAATTTATTATTTCAACTAATATTGTGCAAGGAAATTTTCTAACCAAAGAACAAGCACACGGTGGCCCCATAATATTCAGTGAATGGAAATTATTTAAACGTAATCAGAATCAAACTCAATTAAATGTACAACGAACGGAATATACGTTACAAGAAATTGCAGACGAAACGAATCATGAACCGGGTTATATCTATGGAAGTCAACCGCGACAAGAGAATGTGCAATTAAGTTTATTTGATATGTTTGAAGATGAAGATGATACCGCGAATAAAGTCTATCGCTATGTAATGTGTCCAATTGCTGATGTTCATTTAGAAGAAATGGAGGAAATAGATGAATCGCACAGAGATTAGGCCTTTTGAACAGATGAATTTGAAAATTTATGGCTATACATTACCACAAGTTCCTGATCATGATGGGTATATTAAAATTGGAGAGACGACAAGACAAGTAGAAAATCGTATTAATGAACAAGTTGGTACGGCTGGGCTAACACCTGAGATTCATTTTCATCGTGTGGCCAAACGCCAAGATGGACAGTGGTTTCACGATAGCGATTTACACCGATATTTGATTTCTCGTGGGATTAAGAGACATAATTTCGGCACGAGTGCGAATGAATGGTTTTATTTTAATGGCAATATTGAACAAGCAGAAATAATGACGGATGAATTTATCCAGACTGGGATCAGTAAACAACAAGTAACGATTGAACCTGTTGATTATGAATTGCGAGATGAGCAGGCCGAAGCGGTAAAGGAAACCTTAGCTTATTATCAACAAACCGGAAATGACCGCGAATTTTTGTGGAATGCTAAGCCTCGTTTTGGTAAGACGCTGACGACTTATGATTTTATGTTAGAAATTGACGCGGTTAATACCCTCATCGTAACGAATCGTCCAGCCATCGCAAATTCATGGTATGAAGATTTTCATAAATTTATAAGTCATAAAGATCCAACAATTAAATTTGTTTCCGAGACCGATTCATTACAAGGTAAAGGAATGTCACGAGATGAATTTGTTGAGTTTGCGATTAACACGGATGAAGCAAAACAGGTCGTCTTTATTTCTTTGCAAGATCTAAAAGGTGCTCGATTCGCTGGGGGTCCACATGAGAAACTGGACTGGGTATCTAAAATAAAATGGGACTTATTGGTGATTGATGAAGCACATGAAGGTGTGGATACATTAAAAACAAACCGTGCCTTCGATAAATTACAACGCGATTTCACACTCCATTTATCAGGGACACCATTTAAAGCGATCGCCAATGAGAAATTCACCAGTGATCAAATATATAATTGGTCATACCTTGACGAGCAACAAGCTAAAGAGAATTGGCCTGTCGAACTAGATACAAATCCCTATGAGAAATTACCGACACTTAGCTTATTTACTTATCAAATGAGTGGCTTAATTCAAGACCAAATTAAAAGCGGCGCCCAACTTGATGAAGAGAATAATGTGGATTATGCCTTTGATCTTAATGAATTCTTTGCAACGAAAGATAATGGAAAGTTTGAATATGAAGCCAGTGTCACTAAGTTTCTAGATAATTTAAGTCAAGGGAAAATGCCTTTCTCTCCCACTGAATATCGTCATCAATTGGACCATACATTCTGGTTATTACCACGGGTTGCTTCAGCAAAAGCACTTGAGGTCTTACTAAAGAAACATCCGGTATTCAAAGATTATCACATTGTGCTAGCAGCTGGAGATGGTGAGAGTATTGTAGATAATGATCGAGACTTAGAGCACGCACTAGAAACTGCTAAAAATCAAAAAAGTTATGATAAAGTCAAAGATGCTATTCGAAAGTACGATAAAACGATCACTCTATCGGTTGGTCAATTGACCACTGGTGTAACTATTCCTGAATGGACTGCTGTGTTAATGTTAAGTAATATTAAATCCCCAGCAGTATACTTCCAAGCAGCTTTTCGTGCTCAAAATCCATATGAGTATGAACAAGATGGTCAGCTGTACCGTAAAGAGAATGCGTATGTATTCGACTTTGCTCCAGAACGGACATTAATGTTATTTGATGAATTTGCTAATAACTTAACTCCTGGAGCTTCTCAAACTTCTAGGGATCGATATGAACAAATAAAGACATTGCTTAATTTCTTTCCCGTTATTGCAGAAGACGAGCAGGGAGAAATGAAAGAATTAGATGCTGACGAAGTGCTAACTATTCCACGTCAGATTAAAGCACGTGAAGTGGTTCGACAAGGCTTTATGAGCAATTTATTGTTTAATAATGTTGTAGGTATCTTTGGTGCTCCCAAAGAATTGGTTGGCATATTAAATAAAGTGCCGCCTGAAGAAAATAAAAAGCATTCGAAGAATAATCGACCGATTAAATTAACCGAACCTTTGCTGAATGAACAAGGGGATGTAGAAGTTCCCAATGAAATTATTATTAATCGTACAGAAAAAGTATTTGGAGATAAGCAATTTCAAGTTGAAGACAAACCTGAATCAGTTACGGTCTCTGACCTAACGAATAAGTTTATGAATTCTATTGAAACTGATTTTGATCAATTACAAGACATGTTTGAATTGAATAAAACGCAAACAAACAAAGTGTCCATTAATGTTCGCAATGACATTAAAGACGTCGTGGAAGAAGAGCTTGACTATTTCGGAAAACAATCAAATTATTACCAACAAGATTATCAAAAAGCATTGAGTGATCCGCAAAATTCAAAGACAATGATTGAACTGGATCAAGAGTTAAAAGAAAAGCAAAATCAATTGCGTGAAGAATTCCAACAAAGTCTTCAAGAACGTACCCAAAATGTCCTCGAAAAAACCATTGAAACTGAAAGTAAAAAAGTTGAGCAAAGAAAGAAAAATCAAACAGAATCCGACACACGAGATCATTTACGTGGGTTTACTCGAACCATCCCAGCTTTCTTAATGGCGTATGGTGACCGGGATACACGATTAAATAACTTTGAGAAAAACATTAATTCAGCGACTTTCTTAGAGATTACTAGTATTACGATTGATGAATTTAAGAAATTACGAGACGGATTCAAATATATTGATGATGACGGTGAAAAGCGCGAGTTCAAAGGTTTCTTTGATGAGACAGTGTTTAATTCGAGTGTGCAAGAGTTCTTTGATAAAAAAGATGAGCTAGCTAATTATTTTGATGAGAATTTATCAGAAGATATTTTTGACTATATTCCTAATCAACAAACCAATCAGATTTATACCCCACGTGGTGTAGTGAAATTAATGGTCGATAAATTAGAAGAAGAAAATCCGGGTATATTTACGAATCCTAATTTGAAATTTATTGATTTATATACGAAGAGTGGCCTGTACTTGACAGAATTAGTGAAGCGTTTGAATGATGGATTAGCAGAACAATTTCCTAATCAAGAAGAACGCATTCAATGGATTTTAGAGAATCAAGTCTATGGTGTTGCTCCAAGTAACATTATCTATCATATCGCGAAGAATTATGTATACGGTATTCATGGTGATATTGCTTCTCGCAATTTGGTAGAATGGGATATGGCAAAATCTGCCCAAGAAGGCACAATGAAAGAAGACTTGAAAAAAGCTTATGGAGGTGAAGAATTGAAATTTGATGTTGTAATAGGGAATCCGCCTTATCAGGAAAAAGGGAAATCGACTAGATCAGAGCCAATTTATAATTATTTTATGGAAAATTCATACGCCATTGCTGGTAAAGTATGCTTGGTAACTCCAGGTAGATTTCTTTTTAATGTTGGACAAACACCATCGGCTTGGAATAAAAAAATGTTGAACGATTCTCACTTGAAAGTTGTTTATTTTGAACAAAAAAGCTCTAAAGTCTTCCCTGATACTGATATAAAGGGTGGGATAGTTGTTACGTATAGAGATGTCCAAAGAAATTTTAAACCTATTGAGTTATTTATTCCTAATACAAAATTAAAAGAAATTTATGAATTGGTTAAAAAATTTATTGATCATGAGAAAGACACAATGAGTAATATCATATATTCATCAATGAGTTATAGATATTCTGACACTTTATTTATAGAGCATCCAGAAGTTATAAAAAAATTAAGTGGAAATACAATTCGAACAAATGCTTTTGATACAATTCCAGAATTTTTCTATGATGAAGTATCTGACATTTCTGAATATATTTCTGTGTATGGAAGACAAAATGGTAAAAGAATCTTTAAATATTTGAACAAAAAATTTGTTTCGGAACATGAAAACTTAATGAAATATAAAATTTTTGTTCCAAAATCTAATGGTTCTGGAGCAATAGGGGAAGTTTTAAGCACACCGATCATCGGCACACCGATGACAGCTCATACTCAAACTTTTATCAGTGTTGGCGCTTTTGATTCAGAATATGAAGCTAATTCTGCTTTAAAATACATAAAATCAAAATTTGCTCGTGCAATGCTAGGAACATTGAAAATTACTCAAGACAATCCGCCAGCAACTTGGGCAAATATCCCTCTACAAGATTTCACTGAAAATTCTGACATCGAATGGTCTCAATCTATTCCAGAGATTGATCAACAACTTTATGCAAAGTATGGTTTGTCTGAGGAAGAAATTGATTTTATTGAAGCCAATGTCCAACCAATGGAATAATTAGTTAGGAGAAGTGCATGAACAACATCACCATCCGCTTAGAACAACCCAAAGATCACCACGAAGTCGAACATCTCGTGCGTGAGAGTTTCTGGAATGTTTATCGACCTGGATGTACAGAACATTATGTACTCAATCAATTGCGACAAGATACTCAGTTTGTTGATGAATTGGATTATATTTTAACAACGCAATCTCAAGATTCAAAAGGTGAAAAGACAGAACGAATCATCGGTCAAATCGCTTATGTCGAAGCACATATAGAAACAGATGACGGTCATTCGGTTCCAGTCTTAACGATGGGACCATTGAGTATCCATCCTGAATATCAAGGAAAGGGTATGGTCAATATTTATTAGACTATTCGTTAACCCGAGCGAATGAGTTAGGGTATGGTGCGGTTTGTATTGAAGGGGATATTTCTTTTTATAAGAAGAGTGATTTTCACTATGGCCGTGAATATGGCATTCATTATCCTCATGTTTCTGATGAACAAGCGTCATTCTTTATGCTGAATGAATTAGATAAAGGTTATTTGGATGATGTGACAGGGGTGTATCGTACACCGCAAGTCTATTTTGTTGATGAAAGTAATATCGATGCATTTGATGCAGGGTTCCCACCGAAAGAAAAGAAAGTCCTACCAGGACAATTATTTAGTGAATAAACAAATGCCAGTTTCCAAAAGGGAACTGGCATTTTGTGTCGATATATTAATGATGTAACATTTCTTCTTTGATTTCTTCGCCGTTCATATCAGCAGGGTAGTAAGTTGGCCAATGATCCATTTCTTCCAGCATTTCTTCATAAGATTCATCACCGAAATAAATATGATAATGACCGACTTTAGTTGGTGCAATTTCATGGTCAGAGAATTGAACCGTTTCAGGTGCTGATTCGTCACCGCCTACTTTTGTAAAGAGATAGCGGACACCTTTTTTACCTGATTCATAGGTTAGAATTTTATAACCTTCATATTCGTATTCTCCAGTGACCGTTTCTTCGCCACGTGTGAATTGAATCATATTGTCTTTGATTTCAATATGATCGACATCGGTTTTGTAACCCGTTGTATAATAGTCTTTATATTCTTCTGCGGTCATATCGCCAGATTCTGCTTTATGTTTCATTACCTCATCTAGAGTTCCGTCCTGTAAATAAGGAAAGACAGACTGCCATTGACCTTCCCAATCAGATAGCTCACGGTCTTCAACCTCTTCATCTTCAAAGATGCCTTCTTGATGTGGTTTCTTTTCATGGTCGTGGTCATGATCGTGTTCGTGTTCGTGATCATGGTCATGTTCTTGACTGCTGGATTCAGCCGATTCATGGGCTAGAATTGTGGCAGTAGGCATTTGAGCATTGGCTAGAAGAGTGAGACTTGCGATAAATAATAAACGTTTCTTCATAAAATACCTCTTTCTTTTAAATGGTAACTGTTACTATTTAAAATAATAACAAGTCAATTCTTTTATGTCAATAGTAATTGTTACGAATTAAGGGAAATGTTTTATCAATCAAATGATAATAAAAAAAGCTCCTAGTACCATTATGAGTGGATACTAAGAGCTCAAATTGAAGTGAGATGGATTTAATTATTCACCGCTCGTGACACCGATAGCTTCACCAGTAATTTTAGCGGCACCGTCTGAAGCGAGAAAGAGTGCCAGACTAGCAATTTCTTCGGGCTGAACGAGTTCTTTCATCCATTGGGCTCCGAGAATATGTGTTTCTAAAGCCTCTTGTTCAGTCGTGCAATCTTCTTCTGCTAGTTCACTGAGTTGATTTTGGATTAATGTGGTTTGCGTAGGACCGGGTAGGATGGAATTGGCAGTTATTCCATTCTGGGCGTTTTCCATCGCCACCGTATTTGTAAAGCCAATCTGACCGTATTTGGCAGCGATATACGCAGACTTATACATATCTGGTCGACGTCCGTGTGATGAAGAAATCGTAATGATTCGGCCCCATTTTGATTGTTGCATATCTGGGAGCGCGTATTTCGTCATTAAGAACGTTCCAGTTAGAATGGTTCCAACAACCAGATTCCAATCTTCCAATGGAAATTCCTCAACGGTATGAATGCGTTGCAGACCTGCATTATTAATGAGGACATCGATTGTGCCTAATTGTTCGTGAACCGCATGGATCGTTTCTTTGATCATCGTTTCATTTTGAATATCGCAAGCAAAACCATGAATATTTTTATGGCTTTCACTAGCTTGATCTAATTTCTCTTGAGATAAATCGAGAATGGCGACTTGATCATCATTTTCAGCGAAGGCCTGGGCGATGGCTAAGCCAATCCCAGCGCCGCCACCTGTGATAACAACGACACGATTTGAATTTGACATTTTTCCTCCTATATTGACTGTTTTGCGGTTAGATTAATATGGACACTTTATGATGAGCGATATCTTAATTGATAACATATTATTTAACGACACCATGTACCATATAAAAATGACGGCTATAATTCAGCCGTCAATTTCTTTGAATAACACTCTTATATAATTTTGTATTATGAAGAGCGGAATTATTCCCCGCCGGTAATCCCTATGGATTCGCCGGTAATTTTTGCTGCGCCATCTGAAGCGAGAAAGACAGCCAATGCGCCGATTTCTTCGGGTTGAATCAATTCTTTCATCCATTGCGCACCGAGAATGTGTGTTTCTAGTGCTTCTTGCTTGGATGTACCGTCTTTTTTAGCGAGTTCACCGAGTTGATTTTGAATGAGTTCGGTATCGGTAGCCCCGGGTAGGATAGAATTAGCGGTAATGCCTTTTTGGGCATTTTCCATCGCCACCGTATCTGTGAAGCCGATTTGACCATATTTTGCAGCGACATAAGCAGATTTATATTTGTCCGGACGACGTCCATGACCTGATGAGATGGTGATGACGCGACCCCATTCTGCTTCTTGCATATCTGGCAGGGTGTATTTTGTCATTAAGAATGTTCCTGTTAAGATGGTACCAATGACTTGTTCCCAGTCTTCTAATGGGAATTCTTCAACCGAGTGAATCCGTTGCAAGCCGGCATTATTGACCAATACACTAATTTTTCCTAATTGGTCATGAATGGCTTGGATGGTTTCTTTGACGCTTTCTTCTTGTTGAATGTCACAAGAAAAGCCATACAAATTCTCATGACTTTCACTGGCTATGTCTAATTTTTCTTTGGTCCGACCGAGAATCGCAACTTTATCACCATTATCCGCAAATGCTTGAGCAATTGCTAGACCAATACCTGATCCGCCACCTGTTATGACGACGACACGATTTGAATTTGCCATTATTACCTCCTATGATTTGTTGGGTTTGACGCGTTGCCATTTTAGTTGATCTTCTGGTTTTAAGCCATTATAAATGGATAGAATGTCACCTTCGATTTGACCAACACGGGGTTGACTTTGGCCTGCCCAAGTGGGATTCATGCTCACATCCATATGATGGGTAACTTCACCTTTATCTTCATCCACTTCAAAACGACCACTATAAGCCAAGTAGCCATGGGCCGCTTCAGCCATTTTTTCCTGGGTACCGGTATGAATATCGCCGGATTGATAGGCTTGGCGACCTTGTTTTTGAAGTTGCGCAGACATATATCCATCCGGATTATACATAATAAACCCTGTCGCATCTTCACCGAATGGGGAAATAATTTCGCCGTCTTGTTCCGTTTGATACGAAATTAAACGCCAAGTCCCAATTAATTCTTCTCTAAGTGACATGAAATTCCTCCTTGAATGAATAAATGATTAAAAAGTGTGTGTAATATGAGTATAGTAAACTTGTTTCACTTTATCAATTTATCTGTTTGCTCAGTATTATGCTAATACTTTGTGAAAAAATATTTACTTGCGAACAAACCATTTAAACAAAAAAAGCCACTGACAATTTCTGTCAGTGGCTGGTTAAATTTTAAGGATTTTAAAAATTAAACTTCAAACATTTTACCAGGATTCATGCGATTGTCTGGATCCAAGGCTGATTTAATTGAACGAAGCACGGACATATAAGCTTCATCTTTGAAGTATGGTAAGTATTCGCGTTTCTCTAATCCAACCCCATGTTCCGCAGATAATAATCCGCCGACCTCTGAGACATAAGGGAAAAGATCATGTTCATAGGCTTGTTTACTGTCTTCCCAAACTTCATCGGATTGATCTTCACGCATCACACAAATATGGATATTACCATCTCCAGCATGTCCGAAGAAGGCTGTTTGTAATCGATGTTTTGTTCCAAGTTCTTTTGCTTTGATAACTAGATCAGTGAATTCGTGATTTGGAACGACAGGGTCATACATTTTCCAATCACCTTGAGCAACGACACCATTTAAGATATTGTCACGGATAAGCCACATATTAACGGCTTCTTCCGGTGATAATTCACGAACTTCGGTAGCGCCAGCACGACGACCTAATTCTTCAATGGCTTTCACTTGGAAAGCTAATCCATCAGGTGCATTATCCACCAATGTTGTAAGTAAGAATGCTTCCCCTTCGACTTTTTCCATTTTCTGATTGATGAATGCTTCCGAATATTCGATACCAGATTCTTCTAATAATTCTAAGGCGACAGGTTGAATAGGAGATTTCACCACTTCGAAGATAGCATTCGACACACCATTCAAGCTTGCGAATCCCATAATAATCGATTGTTCATAAGCTGGTCTTGGCATAATTTTTAATTGCATTTCAGTAATAATCCCAAGAGTTCCTTCAGCACCGATGAATAAATCTTTTAGATCATAACCGGTTGCGTCTTTTTTGTTAAGGGAACCAACATGAATTTTTTCGCCATTGGCTAAGACGACATCATAACCGCGGATATTGTCACGCGTAACCCCGTATGAAATAGCACGCATTCCACCCGCGTTTGTACCAGCAGTTCCGCCGACCGAAGCATTCTTATTACCTGGGTCTGGCGCATAGAAATAAGGGGTATCTGCTAAGTAATCACGAATTTGTGCCAGTGTGACCCCTGCTTGAACATTGAGGGTCATGGTTTGTTCATCTAAGTCATGAATTTGATTCATATGTTCAAGACTGATTAACCAAGCATTATCCACAGGATAAGTGGCACTGGTTAACCCAGTTTGGCTACCTACAGGAATGATCGTTTTATTTTGTAATACCGCATCTCTTACGAATTCTTGAACTTCTTCCGTTGAGGTAGGGAAGGCAATCAATTCAGCGGATCCAGGTCTGTCTTCTTCCATATAAGTCTTTAAATATTTATCAGGGATATTTTTTTCAATTTTCATTTATAAAGCCTCCTATTTTATGAAATCGCTTTATTCATAGATTAACGTAAATTCAAAAATTGTCAATATTTATGATGAAAACGCATCAACTTGTTTTCATGATTATGGTAAACTATCAGTACATATTTATTAGTTTATAGCTTGAAAGGGGTCATTAGAATGAAGATATTAGTATTAGGAGGGACGAATTTTTTTGGTAAGAAAGCCGTTCGTCAGCTCATTGATCATGGACATGATGTAACAGTTGCGACAAGAGGGAACAAACCCAATCCATTTAAAGGCGAAGCTATCCATAAGATATTAGACGTTCAAGATGCAACGCACCCAGGCTGGGAGGAGATTACTCATCAATCATGGGACGCGGTTTTTGATAATATTTGTTATACGGCCGAAGAGGCGCAGTTGCGGATTGATAAATTTTCTGGGAGTACCGATTATTACTATGTCACGTCCTCGATGGCAGTCTATCAAGGTGATCAAGCAGGATACCGAGAAACAGATTTTGATCCATTGAATTATGACATTGATGCAACGAAAGAAATGACCTATGGTGAAGGAAAGCGCCAAGTAGAACAAGTATTATTTAATCAGGCTCCTTTTCAGGTGACGGCTTTCCGCTTTCCAATTGTGTTAGATAAGGATGATTATACAAAACGGCTCTACTATTATGTTGAACAAGTCTTAAATGATCAACCGATTTATTTTACTGATCCTGATATCAGAGTGAATTATGTCAAAGGGACGACAGCAGCAGATAGTATTGTGTGGGCGATAGAAGAACAGAAAACAGGCATTTATAATGTCAGTTCAGCTGATACGATAACGGTAAGACAATTCATATCCTGGTTGGGTCATGCCACGGATGCAATTGTTCATGTCATTTATGCGACTAACCCTGATGTCCGTTCTCCATTCCAGACACAACATGACCAATATTTAATTTCTGAAAAGATTCAATCGGAAGGATTCAAATTACGACAATTAGAAGAATGGTTACCAGATCTCATGCAATATTTTGCGAATGAAATAAAAAAGGAGCTATTATGAGGCGCGATCAGTTACTCGAATATATTGCTGAACTACAGAGCCTCGCTCAAGCAGGGTTGCATTACTGCAAAGATAAATACGATTTGGAGAGATATCAACGAATCAGAGACATTACTGCTGAAATGATGGCGCTAAGAACAGAGTTGCCACTCCACATAGTCCAAGATTTATTTTGTGGCGATTCAGGCTATCAAACGCCAAAAATCGATACCCGTGCGGCTGTTTTTAAAGAAGGGAAAATACTTTTAGTGCAAGAGGAAGATGGTTTATGGTCCTTACCAGGAGGTTGGTGTGATGTTAATGTCTCACCAATGGAAAATACCATCAAAGAAACCAAAGAAGAAGCGGGCATTGATATTCAAGTTCATTCCGTTATCGCCATTCAGGACCGTGCGAAACATAATCATCCAGAATATGTCTATGGTATTGTAAAGATTTTTTATTTATGTGAGCCATTGGATGGGCACTTTGAAGAGAATCTTGAAACGATTGCGAGTGGATATTTTACTTTGGATGAGCTCCCACCTTTAAGTGAAGATAAAGTGACTGCAAAGCAAATAGAAATGTGTTTTGAGGCAAAGAGGGCGGAGCATTGGAAAGTACAGTTTGATTAGTAAATAGTTTTTAAAAAAGTGGAATAAATAACCCCCTAAAGTCAGAAAAACGTCTAACTTTAGGGGCATTTCTTAGATTTACAATTCTTAAATGATTATTGATAGGTTAGTCCCATACCTATCTCATCATATCCCATATAATAGTAGACATCATTGACAGAATCTGTGGCTTCTGAATGCCAACTGAGTGTGATAATTCCTTGTTCTGAATTATAATTGAGGCCCATTGGCGTTCCTAATTGATTCGTCATTTCTTGCCAGGTGACACCGGAAGTATGACTGATACGGTCCAGTTCAGCCTTGTCTTTGGGAATGGCTTCTTCAAGCAAGTGAGGGGCATGACTTTGATAATTTAAAGCTAAGACTTGGTCGTCATTATTTAATGTCAACGCAATCGCTTCGTTATTCGACACACCTTCAAAGTGATAAATTATTACATCATAAATATAAGAAATTTTAGCAGGTGTATGCCAGGCCTGGTCGAGTTCTTTAAGGGTAGTGAAAGTGTCACTTTGATAAGATGATTGAAGTAAATCCCCGATATTACGGACTTCTTCCATGGTAAATTCATTTGATTGGCCTGTATCAATGACTGCCAACGCCTCTAACGCGGTATTATCAGCGGTCGACTCGGCAATTTTTACTTCGATTGGCTGGCCATCTTCATCTTCAAGCTGATATGTGTGATGACTTAACTGTTCATTTTCAGTGTCAATTTCTTCGGCTTTACCCCAGAGGTCTTCGATGACCGACATACTGAAAGGATTACCGGTTTGATTATGTAAATATACCTGCTCAACGATGCTCTTTACTTGTTCTTTGGTACTGGAGTTATTGAGATTGCTGACTACAGATTCAACGGATTGATCTTTAGATTCAGCATGGATGACGGGTTGAGATATTTGTAGTATTTGTCCAAATATTAGTATAAAAAGAATGGAAAAGTATCGTTTCATTATGACTCCTTTAATATCAGAAATAAAATCACGGCTTTTAAAAAGCCGTGAGAGAATGAAGTATACATTCAAAGTAAGAATTAGTTAGAAGAAGATTCTTCCGATGCAGATGACTCTTCTGCTGACTCTGTTTCTGACACTTCTTCTGTTGATGCAGATTCTGTTTCTTCTGAAGAGGATTCTGATGTTGCTTCTTCAGAGGTCGCACTTGAATCACTTTCTTCAGCTGTCGCATCAGCTTCTTGGCTATCTTTAGTGATTGAGAATTCGTGTACTAATTCAACAGCGCGTTCTTCACCTGCTAAGAGATCACCAGAAACTTGGTAAATCTTAACATTGAATGTGTCATTATCAACATTGTAGACAGCGAAGTTTTGTACTGTTGAATCACGCCAGTTAGAATGAGAGTCATTAAACGCTTCTGATTCTTGTGGCTGACCACCGAAAGCAAACAGGCTGTTATAATAATCTACATCTTCTTGTGTCATCCAATCTAAGCGTGGACGAACGGCATGGAGATGTTCAAGATCTTTTGAATAAATATCATCATAAGCCTTTGTACCTGCTGTATTTGGTAAGACAAAGACCGTTCCGGTTGGATTAACATAAGTTTCAACACCGTCTTGTTCAATGACTTCACCTTCAGCGACCACCCCATTCGAGAAGTTTTCTTCTGTTGGAACAAAGTTCAGTGGATAGGTAGCCGATAGCACATGGTCATGTCCTTGCAGTGCTAAATCAACATCCATTTCATCAATCATCTGCATAAATTCTTCACGAACTGCTTGGACATCGCTGTCTTGCAATGAATGATATGATTTAGAGAAGATTGGCTTATGATAACCTAAAACAACCCATTCAGCACCATTATCACGGGCTTCTTGGATATCAGCTTTTGCCCATTCTAATTGTTCTTTACCAAAAGCTTTACTCTCTGGATTATCTTCATCATCTTCTTTATTGTCATTTGAATTTAACATGACGAAGTGAACATTGTTGTAGTCGAATGAATAGTATGATCCACCAGAAATGGCATCATTTTCTGCGGCTACATTCACATGCTCATTAAATTTCTCAGTAATCGGTGGTAAGTATTCACCATATCGACCGAGCGTATATTCATCGTGGTTTCCTGCGACAGAAGCCATGGTAAAGTTGGTGAACGTATCTTTCGATTGTTCAATTAAGTCAATCCACTCATCTTCAACTTCAGCTGTTTCGACAAAGTCACCTGTATGCATGATGAAGTCCAACTCATCAGCTCCCACTGTTTCAACAGCTCTAGCGATCGTGTCCGCACCGAATGTTGCTTCATTTAAGACATGTTCATTCCAATAAGCATTTTGAGTGTCCGTATATTGAATGAATGTGAAGCTATCATCTTCCGTACCCGCAGTTTTAAAGCTACCTGTTTCGGACATTTCATCGCTTGGTGAACCGACTTGATAATAGTATGTTGTATTCGGTTCTAATTCTGTAGCTTTTGCTTTATAAACGTGTTCATTCGCTTCACGTAAATTAGCTTGACCGACTGCTGAACCAGATGTCCATTCTGGACCAGAAACCGATTCATCCGTATAGTAACCATTTAATTGTGGGTTACCGCTGTCATCTGTCTGTAATTCACCTTCTTCATTATAAACAGGATCTTCAAAGATAATATAACCATTCTCATCACGCTCTAAGTAGTAGTTTGTTACTTCAGTTGCTTCAGCAGTGAACTCTACTGCATCAGACATATCTTCAGAAGTCGACACGCGGACAACAGCATCTTCGAAGAGATCATTCATATACCAGTTGAAGGCCATTTCTGTTGCTGGATCACCATTGATCGATGTCATCATCCGATTAGGTGAGTTGTTAATTTCAACTGCTGCCACTTCAGGTTTTTCTTCTAATAACTCTACTTCTTGCGCATTTACAGCGATGGGAGCTAATAATTGTGCTCCAATAAGTAGTGAAGCCAATAAACTAGGGAAACGTTTCTTTGATTTTGCCATTTAATCCATCCTCCTAATATTATTTATCGTGCTATCTTCAAAATAACAAACGAATATAAAGTATCGGTAAAATGAATGTAAAGTATATGTAAATAAAAAAAGAAACTGAAATTAATTAACAAATTAGCATAAAATAAAAAGGAAACTTGTTTTATTAAGGATCAAGTTTCCAAGTATGAACGATTGTAAACACTAAATTTTAAAAAATATTTTTTATAAAATTACATTAGAAAGAGAACTATTATCCACGAAATTAATGAACACTATATCCGCCATCAATGTGTAAGTTTACACCAGTAATATAAGAGGAAGCTTCACTTGCAAGAAAGATAGCTGCTCCTTGAATTTCTTCAGTTAAACCAAATCGCTTCATCGGGACATTTTCTAGCATAACATCAGCACCAGCTTGGTCAATGCGGCCATCAAATATATCTGTCCTTGTATATCCGGGTGAAATCATATTTAATCGAATATCGTGAGGCGCTAATGAAGCGGCTAAATGTTTTCCTAATTGATTGATGCCACCCTTAGAAGCAGAGTAAGCAAAGTTTTCAGTCGGACCACCTGCCATGAGGTTCACATTATCACCTGATATGGATGAAACTAAGATAATAGAACCGCTGTGATTATGCTCTCCCATGATTTCATGAGCAATTTGTGCAGTTAAATGAGCACCTGTTAAATTGATAGAGATCGTTTTAGCCCAGTTTTCTTAAGAAATATCAAGATTATCTTCAGGGACATTGACGCCAGCATTTATAAAAGCTAAATCAATCGTATCAAATGTTTGTAACAAATTGTTTTTTTAGTTTCTCTACTGATTTAGGATTTGAAACATCGCAGTAAAGAGCAGTTACACGGTTAGGATAGCGCTCATTCAATTCATCTACAATCGGTTCTAATTTTTCTTTTTGTGATTCAATATCCACTAGAGCCACTTCAGCCCCTGATTCTAACCATGCTGCAGCGACGTTTCGGCCGATACCACCTGCTCCACCTGTGATAAAACCTTTTTTTGCCTTGGAGATTAAATTTATTGAGGATACTATACTCTGGATCACGCCAACGGTCTCGTTCTAAATGACTTAATTCTTGTGCCATATTAAACATCCTTTCTTTTGTGAAGCAAATCACTATTATATTTTCATTTTAACATCGATTAAATAATGCGACAATTTAATTTAACGAATAATGTGAAAAAAATAACAAAAAATTGAAACGTTATCATTAAATTTCGTGTCAATTTTATTTCTTTCTCCATTCGACACATTGAATTTCATTTGTTATACTGTGCAGGCAATATTTTGATGGGAGAGCGTATAGCACTCTTTATTGAAATATTTATTTTTTTGTAGGTCACTCTTTGTTTCTAAATTTTTCCTAGAAACGTTTGATAAGAGTTTAGATAAGGAGCAATTAACAGCACAATGACACAAAGAGAAGTAGAGCGTGGTAAAAGCAAAGGGGTCTACTATGCCTCCTTAGGTATTTTGTTGGTTCTCGTGGCGCTAGGGATTTTAATTCCAGAACCTTTCCAACATATAACTGAACAATTACGGAATAGTATTACCAATGACTTTGGTTGGTTCTATTTACTTTTGGTTACTGGGATTTTTTTATTTTGTATTTATTTGATTGTTAGTCCTATTGGCCAAATTAAATTAGGAGACCCAGATTCTAGACCAGAACATGATACAATGTCTTGGATTGCGATGATGTTTTCAGCTGGGATGGGAATTGGGTTAGTATTTTATGGTGCAGCTGAGCCATTAAGTCACTATGCGACCATGACACCTCAGGCTACTCCCGAAACACAAGCAGCATTATCAGATGCTTTTCAATATACATTTTTCCATTGGGGAATTCATGCTTGGGCGGTCTATGCTATTGTAGGCCTATCATTAGCATATTTTGGCTTTCGTAAACGGGAGAAATATTTATTGTCTGCTACATTTAAACCTTTATTAGGTGATCGAGCTGAAGGAGCCTTTGGTAAGGTTATTGATACAGTAACGATTGTTGCAACAGTGATTGGTGTGGCAACAACTTTAGGATTTGGTGCGGCCCAAATCAATGGGGGATTATCTTATTTGTTTGGTATCCCTAATAATTTCGTCGTTCAAACAATTATTATTATTGTAACAACGTGCTTATTCGTTCTATCAGCATTATCGGGACTCGGCAAAGGGGTTAAGATTTTATCCAATGTGAATCTAATCCTTGCAACCGGCTTACTTGCATTAGCGATTGTTCTTGGCCCAACAGTGACGATTTTTGATAATTTTACAGAATCTATTGGAAATTATCTGCAGAATTTCTTCGGGATGAGTTTCCGTTCAGCTGCTTTTGAACCAGGTGAAAGAGGCTGGATAAATACGTGGACAATCTTTTATTGGGCTTGGTGGATTTCTTGGTCACCATTTGTGGGTGTCTTTATTGCACGCATCTCTAAAGGGCGGACCATTCGAGAATTTTTAACAGTGGTTCTCTTAGCACCAACAATGTTAAGTTTTCTGTGGTTCTCAGCATTTGGCACTTTATCGACAGATATTCAATCACAAGGGATTGATTTAACATCTTATGCAACGGAAGAAGTATTATTTGCGACTTTTAGTCATTATCCGATTGGACTGGTATTATCGATCATTGCGATTATTCTTGTCATTACTTTCTTTATAACATCAGCCGATTCAGCGACTTATGTATTAGCCATGTTAACCGAAGATGGTGAGTTATTACCATCGAACCGTAAGAAAGTCATTTGGGGTGCGATACTAGCATTGATAGCGATTAGTTTATTGTTCTCTGGGGGCTTAACGGCATTGGAAAACACATTGATTATTGTGGCTTTACCATTCTCATTGGTACTAATACTCATGATTGTTTCTTTAGTAAAAGAATTATTCCATGAAAAAGATCAAATGGGACTCGAGATTACACCCGAACGATATCCTCATCCGGAAAAACCTTTCAAATCTTATGACATCGAAACAATTCATGATTAGAACTTGATTTAAGCATTTCACTGATTAAGTGGAATGCTTTTTTTTGAACATTAATATTCAATAGAACGATTTGTAAGAACTCATGTGAATGGTTCTTTATTGACTAGGAATTAAATGCCAAAAATAAGTCAAATCAATTGACCTTGTATTCTCTTTTATTTATCCTTGATAGTAATTGTTAGAAAGATTATTTTTGTTACTAAAAACTTTATTTGGAGGGAATATGGTTAAATATATGGAGAAGGTTCCAGTCGGAACTTTCCTTATACCGATGTTGATTAGCGCTGTTATTAATACAATTTCACCTGGTTTTTTTAGAGAAATTGGTGGTGTAACGAATGCGTTGTTTGGTGGACAGGGGAATACCTTTATCATAGGCATGTTAACCTTTATCTCAGGAATTGGCATCGATGTGAATAGTTTAATTAAATTATTTAAACGACATGGTCTAATTTTATTGACCAAATTTATTTTAGTTGTTGTATTGTCACTTTTATATATTAATGTTTTTGGAATGGATGGTATTTTTGGCATTTCGGCTTTAGCTTTTGTCATCGCAATGATTGCGGTTAATCCATCACTTTATATTTCATTAGTCGAAGATTATGGTGATGAGATGGATCCGGCTGCCTTTGGTTTGACAGCATTATTTTCGATTCCAGCATTTCCAATGCTGATTTTTGGTTTAGGTGGTTCCGGTAATGTGGACTGGATGCCAATTATTTCAGCGATTATTCCTATGATTGTAGGAATAATTTTAGGGAATTTAGATCCAGATTTTCGTCAATTATTTGATAATGGGATTGCGTTATTAATTCCTGTTTTGGGATGGAATATTGGTCAGTCGTTGAATCTGATTCAAGGTCTACAGGCAGGAATTTTTGGAGTCTTATTAGCAGTGTTATATTATATTGTGAATTCACCAATAGTTTTACTGGATAAGAAGATTTTGAAGAATGACGGTATTGCAGCCACATCCATGCTTTCAATATCAGCCACCTCGGCTTCTTTTACAATTGTTTTAGCACAAGCTTTCCCTGAATTAAGTCGCTATGTTCAAGAAGCGACGGCACAAATTATTTTGGCAGCGATTATTACGATTGTATTGACACCGATAATTGTTACCAAAATGACAGAGAAACAACAATCGAGTCAATGATCAAGATATTTGAATATGAACACGCCACACATTCTGTTAGATGTGTGGCGTTTTTTTATGATGCATAAAGTAAATGGGTGTGTTTATTTTGGCGGAATAACTTTAGCTTCTCCACTAATCACTGTATCTCCGTCTTGATTAAGCACAGTCGTTTCTAAAGTTAGTCGCCCGCGTTCATCAATAGCGATGATTTTAGCTTCTGCTGTTAATGTGTCGTTGATTGCGACAGGTTTAAGAAACTTTAAATCTTGTCCAAATATACATATAGTAATTGCTACTATTATTTTTATTACATGTTGAATGAAGAACAGTGAAGGGATTAAGAAATTAATAATTATTTCAAGGAGAATTATGATTATATTTTATTGAGGGAATAAATGGTTAAGAAAAACGGTCTCTTAAAAAGATAAACAAATAAAAAGGGCAACTACTGATAGTTGCCCTCAATTTTTAATTATTTTTCAAGTTGTGAAGCCGCATCTGCATCTAAATAAACAATGACATTGTCATGTTGTTGGAGAACACTAGCAGGTACTTCTTCAGTCACAGGACCTTCAATCATGCCTTTAACTGCTTTAGCTTTATTAGCGCCAAAAGCCAATAATATAATAAGATCAGACTGTAAAATTGTTTTGATTCCCATTGAGAATGCCTGGCGTGGAACTTCTTCTTCTGAATCGAAGAAGCGTTTGTTGGCATCAATCGTTTCAGGTGTTAAATCAACTAAACGAGTTGTCACATCAAATGATGTACCAGGTTCGTTAAAGCCAATATGACCATTTGGACCAATTCCTAGTACTTGAACGTCAATTGGGTTGTTGGCAATGATTTCATCATAACGTTTTGTTTCTGCATCGCTATCTTCAGCCAAACCATTAGGAATATGTGTTTCTTTAAAAGGTTTTGCGTCAAATAAGTTCTTTTTCATGAAATATGCATAACTTTGTGGGTCAGAGCTGTCTAAACCAGCATACTCATCTAAGTTAAGCGCAACAGAATCAGTAAAATCAAGATCTGATTCACGGATTACGTCATAAAGAGGTTCAGGCGTTGATCCAGTGGCTAAACCAAATGTCTTAGCACCGTCTTTTTTTGCCTTCTCAATCACTTTAAAAGCATCCTGAGCGGCTTGTTCTTTCGTATCAAAAATTCTTACATCCATTATAGGACCTCCTTTATTTATGAAATTATTATAGCACTAAATATCAGTCAAGAAAATAAAAAAATTATAATTTAATAAAAATTTCACAAATTGATTGGCACAATGGTATGTGCCAAACTTGATTAAAGATTTGATTGAAAACGGAATCAGTTGTAGTAAACTTTTAATAAAGACATATAAAAGGAGGAATTAGAATGTCAGAAAACAATTCTGGACTTAAAGCTTCTGTACAGAAGCTGGGAAGTCAGTTAAGTAGTATGGTCATGCCGAATATCGGTGCATTTATCGCTTGGGGGCTCTTTGCCGCTTTATTCATCCCCACAGGTTATCTACCAAATGAGAGTCTGAATGTTATCACCGGGACGATGCAAACCTATCTGTTGCCATTATTAATTGCTTATTCAGGTGGGAATTTGGTATATGGTCAACGTGGTGCTGTCTTAGGCGCCATTGCGACAATGGGGGTTATTGCAGGTTCTGAAGTGCCGATGTTTATTGGTGCCATGTTAATGGGACCTTTTGCGGGATGGGTCATCAAAAAGTTTGATGATATCTTCCAAGACAAAATTCCATCTGGATTCGAGATGTTGATCAATAACTTCTCTAGTGGGATTATCGGCTTTATTCTTGCGATTATCGGCTTTTTTGCTGTTGGCCCAATGGTGTCAACATTAACGAATTGGATGGCAATCGGAGTCGAGCAAATCATTTCTTGGGGTGTATTACCACTTACAAATATCTTGATTGAACCTGCTAAGATTTTATTCTTGAATAACGCGATTAATCATGGTATTTTAACACCTTTAGGTAATTTACAAGTTTCAGAAGTCGGAAAATCAATCTTATTTTTATTAGAAGCGAATCCTGGGCCAGGATTGGGTGTGTTGTTAGCTTTTGCATTCTTCGGTCGTGGATTAGCAAAAGGTTCTTCGTGGGGAGCAATGTTAATTCACTTCGTTGGAGGGATTCATGAAATTTACTTCCCATATGTGATGACCAATCCATTGTTATTATTAGCGGTTATTGCCGGAGGGATTACCGGGACATTTGTTCTAAATCTATTTAGTGTTGGACTAACAGGACCTGCTTCACCGGGATCTATTTTAGCTATCTTAGGTGTTACGGCTCGTGGTGATCATTTAGGCGTGTTAGCGGGTGTATTAGCAGCAGCGGCTGTATCATTTGCCATTGCGGCATTAATTTTACGATTTAGTGGACAAGATGAGAAGAGTCTTGAAGAACAACAAGCTGCTAGTCAACGTGCCAAAGCTGAATCGAAAGGTCAAGCTTCAGAATTAGATGTTGAAGAATTATCAGATGACGTTCCAACAGCAGAAGAAATTGACCGCATTATTTTCGCTTGTGACGCTGGAATGGGCTCAAGTGCGATGGGAGCTTCATTATTACGGAAAAAAGCAAAACAAATTGGTTTAGATAAAGGAATCACTAATTCAGCAATTAATAATCTAGTTGATGATCAGAAGACTCTGGTTATTACACAAGAAGAATTAACGCCTCGTGCTCGTCGCCAAGCACCAAGCTCAACACATATTTCTGTAGAGAATTTCTTAGACGGTGACCGTTATGATGAGATTCTAGCCGAAATGTCTCAAAAATCAGATTCATTACCTGATATTTCAGAGGAAGAAATAACAGTAGGCGCAACTACAGAACAAGTTGTGAAGCCAACAGATGCAGTAGAATCATCTGATTCAAACAATTTAGTGTTGGATAATATTGAAGCGATTCGCTTTGTCTATGATGATAAAGTCGGAGCGACGACAATGGCCGCATCCAATTTACGTAATCAATTCCAAAAAGAAGGGTTAGACATTTCAATCGAAGCGGTTTCTAGTCAAATGATTGATACTTTGGACAATACCTTAGTGATTGTCGATGAAGAAAGAGCATCATTATTGGATAATATCTCTTCCAATAACCAAACAGTAGCATTTAATGATTTGCTTGATGAATCGAATTATCAAAAGATTATTGACCAGTTAAAAAAATAGTTTAGTCCATTGCAATAAAAGGAGTGAGAGGATTGGACTTTAATCACCGAGAACAAAGGATGCTTAAAGTTCTACTCCAATCCTATCCAGATGCTGTATCTGTTAAGCGTCTTGAACAGGTCTTGGAGGTCAGTCGCAGAACCGTTTATCGTGAACTCAATAGTTTAAAAACAAGTTTGAGTGCGTTAGATATAGGTATTGAACACCAACGTGGTAGAGGTTATACATTAAAGATTTCAGATTCTAGTCAGATTGATCAGTTAGACCAATTAATATCTCAAGAAGAGCAACAGATATTAGGAAATGATGAACGGCAAAGGTATTTGTTGTTGCAATTGTTATATACCAATCAACCATTAACATCTGAAGCGTTAGCTTATCAATTCGATGTTAGTCTCTCTACAATCGAACAAGATATGCAACGATTAGAAGAGGCATTGAATCAGAAACAATTGACACTGAATAGACAGCCAGGTGTTGGTACTTTGGTTCGAGGTAGTGAATTTATGCGACAACAATTGGCGACGATGTTGGTTCACAATAGTGTCAGTGAGATGACTTTTTATCGGTATCTTGATCAACTTAAACAAGGACAAACAGAGGTAAAAGCGCCGTCTGTATTACGTATGCTGAACCAACATCATTTATTCATTGCTACCCAAGTGATTGAACAGCAAGTAGAAGGAGTTATTGAAAGAGTTTCTGATACGCAATTAATGCGCGTTATAATCGGCACTGCTATTTTACTTGATCGACTAAGTATGAATAAAGAGATGGATGCGGTGAAAGGAATCAAACGTATCGATCAACATATTATTCATTTGTCACATCGAATCACAGCACAATTAAGCAAAAAATTGAATTACTCCTTCTCAATTGATGCAAGGCATTATCTTGCCTTATTATTAGCAGGTGTGAATTATAAAGAATCACTGACAATTTTTCATCAAGATTTTGATAGCGAGTTAGTATATCAAGTTAAAGAATTTATTCGTGCGGTCAGTCAAGAGACTGGAAATGATTACCGGCATGATGCCCAATTATTTGATAATTTATTCAGCCATATGCAGGCTGCACTTAGACGTCCCATTAATTTACTGGGGAAACAATCTTTTACCGTATTAGAAGATATGCGTATGAAATATCCAGATTTATATCAAGCAGTTGAAAGACATTTCAAGGAAATTTTTCAAATTCAATCGATATCACAAGATGAATTGACTTATTTTGTACTAC
Source organism: Aerococcaceae bacterium DSM 111020 (assembly GCA_015863185.1). Lineage (GTDB taxonomy): Bacteria > Bacillota > Bacilli > Lactobacillales > Aerococcaceae > DSM-111022. Next base: position 59,023 of record JACBXP010000010.1, read on the forward strand.
ATTTTGCGACATCATTAGAGCGCAATCCCCAACCACAAAAGCGAGTGAATGTTTTGGTCATTTGTTCAAGTGGTATCGGCACGTCAAGAATTCTTGAAAGTCGGTTAAAGCAAAATATCCCTGAGATATCAGCGATTCAAAGTGCTAAAATTTCGGATTTACCGAGTTTAGATTTCGAACGGTTTGATTTGATTTTGTCAACAGTATATCTTGATCAATTTGAACAAGATTATTTAATTATTTCGCCCCTGTTAAAAATGACAGAATTAGAGAAAATTCAGCAATTGATTATGGATAAGATCGAAACACAAACAGCTTTTCATGAAGAACAAACTGATTTATTAATGAATAATAAAAAGTTATTCCTTTCTCAATTAGAACACGTAACGAAGTTATCTAGACAATTAGTTACACAATTGCGTATTATTTCATTAGAGAATGAACGCAGACTTGAAAAAATTATTGAGCAAATGATTCAGGAATTGCCTGAAAATATTACAGAAGACCATCAACAAACGTCTCAAACAATCTTAGAAAGAGTGCAATTATCACCAGTTGGACTGCCACAAAGCTCAATGGGATTGTTTCATGCGTCGACGGAACATGTGCTAGAACCATTTTTTGGAATCTTCGACTTAGCCAATGCGGTGAGTATCCAAGCAATGGATGGTGAGATGATTTCACTGAAACGGATTCTATTATTGTTAGCACCTAATCCAATGGATGACGGAATGAATAATATCTTGGGAGCGATTAGTCGTTCATTGATTGAGAATGATTTATATAGTCATCTGTATGAAACAGGCGATCAACCAATGATTCAAGAATTAATGAGTCGGATTTTTATTGAAGAGATTAAATATTATATTGAACAAAAGGAGGAAATGTAATGAGATTACAAAAAGAGGCAATCTTAACAAATCAAACCTTCCAAAACAAAGAAGAAGCGATTCGAAAAGCAGTCGAACTTTTAGTTCAAGCTGGTGCAGTGGATGAAGGTTATGTTGATGCAATGTTAGATAGAGAAAATATTGTTACAACACATATGGGCAATTTTGTCGCTATTCCCCACGGTACGGATGAAGCGAAGACAATGATTAAAAAGACAGCTATTTCAATCATTCAAGTACCTCACGGCGTTGATTTTGCTCCAGATGAAGAGCAAGAGAAAATGGCCATGATGATTTTCGGCTTAGCTGGCGTCGGAGATGAGCATTTAGAAGTATTATCGCAGATTGCGATTTTCTGTTCAGAAGTAGCGAATGTTGTTCGTCTAGTGAATGCTGATAGTCCTGAAGAAATTATTCAACTACTTGAGGAGGTTGACATTTAATGCGAGCAGTACACTTTGGTGCAGGTAATATCGGACGTGGCTTTATTGGTGAAGTGCTATTTAATAATGATATTGCGGTAACTTTCGTTGATATGAATGCTGCTGTAATTACTGCATTACAAGAGCGTCGTTCATATGAGATTGAACTTGCTGATAAAGATAAGAAACAAATTCATATTAGTAATGTAACAGGAATCAATAATGGTGACGATGCACGCTCAGTCATTGAAGCGATTGTTGAGACTGATTTAATCACAACAGCAATCGGCCCCAATGTATTGCCTCATATCGCTCAATTAGTGGCAGAAGGTATCTTGGCTCGTAAGGATCAGGGAATTACGCAACCGATTGATATTATTGCTTGTGAAAATATGATTGGTGGCTCCCAATTCTTTAAAGAAGAGATACTCAAGCATTTAAATGACGATGGAAAAAGCTATTTAGATCGCTATATTGGTTTTCCAAATGCAGCAGTAGACCGAATCGTACCAATGCAGTCACATGAAGATCCGTTATTCGTATCGGTAGAACCTTTCAGCGAGTGGGTTGTTGATCAGACGCAAATGAAGCATTCAGAGTTAAAACTTGAAGGTGTTCTATATGTTGAAGACTTAGAACCTTATATCGAGCGGAAACTGTTCTCAGTTAATACAGGTCATGCGACGGTTGCTTATACAGGTTATTATCATGATTATGAAACAATCGACCAAGCGATGGAAGATGAAAAAATTTTAAATCAGTTGAGAGCTGTATTAAATGAAACAGGACAATTATTAGAAGCTAAATGGGGCTTCGAACATGACACGCACCAGGAATATATTGAAAAAATTATTGGTCGCTTTCAAAATGAACATATCTCAGATGACATTACTCGCGTAGCAAGAACCCCAATCCGTAAACTAGGATATGATGAACGCTTTGTACGTCCAATGCGTGAAGCATATGAACAAAACTTAAGTATCGATGCCTTGGTGGACACAATTGGAATGATTTTCCATTACGATGATGCCAATGATCCTCAAGCGGTTGAGTTACAGTCGTTACTAGATGAAAAGTCAGTTGAAGATGTAATCCAAGAAGTGACAGGACTTTCAGATGACTCACTCATTCAAAAAATCGTGACCGCGATTGAAAAATATTAACAATTGAAAATAAATTTGGAAAACTTCACTACCGAGTTTAGGATAGTGAAGTTTTTTAATATTTGTATCTAATGCAATGATTTTATCTGGGACTTTAGTTTGAATTTTCATCTATCATTGATTAGATTTTGACTTGATTGTTGGATTTGTCTAAAATACATCTATGAATTAGAAAGATCATCATTCAAGGAGGGGCTGTTATGTCAAATGAACCCATTTTACTAGGGGAAAGGTATGAGCAAAATAAATACCGCATCAAAATAGTTGTAGGTATTCTTTTCATTGTTTTTTTTATTTGGTTGTCAACAAATGATGGGCTGTTTGGGCTCACTGAATATGTCGAAGTCCATCTGGATGACATGAAAAATTCAGTCTTAGCGATACTTAGTATCTCCACACTCACTTCAACATTGATATCCGCTTTACCAGGTGATATGGCCACTCCCCTTGCAGAAAACATTGCTGGTGTCGCAGATTATCTATTGCTTGTCTTTGGTGGAATATGGTTGCAACGTTATGTTTTTCTATCGTTTACAGGAGTGCTGTTGCGCTTTGTTATCCCATTGGGCATCGGATCGAACACGGTGGCTAATGTTTTAGAACAGTTGGGATTCGATCCATCAGGATTGATTAAAGTGAAGAAAATCGAAAAAAATATCACAATATTCTCTTTAGCAACGATTTTAATTGTACCAACAACGATTTTTATTACTTCACAAATGGAAGAAACGTATCAAGAACAAATTCAAACAACGATTAATCAATCTGAAGAAACACAGGCAGAAGTCAATGAAGTAGCTATTGAAAATGAATCGCAGTCTGTAGAAGAATCTACAGAGGAAAACCAAAATGAAGAGAAAAATCTTTTAGAACAAGCAAGCGAAGCATTCAATTCAGGAGTGGATAATCTGAATGAATTTGCTAATGATGCGGTTGGTAGTGTAACAAATTCCCTCACATCATCAGCAAATAATTTGGTGGAGCAAACCAAAACAACATTCAATAATTTAATTGACACGGCGGCCATGTTAATTATAGTCAATTGTATCATTCCAATGATTGTCTATGTTTTTCTCATTTGGTTAATGAAAGCTTTGTTCCGTTTTGATTTGGAGCCGTCCGTTAATCAAATCAGTAAATTGACTCCAAATAGAAAATTGAACCGAAAAAATCGTCATTGAGAGGTAAATAAAGTGTTTTGAAGATGAACAGCGCTGTTCATCTTTTTTTATAGCTAAATCGTTATAAAACCAATAGGCACAGCACTTTAACATACAAATTCATGGTTTTTTGTTACTATATGTATAAACAAAGCAAATAATATTTGGAGGAATGAACGATGTCACAATCTTATGATTATATGATTCTTGGTGGAGGGATGGCTGGTGCCAATGCTGTCATGGAGATTCGTAAGCGTGATCCAGATGGTACCGTTCTTATTGTTACTAGAGAATTAGATAAACCTTATCATCGTCCCCCATTAACGAAAGAATTTTGGACATTTGATAATTATCCGGAAGAAAGTATTTACTATGGATTCTTGGATGATGAAGGAATTGATTATTTAACGGAAGCAGAAGTCACAGCGATTCATCCAGAAAAGAAAATGGTCATTATCGATGATGATGCACAATATACTTATAACAAACTATTGTATACGTTAGGTAGTGATCCTAAATGGATTGAAGGTCCAAAGAGTGATCGTGTCTTAGCGATTCGTACGTTTGAAGATTATCGTCAATTAAAAGGCTTTGCAAAAAAAGATAGTAAAGCGTTGATTGTTGGTGGTGGCTGGATTGGTGCAGAATTAGCAGCGAGCCTGCAAATTAATGGTGTCGATGTTACGCTTCTATATCCTGATGAAGTCTTGAATGAGAAGCGATTGCCCTTGGCATTAGCAGAGAAATTTCAACAGAGCTTTAAAGAGGCAGGAGTAACATTGGTTGGCGATGCTTATGCCGATCATTATCAAGTGAAGGACCAAACTGTGGTCTTAACATTAGAAGATGGACGAGAATTTACAGGAGATTTTCTTGTCTTGGGGATTGGTGTGGAGCCGAATATAGTACTAGCGGAACAAGCCGGACTCGAAGTAGGCAATGGAGTCATTGCGAATGAATATTTACAATCATCAGATCCGTCTATCTATGTGGCAGGTGATGTCTTAAATTATGAGGATGTGATTATCGGTCGAAATCGTTTTGAGCATGAAGACCAAGCGGTGAAATCTGGACAAGTAGCAGGTAGAAATATGACAGGAGTCAAAGAACGGTTTGAATTTGGCGCCCCTCTATCATACACCGATGTGTTAGATATCTCGATTGAAGGTGTCGGAGAAATGAGTCGTAACCGGGATGATGAGATAATTGAACAAATTGGTGAAGGTTATATTGTTTACTATTTATCTGACGGAGAACCTTCTGGAATTTTGACTTATAATGTGAAAGTAGATATGAATAAAGCACGAGCAATCCTACAGAACCCACCTAAGACTGCGCAGGGGTTAATCGGTAGTTTACAGCCCTTATAATCTTATACCTCGTTCAAGAAATCAATATTAAGGAGTATATCTGATGAGTAATGTATTTCAAGGAAGAAGTTTTGCAAAAGAAATTGATTATACACCCCAAGAGTTAGCATATATTATTGACTTTAGTCTCCATTTAAAACAATTAAAGAAAAAAGGAATACCCCACGAATATCTTAAAGGACAAAATATTTGTTTATTATTTGAGAAGACATCGACACGAACGCGTGCAGCTTTTACGGTAGCGGCCAATGATTTAGGAGCTGCGCCTGAATATTTAGGGACAAATGATATTCAATTAGGTAATAAAGAATCGGTCCAAGATACTGCCCGCGTCTTGGGATCAATGTTTGATGGTATCGAATATAGAGGTTATGATCAAGACGTGGTAGAGGAACTAGCCAAGCATGCAAAAGTTCCTGTATGGAATGGTCTATCTAATCAATGGCATCCTACTCAAATGATTGCGGATTTCATGACTTTAAAGGAAGAGTTTGGAGAACTTCAAGGTCTCAATTTAATATATTGTGGCGATGGCCGTAATAATGTGGCCCGTTCCTTATTAATCACGGGTACGATGCTCGGAGTAAATGTCACGATCGCTTCGCCTCAACGTTTATTACCTGAACAATCAGCTATTGACTTAGCCAAGCAATATGGAGAAGAAACGGGAGCGGAACCTATGATTACTTCTGATATTCAACAAGCAGTGGTCAATGCGGATGCACTGTATACTGATGTCTGGGTATCAATGGGGGAAGAAGATAAATTTCAAGATCGTCTGCGTCTACTCGAACCTTATCAAATTAATCGTCAACTGACAGATAGAATTGAAGGCGATTGGATATTAATGCACTGTCTTCCAGCTTTTCATGACACAGCGACAGATTTTAGTCAATATGTCTCTAAACACTTTGATATCCAAGAAATGGAAGTAACGGATGAGATTTTCCGAAGTGACCAGGCACGTCAATTTCAACAAGCTGAGAATCGTATGCATTCGATTAAAGCAATTATGGCCTTAACGAATGGCAATTTGTTTATTCCACGTGTTTAATTAAAATATTCAAGTAAAGTGACATTGTTTGTGTTTATTTTTTTCGCAGCAATGTCACTTTTTAATGCAGAAGAAATCTTTAGTTGCAGATGTAAATTTTCAGTTATGTGAAAGGTGGAGGTATATATATTGAAGAGTTCAGATCGGATATTTGCACGGAGTGTCTATTTACTACGTTTTTTTGCCGGTTATCTTAATGTGATGGCCATCTTATTTTTTTCGCAGATGTTAGCAGGTCATACCGGATCTTTAACGAATGCTGCATTAGAATTTATTGAAGGTGATTATTGGCAAATGATACGGTTATTAATTTTAACGTCATTTTTCTTTATTGGAACCATTGTGTCAGGAATATTTTTTCCGTCTAAATATTATGACCGTCGCATTAATTATGGACGTGTATTTATTGTTTGGGGATGTATCATTATTCTCTTTGGATTGTTTAGCACGCGTTCTTTTTATTTTATGTTATTTTTAGCATTCATTCTAGGATTTCAAAATGCGATGTTTGTTTTTTACAAAGGAATGGTTGTAAGAACAACGATTCTAACGGGAACGTTAACGGATATCGGGTTAGAAATTGGTCGCCGTTTACATGGACATTCGACTGAAGATTAGAAATTCTATTTTCATATTCGTAATGTCCTTTTTTATTTAATCGGTGCAACCATGGCAGCCAGTTTATTTCTCTACTCTTCCCTTAATATTGTTATGATAGGGGGCTTTATTGCCTTAATGATTGGTTTTTATTTCTTAACAATCAATTCAAAATATCAAATAATAATCGATGAGTTTATCAAAGAATCGTAATTTTACTGAATGAAAATGATGTTTTAGAATAGAACATGAATAATCACTTCACTATAAAAACGAAAAGTCTATTGATTATCAAGAGCGATATAGTTACTTGTTTATCAATAGACTTTTTTAGTCTAAATTGTTAATTAGCGTATAAATATTTGACAATGGATGTTTACAGATGTAAACTATAGTTAGAATACAAATGTAAACTCGGAGGATATTCAATGACTACGAATATAGATACAGAATTAGCAATTTCAGAAGCAGAATGGGAAGTAATGCGTGTCGTATGGAGTCAAGGATCCATAACAAACCGTCAATTAATTGACACTTTGATACTTTCAAAAGATTGGAAAGAAGGCACGATAAAAACCCTTTTAACTAGATTAACCCAAAAGGGGTATATAAAAAAAGATATCTCACAATCACCTTATCTTTATACGGCAACGATCAAACAGCAAGATGCCAATATTCATAAGATGCATCAATCGCTAGCGCATGTTTGTAATAAGAAACATGGGACATTATTATTTGAAATAATAAAAGATATCGATTTGAGTAAAAATGATATCTCAGCGTTACAAGATTTATTGCGTAACAAAATGGATAGTGCACCAGTTGAAGTGGCTTGTCATTGTGAGCCAGGAAAGTGTCAATGTTATTATGAATAAAAAATAGGCGTTATTAAAAACAGAAAGGAAATAAGAATGGAACAATCAGTAAAAGAAACATTTCTTATTGATGGGATGTCTTGTGCTTCCTGTGCCCAGACTGTGGAACGCAGTTTAAATAGTGCAGAAAGCGTTGAAGCAAATGTTAATTTATCAACTAATCGAGCAACAGTGACTTATAATCCTGAAATGATGTCTGTCAATGACCTCAAAGAAGTTGTTAATCAAGCTGGTTATCAGCTCATTGACCAATCAGATCTAGCGAGTGAAGCGAATAGCAACAAAGATTATCAACATTTTTCGATTGAAGGAATGTCATGTGCTTCTTGTGCACAATCGATTGAACGAGGTATTAATCAGTTAGATATCGTCGATGAGGCGAATGTAAATTTAGCAACCAATACATTGACAGTCGAGTGGCAAGGTGAACCCGATAATCAACTGATTATGGATACTGTTGAAGATATCGGTTATCAAGCGGAAGCTCAATTATCATCAATGGATGTCTATGAAATGGAAGAAGCTAAGAAACAAGCTCATCTCGATGCGTATAAAAAGACCTTGATCGGCATGGCTGTCTTTACGATTCCATTATTTATCTTGACAATGGGGCCCATGGTTGGTCTAAAGTTACCAGATTGGCTGGCGTTGGAGACACCTCCGGAGACCAATGCTATTGTTCAATTACTTTTAGCGACTCCTGTCGTATTCATGGGCAGAGATATTTTCCAACGAGGATTTAAAACTTTGTTTAAAGGACATCCGAATATGGATTCATTGATTGCGATGGGAACTTCGGCTGCTTATCTTCAGGGGATTGTCATGACCGTTTTATTATTAACGGGTTATTTAAATGAAATTCCGGGGTTATATTTTGAGTCAGCAGCGGTGATTTTGTTGCTTTTCACTTTCGGACAATATATGGAAGAAATCGCCAAAGGAAAAACATCGTCAGCGATTAAAGAGTTACTAGATTTAGCCCCTAGTCAAGCGCGTGTTGTAACTGATGACTCGACTGAAATGATACCGGTAGAACAGGTTCAGGTAGGAGATATTATACAAGTATTACCTGGAGAATCGATTCCTTTAGATGGTGAAATAATTTCTGGTTCTTCAGCGATTGATGAAGCAATGTTGACCGGAGAGTCTTTACCAGTTGAGAAATCTGTAGGTGATACAGTAACAGGAGCATCGATCAATAAAACAGGAACGTTTCGCTTTATAGTGGAACGCGTCGGTGAAGATACAACCATTCATCAAATAGTACGCATGGTTCAAGATGCACAAGGTTCAAAAGCGCCGATTGCACGTTTAGCTGATATTATTTCTGCTTATTTTGTTCCAACGGTGATCATACTAGCGATTGTTAGTGCGTTATTATGGTACTTTGTAGGTGGAAAAGATATTGCTTTTGCATTGCAGATATTTATTTCCGTTCTGATTATTGCGTGTCCATGTGCCTTGGGACTAGCGACCCCTACAGCCATCATGGTTGGTACAGGCAATGGTGCAAATAATGGAATTCTAATTAAATCAGGAGCGGCACTTGAATCAATTCATGAAGCGGATATTGTTTTGCTAGACAAAACAGGTACGATAACAGAAGGGGAGCCGACGGTTTCAGATTTTGAGCTGGTGAATAATGAGAACCGGGAACAAGTGCTCACTTTATTGGCAGCAGCAGAAGCGACTTCTGAGCATCCTCTAGGACAAGCGATTGTCAAATATGCTGAAGTAGAAGGTATTAAAATAAAAGACACTGAAAGTTTTGATTCGATTACTGGACAAGGCATTGTTGCGACGCTCGATAATCATACGATTCATGTTGGGAACCTTAGATTAATGAAATCTATTCTTGAAAATGTTGATCACCATTGGTCAGAGCAAGCACAGCATTATGCTGCTCAAGGAAAAACACCGATGTATATTGCAGTGGACAAACAATTGGCAGGAATTATAACTGTCACTGATCCAATCAAGGAAACTTCAAAACAAGCCATTCAGCGCATGCATGAAATGGGACTAGAAGTGATGATGGTCACCGGTGATAATCAAGCTACCGCTCAAGCAATAGCCGATCAAATTGGATTGGATAATTTTTATGCAGAAGTTTTACCTGGTGACAAAGCAAGCATCGTAGAAGAATTACAATCAGATGGGAAGAATGTGGTGATGGTAGGAGATGGCATCAATGATGCGCCTGCTTTAGCTCAGGCTAACTCAGGAATGGCAATCGGGTCGGGAACAGACATTGCTATTGAATCGGCAGATGTTGTGTTGATGCATGATTCGCTCGATGATGTTGTGGAAGCGATTGGGTTGAGTAAAGCAACGATCCGTAATATCAAACAAAACCTATTCTGGGCATTTGCCTATAATACATTAGGAATCCCTATTGCTATGGGGATCTTATATTTATTTGGTGGCCCACTATTAGATCCAATGTTTGCAGCTTTAGCAATGAGTTTGTCTTCAATATCTGTATTATTAAATGCTTTGCGCCTTCGTTTTTATTAAAGCGAATTTATGAAAAAGAGTGGATATAATGTTATCCGCTCTTTTTTTATGACAATTTTAATTGTCTCGATTAAAGAAAATATAAAAAAATCTTGCAAAAATAAATCACTGCTGTAAAATAGTAATCGTTACTATTTATGAAAGAGGGGATTATTTGGCAAAAAAATCTAAAATAGCAAAATATCAAAAACAAATAGCCTTGGTTGAACAATACGCAACAATTCGACAAGAACTAAAAAAGAATAAAGACTATCAAGCTCTTGCGCAGTTGCCTAAAGATTCGCATCCTAATCGATTAAGATATCGTGATCGATTAGATGGGAGACCACGAGGTTATATGCGACAGTTTGGCTTGTCACGCGTAAATTTTCGACGATTAGCACTTCAAGGTTTAATACCAGGAGTGAAAAAATCATCATGGTAGAGGAGGAAAAAAATGGAAAAGAATGATTTGGCGTCAGCGATGCGTCGTTTAAAGAGCCCAAATAAGAAAACAAGAGATCGTGCTAAGAAAATTATTCGTTTACATAAAAAGAAAAATCGCACGAATCATGGATAGAAAACTAAATGTCAGGAGCATTATCTATGAATATTTCTTATAAAATAATAAGTAATATTCATCGTTTATGAAAACGTTTCTCTTGAATTCATTGAAGATTGTGATATACTTAACGTATCTTAGAATGATTTTAAAGAAGGAGTGGATGACATGAAATTTGTCGTTGTCGGAACATCTCATTTTGGCTATGAAGCTGTCCAAACCATATTGAAGCAGGATGAAACAGCAGAAATTCATTTATATGAAGCAGCAGAAGAGGCTTCATTTATGTCTTGTGGTGCACAATCATATTTGGAGGATATTGCGCAGGAATTAGATGAATTGCACTTTGCGAATAATGCTTCTTATGCAGATCAAGGAATCCATATGCATGCTGCATCGAAAGTGATTGATTTGGATACAGAGACTAAGACCATCACAGTCGAAACAGCAGATGGAACCACTCAACAGTCATATGACAAATTACTATTGAGCCCAGGTGGTTATGCACCTGTTCCAAAATTTGAAGGGCATGATTTAGAACATGTTTATACTTTCCGTGGCCGTGAAGATGCTGGGGTCGTTAAAGAGCGGATGGCGCAATCTAAGAAAGCAGTCGTCATAGGTGCTGGCTATATAGGTGTTGAAGTAGCCACAGCTTATACACAAGCAGGTATCGATACAGTGTTAATCGATTCATTTGATCATATCTTACCAACCTATGTGGATATCGAGTTAGCAGAACAGTTAGAAGCACACGCTAAAGAGAAAAATCTTGACTTCCATGGGAATGAGAAAGTACAAAAACTTACTGGACAAGATGGAAAAGTAACAGGTGTCGTTACTGATAAACAGGAGTATGAAGCGGACACTGTGGTTGTTGCGATTGGTGTAAGACCAGATACTGATTGGTTAGATGGTATTATTGATTTAGACGACAAAGGTTATGTTGAAATCAATGAAAACATGGAAACCTCTGCACCAGATGTTTATGCTGGTGGCGATGCTACAAAAGTGGTGAATGCAGCTACCGGTAAGAAAACACCGATTGCTTTAGCAACGAATGCTCGTCGACAAGGAATTGTAGCGGCATTACATGCATTAGGTAAAGACACAGTGAAAATGTTGCCAGTTGCCGGAACATCAGCATTGCATGTTTTTGATTATACGGTTGTCACCACAGGTATTTCGAATATAAATAAAGATAGTTATGATGGCAAAGTAGCAAGTGCTTATGTTGAAGAGAAGGTATATCCTGACTTTATGCGCAAGCCTGGCAAGGTCTATATGAAAATCTACTTTGATGAAGATACGCATGTTATCTTAGGTGCTCAATTTGTTTCTGTTCATGATGTTGCGGATGCAATTAATGCTATTTCAATTGCGATTAATGCAAAATGGACACTCGAACAATTAGCGATGGTTGACTTCTATTATCAACCAAATTATGATCGTCCTTGGCATTTTGTCCAAGTACTAGCACACCAAGCACTGGGTAATACATTTGGCGGAGCAGATAAAATCTTATTCTAATAGTTGCAAAGCCGTGAAAATGTTCAAGATTATATCTTTGGCAAAAATATAAGGCCTATCTAAAGTTTTATATAATGAAGATACTTGTGACTGTTGAAGTTTAAGTGAATAACTATATCAACATCGATAAATAAGTCTGGAATTTTTTCCAGGCTTATTTTATTTGCAACCATTAAAAAAATCGCATCATCATTTGATAAATGAGATGCGAATGTGAAAATTAATTAGTGAAATTGTCAAAATAACCTTGAATATAAATGATAGGAGTCCCTTTATCACCTGAACCACTGGTTAAATCGCAAAGACTACCGATAAGGTCAGGGATTTGACGCGGAGTTGTTCCTAAAGTGGCCATGCTTCCCATTAAGCTTTCTTCTTTGCTACTGATTGCTTCAGTAATTGCTTCTTTGAGAGCATTTCCTTCTAAGCTTTTGAATTCATTATCTGCGAGATATTTTAATTTGACTTCGTTAGGTGTTCCTTCTAATCCAGATGTATATCCAGGAGAGACAACTGGATCGGCTAACTCCCAAATTTTTCCTACAGGGTCTTTGAAAGCACCATCGCCATAGACCATGACTTCAATGGTTTTTCCGGTCCGCTGTTTCATCTCGGCTTGAATATCTGAAACGATAGTCATGCAATCACGTGGGAAGAGTTTCACTTCTTCTTCAGTTGAACGATTAGAACCAAGTAAGCCATACTCTTCATTATAACCAGAACAATCCATTGGTTTCGTCAAGATATCATCTAAGCTACGAACGAATGTTGCACCATGTTTTGCTAATAAACGTTTGGTTCGCTTCCGTGTATGAATATCACAGTTAATGACATTTTTTGTATAATCTAAAATGGTTAAAGGATTATTAGCAAAAATAATCTCTACTTCTTTACCTTCTGTTTCAACAATTTCTTTAAAGTATGTAACATAATCAATTCCTGTAAATTGATGTTTTGTTTCACCGAATAAAGCTCTAAATTGTGTTTCATTGATACAATCTTTCCATGGATCTAAGTCTGCATCATCCATCTGATCCATTGAGATTAAGTGATTACCGACTTCATCTGCTGGAAATGATAATTGAATAATAAGTTTGCTAACATTTGATCTTGCGATCGCTTTGAGAATGATACCGAAACGATTTCGACTGACAATAGGGAAGATTAGTCCTAATTCGTCCCCATCAAAATCCTGATTGATCGATTGAGCAATTTGGTCCACCGTTGCATAATTGCCCTGTGCACGAGCTACAACACTTTCTGTAATGGCTACTATATCTTTGGTTCCAATTTCAATGTCTTCTTGCTTGTAAAAGTTTTCAAGTAAATCTGGAATCATCTCAATCAGATTATCACCCGACTTGAAAATAGGAGCACGTAACCCCTTGACAGTAGTCCCAACTAATCTTTCCATAATTAACTCCTCATCTCTAATATCTGTAAATATTTTAGCTTAAAATCATGCATAAGTAAAATAATGTTGAATGGCATTGTCGCGATGATAAAGATTCTTTCTGTAGAAATTAGAGATGATTAACTTTTTTACTCACTATTTAGACTCTTTGAATGAAGCAATCGTTAATATATAATATAGGAAAATAACTGACTAGAAATGGTGGAATCATGGTATACGACATAACGACTGAGCGTTTTTCAAGATTGACTTTATTGATGGGAGAAGAAGGACTGAATAAACTAGCCCATGCGACAGTGATGGTGTTAGGAATTGGTGGTGTTGGTGCAAAATGTGCAGAGACTTTAGCACGAGGTGGAATAGGAACATTGATTTTAGTGGATAAGGATACGGTTGAATTAAGTAATATTAATCGCCAAACCGTTGCCTATGACTCAACTATTGGACGCATAAAGGTAGAAGTAATGGAAGAAATAATCAAGGATATTAATCCAGACTGCGAAGTTCATACAAAACAAGTTTTTCTCAATCGGGATAATATTGAAGAAGTCTTTTCGACATTACCTCATCCTGACTATGTGATTGATTGTATTGATACAGTTACCGCAAAGCTCAGTGTCTATGAATGGTGTGCAGCACAAGATTTGCCCTTGCTTTCATCCATGGGAGCTGCAAATAAATTTGATCCGAGTTTACTGACATTTGAACAAATTGAACAGACAGTCAATTGTCCGCTTTCAAAAGTTATTCGGCGCGAATGTAGACGTAAAGGAATTCACCATCTTGAAGTTTTATATTCGACAGAATTACCCGTGAAATTAGATCATGGTGGGAGTTCAATAAAAAGTGAAACCTTAGGCACAATGAGTTATATGCCTCCAATGATGGGGATGATGTTAGCAAGTAAAGCGATTCGTCGTTTAGCTGGCTTGGAAAATTATCAGAACAAATTAACTTTAAACAAGGATGATACCATTGACTGATTATTTATTAGATACACACTATCACTTTGATTTTATTGAAAATGAGGATGCAAGAAACGAATTTCTCAACAGCATTCATCAATTAGGATGGGGGATTGTAGCTCAAACTGTATTACCCTCAAAATATAATATGTTATACCATTCAGAAATTCGACCATCTAAAATTTCACTTGGTTTTCACCCATGGTATATTCAATCCAATGACCAAGCGGATAAAGAATTAGCAATTTTTCGAGATCTCATTTCCACAACGCACTATATTGGTGAGATTGGAATGGATTTTAGTAATAATGGTTTAAAGTATGCAGAACGAGCACTACAAGAAAAAGTCTTCGAACAAGTTCTTCAAATTGTGTGTGAAGAAGCAGTGAAAAGTGAACAAGCTTACATACTCTCGGTTCATGCAGTGCATTGTATAGATGAAATCTTAGAAACATTTGAAGAATTACACATTGAAAAACATAATGTGATTCCCATTATTCATCGTTTCAATGGAACAAGTGATGAACTGACTCGTTTAATAAGAGGTGGAGGTTATCTATCGGTCCACCCAGAAATGTTGGCAAAGAAAAAAGGGCGAGCATATGTCCAGCAAATTCCTAAAGACCGAATCTTATTAGAAACAGATTTGCCACAAACAGATAACACAATTGAATCATGTATTCAGGAATTTAATCAAACTATGTTGACGGTGTTAGAAGCGGTCTCTAATTTACGTGATGAAGAAATGACCTCCATTATTCAGTCGACTCAAGTGGAGACATATGGATGATAAAAATAAAGGGTCCGGAGAGGCATTCGAAATATTATGTGATTAATCGAACAATCATTCGTGCATTATGGACATTTGATGTTAATGGTTTGTTTATTTTTTCTATCGCAAAACACCTTAGTTTGTGTATAATTGAACTATAAACAATAAAGGATGTGGCATCATAATTAAAACGAATAATTCATAGACAGAAGCCTGGAATATTGCGCCAAAATTAATATCGTCAGAACAAATCGATTACACAGTTGAAACGGAAGTGTTAGTTGTTGGCGGTGGAAATGCTGGCTTTTTAGCAGCTATTTCTGCAGCAAAGCAAGGTGCGAAAACGATGCTAATCGAAAGAGAAAAATCCATTAGTCTTATTCGTACTTATATTGGCGGAGTCAACTCTAATGCACAACAAAGAGCAGGCGTTGAAATTGATGCAAATGAAATTACCAATACATTGATGCAATATGCGATTAACCGTGCGGATCAGCGTTTAATTAAATTATGGGCTGAACAATCAGGCCGTGTCAATGATTTGATTTTATTGAAGAAGAATTATTAAAGCCTAATGGAGCCTATTTCCACGTAGAAACAGATACAGGAGATCCTAATGACCGTTATCCGGGGTGGCCTACGCAACATGATGCACAAAATGATGAGGGTGCGGTGAGTTTAGCACCGATGTTAGTGGAAAAAGCTGATGAACTAGGGGTTGATGTGAGATATCATACCCGCATGATTCATTTAGTACAAAATGATCAAGATACAGTTACGGGAATTATCGCAGAAGATGAGAATGGTAAAAAGTTCGAAATCAAAGCAATGAAAGGAACAATTCTCTGTACAGGCGGTTATGCGAATAATGTTGAGATGTTGGAAGACTTAAATCCGGCAGCACTTGAAGAGAATGTGTATTCAGATGCACCCGCTAATTATGGTGAAGGGATTTCTGCAGGGACTTGGATAGGTGCAGCCCGCGATAAAATGCCAGCCGTATTGGTCTTTGACCGTGGCATTGTTCCACCAGGTACCAAAGCTGAAGAGACTTATATTATGGAGCCTTTTAAAGATTTCTTCTGGATGGGGAGCCAACCTTTCCTGAAATTAAATATTAATGGAGAACGTTTTGCGAATGAGTCTGTTCCTTATGATTATATTGTAAATGCAGCTGGATATCAGCCTGGCAATATGTATGTGATGGTCTGGGATAGTAATTATCGTCAACACATTGATGCAAATCACACTCTAGGATGTTCACGAATTGAATATCCTAGTCCAACAGGTGGAATGCAAACATATGTCTCTGCAGGTGGATATGATGGCAATGACAAACAAATTCAAGACCTGATAGAACGAGGTTACATTGTCAAAGCAGACACAATTGAGGAGCTCGCTGCGAAATTGCAATTACCTGTTGAAACAGCAACACAACATATTGAACGATATAATGAATTATGTGAGAAAGGGATCGATGAAGATTTTGGTAATGAATCGAGTCGACTTCATGCAGTTAAAGAAGGACCTTTCTATGGCTGTCTATTGGGAGGACGTATTCTATCAACTTTAGATGGACTGAAAATAAATACCAATATGCAAGTTCTGCGTAAAGATGGTTCTGTGATTGCAGGATTATATGCTGCAGGAAATGATTCAGGTGGTTTCTTTGCATATACATATCCTGAAAGATTACCAGGTACAGCCGTTTCTAGAGCATTTACTTTCGGATGGTTAGCTGGCGAGCATGCAGCTGGTATCAAATAAATCACTTTATTCTATTTATTGAACGAATATTGATGTCTTTATAACAGTAAAAAATAACAGTCGAATCAAGAAGTGCGAAATTATTGGCTCTATGTCAAATAATGTTGACGGAGTTTTGACGACTGATATTTCAGTCGTCTTTTTCTATGCACTTTTTCGTTTATTATACTTTATGTCTGCGTCTTCGTCGTTAAAATATAAATGTCGTGGTG
>JACBXP010000011.1 GCA_015863185.1 Aerococcaceae bacterium DSM 111020
ACTTTGTCCCTGCGAGAGTAGGTCTTTGCCACGCAGGTTGTTTATCTTATTCCGCCATAGCTCAGTTGGCAGAGCGCATGACTGTTAATCATGATGTCGCTGGTTCGAGCCCAGCTGGCGGAGTATATTTTGATAAATAACAAAAATTAGAAGATTATACCTTCTAAAGTCTCGTTAGATTTTTCTCTAACAGGCTTATTTTTTTACATATAACAATTTAATAGAGTGTGATAATATGCCGCCTTAGCTCAGTAGGTAGAGTGCTTCCATGGTAAGGAAGAGGTCGACGGTTCGATTCCGTCAGGTGGCTTTTATAAATAAGGTCTGCGGAAGTAGTTCAGTGGTAGAACATCACCTTGCCAAGGTGGGGGTCGCGGGTTCGAACCCCGTCTTCCGCTTTAAATTTGAAAGACAAAGTCAATGACTTTGTCTTTTTAAATTATATATTGTAAATTACTTTATACAGCCTTTAAGTCAAAAATCTTTTTTTCGGAAATCAGCTTATTCCTGTGTTAGAATGGTTATACAGTTTATTATTATATTCTTTATAGGAGGTCTAGGCGATGGAGCGACCCTTTGCGGTAATTATACCAGCATATTATCCAATGAATACTTTACCTAATTACATTTCACATCTGATTAATGAAAATGTGGCACTTGTTATTGTGATAAATGATGGTAATCCAATTGAATATAATGAGTTATTCGAACAGATAAAAAGTCTCAATCGGACAGTCGTCTTAACTCACTCCACAAACAAAGGAAAAGGTGCAGGATTAAAAACTGCATTTAAATATTTAGAAGATTTAGATGCTTCTATAAAAGGCGCAGTTACAGCAGATGCTGATGGACAACATCTCATTCAAGATGTTTTAAATATTGGTGATGCTTTAATTGAAAAGGATGTGGACTTTGTTATCGGTGTTCGTGATTTTACCGAGCCTCAGGTTCCTTTACGAAGTAAGATTGGCAATTTTTTAGCTTCACACCTTTTTAAATTATTGTTTAAGTATTATTTACATGATACGCAAACAGGGTTAAGAGGAGTTAAGAATTCACAATTTCATAATTGTAGTAGTATTGACGGTGCTGGCTTTGAATATGAGATTAATATGTTGATTTATATTGCTCGAAATAGATTGAGTTTTTATGAAGAAAGGATTACCACGGTCTATCACGATGAGCATTTTTCAAATTACCAGACATTTTCAGATTCATTTTCAATAGGAATGGCATTAATGAAAGGATATTTTGGAGATGAATTCAAATAAACATCCAATGTGGTCTAGAGCTACTTTATTTAACTATGGATTTTTTTTCTTAAGCATTCGCTTTATTGTGCGAAAATTTTCTAGATCATATCGCTTTTTAGAAGACACATTGCCAGAGTCAATTGAACCTACCGTATTTGTATCCCATCATGAAAATTTAAAGGGTCCTATTCGTTTATTGTTATGGCTGCCATTCTTTGTGAGAACATGGATATTTTCTTCTATAGTAGATCAAGAAGATTGTTACCATCATTATGTAAATTTTACATTTACAAAACGTTTTAAAATGCCAAAAAAAATAGCTAAACAACTAGCGAAACCAGCTTCGCATATCGTAGCTTGGGGGATGCATTCCTTGCAGGCAATACCAGTGTTTCGCTCTTCGCGAAAAATTGTTAAAACATTTGATATCACAATAGAAACATTGAAAAAAAATCAGCCTGTTTTAATCTTGCCAGATGTTGATTATGCTAGTACCACGACTCATGTTGGTAAGATTTATGAAGGTTTTTTTAATATCGATCGCGCTTATTACAAAGAAACTGGGCAAAGAGTTAGATTTTTACCTGTTTATGCGAGTCAAGATACTTTTCAAATTCGTTGTGGTGAACCGATATATTTCAAGGGTGATAAACATTTTCGAGAAGAACGGAAAGAAATTGCTGAACAGATACATCATGAAATGAATCGAATCATTTTAATGGAATCAAAAACGTCATAATCGCATGACGGATAGTGATTCTTTTTTGAAAAAATATTGAGTAAAGAGGAGATGATTTTATGGCGGGACATTCAAAATGGAATAACATAAAACAAAGAAAAGGTGCACAAGATGCAAAAAGAGGCAAGATTTTCCAAAAATTATCACGTGAAATATATGTAGCAGCTAAACAAGGCGGCGGAGATCCTGATATGAACCCTGCACTGCGATTAGCAATGGACCGTGCTAAAGCTCAAAATATGCCGAATGATAATGTAAAGCGAGCGATAGATAAGGCTACATCCTCAGCTGATGGAGATAATTTTGAAGAAGTAATGTATGAAGGTTATGGTCCAAATGGTGTGGGAATTATGGCGCAAGCTTTAACGGATAATAGAAATCGAACACAGACCAATGTCCGCGTTTGTTATAATAAAAATGGTGGAACTATTGGTGAGATGGGATCAGTTTCCTATATGTTTGAACGTAAAGGTTATATCGCTATTGAGCGAGAAGGCTTGGATGTTAATGAAGATGAAATGTTAATGAGTGTTTTAGAAGCAGGTGGCGATGAATTAGAGGTTAGTGATGAGGTCTTTGAGATATATACACAAACAAATGATTTCGCTTCAGTTCGTGATTCATTAGAAGAAGATGGATATCATTTGAGTACTGCAGAGCTATCAATGATTCCGCAAAATGAGATACAATTATCTGATGAAGATTACAGTGTGTTAGAAGGAATTATCGATGCACTTGAAGATGATGATGACGTCACGGAAGTATTTCATAATGGTGTAAAAGCTTCCTCAGAATAATAATATCTGTGAATTATGTATTGACACTGATGCTTTCAAATTGTAAATAGTGAAAAAGATCTATGAAACGGTCTCATTAATAGAGAGTATAATTTAGAAAATAAAGAAAATGTGGGTCATTAGGCACGTTTAAGAAAAAAGAATGATCTACCTCATGGATAAGTTGCTTGTTTTTCTTTTTCAAAAGTCAATTGATTGAATTTTTAAATGATTTGAAAATCAATAATCGAATTGATTGCTTTTAATTAAATATCTTGCTATAATAGTCAAAGAAGGTCAGGTAATATTTATCGACCTTTTTTAAAACACTAATTGGTCAAAAATAGTCAATGATACAAAGGAGGGGTTAAATGGCGAAACGTAACATGTCAGATATTATTGAGTCTTATCTCAAACGTTTCTTAAATGATAGTGAGCAAATAGAAATTAAGCGAAGCGATATTGCGGAGCGTTTTGATTGTGTACCTTCCCAAGTGAATTATGTAATAAACACTCGTTTTACCCAAGCACATGGCTACCAAGTTGAGAGTAAACGTGGCGGTGGTGGTTATATTCGTATCTTAAAGATACAGCTTGTGGATGAGGTGGATTATATTGATCGAATGATTGACCTATTAGATAAAAATGTAAGTGATAAATTCGCACATAATATGATAAATACAATGATTGATGATGAAGTTATGTCTGAAAGAGAAGGACGCATACTCCAAACTCTTATTAGTAATGAAACATTAGAACCCATTACAGATTTCGCTCCTGAAGTTCGGACATATTTATTAAAAAAAGCATTTGAACAACTAAGAATTAATTAAGAGGTGAGTTTATGTTTGAAGAATTATTTACAAATAGTGCTCGTCAAGCAATGTTATATGCAGCTGAACAAGCCTATTATATGAGGCATAATGCGGTAGGAACAGAACATATATTGTTTGGTTTAGCATTAGAAGAACATGGAATTGCGGGAAAAGTTTTACGTGATTTTGGAGCTAGTTATGAGCGTCTAATTATCGAATTAGAAGCCATTCAAGGTTCGATTGCTAAGCCGAGAACACATGGTGATATTGTAATTCCTTATTCTCCAAGATCTAAGAAGATTATTATGAATGCTTCCACTGATGCTAAAAAAATGGGAGCATCAAAAGTAGGCACAGAACATCTATTATTAGGAATGTTAAATGAAGAAATTTATGCGACTGTATTATTAAAAAATGCCGGAGTAAACTTAAATGAATTAAGACAAGCAATTTACGATATGCTTGGTCGTCAACAGAATGAAAAAATGGCAGGAAATGCCTCACGTCGTCGTTCAGTTAGACCAAATGAGAAGTCTGAAGGAAATAGTTTAACGCCAACTCTTGATTCAGTATCAAGAGATTTAACAGAGCTGGCAAAGAATGACAAATTAGATCCTGTTATTGGTCGTGATGAAGAAATACGTCGTATCATTCAAATCATAAGTCGTAGAACCAAGAATAATCCGGTATTAATTGGAGAACCTGGTGTTGGTAAAACAGCTGTGGCAGAAGGTCTCGCAGTTCAAATGGTACAAGGCGAAATACCTGAAGATATAGCAAATAAACGGCTGATGATGTTAGATATTTCATCATTAGTGGCCGGCACAAAATACCGTGGTGAATTCGAAGAGCGTATGAAGAAAATTATCGAAGAATTACAAGAAGATAGAAATGTCATTGTATTTATTGATGAATTACATACACTTATAGGAGCTGGTGGCGCAGAAGGAGCTATTGATGCGTCAAATATCTTAAAACCAGCTTTAGCTCGTGGCGAAATTCAAGTTATTGGTGCGACAACGTTAGATGAATACCAAAAATATATTGAAAAAGATGCTGCACTTGAAAGACGATTCTCTCGTGTCATGATTGATGAACCAACACAAGACGAGACTTTACAGATCATCGCAGGAATCAAAGACCGTTACGAAGAACATCATCAAGTAGAAATTACAGATGATGCTGTAAAATCAGCAGTTAAATTAAGTGCACGTTATATTACAGATCGTCGTTTACCAGATAAAGCGATTGATTTAATTGATGAAGCGGCCGCAAAAGTTCGCATCGATCAAACGACCGAAAATTCCACAACGAATACATTAGAGAAACAACTTGCTGAACTTGCTAATCAAAAAGAAAAAGCTATCTTAGATCGTGACTTTGAACGTGCATCAGAAGTTCGGATTGAAGAAAAAGAGTTAGAAGCAAAATTAGAAAAACAACGAGAATCAGAGAGTAAAAAAGAGGCAAATACACTGATTGTAACCGGCGATGATGTAGCGGAAGTATTAGCACAGTCAACTGGCATACCTGTTCAACAGATGACAATGGCAGAATCACAACGCCTAATCCATCTAGAAGAAGAACTGCATGAACGTATAATTGGTCAAGATGAAGCCGTGTCGGTCGTCTCTCGTGCGATTAGACGTGCTTATAGTGGACTAAAAAATCCAAAAAGACCAATTGGCTCATTCTTATTCTTAGGTCCAACAGGTGTTGGAAAAACCGAACTAGCGAAGTCTCTGGCTGACTCTATGTTTGGTAGTGAAGATAATATGATACGTGTTGATATGTCTGAGTATATGGAAAAACATTCTGTTTCACGCCTAGTTGGATCCCCACCAGGATATGTAGGTTATGATGAAGCGGGACAGTTAACAGAGTTAGTACGTCAAAAACCATACAGTGTTATATTATTAGATGAAGTAGAAAAAGCTCATCCAGATGTCTTCAATATTCTTTTACAAGTATTTGATGATGGACATTTAACGGATGGAAAAGGGCGACGAGTAGATTTTAGAAATACGATTATTATTATGACATCAAATCTTGGCGCAACTGCGATTAGAGATGAGAAATCTGTAGGTTTTGGGGCAGTAGATTATTCTAATGATTTCGAAGCGATGGAGAAACGTATTCGTGAAGAAGTAAAATTAGCCTTTCGACCTGAATTTATCAATCGTATTGATGAAATTGTGGTATTCCATTCATTATCAAAAGAACAAATACGTGAAATTGTTAAATTGCAAGCGCAAGAGATTATTAATCGCCTAAGCGAATTAGAAATTAGTGCGCGCGTCACGGATACCGCAGTTGATATTATTGCAGATGCTGGATTCGATCCTGAGTACGGTGCTCGTCCAATACGTCGAGCTATCCAAAAACAAATCGAAGATACACTCAGTGAAATGATGTTAAGTGGTCAGATCGAATTAGGTGATGAAATCACAATCGGTGGTCGTCAAGGATCCATTAATATCAATAATCGAACAAAATAATGACTGTTTATGTTAAATTAAAGGTAGATTAAGACTTTTAGGATGGATAATATCCAAAATCAGTATTGTCTGATAGATAACAAAAAGAATTAACATTCATCCTTGTCTTGTTTTTAATAAAATAATTTAAATACTTTATATAGGGAAGAGTCTGGTATTTTGTCCAGACTCTTTTTAATTTTTTATCATTGCATCGCATTTTTCTCGAAACCATTACCAATGTTTGATATAATGTAATTACATGAAAATGAGGAGTGATAGAAATGAGTAAACAAAACACAGGAAGAACATTTGGATTGTTTTTATTAGGAGCGACAGTAGCTGTGGCTGGAACAGCAGCATACTTATATTTCAGTGATGAAGCACGTGGACGAGTAGAAGGTATGATTAATCGCGAAAAAGCTAAATTTTATGTTCGTCATAAATTAAATGGTTCTGATGCTTTAGTTAATGCAGTTGATAACTTATCAGATGCAGAAATAACAACTTTAGTAAATTTAGCTGACACAGCAAATAATGCCGCTGATTCTGCTCAAGATACTTTAAGCTCTTTAGTAAATACTGCTAAAGACAAAACAAATCAAGCGACTGAAAAAGTTGCTGACTTATTCAATAATTAATTTATGATATTGATAAGCCATATTTAGGCTTATCAATATTTTTTTGGAGGAAATGATGCCAAAGGATAGTTCAATTCAACATATTGAAGAATTACCTCATAGTCAAAAGAAAATACATGAACATTGGATGGAGAAGGCTTTATTACTCGCAGATCAAGCAGAGCAGTTAGGAGAAGTGCCGATTGGGGCAGTCGTTGTTTACCAAGACGCGATTATTGGTGAAGGCTATAATTTACGTGAAACACAACATTGTGCACTAGCTCACGCAGAGATGATCGCCATCGACGAAGCGAATAAGTATTTACATGCTTGGCGTTTAGATGGGGCTACATTATATGTTACTTTAGAGCCTTGTCCGATGTGTGCTGGAGCAATTATCAATTCACGCATTCAAACTGTTGTCTATGGTGCGAAGGATCCTAAAGCTGGTTCTGCTGGAACATTAATGAATTTACTGATGGATGAACGTTTAAATCATCAATCGCAGATTATTGAAGGTGTTTATGCAGAAACTTGTGGTGAGAAACTAACTCAATTTTTTAGAAAATTACGAAAAGAACGAAAAAACAAAAAAGTTATCCACAAAACTGTGGATAACTTAGAAAATTAGGAGTTAATCTGTGGATATTTCAGAGTATTTCCCGATAATACCCATCAGCAAACATGAAAAAATTGTGTTAAGAGAATTCGATATTCATGCTTGTTATTCATACATAAATTTGTTAAACTAATTATCGAGGCAATGGTGGCGTCGTGAATCGGGTCAGGACTGGAAGGTAGCAGCCCTAAGCGACAAAGCCATGTGCCTTTTTATTTTCTCAAAAAAATAGCGCGCCTTGTTCTAGTGAATATGGCGCGCTATTTTTTTATTCAACGGTATCGTTATCCGTTGACTCTCCTGGTTCCGTTGTAGGTTGTTCTGGCTGAGCAGGTTCTTCATAATTTGAAGCAGGGTTAGTGTTACCAGAATTTTGCCAATCACTTGGAACAGTAGGTTGAGGGATATAAGTATCAGAACTTATTTCTATATTTTCTTCAGGATCTTCAGTGGTAGAAGATTCTAATTCTTCAATTGATTCCGAATCTACCTGATAATCAAAGTCATATTGAATGAAATCTTCGACACGTGTTGATTTTGCAATTAAGATAGGCTCATCGTCTTCATTTCTAAATTCGAAAGATATGGCATCATTGTCATTATCAAGATTGCTAGCAAGTTCTTTAACATTCTCGAAAATAGTACGAATGATATCCCGTTCTCCAGGTGATGCTGTTCCATTATGGATACGGTAAACGCTATCTAATAATGACTGTTGATAATCTTCGTCTATAGGCATGACTTTATACTCTTTATGAGGTTCAGGAATCGCTTCAGTTGTTTCATCATCCATGACGGTAATTTCAATCAGCTCCAGGTCTAATTCTTCTTGGAACATTTCTTCAATAGCATGCACTATTTCATCCTCTTCTTCAGAAGATGATTCTACAGAATCCGATGACTCATTATTCTTGTTGGTTTCAGTAGAACTGCTACTTTCTTCCTGATTTGTATTGACATCAATAGTCGGTCTTTCATCTTTACAACCTGATAATACGAACAATCCAACTAAGATAAGTAAAAATTTTTTCATAATAGACTCCTCAATATAAATATTGTAAAAACTGACTCTTGACCTTAAAGTCACTCAACTTATTATATCAAAATTTTACTATAAGTGAAACAAGATTCATTTATTCAGTGATATAAAAGATCCTGAATAATTCATAGTTTTACTAATATTGTTTTTAAACATTGATTTAATAGTATTTAAAGCAACTTACTTCATCACCCATTAGGTGATGGAAAAAGAACCACTTTCTGATATGGTTAATTCACTACAAACAACCACAGAAAGGGGTTCTCTCAATGGTTACTTTACAAGAAAATGCAGTGAAATTCAACAATAACTTAATCGATTCTCATGATGGTGGTCGTTTATCAAGTGATTCTGGTTTGATTTTAATCGATGAATTAATGGATGCTTTCCAATTTACTCAGCTCTCTAAAAAGATTGTTCGATTTAACGACAGTCGAAAATATTGGACGCATACGAATCATAAGCTTTTAAAACAGTTAGTACTGCAAATTGTAGCCGGTTATAACACCGACTCTGCTGCAAATATTCTACAGCATGATCCGGTATTACAGACGTTATCAACTGATGAGCCGTTGGCTTCTCAATCATCCATTTCTCGATTCTATGATCGTGTAGTGGTCGAAACAATTCTGACGCTCCAAGTACTCAACCAGGATTTAATTGACAAAGCCCGTTTGGTTCGTAACGATACAAACATGATTATCGATTTAGACTCTACCCATTCGGATACCTTCAGTCATCAAGAACAAACTGCTTACAACGCCCATTATGGAACGAATGGCTACATCCTTTAGTGGCATTTGACGGCTTGACTGGCGACTTTTTAAAAGCCAAGCTTCGATCAGGAAATCAATACACTTCCAACGGGGTCAAAGAATTTCTTGAACCGTTATTGGAACATTATAACCAACCGATTCCAACCACTGATATTCTCGTTCGTGGAGACAGTGGTTTCGCGACACCGGATGTTTATGATTTATGCGACTTATACGAAAATCAGTATGTCATTCGGCTAAAGGCCAATAGGAATTTATATCGTTTAGCGGAAGAGTTTGTGTTCTATGATAACCATCGTCCTTGGGATGAAAAAGAAGTCTATTATCATTCGGTTTCCTACCAAGCAGCTTCATGGTTCAAACCGCGTCGAGTGTGTATTCGTTCAACTCGAGAAGTAGGCGAACTCCTTTTTAAGCATTCCTTTATAGTCACGAATTTCTCAGAAAACATCTCAGCTAAAAGAGTATTTGAAACCTACAATAAACGCGGTAGCATGGAAAACTACATTAAAGAAGCCAAAAACAGCTTCTACTTTGATAAAACAGATAGTCCCAGATTCATTGAAAACGAGGCCCGCATGATGATTAGCCTGTTGGCGTACAATCTGGTTAACTTCTTACGCACCTTGTGTTTTAAGCCAAAATCGAAAGGACTCCAAGTGGACACAATCCGTTTCCGTCTATTCAAAGTGGCTGGAAAACTAGTCAGCACTGCAAGACAAATGTATTTAAAACTATCGATTTCTCATGTTTATCAGCAAGAGTTTTATGCCGTATTCAGGAAAATCCAAAGGATTCGGCAGTACATTTAAAGAACCTGATTTTTAAAAAGTTTAAATGGTCTAGGGAGAAGTGCGCCTAAAATTTGAGTTCAAAAAGTGAAAAGTCTCAAAAAAATTAAGTAGACCGAAAAAAATAAATAATTAGGATAGAAAATGGAAAACGATAAAGAAAATATAACAACATTGATAAAACAGCCTCTGAAATTAGAGGTATGAATTATTCAGGTTGTATCCTAGTTTCCGTTTAAATATTCTAGTACGATTTTCAATTTAAATTGATATGAATATTTCGACATAAAAATAGCTCCCTAAAAATTAGAGTAATTAATCTAACTTTTAGGGGGCACATCAGTTGAAAGTGTAGGTAAGTGTTTTTTTAGTTAGATTCAGATCCTTTAATTTCTTGTAAGTAGCGATAGACACTGGGTTCTGTCACTTTAAGTAAATTAGCAACTTTTACAATCGCTCCTTTTAATTGAAAAATTCCTTTTTGCTCAAGAGTTCTAACTATTTCTAGACGAGTATCTTTAGTTAGGGTCACCCTAGGGTCAAGTAATACAGGATCAATTACTTCTTGTATAATTTCCTCGATATCAGCAGACAAGATTTCAACTTCATGATTTCCTGTGTGTTCTTCTCCTTCGTTAAGGAAGTGATCGATATCAATATTGATTAGTGATAATAAATCTTTTGCAATATTTTTATGTTTCGAGAAATCAGAGTTAATACAGAGTAATCCTAATAAGTTATCATCATCATCTTTAATATAAAAAGTAGACCCTTGTATAACTTTGTCATCTTTCACGACAACCTTGTAGTTTAAGATACTATCATTTACTTTATAATCTTCCTGCTTTATTTTTTCTAAAGCTAAGTTTGTAAGCGGAGCCCCTTCCGAACGATTACTAATGTGACTATTTACTATTTCACCGATATATGAATAATCTTCTTCAAGGACGTGAAGAACTATTTCATGATTCTCACCTAATGCTTGTCCTAAGAATCGAACTAATCTTTGATAATTTTTAATCCAGTTTTTTGACATAAAACATCATCCTCTTAATCTTTTTATTAATATCCTGAATAATTCATAGTTCTTCTAAAAATCTTTGTCAACGTTGACTTTATCGCTTTTATATTTATTTGCTTCATCACCCATTAGGTGATGAAAAAAGAACCCCTTTCTGATATGGTTACTTCACTACAAACAACCACAGAAAGAGGCTCTCTCAATGGTTACTTTACAAGAAAATACCATAAAATTCAACAATAGTTTAATCGTTTCTCATGATGGTGGTCAGTTATCCAGTGATTCTGGTTTAACCCTCATGGATGAGTTGATGGATGCTTTCCATTTTACTCAGCTCTCTGAAGAAATAATTACTTTTAATGATGATCGAAAATACTGTACACATACGAATCCTAAAATCCTAAAACAGCTCATTCTTCAACTAAATGCAGGTTATAAAGCAGACACCTCTGCAGATATTTTACAGTATGATCCCGTTCTATTAACGTTCGCCTCAGACGAGCCTTTGGCTTCACAACCGACGATCTCTCGATTCTGTGATCGGATATCTGAAGAGACAATTGAAGATTTACAGAAACTCAATGAAGTTTTAATTGATCAAGCCCGTTTAGTTCGCAACGATACAAATCTGATCATTGATTTAGACTCAACGCATTCAGATACCTTCGGTAACCAAGAGCTATCCGATTATAATGTCCACTATGGAACAACGGGTTATCATCCTATAGCCGCATTTGATGGCTTAACGGGTGATTTCTTAAAAGCTAAGCTTCGTTCAGGCGATCAATATACTTCGAGTGGCGTTAAAGAATTTCTTGAACCGTTGTTAGATCACTATAACCAAGCGGTTCCAACGACTGATATTTTAGTTCGTGGCGATAGTGGCTTCGCCACTCCTGATATTTATGAATTGTGTGAGAAGTCTAATAATCAGTATGTCATTCGTTTGAAAAGCAATCGAAATTTAGCTCGTTTAGCCGAAGAATTTTTATTTTATAACGATAACCATCCTTGGGAAGAAAAAGAAGTTTATTTTCATTCTGTTTCATACCAAGCCGCTTCTTGGTCTAAACCGCGTCGAGTGTGTATTCGTTCAACTCGAGAAGCAGGTGAATTACTTTTCAGTCACGCTTTTATTGTCACAAGTTTTTCAGAAAGTATCTCCGAAAAAAGAGTATTTGAAACGTACAAGAAACGCGGCACAATGGAGAACTATATTAAAGAAGCAAAAAATAGCTTCTTCTTTGATAAAACAGATAGTCCACATTTCATTGAGAATTACGCTCGTATGATGGTAAGTGTTCTAGCGTATAATCTTTTCAACTTCCTAAAGACTTGTTGTTTTGATAAAAAGTGGCGAGGACTCCAAGTGAATACCATTCGATTTCGATTATTTAAAGTCGCTGGTAAATTAGTACGAACCGCCAGACAAATGTATTTAAAGTTGTCTAGCTCTCATGTTTATCAAGAAGAGTTCTATAATATCTTTAGGCGAATCCGACGGATTCGACAATATATTTAACAACTTCTAATTTTTTGAAAAGTTATGCGTACCTAGGGAGAAGTGTGCGCAAAATTAGGAATCATAAAGTAAAAAGTCATATTTGAAATAACTAGATTGTAAAAATTGAACGAATTAAGTTACAAAGTTAAAAAAATACTCAACACACAGATTAATTTTGTAAAATAGCCTCTTAAATTAGAGGTATGAATTATTCAGGTAATATAATAATTAATTATTATATGCTTGAGCCCTATTATACCACAAGTGTGAGACAAAATTATCAATAAAAAAAATAATTTTTTATCATAATGAGAAAAAGTTATTGACGCGGTGGCTGAAAAGGGTTACAATAATCGTGTAATCAAATATATCTAGTGTTTTATGCATAAACAGAGATAATTTTTGTTGGTTTTTATAATAACTTTTTATCAGCATGTTATTATATTTTAAACAAAATAAAAACTATTAAGGGAAGGAGGTTGTGAATTGGTAGCAGAATTAAAAAGTGTAGGGCCTTATTCATTATATCGTTGGGCAGGTGATTTACTGTTTATCTCAGGACAATTACCTATTAATCCTCATACAGGATTACTTGAAGAAAAATTTATGGATCAGTGTGCCCGATCATTATCAAATATTCAAACAATTCTAGAAGGTGAAGGTTTGACCTTGAATGACATTGTTAAGTTAACTGTTGTGGTAGATGATTTAGAAGATTTTAATGAAGTGAATGAGGTTTTTGAAGAAGTTTTTGATCAACCATATCCAAGTCGTTCAACATTTGAAGCAGCAAGATTACCAAAAGATGCTTTAATAGAAATTGAAGCAATTGCAATAAAATCATAAATCATAAAAATAAAAAATAGTGAGGAGAAAATAATGGATGTTATTTTAGGAATAGTATTGTTATTTGCAGTGTTAGCATTCTTTACTATATTCAACTACAAAGCCCCTCAAGGATCTAAAGCTATGGGTGCATTAGCTAGTGCAGCATGTGCCAGCTTCTTAGTAGAAGCATTTCACTCAGCATTTTTAGGGGACGTCGTTGGTATAGAATTTCTAGGCGAGGTTGGTGCAGCGAATGGAAGTGCTGGTGGTGTAGCCGCAGCAATTCTAGTGCCATTAGCATTAGGGGTTGCTCCGGTTTATGCAGTATTAGTAGGTCTTTCAGTAGCAGGTATGGGAATATTACCTGGGTTTATAGCTGGATATCTTATTTCCTTTGTTGTTCAATGGCTTGAGGAAAAAATTCCAGATGGATTGGACTTAATTGTGATTATTTTGATAGCAGCACCATTATCTCGAATGATAGCCGTAGCCAGTTCTCCAATGGTTGATGCCACATTACTACAAATAGGAGAAATACTTGTTTCTACAGCAGATTCTAGTCCAGTGATTATGGGTGTAGTTTTAGGAGGAGTTATAACAGTAGTAGCTACAGCGCCATTAAGTTCAATGGCTCTGACAGCAATGTTAGGATTAACAGGGACACCAATGGCAATCGGTGCATTAGCAGTCTTTGGCTCATCATTTATGAACTACGTATTGTTTAGTAAGATGAAATTTGGTGACAAAAAAGATACAATCTCAGTTGCGATTGAACCTTTAACTCAAGCGGACATTATATCAGCCAATCCAATACCAGTTTACGTAACGAACTTTATCGGTGGAGCGTCAAGTGGTTTAATTATCTCATTAATGGGGTTAGTTAACAATACACCTGGAACAGCCACACCAATAGCAGGGTTTGCAGTTATGTTTGCTTACAATCCGCCTGGTCAAGTGTTAATTGCAGCAGCAGGAGCTATGCTAGTAAGTATTGCTGCCGGATATTTAGGTTCTTACATCTTTGCAGATTATGATATTGTGACAGCTGATCAGGTACGTAACATAGGTTTGAAAAAAAATTAAACTTTGGATGACGTAAAAATAAAGTGGAGGATGTTTAATATTAGATATTAAAAAAATCAGAGGAAACAAAGAATTTTATGTGAAGAACTTATCAGATCGAGGGGTTGACGAAGTGTCAATCACCAGTCTAATCGAATTAGACCATATATGGACAACTTAGAATATATCAAATAAAAAAAGAGGAGCTTTAAATTGATGAATACAGATGTAAAAGCAACAAAAATTAACTTTGAAAATGCGGTAATTAAAGACCTAATGGATTTTAAGAATGTGTTTTGGATTAATGAAGACAAGCCAAGTTTTGAAGTTGCAGATAAAACAGCAATGTTTTCACATGCAGATGTTAAAGATGCAGAAGATCGCTTAGCACGTTTTGCACCATTCATAGAAAAAGCTTTCCCGGAAACAGAAAGTACAAATGGAATTATTGAATCACCAATCTCTGATATTTCAGATTTCAAAAAAGAGTTAGAAGATCACTATAATGTAACAATCGATGGATCGTTACTCTTGAAAAGAGATGATACATTACCAATAGCTGGAACAATTAAGGCTAGAGGGGCAATCTACGAAGTTTTGAAGTATGCTGAAACATTAGCATTACGAGAAGGTGTTTTAGAGAGTAAAGATGTAAACTATGAAATCTTTGCAAGTGATGAGTTTAAGCAATTTTTTGCAGAGTATAATATTACCGTGGGTACAACTGGAAACTTAGGAATTAGTGTTGGAATCATGGGTGCTAAACTTGGATTTGAAGTAGTTGTGCATATGTCCTTAGAGGCAAAGCAGTGGAAGAAAGACCTACTTAGATCTCATGGTGTAAATGTGATTGAGCATGATACAGACTTTACATTAGCAGTTGAAAATGGTCGAAAAGAATCAGAAGCAAATCCTAAATCTTATTTTGTTGATGACGAACACTCAACTGATTTGTTCTTAGGTTATACTGTTGCAGGAAGCCGTTTGAAAGAGCAGCTTGACAAAGAAGGTATTATTGTAGACGAAGATAACCCATTATTTCTCTACTTACCTTGTGGAATTGGCGGAAGCCCAGGCGGAATTACTTTTGGCTTGAAGCATGCCTATGGTGATAATGTTCACTGTTTCTTTGCAGAGCCAGCACATATTCCATCAATGCTTTTAGGACTTGAAACAAAGAAATATGATGATGTTTCAGTTTATGACTTTGATATAGATGGCAAAACAAATATGGATGGACTAGCAGTTCCACGCACATCTGGCTTTGTCTCAAAATTAATGAGTGATTTCTTTGATGGAGGATACACATTACAAGAGTCAGAAGCAAAACGTTTTTTAACTCGACTAATTGATATTGAAAGTATTCCGTTAGAACCAGCTGCAGTAGCGGGTCTACCTGGTCCAGCATACTTATTTAAGTCAAAAGAAGGACAAGCTTACTTGAAAGAAAATGGCTTAGCAGATAAAATGAAGAATGCAACTCATATATCATGGGCAACTGGTGGAAGTATGGTTCCAGAAGAAGATATGCAAGAGTTTTACAATGAAGGTGCCGGTTTATAATTACAGGTAACGTGATTTTTAAGAAGAATTCTGTGAAAGTATATTAACAAAGATCCCACCTTAGATGAGTAGTAAAATAATTATACTCATCTAAGGTGGGAGTTTTTGTTTTAAAAATTATTTAAAATGATGATTGAGCTTAAGAGAAAGAGAAAAAACAAGAGAGAAAACAAGGTTTTATTAGTATTAGATTTTGTAAGTGTGGGAAAGGTTGCATTATCCACGATGATCCCAATATTGAATATAATGGAGGCAGATGTCTCTTATTTACCGACCGCTGTAATATCTAATAATTTTGATTACGGTAAGGTAGTTGTAAAAGAACTAACAGATTTTATGAAAGATAATAAGAATACTTGGAAAGAATTAGATTTTCAGTTTGATACAATTACTACGGGGATTCTTATGAATCCTCAGCAGGTGGAGATTGTTAAAGAAATTATCAATTACCATGATAGAAAACCCTTCATCATTTCAGATCCGATAATGGGAGAGAACGGAGAAATCTACCCAGGATTATCAAACGATTTAGTAGAAGCCTCAAGATTAATGGCTTTAGAAGCTGATCTAATAATCTCTAACCTCACGGAATTTTGTTTAATAGTTGGAAGAGACTATCCATGTACAGATGAATTAAATCATACTCAACTAGTATCTTGGTTAGAGAAAGCTAAAGATAAGGGAGTTAAGTCTGCAATCATTACATCAGTAAAGATTGAGGATGAATATTATGTCTATGGCTATTCTGAAGAAGAATCTATTTTTCGAGTGAAAATTGATTATGTACCTGTAGAGGTAGGAGGTACCGGAGATATATTTACTTCATTAATAACATGAATATTTACACACACGTTGTTTCAAGTACTAAAAGAGATACTGCAGATAAATTTGCGAATTATATGGAAAATTAAGTATATTTCGACAATAAAAGATAAAAAGAGGAAGTGGATAGATGAAAAAGTTTATTACATTTATTGGTATTAGTTCTCTCATATTGTTCGGCTGTAGTGGTGAAGACATACAAGATACTGAAGCAACAGCAAGTCAAGAATCATCGGAAAAGGTATATGAAACGAAAGATTTAAAATTTGATGATTTAAAAGACATTGAAATTGGTGATTCTGTAGAAAAAGTTTATGAACAGTTAGGTGAGCCATTAAAGAAATGGAGTTCGGAATTCGTATATGAAGAATTGGAAGCTTTAGTTTATAGAAATGAAGCAGCACTTGCAATATTAGGAGATTTAGATCCAGAACTTTCTGCAGAACATGACTATGTAATTGAGCAAGCAGAAAAATCTTTGGAGATTGATAAACTTACTTTGTTACAATATACGTATACTTATGAAGAAGACACTGAAGAAACAGCACTATATTGGATAAGTCCTAGAACAGATACAATAGTTGCTGAAGCGAAACGCAAATTTATCGATGGAGATGGCAAAGAAATAGATGCTGAGGATAATGATATTTACAGCAGTGAGAATACAGATTATACAGAAGAAAAAGGTTCAAATAATTCTTCTGTAGCTGAAGTTGGTTGGGAAATTGGAGGTTACGTGCAGTATGAAACAGACGATGGCTTACAATACAACATTCAACCTGAACAATTCATACTTTTCGTTGAAACATGTGCCAACTGCCTAACGGCAGCTTAAATTTACTTTTTCATTTTCACCTGTTAAGTGATGAAAAAAGAACCCCATTCTGATATGGTAAAGGTGTCTAAACCAACCATAAGAAAGGAGTTCTCTTCATGATTAGCTTACACAAAAACCAGGTAAAATTCAATTCAAACATCATCACTTCGCATACAGGTGGTCGTTTATCGAGTGATTCGGGTTTAGTCTTAGTTAAAGAAGTAATGGATACCTTCAAGTTTTCTGATTTGGCAAAATCACTTCTGGACATTAAAGATAACCGTGCTTACTACACGCATGATAATTTAGCGATATTAGAACAGCTCATTATGCAACTGATTGCTGGTTATTCGGCAGACTCGTCAGCTAATCTGTTACGACAGGATCCAGTCTTTCAAATGGTGTTAGGCAGAAAACAATTAGCCTCACAATCGTCAATTTCACGGTTTCTGGATCGTTTCACCACGGAAAATGTGGGTCAATTACAATCATTAAATCAGTCGCTCATTGATAAAGCGCGTTTGATTCGCAATGACACCGAGTTAATCATTGATCTCGATTCCACTCATTCAGATACCTTTGGCCATCAAGAACAAACAGATTATAATGCACATTATCAAACCTACGGCTACCACCCATTAGTTGCCTTTGACGGACTGACTGGAGATTTCTTAAAAGCTGAACTGCGTTCAGGTAATCAGTACACATCTAAAGGGGTGAAAGCCTTTATCGACCCATTGTTACACCACTACAATGAATCCATACCGAATACTGACATATTGGTTCGTGGGGACAGCGGCTTCGCAACACCAGAGGTGTATGAGTCTTGTGAAAAAAATGAAAGTCAGTATGTGATCCGATTAAAGAACAATCGGAGGTTAAGTCAATTAGCTGAGCAATCCGTTCTTTACGGGGATAACCAAAAATGGGAAGATCGGGAAGTTCAGTATTTTTCAATGCCTTATCAAGCACAATCATGGTCGAAACCCCGTCGTGTCTGTATTCGATCAATCCGTGAAGCAGGAGAACTCCTCTTTCAACACGCATTCATTGTGACTAATCTATCCGATAATGTCTCACCTGAAGTCATATTCTCTCTTCACGGCAAGCGAGGGACAATGGAGAATTTCATCAAAGAAGCGAAAGGTGGCTTTTATTTCGATAAAACAGATAGTCCACGCTTCTTACAAAATCATGTCAGAATGATGATTAGTCTGCTTGCATATAACCTCATCAACTGTCTAAAGACTATCGGCTTTGATAAAAAGAACCAAGGGATGACTATTCATTCCATCCGACTAACATTCCTTAAAGTCGCTGGCAAACTTGTGCAAACAGGCAGACGAGCCTATCTAAAATTGTCGAGTTATCATGTGTATCAAACTGAATTCTATAGGGTCTTCGAGCGCCTACGGCGATCCAGTCAATGGATTTAAATCAGTCATCACGTTAATTTTTTGAATCAATCGTCTACAAGGGAGAAGTATGCCTTCAAACAAACAAGAGAATCGTAAGAAGGTTCATTTAGTTAAAATCTACTTCGAGAACGCACTATTTTGTAGAAAAATTCCCAATTTTTCCAAGAACGATTAATTTATTCAAGAAACCAGCTTAAATTATAGAGCTATGAATTATTCAGGAAGATAATAAACAATATTGAATCATGGTATGATATTGGAAGAGGTGATTATATGTCAGGGAGAAATAAGATGATGTCAGGTCAATGGTATGATGCGAATTATGATTCGGAATTAGTAGAAGAACGATTAAAAGCTCAGACACTTTATCATGAATATAACCAATTAAATCCTAGTGATAACGCAAATAAAAATAAAATTTTATCTAAACTATTAGGCTATGAGACAAAAAATGTCGATATTAGTGCGCCCTTTTATTGTGATTATGGCTATAATATAGAGTTTGGCAAAAATGTATTTGTTAATTTATCATGCTATTTTATGGATGGAGGCAAGATAACTATTGGGGATCACTGTTTCATAGGTCCTTTTACTGGCTTCTATACTGCGAATCATCCCTCGGATGTTGAATCGCGTAATAAAGGAATGGAGCAAGCTTTGCCAATAGTAGTGGGGAATAATTGTTGGCTGGGTGCGAATGTTTCTGTAATGCCTGGTGTACGTATTGGTGATAATTGTGTAATAGCTGCTGGCTCAGTTGTCACAAAAGATATACCAGATAATTCAATGGTAGCTGGGGTTCCAGCTAAAGTTATACGACAATTGACAGAAACTCTTTCAATTGATAGTAATAGCTGAAAGGATATAATAATATGTCGGAAATGATATTTACATCAAAAGCATTCGAGGTGTTTGATATTCCTTCACTTGAAGAGCAAATGCCTATTGTAAGACGAGAAATTCAACCTCCCTTTCGATTTTATGGCCGTTTTTTAGCCAAACACATCCAAGAGGCGTATCGCATGGAGCTTCCGATATATGTTGCTAAGCATATTCAAAGAAAAGTGAAGCCATTACGTCATACTTGGGTTGCCATAGGTGGAGATAATCGAGGCTATAAAAAATACCCTCATTTTGAAATTGGTATCAATCGAAATTTTTTATATATTATGCTATGTTTCCAATTTCATTTGTTAGAAAAAGATGCTATGGCACGTTTTTTAATGAAGCAAGACTTATCCACGTTGCCTGAGGATATGAAGATAATGACAGCTCATTTTGGGCCCGAATATTTTTCTTTGGATGCAAAAAATATTAAAAAAGGACTGTTAAGATTAGAGCAAGTAAAAGGAGCAGACTTCCAATTAGGTAGAGTCATAGATCAACATAATCCAATGTTGTTGGATTCGGAATTATTAAACGAATATTTTGTTAAAACAATAGATGATTTATGGTCATTATATCTTCAATCAATGCAGGAATTCAGTCGATTAACAAAGACAGATTAACAGTGTCATTGAGATGTTTTCGTGCTACAATAATGATTAGTGATAGAGGAGGTAAATATGAGTTATCAAGCTTTATATCGAGTTTGGCGTCCACAAACATTTGATGAACTAGTAGGACAGGACCTGATTGTTGAAACATTAAAAAATGCAGTTAGCAATCATCAATTAAGCCATGCTTATTTATTTACTGGACCTCGCGGAACAGGAAAGACGAGTGCTGCAAAGATTTTGGCTAAAGCTGTCAATTGTCCAAACGAAAAAGATGGCAATCCATGTAATGAATGTGAAATTTGTCAATTAATTAATTCAGGACAATTAAGTGATGTGAATGAGATAGATGCAGCTAGTAATAATGGTGTGGAAGAGATACGAGATTTACGTGAAAATGTTCGTTATGCAGCAACTCAAGCAACGTACAAAGTCTATATTATTGATGAAGT
The DNA here is from genome assembly GCA_015863185.1 of Aerococcaceae bacterium DSM 111020. Lineage (GTDB taxonomy): Bacteria > Bacillota > Bacilli > Lactobacillales > Aerococcaceae > DSM-111022. The sequence continues at coordinate 20,889 of JACBXP010000011.1, forward strand.
ACATATGTTAACGACGGGTGCCTTTAATGCTTTGTTAAAGACACTTGAGGAACCCCCACCCAATGTTATTTTTATTTTAGCAACGACAGAACCTCATAAAATACCAGCAACCATTATTAGTCGTACACAACGATATGATTTCCGTCGTATTTCGGAACAGGCGATTGTTCAACGATTGGAAGAAGTATTGAAATCGGATAGTATTCCATTTGAGAAAGAGGCGCTTTCTTTAATCGCTCGAGCTGCTAATGGAGGGATGCGTGATGCATTAAGTCTTTTAGACCAAGCTTTATCTGTGAATAATGAAGAGTTAACAGTGGAAATAGCTTTAAGAGTATCAGGTAGCCTTAGTCAAGTCGAATTGGTTCAGTATCTGTTGGCACTAGAACAAAAGGATGGTGGAAAAGCGTTAGAAATTGTGCGTCAGCAATTTAACGAGGGAAAACAGGCGAGTCGCTTTATTGAAGAGTTAATCTTGTTTGTTCGAGATGTTTTACTAACGATGCATACGAATCATAACTATACTTTACTAAATCAAGACGAGTTGCAGCCATTATTGCAAGCAATAGAGTCGCAATTTTATTATGAGATGATTCATCAATTAAATCAGGCGCAACAGAGCATGAGATTTTCTAATCAACCAGATTTATATGTAGAGGTTGTTACTATTCAATTAGCAAACACACCATTAACTGAAGAAACTCAAGATACTTCCTCGCCACAGCATGTAGTGCAAACGGAAGAAGAGATAGGAAATTTAAAAGAACAAATTGCTTTCTTAAAGAGTCAATTAGAAGGGCAAAATAAACAAATTGAAGCGTTACATGACCAAGTTGAACCTAACAATGCAATACCTAATGAAACAATTGAAAGATATCAGGATTCTAGCAATGAAACTTCAACTAAGCCTCTAACGCCTCGTGAAAGACCGCAAACAGCTAAAACACAGTATCAATTAAATCGTGATGATATTTATTATGTACTGAATCAAGCAACAAAAGAAGCTATTACTCAATGGAAAGCAAATTGGAAGATTATCTTGAATCGTTTATCTGTACAAGATCGAGTATTATTCAATGACAGCCAAATTCGTGCGGCAGGCGGTGGTTTTGTCGTTATAAGTTTTGACAATGAATTGTATGCTGGCTCCGTCCAAAACAATCAAGAATTAAAACATCAATTTGAAGCGATTGCGGAGCGTGTTTTTGAAGAGCCAATTTATGTCGTGGTTGTCTTAGATAAAGATTGGTCATCTGTTAGACAGAATTATATCGTTCTGCGACAACGTAATAATAATCAACCACTAGAGTTTACGGATTATGAACCGCCTGAAAATAACAGTCAATTATCATTAAATGAAGAAACAATTGAAACAGCTATTAATGATAGCAATCACGATGAACAACTTGAATCGTTAAATAAACAAACACAAGAAATAAATGACGAACCCGTTGAACAAGTGATAAACGATGAAGCAACGGATCAACCAGTTTTTGTATCTAAAGCAATCGAACTATTTGGTGAAGAAAATATAAATATCGTTTATGATAATGACTAGTTAATTGTCCCCGGATGCTGGGGACAATTTTGCCATTTATTATTTTAAAACATTCTAAAAATGCGTCATATCAGTATTTAGAGCGTTTCTTTCTTTGAGGCGTTTTCTAGGGTATGCTATAATGGTGCGAGACTTATTAATATTAAGATGTAAGGAGGCCCATAATGAAGGGTATGAATTTAGGAAATATGCAAGGCATGATGAAGCAAATGCAAAAAATGCAAAAAGAGATGAAAAATGAACAAGAAGCTTTAGAAGCTACAGAATTTGAAGCGACAGATGCGAATAAATTAGTAAGGGTGACAGTATCTGGGAAGAAAGAAATTGTTGATTTAGAAATCCAAGAAGCATTAGTTGATCCAGATGATATCGATATGTTACAAGATTTAGTAATTGCAACATTGAATGATGCGTTACAGCAGGTTGATCAAGCAACAGAAGAAAGAATGGGTCGATTTACACAAGGCATGAATTTGCCATTTTAAAGAAAGAGGGCGTTTAAATGCAATATCCTGCACCAATAGCAAAATTAATCAATAGTTTCACAAAATTACCTGGAATTGGTGCTAAAACTGCTGCGCGACTTGCATTTTATATATTAGAAATGCCTGAAGCAGAGGTGTTAGAATTTGCCCAAAATCTTATCAATGCAAAGCGAGACCTAACATATTGTTCTATTTGTGGAAATATAACTGATCAAGATCCCTGTGCTATTTGTAGCGATGATACCCGAGATAAAGAAATTATTTTAGTCGTGGAAGATACACGGGACGTCATGGCAATGGAGAGATTACAGGAGTATCGAGGGTATTACCATGTATTAGGAGGCGTCTTATCTCCGATGGAAGGAACAGGTCCAGACGATTTAAGTATTGCTCCACTTATCAAACGTTTATCCGATGAAGAAGTCAAAGAAGTGATTATTGCAACGAATGCGACTTCAGAAGGCGAAGCAACAGCTGTGTATTTATCACGTTTAATTAAACCATCTGGTATAAAAGTGACGCGATTAGCACATGGATTGTCGGTAGGTTCTGATATTGAATATGCCGATGAGATGACTTTGTTTCGTGCAATTGAAGGAAGACGTGAATTATAAGAAAGGAATAATATGACTAGAGGAAAATTTGTAACCTTTGAAGGGCCGGATGGTTCAGGGAAGACATCCGTCATTCAAGCGATTTTTGATTATATTTCCATAAAGGGACATTCTGTCTACAAAACACGTGAACCTGGTGGAAATGGGAGTGTTATCGCTGAAGAAATTCGTGAATTAATATTAGATGTTCGACATACAAATATGGATCCTTGGACAGAAGCACTTCTATATGCTGGAGCAAGAAGACAGCATTTGACAGAAGTGATACTACCCCAATTAGTTCAGGGGAGTATAGTATTGTGTGATCGTTTTGTTGATAGTTCATTAGTGTACCAAGGTGTAGCTCGAGGATTAACGATTGATAAAGTAAAAGAATTGAATAAATTGGCGGTTCAAGGAAATATGCCAGAATTAACATTGTTAATTGATGTTCCTGCTGAGATAGGTTTGGAGCGGATTTATCGAGCGAAAGATAATCGACAATTTGATCGTTTAGATCAAGAAAGTCTTGAATTTCATGCAACAGTTCGAGATGCATTTTTGTCTTTAGCAGCAGAAGAGAAGCGTATTCATATTATCGATGGTAATCAAGCCTTAGAAAATGTGATTGAGGATTGTATCAAAGTATTGAAGCAACACGAAATTTTTTGATGGTAATCAAGAAAGTGAGGAATTAGTATGAAACTTATTGTAGCCATTGTCCAAGATCAAGACCGTTCGACATTAGCAGATGCCTTGCTTGAAGCAGGTTTACGAACGACACAATTGAAGAGTACCGGTTCATTTCTACGCGCGGGGAATATAACTTTTTTAATCGGGGTGGAAGATAATCAAGTAACACCCACTCTTCAATTGATTGAAGAAAATTGTAAGTCCCGAGAACAATATATTGCTTCTCCTGCAAGCTATGATGTCAATCTTGAAATAACCACAGCTTTCCCTGTAGAAGTCGAAATTGGTGGAGCGGTTGTGTTTGTTTTGCCGATTGAATCTTACCATCGCTTCTAATTCAATGATACTTAAGGGTTATTTTAAAACGATTGTTAAGAATAAGCATCTATCACATGCTTATGCTTTTTCTGGTGATAATCGTAATGAAAAAGTTGATCTCACAGAATATTTAGTGGCACTTTTAGCGTGTGAACAATCAGATGATGCGATCAGACCTTGTGGAAAATGTGATACTTGTCAAAGAATAAAAGAAGGTAACTTTCCTGATATGCTGTTCGTTGAAAAAGACGATCAGTCAGTGCGTGTAGATCAAATTCGAGAATTAAAGCAATGGTTATTTACAACTCCGGTTGAAGCAGATTTCAAGATAGCTATTATTAAGGATGCTGAGTCCATGAACACTTCGGCATCTAATGCTTTATTAACAGTTCTAGAAGAGCCGGTTGAAAATGTTTATATTATTTTGTGGGTTAATCATTCATCAAATTTATTACCAACCATTCAATCACGTGTACAAACAATTTTTTTCGATGACAAAGATTATCAAGGGGAACAAGAAGAATTTATTGAACAAGGATATTCTTGTTCACAAGCGATGATTTTGTCTTATTTTTTGTCAGAAGAAACGTCATTATTATTGGATAATTATACACCGGAGTCTTTTGAAGAGTGGTTAAAGGATTATCAATTATTTTATCAAAAGCTTGTTCAACAAGATAAAATGAGTTTTGTCATGGTACAAACACATTTAAAAAAACATTTTAAGCCAAGTACACTTTCTTTAATGGGTGCTGATTATTTATTGTTTTTAAATTATCATTTTATGCTCCATCTGATTGGTATGACTGCTGAAGAAAAATTACCTTCTATTTATGATAAATTATTTTCACACCTAAAATCATCAAAGCAACCACCCATTCAACATTTAGTTGAACTTAATCAACATTTATTAAACACAAAACAAGCTATCCAAGCGAATGTTTCTGCCCAGCTAGCGTATGAACAATTAAGTATCAAAACGAATAAATAGGAGGAGAATATGAAGCATCAACCAATTCAAGATCTTATTGATAAGGCTGAAAGTGATTTACTCCATTTAAGTGATACGATTGCTGAATTAAGAGACAGTATGTATCATTTGATGGAACAAAATAACCAACTACAATTAAAAAATCAAGAATTGACAGATCTTATTTTAAGTAAAGACATTTATAAAGAGATAGACCAAGAAGAGACTTCAGATTTAGCTGCAAATCAGCCTAGCGGAAAGGATCGTTTACAATCCTATTATGATGAAGGGATACATATTTGTCATGAATTCTTTGGGATGCCGACAACTAAAGGAGAAGAATGCTTATTTTGTAATAAGTTTTTAGAAGAATTAGAAAAAAGGGACCAATCCAATTGACTGATAAGGCACAAGAAGAATTAGTGATGAAACCAGTTGATTCACTCTTAATGGATGATGAACGAATTGATCGTTTGTCAGAAGATGGTGTATGTCTGATTCAAAGCTCATCCTATTTTACAATGTCAATCGATGCTGTATTATTGGCAGATTTCATTGACTTTCCCACACAATCACATCGGCAGGTTCATTATTTAGATTTTTGTACAGGTAATGGCGTAATTCCATTACTTCTAACCCGAAAAACAAAGCAACCTTTATTGGGAATAGATATACAAGGGGCTTTGATTGACATGGCTAAACGGAGTGCCATATTAAATGATGTACAAAATCAAGTAACGTTTATCGAACAAGATATCTTGAATTATCAACGCCCTAGAGACGTGTTGTATGACATCATTAGCTGTAATCCACCGTACTTTATTGTAGACGATAGTCGTGAAGTACATCAACGTTCAAGTCATGCGATTGCACGACATGAAATATATCTTACAATGGATCAATGGGTAAGCAAAGCAAAGTCATTACTGAAAACAAAAGGAAAACTCTATATTGTTCATCGTCCCAACCGATTAGATGATCTATTCGAGGCACTGAATGCTCATCAATTTAGTATTCACCGCTTAAAATTTATTTATCCTAAGCCAGAATCACAAGCGAATGCGGTATTGATTGAAGCAATCGCTCAGGGAGGTAGACGTGGAGTGAAAGTTGAATCTCCTTTAATTGTACATAATCTTGATAATACATATACAAAAGAAATGTTGGCGATTTATCGTGGAGAAAAATGATGCACATTATTTTTATGTATTATATTGTCAAGATGATACATTATATGGTGGATATACAAATAATTTATCAAAAAGAGTGAAAACACACAATCAAGGTAAAGGGGCAAAATATACACGCCCAAAAACAAGGCGTCCTGTAACCATGATTTATGCTGAGCGCTTTTCGAATAAAAGTGCAGCGATGTCAGCAGAATATCATTTTAAGAAATTAACTCGACCACAAAAAGTAAAATATTTAAAACAAAACGGAAAAGAAGATATTTCAGATCATCAATTATTACTAATCAATCAATGGGAATAGGAGGATGAAATGGATTTACAAACAAGCTTTCGGGGCACATCGGATTCTGGAAAACTTTATCTAATTCCTACGCCTATTGGCAACTTAGAAGATATGACGTTTCGAGCAATCCGATTACTGCAAGAAGTAGATTTGATATTGGCAGAAGATACCAGACATACCATTAAACTATTGAATCACTTTAATATTCAAACGAAAATGCAAAGTTTCCATGAACATTCTGCAACTCATGAAATACAAGAGCACGTAACCTTTCTTGAAAAAGGGGGAGTGATTGGATTAGTTAGTGATGCTGGATTGCCTTTAATTAATGATCCAGGTCATTCTTTGGTGCAGGAAGCATTGGCTAGGTCAATAGATGTGATTAGCTTACCCGGTGCTAATGCTGCATTAACAGCACTGATTGCCTCTGGCTTACCTAGTGAGCGATTTACTTATTATGGTTTCTTCCCGAGAAATAAAAAAGAACAGAAAGCTCTACTTGAATTGGTAGGCCAACGTGAGGAAACGGCTTTGTTTTATGAATCTCCTTTTCGTGTGAAAAATTCAATCCAATCAATTGTTCAAGTCCTAGGGGATCAACGACGCATCGTTATCGCTCGTGAATTAACAAAAAGTTATGAGGAGTACTTGCGTGGTGAGGCTGAAGAAATACTAAATCATGTAATAAAATTTCCGCTGAAAGGTGAAGTTGTGTTGTTAGTACAAGGAGGCGGAATTGGGACGGAAGAAATTTTTGAAGAATTAGATTTAAAAGAGCATGTTGAGTTATTGATGGCAACCAAAGGAATGACGTCCAAAGAAGCAATTAAACAAGTTGCTAAAATACAAAATGTGAAAAAACAAGAAGTTTATAAAGCATATCATATAGGAGGTTAAGCGTGGATTTATATGTCATCAGTAGTATGTTTTTGATTTTGGGCCTCTTATTTATTCGCTTAAAGAAAATAAATCTACAACCGATGACAATGTTATCTTATGGTCTTTCAATTGGCATTGTCGCTTTTCTAGAAACTAGTGATCATCAATTTGTCTTTATTTTAAGATATTTTATTTATTTAATTAGCGGCTTTGTTATTGCTATGATGCCTATTATCTTTGTTTTAATCTTTATTTTTATTCTATTAAAAGGAATGAAGAGCTCAGAGTTTCAAAAGTATGGTTTATTTTTAGACGGATTAATAGCGGTTTTCTTATTAGTATTAACATTATTTATTATTTGGGCGATGTTTCATTTTGAACAAGAAGCATGGGAAAGATTAATTGCATCTTTAGTAAATATGACTATTTATTTTATGGCGATATTTTTTGTTTTTATCATTTTAAATGTTTGCTTACACTATTGGCCACTAAGTTATCCGATAAATGCTATAGTGATTTTAGGAGCACAAGTAGAAAATCCTGAGCAATTACCTCAAATTTTGAAGAGTCGGGTACAGTATGCTCTTAAAATTTTTCAAACATTATCTGACCAAGAACAACAAGCAATACATTTTATTGTATCAGGAAGTCGTTCAAACGAAAATCTTATATCTGAAGCTAAGGCAATTCATGATTTGTTACTTCAACATGGTATCCCCTCAAATAAAATAATATTAGAAGAAGAAGCGCGCTCCACCCATGAAAATTTAAAGTTTATTAGTGATATCTTACTAAATAAGAAGCAAAAAAATAATATTTTGGTAATTACCAGTGATTTTCATTTAGTTCGAACACACATACTAGGATGGCATCATCAACTGTATTTTCAATTAAAGGGAGCACCTACTCCAATTTGGCTACTTCCCTATTATTTAGTTCGTGATTTTATCAGTTTTGTTGTCTTAACTAAAGGAACACATGTGCTATTATTAATTTATTTATTGCTACGAAGTTTTTTAAAATTTTAGTTAAGGAGTACAATCATGAATGATGAGACACAAAGATGTCAATGGGCTCAAGACAAACCAGATTATTATCAAGATTATCACGATAAAGTATGGGGAAAGCCGGAGTATGATGACACTAAATTATATAAATGGCTGATTCTCGAATGCTTTCACACGGGACTTTCTTGGCAATTAGTTCTATCTAAGGAAAGTAATTTTCAAAAAGCTTTTTTAAATTATGATTATCATCAGATTGCACTATTTGATGAGTCAGATATCCAGAATTTGCTGAATAATGAGGGGACTATTCGTCATGAAGGAAAAATACGTGCTGCGATAAATAATGCGAAAGCATTGATGAATATTCAAGCTGAATATGGATCCTTTTCAAAATATATTTGGAGTTTTACAGAAGGAAAACAAATAATCAATGAGGATGGTGTTCATCGTACACGGTCAGATTTGAGTGATCGAGTGACAGATTCCTTAAAGAAACATCATTTTAAATGGATAGGTTCTGTCACTATGTATTCTTATCTACAAGCGATAGGGGTTATTAATGATCATGAAAAAGAATGTGATTTTAAGTGAAAATAAAAAACGTAGGAGATAATTTTTATCTCTTACGTTTTTTCTATGACGAAAGATGTCATCTTAAATACGTGTGTTATCACGTTTTAGTTCATCTAAAATATCTTCTAAGAGACCGATTTCAGTGACCATATCTTCTTCTTCGATTTCTTCTTCACGTTTAAGTGAATTAAGTGACTTAATTACAAAGAATAATAAGATTGATATTAATAGAAAATTTATAATAGCTTGAAGAAAGTTACCAATCATAATATTCGTGTTGCCTAAGGTAATAACCCAATGAGAGACATCTGCTGCACCAGTTAAAGAAACAATAATCGGCATAAAAATATCATCGACCAAACTGTTTACAATTGCTGTAAATGCAGACCCCATAATAAGTCCAACAGCTAAACTCAATACGTCGCCTTTTAGAATAAATTCTTTAAATTCTTTTAACAATTTAATTCCTCCTAACTTAAATTTGTCCTTTATGAATATATCACTATCGCAAATAAAGTACAATCAAATATTCATCCCAAAATTTAAAACATCAATCAAAAAATAAAATAAGTTTTAATTGAGACGTGTAATGTGTTTATCGATAGGAAACATATCTGGATCGATTGTGTTTTTACCTGTCTGGATAAGTTGGCTCCATTGATATCCTAGATAAGGTCCGCTTGTTAAACCTGAAGAGCCTAAGCCACTAACAGCCCAAATATTTTCGTGCTCTGGTAAGGCTCCCACTAAGACATCATAATTAGAAGTATGTGCTCGGGTGCCAACTTTAGTTTGGTCAATGGGATATTCGGCAATCTCTGGAGCTATTTGAGCAATTTCTTGAGTGAGTTGACTCAATTGTTCAGAGTCTACTGATAAATCAAAATCCTGATCGTCCTCATGTGTTGCGCCAATAATAATCGTTCCATTGTTAAAAGGAATGATATCTGCAGTTCCGGAAGGCATTACAACAGGCCAGTGTTTATTTTTCCATTTATCATTTTTAATTGAATAGAGCTGCCCTTTTTGTGGGCGAATATCTGTTTGATATCCTAATGGTGCGAGTAAGTCAGGAAGCCATGCTCCGGCTGCTAATAATAATTTTGTCACTTTTACGCTTTCACTGGGACTGTTGATTTGAATAACTTCGTCTTGGATGGTTAGTTGAGCTTTCTCGCGAATAATTTGACCACCGAAATGAATGATAGCTTTTTGTAATTGGGCTACTAATGCTTCACCATCTACGCGACCTCCACCTTCAACATATGTTGCTTGATTAGCTCCAGTTAAATATGGGAAAAAATCTTGAGGATTAACAATTTTGACATTACCAATAGATGGTGATTGTGACCTCTTTTCTTCTGCTTGAAATAAATCTTTTGTGTATCTTTTATCACTTTTACGAATCATTAATGCACCGTCAATTTGAAAAATCTCGCCATTATCAAATCCATCCGAATCTAAATCAAGCATTAGTTTTCGATAAAACTCAGCTCCTTGAGATACTAAAAAATACCAAGGCTTATTTCTTCTTAAAGAGAACCATGGATTAATGATGCCAGCTGCTGCTTTTGTCGCTTGACCTGAGCCCTCATCGAATAGAATAACCGGGTACCCTGAGCGACTTAAATAATAGGCAGCGGTACTTCCAACAATACCTCCACCAATAATACCAATGGTTTTATTCATAATTATTTCTCCTATGATGATAGATGTGTATATAATCGTTATTATATTAATATTAATACAAAAAAGTTGTGTTTATATTATAAAGGAGATTTTTTATAATTTAAAGACACATTAATTTAAATATGTGTCTTTTCAAATTTTATCGAGTCAAACCTTTGATAAATAAGAATCATTGGAGGCTAATCAATTGAGAGCTGATTTGCTACAAGATGTAGACTTCACTATAATAGATATAAAGTGTTTATGAGGAGGGGTAAGATGACGGAGACAATTAAACATCAATTGAATCATCGAACGATTCGTTTCTTTGAAGATCGCGCGATAAAACCAGAAGATTTAGACCAATTATGGGATGTAATGAATCGTACTGCCACGAGTAATGGATTACAAGCTTCATCGATTATTCGTGTAACAGATCCACAAATCAAAGACGATATAGCTAAAGTTTGTAACCAATTTTATGTAGCAGATTTACCAGAATTATATATCTTCATTGTTGATAGTCGACGTATTCAAAGAATTGCTGAGGAAAAAAATTATAAAGGTGATGAATATCGTTCCATGGATTTTTTCTTCAAGGGGTTCACTGATGGGGCATTAATGGCACAAAATTTAACAAATGCGATTGAATCGTTAGGATTAGGAGCTGTTTATCTTGGTAGTATTCTTAATGATCCACAAACAATGATTGACATACTAGGCTTGCCAGAATTAACTTTTCCTGTTTTAGGGTTAGGATTTGGTTATCCAAATGATAATCCGGAGAAGAAACCAAGAATGAAAATGGAATTGAAACTCCATGAGAATGGATACACAGAACCAGATTCATATATGGAAGCATTAGCCGAATATGATCAAGAAATGACACATTATTATGACACTCGTCAGAAAAATCAACGCTCTGATACATACACAGATCAAGTGACCCGTGCTTTAGCAAATGTTCCTGAAAAAAGAGCTAAGATAATGCAAGTGGTTGAACGTCAAGGGTTTGATTTAAAATTAAATAATGGAAATGATTAAATCTTTATAGCAATTTAACTTTGATTGATTTAAAGTTAAATTGCTTTTTTAATACAAGCAATAAGTTAGATAATTATATTAAAAGGAGGCTATAAAGTGACTAAAAAACCATACGGTAGTGTTTTAATTCGGTCAGTAAAAATACTTGATTATTTATCACAACAAACACAGGCAAAGACACTTTCTGAGATAGCAGAAAAAACAGAAATGACCTTGTCTACGACACATAAAATAATGGATACATTGGAATTAGTAGGGTTTGTTAAGAAACATCAAGCACATAAAAAATATACTTTAGGACCGAGATTAATTCAAATAGCAAATGCAGCATTTATTCAATTCGATTTTGTAAGAGATACTTATCCCGCATTAAAGCATTTATTTGATCGAATTGAAACAACTATCAATTTAGGGATGCTTCAAGATAATGAGATTCTTTACATTAATAAATTTTCGGGAGACGATACAATCTACAAAAGTATGTCACGTATTGGTTTTACCCAAGATCTTTACTGTTCGGCAATGGGAAAAGCCGTTCTAGCTCAAATGAGTGACTCAGAATTGGAAAAATATTTAGTTGAGACACAGTTTGTCCCCAAAACAAATCACACGATTGTAGATACTGATACTTTGAAAAAAGAAATCGAGAAAGTTCGACAAGCTGGTTATGGAATTGATGACCGAGAAGCTGAGGACAATGTGTATTGCATTGGGGCAGTGATTGATCCGTCATTAACGGATGAAGTATATGCATTTTCAATATCGATTTCTTATGATGCTTATAATCATCAATATCGAGACCAAATGATAGATGAGTTGGTTAAAACCAAAGCGGTGATTGAGTATCAATTATTCGAAAGTGGACCAAACAAGTAAACTTTCCATATAAGAAATTCCAAATAGAATAAATCCTTCTGAAAACTATGTTTCTACTTGTAAGCGTTTGTTCTCTCTGATATAATCAATATAGTAAGTTATCAGATGACTTTGTTTTCCTAATAGGAAATTAATTATCTTAGGAGGTAGCAAGATGGAACAAGTGAGATTAGGGATTATTGGTTATGGTCAGCAAGGTGGATTTTATGGGGATTTAATCGCCCAAAATCGTGTTGATAAAATGGTTGTCGGTGCGGTAGCAGAAATTGATGAAACAAAGGATAGTTTAATCAAAGAGCGTCATCCTGAAGTAACGATTTACCGTGATTATAAAGAAATGATTGAATCTGGTGATGTGGACGCGGTTATTACAACAGTACCTCACTATCTTCATCCAGAGATGGCAATGTATGCGCTTGAAAGAGGCATTCATGTGTTAAACGAGAAACCAGCAGGTGTTTATACAAAACAAGTGAAAGAGCTCAATGAATATGCTGCAAATCAAAGTGAAGCAGTCTATGCCATTATGTTCAATCAACGAAATAATTCATTATATCAACGCATTAAAGAGATTGTAGATAATGGAGAAATTGGAAATATTCGTCGTACAAACTGGATTATTACGACTTGGTGGCGTCCGCAAGCATATTATGATATGTCAGATTGGCGTGCGACATGGGGCGGTGAAGGTGGCGGTGTCTTAGTGAACCAAGCACCTCACCAATTAGACCTAATTCAATGGATTGCGGGTGTTCCTGAAAAAGTTTACGGCAAAGTTAAATATGGTTATCAACGAGATATTGTTGTAGAAGATGAAGTAACAGCTGTATTAGATTATGGCAATGGTGCTACAGGTGTGTTTGTCACGTGTACACATGATCTAGTTGGAACAGATCGCTTCGAAATCTTAGGTGATAAAGGAAAAATTATCGTGGAAGACTCCATGAAAGTTAAAGTTATCCGGATGAAACAATCCGAAAATGAATTCAACAAAGAAATGGACTTTGAAGGTGTTAAAGACCTATTCATGGGTAAAATGAATGTCAATGACCTTTATGAAGTGGAAGAATTTGATTCAGAATCAGCATGGGGTGAGCAACATGGCGGAGTTTTAGCGAATTTTGCTGCCCATATCATTGATGGAACACCATTATTAGCACCAGGTGCAGAAGGAATTAATGGAGTTCGTTTAGCAAATGCTATTCATTTATCTGATTGGACAGAATCTGAAATTGATCTTCGTTCATTTGATGATGATAATTATTTAGAAGAATTAAACAAACGCATTGCCGAAGAAGGAAAATATGAAACACGTTCATAATGATTAGGAGGGTATAAGATGTTAAAGGTTGCCATCGTTGGTATTGGGACAATTTCTTATATTCATCAGTGGGCGATTGAAGAATGCGCAGAGGGCGAGTTAGTCGCCGTCTGCGACATCAATCCTTCGTTAAAAGTTAAATATCCTGAAATACCTTTTTATAAAGACATAGATGAACTTCTTGAAAATGAAGAATTAGATGTTGTTCATATTTGTTTGCCTCACGATTTACATGTTCCGATGGCTGAAAAATGTCTCAAAAAAGGGGTACATGTTTTTCTTGAGAAACCAGTTGGTATTAGTTTAGAAGAATCGATGCATCTGGCGGAACTTTCTAATCATTATCCGGGTGTAAAAACAGCTGTTTCATTCCAAAATCGATACAACCTGACATCACTTACACTCAAGGAATTATTGACTAACGGATCTCCTGATTATGAAGTTGGTAAAATAAAGGCAGTAAAAGGATTAGTCACTTGGTTTAGACCAGAAAGTTATTATGAAGCTGAACCATGGCGAGGCACATGGGAAAATGCAGGTGGCGGAACGATTTCGAATCAATCCATTCATACATTGGATTTGATGCAATGGTTTGCAGGAAAAGATATTTTATCTTGTCAAGGTCGCCTGATGAATCTATTGGACTACAATATAGAAGTCGAAGATACAGCTGTGGGGCGTTTTGAGTTTGAAGAGGACATTAACGGACTATATTTTGCAACCAATGCATATGAAGTCAACTCTTCTGTTGAAGTGGAAGTGATTACAAGTAGAGTAAGATATCTCATCAAGAACAATGCACTTTATGTGTTCGATGAAGAAGGCTATGAAGGCCAACTCATTGCCGAAGATGAGACATTTCCTGGTTCCAAATCCTATTATGGTCTTGGACATAAACATTGTATTCAAAGTTTCTACAGAGCGATTCAAAATGACACCGATGACTATATTCATTTAACAGATGCGTTACCAAGTATGCAAATGATTGAACTATTAAAACAATCGAGTGCAACAGAACAAAAAGTTTATCTAAAGGAGTTAGTAAAATGACAAAAGCAAAAATTGGCGTTCAAGCAATGATGCTGAAGGAAAAATTTGAAGAACTTGGTCCTTTTGAGACGCTTAAAAAAGTATCAGAATTAGGCTATAATGCGGTAGAAATCTCTCAAATTCCAATGACACCTGAAAATGTCGCTGAAATTAAGCGTGCTAAAGATGAATTAGGAATGGAGATTGCATCCCTTTCATGTGTGGTAAAAAATGAAAAAGCGAATGCGGCTAATGATGATTTAGAAACGCAATTTGACAAAATTGTCGCAGATTGTAAAACATTAGATGTTGATTTATTACGTATTGGTATGCTTCCATTTGCCAACATGAAGAACTTAGAGACCGTCTTAGAATTTACACGTGAAGCAAATGAATATGCTAAACAATTAAAAAAAGAAGGAATTGACTTATACTATCACAACCATCATGTTGAGTTCCGTAAATATGATGATAAGTTCTTGTTGGATATTATTAAGGAAGAATGTGCTGATTTAGGATTTGAATTAGACTTACACTGGGTTCAACGTGGTGGCGCAAATCCTATTGATATTCTTGAACAATACGTAGGACGTACCGATTTAGTTCACTTGAAAGACTATCGTATTGGTGAAATCCCTGAGGAAGCATTTGAAGCCTTGGAAGAAGGCGATGTTATGTCTTTCTATACTGCATTTACTAATACGGTTGAATTTGCTGAATTAGGCCAAGGTTCAATGAATTATAAACCAATCATTGAGAAAGCACTTGAAACAGGTGTACGTTATTTATTAGTAGAACAAGATATGTTATATGGGCGTGATCCATTTGATTGTTTAGCTGATTCTCGTGACCATTTATATGAATTAGGTTATAAGGAACTGTTTTAAACATTAGAGTAAGGAGAGATAGCTTAATGGCACAAAAACAAGATGGAATGAATTATGCACCGACGGGTAAGATTAAACATGTGGTGAAACCTGGTGAATTTAATGTAGGTGTTACAGCATTAGATCATGGACATATCAATGGGATGACTAATGGGTTAATTGAAGCCGGTGCTACTATTAAATATGTTTATGATCCAGATCCTGATAAAGTTGCCAGTTATTTGGAACAGTTCCCTGACATCACTGTGGCTGAATCCTTGGAACAAATATTAGAAGATGAAGATATTCAATTAGTGTCAGCCGCTGCGATACCTAATTTGAGAAGTGAATTAGGTAATAAAGTGATGCGGTCTGGCAAAGATTATTTTACTGATAAGACAGGATTCACAACCTTGGAGCAATTAGAAGAAACCAAGAAAGTTGTCGCAGAAACAGGGCAAAAATATTGGGTATATTTCTCTGAACGTCTTCATGTTGAAGGGGCCGTCTTTGCTGGACAGTTAATTGAAGAAGGAAGAATTGGTGATGTGCTTCAAATCACTGGTTTTGGTCCTCATCGTTTGGATAAAGAAAAACGTCCTGATTGGTTCTTTAATCGTGAGCAATATGGTGGAATTCTTACAGATATAGGAAGTCATCAGATTGAGCAATTCTTATATTATACTGGTAATGAAAATGCAGAGGTATTGCATTCTAAAATTGCTAATTATGCTAATCCTGACACACCTGATTTGGATGATTATGGCGATGCAACGCTTGTTGGGGATAATGGAGCGAGCTTCTTCTTCAAAGTTCACTGGTTTACACCAGATGGATTACCAACATGGGGAGATGGTCGAACATTTATTACTGGTACTAAAGGATCGATTGAAATTCGTAAGTATCTAAATCTTGGAGAAGAAGATACTGGTGATCATGTGTTTATTGTCGATGAGGAAGGTGTAGAGCACCACAAAGTAAATGGTCAGATAGGTTTCCCGTTCTTTGGTGAAATGATTCTGGACTGTATTAATCGAACTGAAAATGCAATGACACAAGAACACATCTTCAAAGCACAAGAATTGTGTCTATTATGCCAAGAGCAAGCAATAAAAATCAAGTAATGCAATAGAAAGAGAGGGAATAAGTAACTATTACGATGTTGATTCCCTGAAATTTCAAACTTGATATGCAAAGAAGAGTGAGTCAGTGCTCATTCTTCTTTTGTGATTAGAGGAGGTTTCAATGAAAACATTATTAGCGATAGGAGAGAGTTTAGCTCGTTTTTCATCACAAGAAGGAAAAAGACTTCTCAATGCAACTGATTTACAATTGCATTATGGAGGTGCAGAAGCGAATGTTGCGATGAATTTAGCACGATTAGACCATCATACAAAATACGCAACAAAGCTACCAGTAAATAATGGTTTAGCAGATAATTGTTTAATGCAATTACGTGGTTCGAATGTTAATTGTGACCATATTCTTTATGGTCCAGGTAGATTAGGTTCTTATTTCTTGGAAGTAGGCGTAGGTTTAAGACCAACGAATATTATTTATGACCGCGAATATTCGACAATTTCATTGATGGAAGAACTGGAATGGGATTTAGATACCTTGTTTGATGGAGTGGATGTCCTTCATATCACGGGGGTTACTTTAGCTTTATCCCGTTGTTGGTACCGTTTAGGGGTAGAATTGATAAAAGAAGCCAAAAAGCGAGGCTTAGAAGTTAGTTTTGATATGAATTATCGCCAAAAAATGTGGACTTATGAAGATGCTATTCCAGTTTATCAAGAAATATTACCAATGGTTGATTATTTATCTGCAAGTGACCGAGATGCAATAGCATTTATGGATATAGAAGCGGTTGAAACAACAGAACCAGATTATTATTTAAAACGGATGGGCAAAAAATATCCGAATATTAAATGTATTTATGGAACAAAACGCCATCAATATTCCCCGAATGCTTACCGAATGTATGGTTTCATTTATGATAATGAAACGGTGAAGGTTCATCTGTCAAAAGAATACGACATGTATCAAATTGTGGATAGAGTTGGTACAGGAGATTCTTATGCTTCCGGTGTGTTAGATGGCGTATTACGTGAGGAAGATTATGATAAATCAGTAGAGTTTGCCATGGCGATGTCTGTGCTTAAACATACTGTTTATGGAGATGTAAATCCATTTAGCCGTAAAGAAGTAGAAGATTTTATGGTTAATGAAGGAAATGTTAGCCGATAATTAAATAGAATAAGTTGGCTTTTATCTTTTTGTATTTTCATTGGGGAAGTTTTATAATAGAATATATTGAGCTCTTGCCATACTGGTAAGAGTTTTTTATTCTGTGGAAGTGGGTGAAATGATGCCAGAAGAAAAATATATTCAATTAGCCAAGATGTCTAAAATAGATTTTGTTGAATATATGAACCAAATGACTAGTCGAGATCATGGTCAGCGAATAAGTCAGAAAACAACAGTTACGCAAGTTTTCAATCGTTTGAAAACAGTGGCAAGGTCTTCTTTTTTTGGAGATTCCGTTTTAATTATGATTGTATTATGTGTATTTAGTTGTTTGATGTATGGATTTTCAGAAAGAAGTGTCAATGAAGTAAATAGAAGCGTATTCCTTATGATGGGAATACTGTATTTAATCATTGCAGTTTGTTTGATTCTTCAAGACATATCAGTAAAGCGTGGCGTCAATCAAAAAAATCACGCCCACTCTAATACAATCGATGTGTTGAACAATAGTCAATGGCAACCTATCAGAGAAAATAAACTAAATGTTGGGAAGGTTTTTCGTCTGAAGGCGGGAGACGATGTGCCAGTTGATGCACGGATTATTCTATCAAAAAATTTATATGTCTCACAAAATAATATAACTGGTAATCCGAATCCCATCTTTAAAAGTTCAATGCTAACAAGCGAACCGACCGAAGGGACCAGTGTCACTGACTATCAAACATTACTATTCTCAGGGAGTCGTATTATTACAGGAGAAGTAGAAGCAATTGTGATAGCGCCACTAGAGAGTTCCTTTGTAATGTCAGGATTTCAAATTTTAAAGCAACCACACTATCAAACTAATATAGAAATGAGTATAAAAAAGTTTTTCATCGAGACCTTAGGTATTTCAGCGATTTTAATTATGGTCTTTGGCATTAAAAACGGTGATTGGCTAACTGCAGTCATTAATAGTGTATCGATATGGATAGTATCATGGCCATTTCTCGCTTTATTTTTCTATCAACAATTTTTATATTTTAAAGCGAAAACATGGGAAGGAAATCATGGAATTCAATTTAATCAGATAAACAATATTGAAAAAACGGGAGAAATGCAAACTTTAATCCTCGATGATTTTCCCAAAGCAGAATCAACGCACCTTGACTTAGTTGGCAGTTATAACCTGAGCGGGGAAGTATCAGAACAAATAAGTCATTATGCGTTTGTTCAATCATTACTTTATACAGGCAGTCAAACAGCTTATGATCAAGCTATCTTAAATCAATTAAACCATCAACTGCTTCCCGATGAGTATCATTTATTGAATGAAAGACCATCGATGATTCAACCAAGGAGTCATCGTTCCATTACTTTTGAAGATGCGTATTTTAGTCAATATACTATTCATATAGGAGAAATGGAATCAATTGAGGAGCATTTTGTTCATGCTTCTTCCTCATGTGATGAGAAGACTTATGAGTCCACTCAATTATCATCCTTGAAAGAACAGATAAATATACTTAAAGAAAATGGATATCTGGTGTTAGCTTTAGCAATTCAAAAGGGCAATCCATTTGATGTTTCCTCAGATGAAGCGAATTTATTACTAGGATATCTAGTATTTGAAGAGAATAATGCCGAAACAATCGAAGAAGAATTATCACTAAGTGATGGGAACAATCTCTCAACGATCAGTTTTTCAGATCGTTCTTATTCAGAAAAATACGATGAAATTCGAAGCTTTGGTTCTGAAAACAGCCCCATAGGATACTTTAGTTGGTCGAATCCCTTTGTGGTATTGCGACAAGAGTTAGATCTTATGATGGGCTTAGCTTTTTCTTGGTTTGATCAATATTATCAGTATGATGTAAGTCTGATGAACCCATCATTAAAAACATTAGCAAAAACAATAAAATTAAGTAAATATAGTATTGAAAATGTCAAATCATACTTTTTTAAAGTAGTAAGTTATCAATTAAGTATGATGTTAACAATTTTGTTAATCCATATTTCAATTCCTGGACTGTCACTTACTTTAACACAGCTTTTTTTACTAAATATGGTGATTAGTTTCATCTTTTTACCGGTCCTTATTCTAGACAATACGCATCTTGCTAGCACTATAGATGAAAATGATAGAAAAAACAGCTTATTTACTTCTGTATTGTTAAATGTTTTTGGAAATATTATTTTATTGATCATGATGCTTGTACTTTTTTCCCTGCAAGAGGCTTTTCCATTGTCCTATCTTTCTAATATAAAAACACAAGGAACATTTAGTTTTGAGAAAATTCATACAGTTTGGTTTGTTTTCGTAGTCGGATCACAATGGAGTGTTGCTATCAGTACGATTATCAAAAAAACCTCTAAAAGAAGTATCTATCAGATAGTAGGATGGGGGACTTTGTTAGTTGGGGTGTTTTTTGTAGTTATGATGCACCCAATCGTGAGAGAAACGTTGGCATTTCATTTTATGACGCCATTAGACTGGATTTTTGTAGTGATTGGAGTTGTTATCTACTCGATAATCTATCGTGTAATAAATAATTGAATGAGCAATGAATTTAAAGAATATATAACATTGAAATGTCATAAAAAAGGAAGCTCCTATATTTGAGTGCCTCTAAAGTTGGATTAAGTAAATCCAATTTTAAGAGTTCAGTTCAACTTACAGGAGCTTTTGCTTTGCTTATATATTTTTCTTTGGATGTCGAGAAATTATATCTGCGTTATTTTTCAAAGCGTCATCCCCTTTTTTTGTTAAGTGAATCGCTCTTAAATCAAACAAATTAGCAAGTTCTTCTTCAGAAAGAGCTTTGTGAGTTAAATCAATCAATTGCTGTTTATTAAGTTGAGAATAGCCTTTAACTCCCTTTTGTTTTAAGATAGCTTTAATCTCTGGAGCAGGAATATGTGTCAATGAATCTTTAGCAGATGCTTGAAGTGCATATTTCTCTTTAATTAAATGTTTTAAACGACTCGGTGCATGAATACCATAATCATATTCGAAATATTTTGGAAACCAACTTTGGTTAGTAAATGTGCCTAGCTGAATTCGCCATAATAAAATGATATCTCCAGGCAATAATTGTTCAGATGTTCGTATCATATTTCTTTTGGGAACTCGTTGAACAGTTCCACGATCAAGTTTGTTGAACCATTCCGAATCACGATTCGGTGAGATATATGGTTGTTCAGAATAATCTTGATAGATACCGGTTGCTTTTGTCATAAAATTTCTCCTTGTTTTAGAAATATTTTACCATGTTTATGTAAAAAAATGGATTAGATCGTGCTTTTTTAAAAGGCTTATGCTTAATAATCTGTTAACTATTCAATTCTGAGAAGATATGTTAAACTAAATCTAATTCCAAATCTACTTAAGGAGAAATGAGATGAAAACATTCCAAGAGTATAATATGATGGATTCTCAGTTAAATGACGAGCTCATCATGCATATGTTGGATTATCGTGAATACCTACCTTTGCAATCCTATTTGCAATCATCTTCCACAATGACTCCACACTTGAAACTTCTAACTCAATTAGGAGATGCAATATTGCATTGTGATATCGAAACAGTCAATCCCTTGGCAGAATCTCTGGATATATTACATCTTACCCATATTTCCCGACTTAAACAACGTGCATATTTTTATTATCAAGGAATGCAACTAAACTTTTTGCGACATGAATATGGAGATTATTTTAGAGCACTTTCGCCTTTTTTAGTGGATGTTTTACGACTGATCATCGAAAGACATATCATACCCCAATTAAATGAGTTTATGATACCTATTGTCAAAGAAAACGCTGAAGAGAATAGGATTTATCGTGGTTTACAATGGAAGCAGAGTCGTGTGGAGCAATCAAATAATATTATTAACCAAACGTTTAAAAAATATTATGGTGAGCGTTTCAATTATGATCATTATGTGAGTTCCAGTCATTTGGTGAAAATTATTGAAGATCATTCAAAAGATCAGAAGTTAAAGCAATTAATCGCCAACGTAAGACATGTTGAAAAGTATGTGCGTAATATAGCAGCACATGAAGTAGTTTATGTAGACAATGCCTTTGTCACCCAACGGAGTGGTTTGACACTTAATGATGTACAATTATGCGTACAAGAACTGATGCATAATGCTGATTTAACAGATCAAGCAGTGATAAATATTTTAACGGAAATTAATCAACGAATTTTACAAGCATTAAAAATGAATGACAATAACTGAGGAAGTGAATTGAATGAAAAAATTAATCGTACGTGGTGGAAAACCTTTAAATGGTGAGATAACAATTAATGGTGCAAAAAATTCTGTGGTGGCTTTAATTCCTGCAGCTGTATTGGCAGATTCAGAAGTCGTCCTTGAAGGTGTTCCAGATATTAATGATGTTTACTCACTGTTAAATATTTTGGAAGATTTTAATGTCAAAACTGACTTTCAGGATGGCGTTTTAAGAATTGATCCTACGAATATGGTATCCATTCCGATGCCAACTGGAAAGATTCAATCACTAAGAGCATCTTATTATTTTATGGGAGCAACACTATCGAAGTTTGGTGAAGGTGTTATTGGTCTGCCTGGTGGCTGTTTCTTAGGGCCTCGTCCGATTGATCAGCATATAAAAGCTTTCCGTTCATTAGGAGCGGATGTTAAAGAAGAGTTCGGTGTTGTGACTCTTAAATCACCTGAGGATGGCTTAGAAGGTAGTCGGATTTACATGGATGTTGTATCTGTTGGTGCAACGATTAATGCGATTATCGGTTCTGTCAAGGCTAAAGGACGCACAATCATTGAAAATGCAGCACGCGAACCGGAAATCATTGATGTCGTGACTTTATTAAATAAAATGGGAGCGAATATACGTGGAGCTGGGACAAGTGAAATTCGTATTGAAGGCGTTACGGAATTAAAGGGAACAACCCATACGATTATTCCAGATAGAATTGAAGCAGGTACTTATATTAGTGCTGCGGTTGCAATGGGAGAGCATGTACGGATTAACAATGTAATCTATGAACATATTGAAAGTTTCGTTGCCAAATTAGATGAAATGGGTGCGAAAATGGAAATTGGCGAAGATTATGTTATCGTGCACAAGTCAGAAAATTTAAAAATGGTTGATATTAAAACATTACCTTATCCAGGATTTGCAACCGATTTACAACAACCTTTTACTCCGTTAATGCTTTTAACGGAAGGTGAAGGAACAATTATCGATACAATTTATCCTCAAAGAATAAAACATATTCCAGAATTGATACGGATGGGGGCAGATATTAAAGTTGAAGGCGATATTATTCGAATGAAAGGCCCGAATCATTTAACTGGAGCACCTGTTAAAGCGAGTGATTTAAGAGCGGGAGCATGTTTAGTTATTGCAGGTTTGATAGCTGAAGGAGAAACAGAAATTACGGGTGTTGAGAATATTCTTCGCGGTTATGCAAATATCGTTTCCAAACTACAAAATATTGGTGCAGATATAGAAATGATTGATCTTTCAGAACGATCCGATACAGAATAAGGAGAGAGTCATGGCGGATGAATTTTCATTAACACATTTATTGAGTAAAGAAGTTAAAGAATTATATGGTTTTGCGAATGAATTAAATATTCCAGATTATTCCGAACTCAATAAAAAAGAGCTAGCTTTGGCTATTATGCGGACACAAGAAGAAAAACAAGGTTTCTTCAATGTTGAAGGAATTCTAGATATTTCTTCAGATGAATCGATGGGATTTTTACGTCCGATTAATTATTCGCCAAGTAAAGAAGATATTTATATATCAGGTTCTCAAATACGTCGCTTTGGTATGCGAAATGGTGATAAAATTGGTGGTCCTGCCAGACCGCCCAAAGCAAATGAGCGTTATTATGGTTTGATGCAAGTTTCTACAGTCAATGGAAGAGATCCAGAAACAGCAAAGAATCGAGACCATTTCGCAAGTTTAACGCCACTTTATCCAGATACGCCAATAAAATTGGAATATTCTCAAAATACCATTGTCAATCGGATGATTGATATCACTGCTCCAGTAGGTTTCGGTCAGCGTGGCTTAATTGTTGCTCCACCTAAAGCCGGTAAGACAACGATTTTGAAGGAAGTCGCTAATGGGATTGTTGAGAATCATCCGGATGTAGAATTGATTGTCTTGCTAATCGATGAAAGACCGGAAGAAGTAACGGATATGGAGAGAAGTATTAAGGGAGACGTAGTTTCTTCAACCTTTGATCAAACACCAGAAAACCATACTCGTGTCGCCGAATTGGCACTGCAACGAGCAAAACGTTTAGTTGAAGAGGGAAGAGATGTTGTCGTGCTATTAGATAGTATTACTCGTTTAGCGAGAGCCTATAATTTAACCGTTAAACCTAGTGGTAGGACATTATCCGGTGGTTTAGATCCAGCGAGCTTCTATTTTCCTAAACGTTTCTTTGGAGCGGCGCGAAATATTGAATACGGGGGATCACTGACAATTCTAGCGACAGCTTTAGTCGAGACTGGTAGCAGAATGGATGATTTAATTTATGAAGAGTTCAAAGGGACCGGAAATATGGAGTTACATCTTTCACGTGAATTAGCTGAAAGACGAATATTCCCAGCGATTGATATTAAAAAATCGGGTACACGTAAAGAAGATTTACTGCTTGATGAACAAACTTTATCTAAAATTTGGAAATTAAGAAATATGATGGCTGATAATAGTTTGGCATATACTCAACAGTTAATTCATTTAATGCGTCAAACGGATAATAATGATGAGTTTTTAGCAGAATTAAATCGACTCATTCAAAAAAAATAAATATATCAATGTCTTCTAGAACTTTACTATTTAGTCAGAGTGAACTTATCTACGTATACACAAGACAACATATTCTGTTTCCGGTATTATTGATATTCGTTTGTTTGTAAAATCTTATTTAAAGCATGTAGTTGTCATATCTGATATGCTATACATCCTTCGGAGCGATAAGATGATCATTGGTACAATATGTTATTGGAAATGGTAAAATGCAAACCCATTAGAATTAAATTGGCTTCTAATAACATGTAACCAAAATAATATAGGACTTAACAAGATTATATTAAAAATGATGGCTTACTTGAAAATGCACTCGCTAATAATGAAGGAGAAATTATCGAATGGTACTGGATTGATAGATGCTGTTAAATGAGGAGGAGACACATGACAAAAAATGCAAAAACAAATGTGATGCGTCTTTTAGAACAACATGATATTGAGTATCGTGCAC
Organism: Aerococcaceae bacterium DSM 111020; assembly: GCA_015863185.1. Classification (GTDB taxonomy): domain Bacteria; phylum Bacillota; class Bacilli; order Lactobacillales; family Aerococcaceae; genus DSM-111022. Next base: position 45,736 of record JACBXP010000011.1, read on the forward strand.
ATTACTTTAATAAGAATAGAGATAAACATACTTCACTTCATGCACCAATTTTTAAAACATTAGTTACCATAGGCAAATCGAATACGCATTATGTCTTTGTGATACCAGTAAAGAATGAATTGGATTTAAAGAAAGCTGCTAATGTGACTCATGAAAAAAGTATCCATATGATAAAAGAAAAAGAACTATTACCGTTAACAGGTTATGTTCATGGTGGCTGTTCACCGATTGGAATGAAAAAACAGTATGAAACCTTTCTGGATCAGTCGGCAGTAAATTATTCGACAATCATTTTTTCAGCTGGAAAGGTTAATTATTCAGTAGAAATAAATCCTAAAGAATTAGAAAAATTGATTCCCGTTGAATTTGGCGATGTAATACAAACAAAGGAATGAGATGGAATGTCAGAATTTAAATTTGAAATTATAGAACATTTTGCTCAACTCAATACGAGTGCAAAAGGTTGGTCTAAAGAGCTTACTCGTGTCTCATGGAATGAACGTGATCCTAAATATGATATTCGCGAATGGAGTCCGGATTATACTAAAATGGGCAAAGGGGTCACTTTTACAACAGAAGAATTGCGTATCTTAAGAGACGCATTGAATCAAATGGATTTATAAAAAGAATTGCATTTACAAGAAATACATGCTATTATTTTATTGTTGCACCTTAGTGCATTGAATAACTGTAGTCTAGCAAATAGATTACGGCAGAAAGGAAGTATAATATGAAACAAGGAATTCATCCAGAATATCAACCAGTTGTGTTTATGGATACTTCAACAGGATATAAATTTTTATCAGGATCTACTAAATCATCCGATGAAACGGTAGAATGGGAAGATGGAAATACATATCCAATGATTCGAGTGGAAATCTCTTCTGACTCGCATCCATTCTATACTGGCCGTCAAAAATTCACGCAAGCCGATGGTCGTGTGGACCGTTTCAACAAAAAATACGGTTTTTCAAACGAATAGTTATCAGTTAATTATTTTTAACTTGTCAGGTTTCTGCGTATTGCAGAGACCTTTTTTGTTCAAAAATGAATCTTTACATAAAATACATAGAAACTTAACAATTAATTGATTAAGATATGTTAAAGTATCAAGAATGAGTAACAGTATCAATCTTAAAGAAAAGGGGAGGTAAAATGGAATTTAATGAACTCGTTCAAGCACTAGAAAAACTCAATGTTCAAATCATTATGCAAACGATTGAAGATGGGAATGTCCTAGTTATCTTTCGTGAAAATCAGCCTATTGCACATTTGTTACATCATAAAATCAATGAATTTTATACAGGGTATGATAAATTTAATGACTTAACAGTTAACGAACAACAAAAAATTACAGAGCTATTACAGGCCTTTTCGAATACACCTGTATCAGCTCGTTAGAAGCATGATACTCATGCTTCTTTTTTATGCCATGAATTACTAGCAAAGTCTAGAACTTTTAGTCTATGTTCGTTATAATAGAGACATAAAATAAAAGGGGGACTTAAACATGAGTCGTTTAGTAAGTATGACAGATATGTTAAACAAAGCAAAAGAAGGACATTATGCTGTTGGACAATTTAATATCAATAATTTAGAGTGGACCCACGCAGTTTTAACGGCAGCTCAAGAAAATAACTCACCAATTATTTTAGGTGTATCAGAAGGTGCAACGAAATATATGGGTGGTGCCAAAGTTGTTGGCGCAATGGTTAATGCTTTGATGGAAACAATGGATATTACTGTACCTGTTGCTTTACACTTAGACCATGGTTCTTCTTTTGAATCTTGTAAAGATGCGATTGATAATGGCTATACATCTGTTATGATCGATGGATCACATTCGCCAATTGACGATAATCTTACATTAACTAAACAAGTTGTAGAATATGCCCATGAACGCGGTGCATCAGTCGAAGCTGAAGTTGGGACTGTTGGTGGAGAAGAAGATGGTGTCATTGGTGGTGTTCAATATGCCGATTTGGATGAATGTGTACGAATGGTTGAAGAAGCCAAAGTGGATGCATTAGCAGCAGCATTAGGTTCAGTACACGGAACATATGACGGCGAGCCAAAATTAGGTTTCGATGAAATGCAAGCAATATCAGAAGCAACGAATGCGCCATTAGTATTACATGGGGGTTCAGGTATTCCTGAGCATCAAATCAAAAAAGCTATTGACCGTGGTCATGCGAAAATTAATGTCAATACTGAATTACAACAACAATTTACTCAAGCGACACGTGAATTATTAGATACAGATAAAAAAGTATACGATCCACGTAAAGTATTAAAACCGGGCGTTGAAGCAATTGTAAAAACAACAAAAGATACAATGGATATGTTCGGCTCAACTGGCAAAGCATAATCTTAACTCAATTAAATTTTAGACACATTAGATAATATCTAATGTGTCTTTTTTTATTATTGGAAATATCGGAATACAATGTCTATATAAATTTGATAAAGTTATATTAATTGTTTGATAACCAAAGTAACTGATAGTTGGCACGATTAAAAATGTCACAGTTTTTAGTTTTTGAGTCTGTTATAATGATTTTCAAATTGAATTAACATAAGGAGTTCATTATGAAAACAGCATATCTAATAGACAGTACAGCGGGGTTCTTACAAGAATATAGTCATCGGGATGATATCTATGAGGTTACTTTGAGTGCTATGTTTCCAAATGGAGAAACCGTATTTGATTCTCCAGATTTAAAATGTACGGAACGTTTTCGAACATTAAGAAATCAATTTGAAGAAAAGCCTACATCTTCACAGCCGAGCTTAGGTGAAATTTATGACGTATTTGAACAAATCTGTAAAGAGGGTTATGATGAAGTTTACTGTGTAACCTTAGGAAGTCTTTTAAGTGGAACTTATAATAGTGTCCTAAGTGTTGCGCAGGAGTATGAAGACAATTTTAAGACATATATCTATGATACTCGTTCAGCAGTAACGACACCGCATGCAGTAATGGAAGAAATTATACGTTTAGTGGAAGCAGGAGAAACATTTGAAGTCATTGATCGACGAGTGAATTACATTATCGATGAGTCACGAGCATTTTTAATTATGTTGCAGTTAGATTCCCTCCAAGAAGGTGGACGATTAGAATTGTCAGAGGAATCTTTAATTGCTCACAATAACTTTAAAGCTATTATTGAAATTAGTGACGAAGGAAAATTATTTGTGCTAGACAAAGTTCGTACTGAAAGACGACGGGAAGAAGAATTAATAAGATTTATCACAGAAAAATATGAACAATTTGATGGTCATGTATCAGTCATTATGTCGAACGCCTTTGCTGAGGAAGAGATGTTCGCTTTTCGTGCCAAAATTCAGCAAAAACACCCAGATATTGAAGTTCATATTCGCACCATGACACCTTCTTTGATGTGTCACTTAGATGACAAAGGTTATATATTTGGGATAGTCCCGAATATGGAGAGAATTGATAAGATTTGACAAAATTATTCGATAATTATTTAAAATATGAAAACCGCTCATCCTTTACAAAATAAGGTTGAGCGGTTTATTTTTTCATGCTAAATTTGACAAAAAGAGGTTTTATAAGCCGAACTTAGATAAATCAATACCTCAAGCTTTTTCTTTACCTAAAGCAATTAACTGCTCCCGTTCTTCATCAGTAATTTCCCCTGCTTGATAAGCTTCCCGAATTTCCTTGATTAATCCTGCTGCATTAAGTAGACTCGCCCGTTGGATTTTTTCTTTAAATTCTTCAAACATTGTAATATCCTCCTCTATTTAAGTTGTAAATAGAATACAACAAAAATGAATGCGCTTCCAACAAGTAATACTTATTAATTCATTAAGTATCCCTAAATTTATTTTTTAAATAAAAAAATTTATAATAATAATTAAGAGTTATGAAAGCGTTTTCTGAGTTAGGAGGAATTTGTTATGTTGGATTGGATTAAAACAAGGACAGTGACGCATCCGGACAAAGTTGCGATTATCGACCCCTATAAGGATACTGAATGGACTTTCGATCAATTAAATCGAAGAGCAGAGAATTTGGCGAATTATTTAGTTGAACAAGGGATTAAAAAGGGAGATCGAATCGGTGTCTTCGTGCCAAATGATGTTTCTATTTTTGATTTCTTCTTTGCTTCAATAAAAATGGGTGCTATTTTTGTTCCAATGAATTGGCGTCTTAAAGCAAGTGAAGTTGCGGGTGTTGTTGAAGATGCGGGAATTGAACATATCTATTATGCCACAAATCATTTAGAACGTTTAGAGTTGGTCCCACAAGAATATATTAAATTAAATGTTGATGAAGAAGAATACAATGAGATTGTCAATCCGGATAATTACCAGCCGTTTGATAATTGCGAAATATCCATGGATGATATTGCATTATTGATCTAAACTTCTGGTTCTACAGGGACTCCAAAAGGAGTAACTATAACACATCGAGGTTATATCAATAATATTTATCAAGAAATTTTTTCTTGGAATTTTGGTGAAGAGGCCAGAACTATCGTTTCTACACCACTTTTCCACATCTTAGGTTTAATCGATTCTGCTTTAGCTGCTTTAAAAATTGGTGGAACAATTATTTTGGATCGTTATTTTGATATGAATCGCATCAATTATTTAATAGAAGAGTATAAACCCAATATTTTGATTATGATACCGACGATGTATTACGGCATCATGGCTGGAGAAGGATTTAATGCAACTGAATTGCAGAAAATAGACTACCTAGTTCAGGGTGGAGCACCACCATTACCAAAAGTAAATGAAATTTTTTCAATGATGGGATTAACGTTGATTAATGGTTATGGTCTTACTGAGGCACCATTGCTTACATTCAATACCAATGAAATAGCTGAAAAATATCCTTACTCTATAGGACATCCTGTTATGAATGTTGAAATTAAGTTAATTGATGAAAAAGGAAATTCTGTCAAACGTGGCGAAATTGGTGAAATGATCGTTAAAGGTGAAAATGTAACGAAGGGTTATTGGAATAAACCGAAATTAAATGAAGAAGTGTTTACATCTGATGGATATTTTTATACTGGAGACTTAGCGCGTCTTGGTGATGACGGTGAGATAACAATTATAAATCGTAAAAAAGAACTAATTATAACAGGTGGAGAGAATGTCTTGCCATCTGAAGTTGAATCAATATTATCAAAACATCCGTTAATCAGACAAGCAATTGTCGTTGGATTTGAGAATAAACAATTTGGAGAATCTGTCTCTGCAGCAATTGTATTGAATCAAGAAGCAATGAATGTCGAAAATTATGAAGCTGTATTAGACGAATATTGTACTAAGAACTTAGCTGGATATAAAACACCGAAACTTTATCTGACGATGGAAGAGATCCCACTAAATTCAGTAAATAAACCAGATCGTTTAGAAATTCAAAGACTTATGAATGAACATGCTACTGCACTTGGAAAGAACTAACCGTTAATTATAGGAGGAATAAAAAATGACTGATAAATTTGTGCTTGAAAATCGTGAGGAAATTTTAGCTGAGCTATACCCAGAAGATGTATTGAAGTTATCTAGCAAGTTGACAGATGGTGAAGTTGAATTTTTACGTCAAATGGTAGAGCTTTTGGAGACTAAGTATAGAAAAGATTTAAATAAGCATTGGTACAATAATGAAGTACCAGAAGGGTTCTTTGAAGATATGGGAGAATTAGGATACTTTACTAATCCATTATTATATCAAGAGCGTGAATTGCTTCAAGGAACAAGTCAAATGTTCCAATTCTTCTTCGCATTTACTTTATCAAGATTCGATGTTTCATTAAATACTTTAATTGGTGTCCATTCGGGATTAGGTTTCAATTCATTCTTACTCGGCGGATCTAAAGAACAAGTTGAAAAATATATACCAGCACTTGCTACACATCAATTAAGAACGTGTTTTGCTTTAACAGAACCTAATCATGGTTCAGACGTTGCGTGGGGACTAGAAACGACAGCTGAACGTCGTGGAGATAAATGGATTATAAATGGTGAGAAAAGATGGATTGGCGGGGCTAATGTGGCGGATGTGATTCCTGTTTATGCTCGAGATGTCGAAACAGGAAAACCTCGTGGGTTTATTGTTAAACGCGAACAAGAAGGTGTTGAAATTGATGTTATAGAAGGAAAAACATCTCTCAAGATTGTTCCAAATTGCAATATTAAATTGACCAATGTTGAGGTTGCTGAAGAGGACAGACTTCAAAAGATTGAACGATTCAGAGATATTGCAATGATTTTATATTCTACCCGAGCTGGTGTTGCGCATATGGCTGCTGGAACCATGGCAGGAGCTTTACAAGCAACATTAAGATATGTAAAAGAACGTGAACAATTTGGCAATAAAATTTCTAGTTATCAATTAGTTCAAGAAAAATTAGCAATGATGCAAGTTAATGTGACCAATGCTATGTCATTAAGTGCCCATATTGCTGAGCTACAAGAAAATGGTAGCTATGATGAAGTTGTGTCATCTATTGGAAAGATGTCTAATGCGTTACGTTTACGAGAAACAGTATCATTAGGAAGAGGTATTTGTGGTGGTAATGGTATTCTTGTCGAAAATGACATTGCCCGATTTTTCGCGGATGCTGAAGCTGTCTATACTTATGAAGGAACTCATGAAATTAATGCATTAGTAGTTGGTCGTGCAATGACCGGAGAAGCTGCATTTAACTAGTTTAAAAAATAAAACAGCACCTCTGCCGTATGGCGAGGGTTGTTTTATTATCGATACGGAGGGAATAACATGACAATAAGAAAAGCAACGATCCTAGGAGCTGGGGTCATGGGAAGTCAGATTGCGGCTTTATTAGTAAATAACGGGGTAAAAGTACAATTATTAGATATTGCAATCGATGACGCTAACCCCAATAAATTATCAAAACAAGGATATGATAGTATTGTTAATCCTAAAAAATCGCAACTGTATGATGCGACATTTGAAGGGAATTTAACTTATGGGAACTTTACTGAGGATCTCAATGAAATGTCAGATTCAGATATTTTCATTGAAGCAGTGAAAGAAGATTTAAAAATTAAACAAGATTTGTGGAAACAGGTTGCATCTGTAGCAAAAAAAGAAGCGATTCTAGCAACCAATACTTCAGGAATTCCTATTAATTTAATTGCTCAAGGACTGCCTGAGGATGCTCAACAACGCTTTATCGGTTTACATTTCTTTAATCCACCACGCTATATGAAGTTAGTTGAAATTATTCCTGCAGATAATACAAAACCTGAAATTGTTGAAGAACTAAAATCATTTGCTGAAGATGTTTTAGGAAAGGGTGTTGTATTAGCAAATGATGTGACAGCATTTGTAGCGAATCGTACAGGGATTCATACATTAGCTGATATTATGTATCGTGCAGAAAAATGTGGCTATTCAATTACGGAAACCGATGCTCTAACTGGAAAAGTTATTGGTCGTCCAATGGGGACTTATGCATTGCGTGATTTGGTAGGAAATGATGTGGGAAGTTTTGTTATCCAAGGTTTATTACAGGATCCAGGTGAAGCGGACTATTTTAATGTGAGCAAGCGAATTCTAAAATTAGTAGAAAATGGATATCTAGGTAATAAAACTAAAAAAGGATTCTATAAAAAAGAAAAAGGTAAACGTTTAGTTATTAATCCTGAAACGTTAAACTATAGTGCACTAGAGAAACCTAAATTACCAATACTTGATGACTTAGGAAAGAAATTAGAAAAAAATCTAGCCATCATCTTTGAAGATCAAAGTAAAGAAGGCATCTTTTTATGGGAAACGTTACGAAATGTCTTTGTTTATGCAGCACGTAATGTGCCTCTTGCAACAGATGAATTTATTGACATTGATAGAGCGATGGTATGGGGCTTTAACTGGCGTCAAGGCCCATTCCAATTGTGGGATTCAATGGGGTTTGAACGAGTTAAAAAGCGTATTCTTGAAGAAGGATACGAATTGCCAGAATGGATATTAGAAAGAGATAATGGCTTCTATACAGAAGATATGCATCTAGAGAATGTAACACCGATTAGTGAGTTGATTACAGATCATGTTTGGGATCGAGACAGCTCTAGTTTAAATGTTGTTGGTGAGCAACTTCTCTTTAAAATTCAGACTAAGTATAATGTATTAGATGACGAGTTAGTTAGATGACGAGTTAGGAAAAGATTTAATTGAAGCCATTGATGAGTTAGAACAAAATCATCAATACACTTCGATGGTTATTTATTCAGAAGGACCACATTTTTCATTAGGAGCTAATTTAGTCATGATGAAATTTGGAATTGAATTAGATCAGTTAGAGGTTGTTGAAGAATCTATCTCGATACTCCACCAAGCAGTCAACAGATTACGTTACTCTACTAAGCCGATCGTAACTGCTACTCAAGGACGTGCATTAGGTGGCGGCGCGGAACTTTTATTAGCATCGCCTTATATTGTAGCAGCTGCCGAATCATATATCGGTTTAGTAGAAGTTGGAGTTGGACTGTTGCCTGCTGGAGGCGGTCTTGCAGAGCTTACTGAACGAGTGATGACTTTAAATTCTAATAAATCAAATAAAATAGCTAGATTATCAGATGTATTAATGAATGTGGCCTCTGCTAAAGTGGCAATGTCTGCTTATGAAGCAAGAAAAATGTATTTCTTAAAAGATCAAGATACGATTATTGCGAATGGTGATAAGCGTGTTCAAGTTGCTTTGGAAAAAGCTAAATTCTTAGGATCTATTCCTTATCAACCAAGAACAAAACAAACATTTAAAGCCTTAGGTCGAGACTTTAAAGCATTAGCAGAAGGGCAACTTGATGCTATGCGTCTTGGACATTTTATTTCAGACTATGATATGGAAATTGGATTAAGAATTGCTGAAGTAATATCTGGTGGCGATGTTCCAGAAGGAACTTTTATTAATCAAGAATATCTACAAAATCTAGAAAAAGAACATTTTATTAGCTTGTGTGGTAATCAAAAAACTTATGAACGAATTTCGCATATGTTAGAAACGAAGAAACCATTAAGAAATTAATACTTCGTTACAGAAGGGATTGAAATAAATGAGAGATGCATATATTGTTGCATACGGGCGTTCGGCTATAGGAAAAGGACGTTCGACAGGAGCATTTGGTTATAGTCGTCCAGATGATATAGCAGGACAGGTACTAAAAGGTGTTTTAGAACGTGTAGGGGGACAATTTAAACCTGAAATGGTTGAAGATGTTATTGTCGGTACTGCCTTCCCTGAAGGCGTTCAAGGGATGAATACAGCACGTACAATTGGTTTATTAGCGGGGTTGCCACATTCTACAGGAGGGCAAACCATTAATCGTTATTGTTCATCAGGTTTACAAACAATTGCCAATGCAGCTAATGCTATCATGGCAGGACAAAATGATATTGTTGTTGCTGGTGGTGTTGAATTTATGTCTAAAATTCCTATGGGTGGAAGCGAGCCAACAAATAACCCTACGCTTCAAGAACAGGATCAAGGAGTCTCTTATCCAATGGGATTAACAGCAGAAAATGTAGCTGAAGATTACAATATAAGTCGAGAAGATCAAGATGTCTTTGGTGTACAAAGTCACCAAAGAGCTCATAAAGCTCAACAAGAAGGAAAATTTGAAAGAGAAATTATACCTGTACAAGTTGAAAAAGTAAAATATGGTAGTAATGGGCCTGAAAGTTATTTTACTGAATTCAAAGAAGACGAGGGAATTCGTCCAGAGTCCTCAATGGAAACGTTAGGAAGCTTAAGAACAATTTTCAAAGCTGATGGTTCAGTGACTGCTGGGACTTCTTCGCAAGTTTCAGATGGTGCATCTTTTGTTGTTGTAATGTCAGGAGAAAAAGTAAAAGAACTTGGTGTTAAACCGATAGCTAAATTTATCGCATTTAAATCGGTAGGTGTTGATCCGAAAATCATGGGAATTGGACCAGCATACGCTATTCCTGAAGTATTAGAATTAGCAAATATGAAAATAGATGATATTGATTTAATTGAATTAAATGAAGCGTTCGCCTCTCAAGCCATCGCATCTGTTCGTGAGTTGGGAATAGATATGGAGCGTACTAATGTGAATGGTGGTGCAATTGCTTTAGGACACCCACTAGGAGCTACAGGAGCTATTTTAACCTCACGATTACTTTCGGAAATGGAGAGACGTCCTGAAAGTCGTTATGGATTAGTGTCAATGTGTATTGGTGGGGGTATGGGAGCGGCAGCTATCTTCGAATATATTCATGATTAGAGAGAGGTTCTAATATGGAAGAGACAATCTTATACCACGTTGAGCAACAGATAGCGATCATTACGATTAATCGACCGGATTATCGCAATGCCTTTGGCCAAACGACCTATACAGAAATTCAAGTTGCAATGAAAAAAGCAAGTGAAGATGATTCAGTAAGAGCAATAATAATCACTGGCGCAGGTAATCATTTCTGCGCTGGTGGTGATGTTAATTATTTTAATGAATTGCTTGAAAATAATACACCGATTAGAGAAGAAGATGTTTTACTAACTGGTTCTATGATAAAGAGCATCATCCAGAATAAGAAGGTAGTGATTGCTGCTATTAATGGTGTCGCTGCTGGGGCAGGACTAGGGTTAGCACTGGCGTGTGACTTTTTAATCATGGGGCATTCCAGTCGCTTATTGACAGCTTTTATTAACATGGCTTTTCCTGGAGATACAGGGCTTCTTTATCTGATGGAACGAAATTTAGGTACTTTTGCTACAAAAAGACATGTGATGTTAAGTGAACCTATTGACAGTCGATTAGCAAAAACCTATGGGTTGATAAAAGAAAGTGTACCTGATGAAGAAGTATATGAAGCGGCACTAACGCTTGCTCAACAAATTGCGGCTGGTCCTATTGAAACTTATGAATCACAAAAAAGATTATTTTCATCAATTTTATATCCTGATATAGATCTTTTTAATCAAAAGGAAGCCAAAGAGATGCATATGGCGTCCAAGCACTCAAACCACTATAATGCAGTGAAAACGTTTTTTAATAAAGAGAATTAATAATTTTTCTACTGGCAGAATGTGATATGATTACTTTATTAATATCATAGTGAGGAGTATGTTATGTTAGAGATTAAACAAATGGAATATTTAAAAGAAATTGTTAACTCTGATTATAATTTACGCATCGCTTCAGAAAAACTATATCTTTCGCAATCTGCACTGAGTCAATTTATTAAAAAGTTTGAAACGCAATATGGAATCATACTTTTTCAACGTAAAAAAGGTCGCATTGTAGGTCTAACAGATTCTGGGAGAAAAATTTATGAAGCATGTTTAAAAGTATGGGACCGTAATGATGTCTTGGTAGATATTATAGATCGTGAGCGTTCGAGACAAAGAGGAACGATTCGTTTTGGAGCACATCCTACATTACTACGGTTATTTTTTACTAAATTTATACCGAGTTTTAAATTAGAAAACCCTGAAGCACATATAGAAATTTTAGAAAACGGTTCCATAAGAAATAGAGAAAATTTACTTTCTGATCGTTTGGATATGGCTATTATCGTTCAACCAACAGAATTAATAGAAAAAGATTTTGAAGAATATCCTTTAGTTCGAACGGAAGTAGTAGCTTTCTTGAATCCCCATCATCCCTTAGAGAAAAAAAGAATCTTGACTTGGGAAGATTTGCGTGGGTATCCAATCGTTACCTATGGTAAAGATGATTTATTGAATGTCTTAATCAATGATAAAATGGCAGAAGAAAACATTGATTTAAATATTATTTACACTTCCGATTCTTGGGATTATTTAATAGAAGGAGCAGTGGCGACTGACATTATCGCTTTGTTACCAACAGTATATTTTCCAATGTATATGAAAAGACTAGAACATCTTGGTATTGTGGAAAAAAGCATCGTTAACCCAATCTTATATATTCCTACGCTTGTCCGACCAGTGAAGGAAAGATATACCCATTTTGAATCTTTTTTCTTTGATTCGATTGTTGAATACTTTTATTTAGATAATAATAGTTTGAAATATGATTTTTTAGAATAAGGGGTGAAATTTTGAAAACTAGAGTTACAGAAATGTTAGGAATAGAATTGCCAATTATTCAAGGAGCAATGCAATATTTTTCTTTAACACCGGTCGCGGCAGCTGTATCTAATGCAGGTGGTCTAGGGATTGTTCCTACGATGGCCTTTCAAAGTGCTGAAGAATTACGTTCTGAAATCAACAAAATGAAAGTTGCCACCAATAAACCATTTGCATTTAATATTTCTTTAGTCCCGGAAGTAGTAATACCTGAAGTTATCCATGAATATATTCAAATTTTAATTGAGGAAGAAGTACCAGTAGTTGAAACTTCTGGTAAAAGACCTGGTGAATTTATTCAACCTTTAAAAGAAGCAGGTATACCTATTATTCATAAAGTGACTAGTGTTCGCCACGCACTAGCGGCGCAAGAAGATGGAGCAGATATTATTGCAATGGTTGGTGCAGAAGGCGGAGGTCATCCGGGTATGGATTTAGTATCTGGTCATGTATTATGGGCAGAAGCTGTCGATGCACTAGATGTACCTGTTTTAGCTGCTGGGGGCATTGTTGATGGACGTGATATTTATTCAGCGATGTCTTTGGGAGTAGATGGTGTCTTATTATCAACTCGTTTTTTAGCGACCTCAGAAATGAATAAATCAAAAGAATTCGAGGAAGTTTTACTATCAGTTCCAACGAATGGTACAGTATTAACAATGAAATCTATTCGGAATGCCATGCGTGTAGCGAATAATGATTATGCAAAGAAAATTATTGAAATGGAAAAATCTGGAGCAACACTTGAAGAATTATTGCCAGTTATTTCTGGAAGAAAATCTTATGAAGCTGTGATGGCTGGTAAATTCCAAGAGGCTCAGTTAAGTATGGGACAAGGGATTGGTCGAATACATAAATTTGAAACAATTCCTGAATTATTTCAACAATTTAAAGCAGATTATCAAGCAACAGAACAAAAAATGAGTGTTTTATCTTGGGAAGAGTAGGTGATTTTTTGCAAGATAAAATAGTGGACTATAAGGAAGTTATGGAGAATATTCCCGATAAGGCCTTAATTGCCACAGCTAGTTTTGGTTTTGGTGGGACTCCTGAACAACTCATGTTAGGCCTACATGAACATTTTAAAGAAAAACAAGCACCTAAGCATATTTCGTTTATGACCACCGCTGGAATTGGAACCTTTCCTGAGAAAACAGGTCTAGATTTACTAAATTATCCTGACTTTTTAGAATGTTTTTATGGCTCACATCTATTAGGATCCCCGAATGCTAGTCAAGCAGCGCAACAAAATGAGTATGCTGCTTATCTATTGCCACAAGGGATTATTGGACAAATGTATCAAGACGCAGCACGAAAAGGGCCAGGTGTGATTAGTAGAATTGGCTTGGATACATTCATTGATCCGAGAGTTAAGGGTGGAAAGATGAATGCACTGGCTGATGAGAAAGGTGACATTGTTCAGTTAGTTGAGATTCATGATGAGGAATGGCTACATTATCAACCAGTCAAAATTGACGTTGCTTTTATAAAAGCAACGTATGCAGATCATAGAGGTAATCTATCATTTAAACACGAAACAAATGAGTTGGAATTTCTCTCTATTGCTATAGCAACCCATAATAACGGTGGAATAGTCATCGCACAAGTTGAAGAATTGGTTGAAGACTTTAGTTTGCCTGCTAAAGAGGTGAAAATTCCAGGAAAATTAGTCGATTTTGTTGTTAAAGCAGCACCTGAAAATCATCGCCAATTGCTAAGTCATCAATATCATCCAGGTTTATCTCAAGAAATTCGTGTAGACTTAAGTACTTTTAAACAGATGCCGAAATCTATCATTAAAAAAATGGCTCAGCGTATCAATCAAGAAATCGCGGATGGAGATTGTGTCAATATTGGTTATGGATTTGCTTCTCAAATTGCACAATATTTTTTAGATGAAGATCGCTTAGAAAAGATCCATTTAACGACGGATTTAGGCGCATATGGTGGCTTACCTGCATCAGGATATTCTTATGGATCTAATTGGAATGCAGAAGCCATTATATCCACTGCTGACATGATGTCATTGTATCAAAGCGGAGGCCTAGATGTAACGATTATTGGTTTTGGATTGGTTGATCAATTAGGTAATGTTGATACGGTAGATATGGGCGATAAGTTTGCTGGTCCTGGTGGTATGATAGATATTACAACGGGTGCGGATAAAATTATTTTTGTAGGAAATTTCGTTCTCAGTGGCCAGGCTGAACTGGTTGATAACGCATTAAAAATTACCAAAGAAGGTAAAGGACCGAAATTTGTTGAAGAGCATAAATATACTACATTCAATGCGAAACAAGCACTCTCTTTAGGAAAAGAAATATTAATCATCACAGAGCGTGCTATCTTTGATGTTGTTCCAGAAGGACTTCGTTTAATAGAATATGCACCGGGTTTAAATGTTGAGAAAGATATTATTGCAAAAATGGCCTTTCGTCCGATTATTGCGAATCATTTGAAGCAAATGGATTGGAAAGATTCCTATACTCAATGATTCGATGTCATTTCTTCTTAATAACTTTTAATCGTTTAAAATATGAAAACCGCTCATCCTTTACAAAATAAGGTTGAGCGGTTTTTAAGGTGTTTTGATTTATGTTTATTTGCTTAAATGAATATTACATCCCTTTCAATCTTGAATTAACAGAGAATTGTGTGGATGAGTTTACAACTTCTACTTTATAAGAGTGGAGAAGCAATTAAAACAATCGAAATAATAACAATTCCCCAAGTGAAATAAGATAGAATCGTTTCTTGGTTTATAGAGTTATTTTTATTATGTGAATTGTTTTTAAAGATAGCTAAATGCACCTAACTTTCTATTATTTAATGTTACTCATTATATAACACTTGATTTGTGAGTCAAGGATATAACTTTTTTATCATAAAATTATTATAGGTAGTTTTGTATGAAGCATATAGTGTCGATTTTTGATATAATGAACTATATACTCTAAATAAAACCTAAATTTTAACACTATATTCAAGAACGTTTCAAACTTAAGATGGATAATGATTAGAAGCTAAAAAGTTATTCAAATTAAAAGAATAACATGTTACACTGAAACAGTATATATAATGCGGATAGTCATAACATTAATAGATTATCTGTGAACAATGGATGAAATAAAAGGAGTAGCTGAATGGCAAACTTTATTAAAAATTTAATTGAAAATGATAAAGCAGCTTTACGTCGAACTGGGCGAATTGCTGATCAGATCATTGAAATGGAACCAACTTATCGTGATATGACGGATGAAGAATTAGCAGCCATGACGGTTGAATTCAAAAAGCGTTATGCAGATGGAGAATCGTTGGATAAATTATTACCGGAGGCATTTGCGGTTGTTCGTGAGGCGGCACGACGTGTTTTGGGTTTATTTCCCTACAAAGTTCAAATCCAAGGAGCAATTATCCTTCATGAAGGTAATATTGCTGAAATGAAGACTGGGGAAGGTAAGACTTTAACAGAAACAATGCCGGTTTATCTGAATGCTTTAGCTGGTAAAGGTGTTCATGTAGTTACAGTTAATGATTATTTAGCCACACGTGACTCTCAAGAAATGGGAGCGGTCTTTAGGTTCTTAGGGCTAACTGTTGGACTTAATTTGAACAGTTTAAATTCACAACAAAAGCGTGAAGCATATCAATGCGATATTACTTATAGTACTAATAATGAATTGGGATTCGATTATTTGCGTGATAACATGGTGGTCTATGAAAGACAAATGGTTCAACGGCCACTTTATTATGCTATTGTCGATGAGGTTGATTCGATACTAATTGATGAAGCACGAACATCATTGATTATTTCTGGGCAAGCAGGAAAATCAACCGCTCTTTATACGCGGGCAGATTATTTCGTCAAAGGGCTAACGGAAGACGAAGATTATACAATCGAATTATCTTCTAAAACAATCGCTTTAACAGATGAAGGTGTCGATAAAGCTGAGCGTGTATTCCGTCTAGACAATCTGTATGATATTGAAAATAATGCCCTAGTACACCATATCGATCAAGCTTTACGCGCTAATTACATTATGATTAAAGATATTGATTATGTCGTTGATGAGGACGCGGTAAAAATTGTTGATGGCTTTACTGGTCGTATAATGGAAGGACGTCGTTATTCTGATGGTCTACATCAGGCGATTGAAGCTAAAGAGAATGTTGAGATTGAGAATGAATCAAAAACAATGGCTACAATTACCTTCCAAAATTATTTTAGAATGTATGAAAAATTAGCAGGTATGACAGGAACAGCTAAAACAGAAGAAGAAGAATTTCGTGAGATTTATAATATGGATGTTGTTCAGATTCCAACGAATCGACCAATTCAACGGATTGATGCTGCGGATTTACTTTATCCAAATTTAAAAACAAAATTTAAAGCTGTCGTGAATAAAATTAAAGAATTACATGCCAAAGGACAGCCTGTATTAGTTGGTACTGTGGCGGTAGAAACTTCTGAATACTTATCGCGTCATTTAACACAAGCTGGCATTCCGCACGAAGTACTTAATGCGAAAAATCACTTCAAAGAAGCTGAAATTATTATGTCAGCTGGTCAAAAAGGCGCAGTGACAATCGCAACGAATATGGCGGGACGAGGAACAGATATCAAATTGGGAAGTGGCGTCAAAGAACTAGGTGGACTCTTTGTTATGGGAACAGAACGACATGAATCTCGTCGTATCGATGACCAACTACGTGGGCGTTCTGGAAGACAAGGAGACCCAGGTGCTTCTCAATTCTATCTTTCCTTAGAAGATGATTTAATGCGTCGTTTTGGTTCCGAACGTATTCAAGGCTTGTGGGAACAATTAAGTGACTCGGAAGATGACTTAGCCATCCAAAATAGAATGCTTACACGTCAAGTCGAATCTGCTCAGAGACGAGTAGAAGGAAATAACTACGATACTCGTAAAAATGTTCTAGAATATGATGAGGTTATGCGTGAACAACGTGAAGTAATTTATGATCAAAGACTTCAAGTCATCCAACAAGAAGATGCATTAACGCCTTATGTGAAAGCAATGATGCGTCGGACAATCGAACGACAAGTTCAATATGCCACTGAAGGTGACAAGAAAGACTGGAATTTAGATAGCTTATTAGACTTCGCAGGAAATGCGTTAGTTCATCCTGATCAACTATCGATAGCAGATCTTGAAAATAAAAACCGAAAAGAGCTCAATGATTATCTTTACAACTTAGCTGAACAAACGTATGATGAGAAAACTGAACATTTAACAGAAGCTCAACTAAATGAATTCGAAAAAGTAATTATATTGCGTGTGGTAGATAGTAAATGGACAGATCATATCGATATGATGGACAACTTGAGACAGAGTGTTGGTTTACGAGCATATGCTCAGACGAATCCTTTGACAGAATACCAAACAGAAGGTTACGATCGTTTCCAAGATATGATTGCGGAGATAGAGCATGAAATTACTCGCTATCTCATGAAAGCTCAGATTCATCAGAATGTTAAAAGGGAACAAGTAAATAAAGCATAATAAAATGAAGAATAATCCGACAGCAATGGTTGTCGGTTTTCTTCTTTAAAAATAAAGGATGAAAGATATGGAACTATATGAAATAAAACAATTCTTAGTAGATGCACAACAACGATTATCAAACATTAGGGGGTCTCTTTGACTTAGAAAGATTGGAGGCGGATATTGCTGATTTTGAACATCAAATGTTAGCACCTGATTTTTGGGATGATAATAAAAAGGCTCAAAGTATCGTAGCAGAACTTAATGAGGCAAAATCGACGCAAGAGGCAGTGAACCGTTTAAATGAATTGGTTGAAGAGTTAGAGATGGCGATTGAATTATACAATCAAACCGAAGATGCTGAATTGTTTGATGAAGCAAATGTTATTGTGCAACAATTAAGTAAAGAATTAAATGATTATGAAATCCTTCTATTATTATCGGGTGAACATGACGATAATGATGCTATCTTAGAAATACATCCTGGAGCAGGAGGAACAGAATCTCAAGATTGGGGAAGTATTCTGTTAAGAATGTATCAACGCTTTGCTGATCAACATCACTTTAAAATAGAAGTTATTGATTACCAAGCAGGGGATGAAGCTGGGATTAAAAGTGTCACATTAGAAATAAAAGGACCTAAAGCATATGGACTCTTACAATCAGAAAAAGGTGTTCATCGTTTAGTACGGATTTCACCATTTGATTCAAATAGTCGTCGCCATACTTCTTTTGCTTCTGTAGAAGTAACCCCAGTCTTAGATGATTCTATTGAGATTGAAGTAAGCGACGAGGACTTACGAATCGATACTTATAGAGCAAGTGGTGCTGGTGGACAACACGTTAACAAGACAGATTCAGCGGTGCGTATTACACATATTCCAACAGGTATTGTAGTGCAAAGTCAGGCACAGCGGTCGCAATTACAAAACCGTGAGCAAGCAATGAATTTACTCAAAGCAAAACTCTATCAACGTGAACAAGAGGAGAAAGAACAAGAATTAGCAGCACTACGTGGTGAGCAGAAAGAGATTGCTTGGGGCTCACAGATTCGTTCCTATGTATTCCATCCTTATTCTATGGTTAAGGACCACCGAACAGACTATGAAACTGGAAATACTCAAGCGGTTGTTGATGGCGATTTAGATGCATTCATAGATGCTTATCTACAATGGAAGATCTCAAATGATTAATATGGAGGTGTCGAAATGATAGTCTTAGATCGTGTAACAAAACAATATCCTAATAGAATTATGGCAGTAAATAATACGAGTTTACGTATTGAGCAGGGTGAGTTTGTTTATATTATCGGGCCAAGTGGTTCGGGAAAATCAACATTAATGAAGCTATTGAATCGCGAAGAGAGAATTTCTAAGGGCCATATTCAAGTTGGAAAATACCAACTTGAAAAAATTAAAGATAAGGAAGTTCCTTATTTACGTAGATATGTTGGGGTAGTGTTTCAAGATTTTAAGTTGTTACCTAATTTAACGGTCTATGAGAATGTGGCTTTTGCTCTCGAAGTCACTGGACAATCCAACAAAGAAATAAAAAGCAGAGTCAATAAAGTGTTAGAGATGGTAGGTTTATCATCTAAAACAAATCAATATCCTCGGAGTTTGTCAGGAGGAGAACAGCAGCGTGTGGCGATTGCTAGAGCGATCGTCAACAGACCAGCCGTTTTAATAGCTGACGAACCAACAGGAAATTTGGATCCTGATACAGCACGTGAAATTTTCCAGATTTTAGAAATGATTAATCAAAGCGGAACAACGGTTATTATGGGGACACATAATAATCAACTAGTGGATGAATTTAGACATCGTGTAATTCGATTAGAAGAAGGCCGTGTTATCAGCGATACTTATAAGGGGGATTATGAAGCATGAGAGCAATTCGTACAATGGGACGACATTTGCGCAATGGATTTTTAAATTTATTTCGCAATGCATGGATGACTATTGCTTCAGTCTTAACAATGACATTAACTTTAACCATGGTGGGAGGACTCGTCTTCCTAATGATGAATGTCGATAATATTGCGACAGATATTGAAGAAGGCGTCAAGATACGGGCACACATCGATTTAGCAGCTGATACGTCTGATGAAGAACGATTAGAAGAACAGATTAAACAAATTGACCAAGTAGATCAAGTAGATTATTCTTCAAAAGAAGATGAGTATCAAATGTTGGTAGATCAGTATGGTGAAGAATTTGAATTGTTTGAAGGAGACAATAACCCTTTCTATAATGTGTTTATCGTGAGTATCTCGAATCCAGAGCACTTAGAAAGTGTGACTCAACAAATTCGTGAATTGCCATTTGTGATTGATGCTAACTATGGTGAGGAAACAGCTGTGGATTTAGTTCAAGTATTGAATATAGCCAGAGCCGTCGTGGCTGCGATTGCGGCAATTTTAGTTGTTATTGCGATATTATTAATATCTAATACTATTCGTTTAACCATTGATGCAAGATCGACCGAAATAGAAATAATGCGCTTAGTTGGTGCCAAGAATTCCTACATAAAAGCCCCACTTATGTTTGAAGGTGCTTTTATTGGAATTATAGGTGCGATACTCGCAACATTCTTTGTATTTGTGCTTTATCAAAGCTTGCAATCAGCCACAATTCAAATTTTTGGCATGAGTATTCTCAAATTTGCACCTGTGTATCCTACAATTATTTATGTAGGGATTGGATTATTATTGTTAGGAATTATTTTAGGAATGATCGGTGCGAATCGTTCTTCGAAGAAACATCTTATTATATAATGAAGAGTGAAGCGTGGACATATTTGTTCACGCTTTTTTATTGTTCGGTACTTTCTTATTTAATATAGGGATTTAAATATTTGAATGGATTTTAGTTTTAGATTTAACATGCTATAATAAAAGTTAATAAAGTGGCGTATCATTGTGAAAAGGATGGAGAAATAACTTGAATGAGATATTGATTGTAGATGATGAGCAAGCGATCTTGACATTATTAGAATACAATTTGGCTCAAGCTGGCTATCAGGTGCACAAGGCTGAACGAGGCGACGATGCGTTTCAAATGATAAAAGACAATACCTATGATTTTATTATTTTAGATGTCATGTTACCCGGTATGGATGGTATGGATGTATGTCGACGTGTCCGTCAAATGGGAATTGATACACCGATTATTTTATTAACGGCCAAAGATCAGGAATATGATAAAATTCTTGGCCTCGAGTTTGGTGCGGATGATTATATGACGAAACCTTTTAGTCCAAGAGAAGTCATTGCACGTATGAAAGCGATCTTAAGAAGAACAGAAGCGCGTAAAGTGAATGATGAAACACGAACGCTTGCGATGCATAAAGAAGCAACAGATATTGAATTAGAAGAATTGTCACAACAAAATGACTTAGATGAAGCAGCCGAAATGGAAAATGAATCAATCATTCGTTTAGGAGAGATTCATATTTATCGTGATCGTTATGAGGTAGAAGTACGTGGTGAACCGATCGATATCACACCTAAAGAATTTGAATTGTTGGTTTATATGGCTTTGCGTAAGGGTAGAGTATTAAGCAGAGAACAATTACTTGATAATATCTGGAATTTTGATTATGTCGGAGAAACACGAATTGTGGATGTTCATATTAGTCATTTGCGTGAAAAAATCGAAGAAGATACTAAAAATCCTAAGTATATCATCACACAAAGAGGTTTTGGTTATCGCTTTGAGGTACCTGAGGGATGATTTTCAGACAAAGAGAAAATCAGCAACGACATTATGTTCGAATAATTTTTCTCTATAGCTTAGCTATTTTGTTTCTGATCATTGCATTGATCTTTTCTCGTAATTATTTGATTACCAATTATTTGAGCGGTTTAATGAAACAAACGGAAACACATATTGCGGCAAACCAAAGTCCAACGGCTCTTCAAGAAGAAGTGAATCGATTACCTGAAAATTCAAAATCTTTAGTTATTCAAGAAAATAATCAATCGAGTAATCAGACTTATGGTGATCGATCGTTGTTGAATATTTATAACTATTCATTGAATCGACAAAAACTCAATGAAAAGAATTCAATTCAAACGGGTGAAACGTTTGATGGATATTGGGTTTATAGTCAATCAGCAGTGTTACAAGATAATAATAGACTCATTTATTGGTTCCCCAAAGATTCTTTTAAATCTTTCGTAATAATTTTTAGATGGTTATTTGTATTCTTTTTGGTGATATTATCCTGTCTGGTTTACGGAGCTTATCGAAGTATAATGGCGATGGTTGGTCGTCCTCTTGATGCGATGAATCAGGCTTTGCTCTCATTGGATGATTTAAGTGGCAATGAATTTGAATATATAGGAAATCATTTTAAAGAATTAGATACTTTAGGTGAGACAGTAGCAAATATCGAAAATCGCATTTCCCGACGTTATACTGATTTAGTGAACAGTCAGCAAAGGTTAACTATTTTATTGGATCATTTGAATCTCGGTGTCATATTAATTGATTCAGATGGCGAAATTGAATTATTTAATCCGGAAGCAACTGAAATTTTAGGACTAACAACGGATTCTTATGGACGAACGTATGCGGAAGTGGTTCGAAGTACGCAATTGGTAGATATGATTGAGACGGTCATTGATAGCCAAACCGGTTTAACTGAGGAGATTGAACTTTATCTTCCTACTTCCCGTTATATCGACGTTAATATTATTCCTTATAAAGAAACGGAAGAAGCCAAAGGAGCTATTTTAGTTTTATTATATGATATTTCAAGGATACAACAGTTAGAGAAAATACGTTCAGAATTTGTAACGAATGCTAGTCATGAATTACGAACACCAGTGACCGCCATTAAAGGTTTTGCTGAAACATTGAATGATGGAGCTTTAGAAGATGAGAAAATTGCTAAAGAATTTATTCAGATCATTTTAAAAGAAAGTAATCGTTTAGAAAATATCATTAATGATATTTTAGAATTATCACGAATTAAAAAGAATAATGAAGTAGCACAATCTGTTTTTAATATTGATGATGCGGTTAATAATATTCTCGTTTCGTTGGATAATAAAGCTGTGTCTAAAAACATAAAACTGATTCCATATATCGATAATACATCACCATTAATTTTAGAAGGTGACCAGCATCGAGTGGAACAAATTTTAACTAATTTAGTAGATAATGCGATTAATTATTCAGGAGAAGGTAGTAATGTTATTATTCGAGCGTACGGTGTTGCATCGGGTGTGATGTTAGAAGTTGCTGATAACGGGGTAGGTATTCCGGAAGAAGAACAAAAGAGAATTTTTGAACGGTTTTATCGAGTGGATAAAGGGCGTAGTCGCAATTCTGGTGGTACGGGATTAGGATTATCTATTGTACGTAATCTTGTTCGTATTTTTGGTGGAGAGATTAACGTTAAGAGTAAGCTAGGTGAGGGATCAACTTTTAGTGTGTTCCTACCTTATTTTTCTTAGTATTTCTGTTTAGTGAACAAAATAAATTATTGAATTGCCATCGAGGTAAACTAACCCCCTAAAGTCGGAATAATTGTCCAACTTTAGGGGTATTCTGATTTTATAGGGTTTAGTATCCTTTACTCAATGCGCCTCCACTCATTTCCTATTGCATCTGAGATATTTCCATTATCTAACAGTTCCAATACAGAAATACTTTTTTCTGATAACCGATATCTAAAAGACTTTCATCAAAGTGATAATCAGGATTGATGAACTCCATTTGAAATGTAGGGATAGTCTCAGTGAATGCGCTTTCTTAAGATTTACATAAAAACAGCTAACTTTACACAATCTTTACACAAAATTTACAATCAACGAGTACAATAGATATGGTTATTATAATTTTTAATTTGATTAGTATAGGAGAGTAATTATGCAAAAGAATTATATGGAATCGTTAATGCGATATGTCTTCATATTTTGTGCATCTATTTCGATTATCTCGATAATTTTAATTTTCTTTTTCATCTTTAGAGGGGGCTTGCCTTTTATTTTAGAAGAAGGAATTACCAATTTTGTTTTTGGTACGACTTGGAGACCGACTGCATCGAATCCACAATTTGGAATCTTGCCGATGATTGTTGGATCTTTAGCAGTGACATTGGGCGCTATTTTAATTGGTGTGCCAATAGGTGTGTTAACGTCGATTTTTATGGCATTCTTTTGTCCACCCAAACTTTATCGTTTTGCCAAACCAGCGATTAATTTGATGGCTGCAATTCCATCAATTGTATATGGCTTCTTCGCATTACAAGTATTTGTTCCTTTATCACGACAATTATTTGGTGGAACGGGGATGAATATTATCACGGCTTCTGTATTGCTAGCAATTATGATTCTACCAACTATTATTGGTTTATCAGAATCAGCATTAAGAGCAGTTCCTGCGTCATATTATCAAGCAAGTGTGGGACTTGGGGCAACACATGAACGTTCCGTCATGAATGTCGTTGTTCCAGCGGCAAAATCTGGTATTTTCTCAGGAATTATATTGGGGATTGGACGTGCGATTGGGGAGACAATGGCCGTGATTCTTGTTACAGGAAATCAACCTGTCATCCCAACGAGTCTAACGCAAGGTGTGCGTACTTTAACAACGAATATTGTATTAGAGATGGGATATGCTTCAGGTCGACATCGTGAGGCCTTAATTGCGACAGCTGTCATTCTCTTTATCTTCATTATTATATTAAACTCAATCTTTATGATGATTAAATCGAAAGGAGATAAACGCTAATGCAATCAAAATTTAATTGGATTAAATTCATCGTCTGGGCAGCAGGGTTATTTACTTTATCAATGTTGATTTTTATTGTTCTTTTCATTTTATCACGAGGAATTCCTGCTTTAAACTTTGATATGTTTGCCTGGAACTATACCACTTCCAATGTTTCAATGATGCCAGCTATTATTTCGACATTAGTGATCGTAGGAGTGTCGCTACTCTTTGCTGTTCCGATTGGTGTTTTTACTGGTTTCTATCTCGTAGAATATGCTAATCAATCAAATAAATTTTTATCTGTTATTCGTTTGGCAACCGATACACTTGCAGCGGTTCCATCGATTGTTTATGGTTTGTTCGGGATGTTATTATTCGTTATTGAGATGAAAATGGGATATTCCCATTGGGCGGGGATTTTAACAATCACAATAATGATTTTACCAATTATAATTTCTTCAACAGAAGAAGGGTTAAGATCGGTTGATGATTCACTTCGAATGGGAAGTTTAGCCTTGGGAGCCGGTAAACTTCGTACCATCTTTACTGTTGTGTTGCCCGTAGCAATGCCTGGAATCTTATCAGGGATTATTCTAGCTATCGGACGAATCGTTGGGGAGTCAGCAGCTTTGATTTATACATTGGGATCGTCAACCCAGATGTTAAATGGACTTAGCTCATCTGGACGAACATTAGCTGTTCACATGTATATGTTATCCCAAGAAGGATTCCATGTTGAAGAATCTTATGCCACAGCAACGGTATTAATTGTTATAGTTTTAATTATCAATGCACTATCAACTTTCCTAAGTAATAAATTAGGATCAGGAGGAAAATAATGACTACACAACCTACTAAATTTAATATCAAAGACTTAGATTTCTATTATGGTGATTTTCAAGCACTAAAAAACATCAATATGGAAATTGAAGAAAATGTCGTAACAGCGTTTATTGGACCGTCAGGTTGTGGGAAATCGACTTTTCTTAAGATTCTCAATCGCATGCAAGATTTAGTCTCTTATGCACGTGTTGACGGCCTTGTGGAATTAGATGGAGAAGATATTTTCCAAAAAGAATATGATGTGAATCTTCTAAGAAAACGTGTAGGAATGGTATTCCAACATCCTAATCCGTTTCCAAAATCTATTTACGATAATATCGCTTATGGCCCTAGAACGCATGGTATTACAGATTCTAGTCAACTTGATCAAATAGTTGAAGAGAGTTTGCGCGGAGCTGCAATTTGGGAGGAAGTAAAAGATAAACTCGATCAAAAAGCAACGTCCTTATCTGGTGGACAACAACAACGTATTTGTATAGCGCGCGCTATTGCTAATGACCCTGAGGTATTATTGATGGATGAACCGACATCTGCGCTAGATCCAATTTCTACGAATAAAATTGAAGAGCTTATTCATGAGCTTAAAGAAAAGTATACTGTGATCATTGTTACTCATAATATGCAACAAGCTGCACGTATCTCTGATAAAACAGCATTTTTCTTAAATGGTGAAGTGATTGAATTTGATAAGACAGAGACCATTTTCTCTAATCCAAAGAATCAACAAACTATGGATTATGTATCGGGACGATTTGGTTAATCTCTACCTGAGGAGGTAATGATTTGAGAACAGTTTTTGAAGAAGAATTACAACAATTATTTGTCGATCTTACAAGACTTGGAAATGCAGCGAATGAATCATTGCATAAAGCAATGAAAGCATTTAATACGAGAGATCGTGAATTGGCTCATGAATTATTTAGTGATGATTTAAGAATTAATGCGGCAACGATTGATATTGAACAAGCAGCTTACCGAGTAATCGCGCTTCAACAGCCAGTTGCAAGAGATTTACGAAAAGTATTTACTGTTTTACAAGCAAGTACTGATATTGAAAGAATCGCTGATCACGCGGTATCGATTGCACGTGAGACGATTGATCGTGACGATAGTCATGCTTCAAATGAAGAGATTGAAACAATCATTAATCAGATGGCTGAGATAATTAGTCATATGATTACAGATGCTCTTGAAGCTGTCGCCAAACGTGATTCTGATGCGGCGCGAGAAATTGCGAGTCGTGACAAGAAAGTGAACGCTTTGTACCGAGATGTTCTGAGAAGCGCTTCGAAATCACTAGAAGAAAATAATGATTCCGTAGCAATCGCTATTGCGTATATTCAAATGGCAGATAGTCTAGAGAGAATGGGCGACTATACAAAGAATATCTGTGAACGTGTGGTTTATCTTAATACAGGGACCATACTGGAATTAGGATAGAATTAGGCGAAATACCAGTTAGAAAATAAAAGTGAGACCCCCTAAGTTGGATTTCAGGCTCTATGTCAAATAATGTTGACGGAGTTTTGACGACTGATATTTCAGTCGTCTTTTTCTATGCACTTTTTCGTTTATTATACTTTATGTCTGCGTCTTCGTCGTTAAAATATAAATGTCGTGGTG
>JACBXP010000012.1 GCA_015863185.1 Aerococcaceae bacterium DSM 111020
TCGGTCGAGGACTTAACCATGAAACAATGGATCGGCGTTTGTGTAGGATATTCATTTTTGAGTGAATGAAGGTTCACTTGAGATAAGACAACTGTGTGGTGATGATGGCAAGAAGGACACACCTGTTCCCATGCCGAACACAGCAGTTAAGCTTCTTAGCGCCGATGGTAGTTGGGACTTTGTCCCTGCGAGAGTAGGTCTTTGCCACGCAGGTTGTTTATCTTATTCCGCCATAGCTCAGTTGGCAGAGCGCATGACTGTTAATCATGATGTCGCTGGTTCGAGCCCAGCTGGCGGAGTATAAGGTTAGCATGGAGAGTTGTCCGAGCTGGCCGAAGGAGCACGATTGGAAATCGTGTAGGCATTTTACAGTGTCTCAAGGGTTCGAATCCCTTACTCTCCGTAAATTTAGCTAACACTGATTTTGTCAAGTGTTATAATAAGTAATATACTGGCCCCTTGGTCAAGCGGTTAAGACACTGCCCTTTCACGGCGGTAACACGGGTTCGAATCCCGTAGGGGTCATAAATAATTGGAGGTTTAGCTCAGCTGGGAGAGCACCTGCCTTACAAGCAGGGGGTCAGCGGTTCGATCCCGTTAACCTCCATAGCCAATTAAATATAACTTGGTCCGGTGGTGTAGGGGTTAACATGCCTGCCTGTCACGCAGGAGATCGCGGGTTCAAATCCCGTCCGGACCGTATGGCTTTGTAGCTCAGTTGGTAGAGCATCTGATTGAAGCTCAGAGTGTCGGCGGTTCGATTCCGTCCAAAGCCATTGATGGAGGGGTAGCGAAGTGGCTAAACGCGGCGGACTGTAAATCCGCTCCTTCGGGTTCGGCAGTTCGAATCTGCCCCCCTCCATTTATTTTTTAAGGACTAGGAATGTAAGATTTTACACATCTTAACACAGATAGGGACTTAGTTTAACGGTAGAACAACGGTCTCCAAAACCGTTAGTGTGGGTTCGATTCCTACAGTCCCTGTATATATGATGGCGATTGTGGCGAAGTGGTTAACGCATCGGTTTGTGGATCCGACATTCGTGGGTTCGATTCCCATCAGTCGCCTATTTTATATTAATATTTACTTTATTATTGGGGTATAGCCAAGCGGTAAGGCACCGGACTTTGACTCCGTTATTCGTTGGTTCGAATCCAGCTACCCCAGTTTTTTTATATGGCGGTATAGCCAAGTGGTAAGGCGCGGGTCTGCAAAACCTTTATCACCGGTTCAAATCCGGTTACCGCCTTATTTTATTTAGCCGGTGTGGCGGAATTGGCAGACGCGCGGGACTCAAAATCCCGTGCCTTCACGGGCATGTCGGTTCGATCCCGACCACCGGTATTAAGTATTTGCACTATGTGAATGCTTTTTTTATTTATATGCACCCTTGGCTCAATTGGATAGAGTACCTGACTACGAATCAGGCGGTTGCAGGTTCGACTCCTGCAGGGTGCATTTCACGGGAAGTAGCTCAGCTTGGTAGAGCACTTGGTTTGGGACCAAGGGGTCGCAGGTTCGAATCCTGTCTTCCCGATTTTTAATACTGGGGGATTAGCTCAGCTGGGAGAGTGCTTGCATGGCATGCAAGAGGTCAGCGGTTCGATCCCGCTATTCTCCATAAACTCGACAATAGTCGAGTTTATTTGTTTAATGTAGCATTTTATTTTATTATTTAATAATAAATAATTTAGCAAACATAATACTTGCCAAGCTTTTTTTTTTAACATATAATTAGTTCGAATTCGAAACAAAGGTTTAAAAAATAGAAAGTAGGGATTAGATGACAAACAATCATTTAATAGGTATCCATCACGTTACAGCTATCACTGAAAGTGCAGAAAAAAATTATCAATTTATGACCGAAGTATTAGGGATGCGACTCGTTAAGAAAACAGTGAATCAAGATGATATTCACACCTATCATACATTCTTTGCCGATGATGTTGCCTCTCCTGGTACAGACTTGACTTTTTTTGATTTTCCTAATATTCCAGCAAAACAAGAAGGAACAAATAGTATTAATCGCATAGGATTAAGAGTTCCGAATGATGAAGCACTAAAATATTATATGGACCGATTTAATGATTTTAAAGTAGAACATAGTGAGATTGAGGAGTATTTTGGCCATCAGACAATACGTTTTACAGATCCTGATGGTCAACATTATCGACTTTATTCAGATACAACAAATAAGGGGCTTCCTGGGGGTACTCCTTGGAAAGAAGGACCTGTTCCGGAAGAATTTGCGATTTATGCATTAGGACCTATTGAAATAACAGTTGCTTATAGTAAAGATTTTGCAAAATTAATGGAAGTAATTTACGATTTTAAGATTATTTTACGTAATAAAAATTCTATTTGGATGGAAGTCAATAATGCGGGTTTAGGTGGAGCGATGATTATTCATCATGATGAATCCAGCAATACAGAATATCAAGGTTATGGTGCTGTACATCATGTAGCATTTCGTGTGGAAGATCGTATTGCGTTAGAACATTGGTTAGCAAAATATCAAGAAATTGGAATTGGGAATTCAGGATTAGTTGATCGATTTTATTTTGAGGCCCTATATGCCCGTATTGGCCATATTTTAATCGAATTATCCACAGATGGACCAGGTTTTATGGAGGATGAACCTTATGAAACATTAGGAGAGTCATTATCATTACCACCATTCATTGAACCACAACGTCAATATATTGAAAGCCAAATTCGTCCATTTGACACAAGGCGTGAACATTAAGAAAGGAGTTTGTTTATGAAGATGCATAAATTACATCATGTAAGTGCCATTGTTGGTCATCCGCAAGAAACATATGATTTTTATACCCAAGTCTTAAGACTCCATTTGATTAAGAAAACTGTGAATTTTGATGATCCGACAACTTATCATTTATATTTTGGTGATCAATATGCCGAAAAAGACTTTACGATGACTTTTTTCAACTGGGAGCATATAGAGAAAAAGGGACGTGTTGGTAGTGGCCAGGTTAGAACAATAGCTTTTTCAATAGGGAATAATAGTATAGAGGATTGGAAAAACCATCTAGTTTCCGAGGGAATAGACACTGATTGGACCCATCGCTTCGATAAAAAAACATTGGAATTTAATGATCCACATGGATTACGTATTGCATTGGTTGAAAATGAAACACATTCTAGTCCCGAAATTCATGGTTTTTATGGAGTAGAAATATTGAGTGGTAATGTTGAAGCCTCTATTGAACATTTAACTGATATATTTGATTTACAAGCATCAGGTGAGAATGCATCACATCGATATTTTGAAACTGATTCGTCCTATCGTCACACCATTGCATTAAGTAAAGAAACACATCGGCGGGGAATTGATGGCATTGGTACAGTTCATCATCTTGCATGGGAAGCAGAAAACACTGAAGGGTTGAAAGATTGGCAACAAAAAATAGTGAAATCAGGTCTTCAACCTACCGAGATTACAGATCGGTCTTATTTTGAATCGATATATTATCGAGAGCCCGGTTATACTATTTATGAAATTGCAACTGCTGGTCCAGGTTTTCTTATTGATGAAGCTAAAGATGAATTGGGAATGACATTGAAATTACCACCCCAATATGAGAATTCACGTGAAGAAATCGAAAAAAATTTATCTTCAATTATAATTGATTAATCTACTAGTAGGATATAATTGAAATTTTATCAAGAATATCTTAATAATTGGAAGGTTAAGATAAGGAGTAATGAATGGAATACATTTATAAAGATAATCATAGTAATAGTACTTTTATTGGACTTCATGGCACAGGTGGTAATGAGAAAGATTTACTTTCAGTGGCACAGTATTTAAATCCTACTTATAATTATGTGGGCATACAGGGTGATGTGATAGAGAATGGCATGCGTCGATTTTTTAAACGTCATGCTGAAGGGCAGTATGATATTAACAATTTAAATCAGCAAGGTGAAAAATTAGCATCTTTTATCGAACAACTTAGTGAAAGACATCAATTTAACTTAGATAAAGTTATTTTATTAGGCTTCTCTAATGGTGCAAATATTGCGATACATCTGTTATTAAATGATAAATATGCTTATGATAAAGGAATATTATTACATCCAATGTATCCAGTACCACTCGATGATGGTTTAAATCTTAATGGCAAACAAGTATTTACTTCGATGGGTAAAGAAGATCCAATTGTTCCTATAAAGGAAAGTGAACGAGTTATTGAAATTTTTGAATCCCACGGGGCTTCCGTTGAAACTTATTGGGGAAGAAGTCACCAAATAGAGTCAAAAGAACTTGAGTCCGCCAAAAGATGGATTGTAACATTAGGAAATAACTAACGTTCTATAATATCAATAATGAAAATGCTTTAGTACCAATGACATCCTTTATGTGTAGTGATATACTTATAATTATGATATGTCAAGATTAAAGGAGTGAGAAAGATGGCAATTGTCAATGGGAAAACACATGACAAAATCATATTAATTGGTGATGGAGCAGTTGGGTCAAGTTTTGCTTATGCGACGGTTCTTTTGGGCATAGGTGAAGAATTAGGAATTATTGATTTAAATAAGGATAAGACTGTCGGTGATGCATTAGATTTGGAAGATGCACTTGCTTATACTTCTCCTAAACGAATTTATTCCGCAGAATATTCGGATTGTAGTGATGCAGATATTGTCGTAATTACTGCCGGTGCTGCTCAAAAACCTGGGGAAACTCGGTTGGATCTGGTTCATAAAAATTTACGCATCTTTAAAACAATGATTGGACAAGTCATGGCTAGTGGTTTTGATGGCATCTTTTTAGTGGCAACAAATCCAGTCGATATTTTGACTTATGCTACTTGGAAATTCTCTGGGTTACCTAGTTCACGTGTTATTGGGTCCGGTACTTCACTTGACAGTGCTCGTTTCCGTAAAAAAATATCTGAATTTGTCAATGTCGATACCCGCAATGTTCATGCTTATATCTTAGGTGAACATGGGGATACAGAATTTGCTGTCTGGTCTCATGCTAATGTTGGTGGTTTACAAATTTATGATTGGGTAAAACAGCATTCTCAAGTTGATGAAACTGCTTTAATCGATAGTTTCTTTGAAGTCAGAGACAAAGCATATACTATTATTGAGAAAAAAGGAGCTACCTTCTATGGAATTGGAACAGCATTAGCCAGAATTACACGTGCTATTTTAAGAGATGAGAATTCAATCTTACCTGTTTCAGTTTATTTAAATGGCGAATATGGAGTTAATGATGTATATATCAGTACCCCTTCTATTTTGAATGCGAATGGGGTGCGTGATAAACTTGAGTTGCAGCTCAATGATGCAGAATTAGAAAAAATGCAACAATCTGCTGAACAACTCAAAGAAGTTTTGTTAGAAGCTTTTGAAAAATTAGATGATGAAGCTTAATGTAATATGAAAAAATCTTCTCTGACAGGGTCTATTAAACCGTCAGAGAAGATTTTTTAGTTAAAGTATTGGACATATAACTCTTGTAAAGCATCATTTAAATCATTTGATTGGATACAGAAAAACATACTTAATTCGGATGCTCCTTGGTTAATCATTTGCAAACTAATGTGACGATTCATAAATGCAGTGGTTGCTTTATTGGCTAACCCGACAATATTTCTCATCCCTTCGCCAACGACGGCGATAATTGCAAGGTCTTCTTCAACATGGATCCATTCAGGTTGAAGTTGTTTGTGAATAAGATCAATGATTTGATCTTTTTTATTATTTCCATCAAATTGATGAGAACGAACAATAATAGTAATATCATCGATTCCAGTGGGAATATGTTCAATTGAAATATCTAAATCCTCAAAGATTTGCAATAATTTTCGAGTATAACCGACTTCTTTGTTCAATAAATATTGTTTGATAGTAAATGACATAAATCCACTATCTCCGCTAACACCAATCACTGGAAATTCATTAATATCATCACGGTCAGCCACAATACGTGTTCCGTTGATTTCAGGATGATTCGTATTTTTTATTTGGACCGGAATTTTCTGATTATAAAGAGGACGGAGTGCTTCATCATGGAATATAGCAAAACCTGAATAAGCTAATTCTCGCATTTCTCGGTAAGTGATTTCTTTAATGCGGTGTGGTTGCTTAATGATTCCTGGATGTGCCGAATAAATGTAACTAACATCGGTATAATTTTCATACACTTCCGCATCAATGGCATTAGCTATAATGGCACCTGTAATGTCAGAACCTCCACGAGAAAATGTGACAATATCTCCCGCTTGAGAATAACCATAAAAGCCTGGAACAACAATGGTACCTTCTATGCCTCTCAATTGTGCCATGGATTCATAGGATTGTGGTAGGAGGGCGGCATCTCCTGCATGATCTGTAACCACCATTCCAATTTCTTTTGGTGAGCGATAGCATGCTTTAATTCCTTGTTGATTAAAGTATTCACTGATTAGTTGTGCGTTGAAATCTTCCCCGCATGACTTTAATGCATCTAAGAGTCGCTCCGGTTTTGTAATCTTATCAAGATACTGATTTAAAGTGTTTTCGAATGTTGTTAGAAGGCCAGGGGTTAAGTTCAAGTCAGTAATAATTGAATGATAGCGTGCAATAATAGATTGTATTGCTGGTTGAGTATCTAAACCTGCCTGATGATTTGTAAAAAGAGCGATTAATAAATCCGTAACTTTTGTATCATCTTCCGATCGTTTTCCAGGGGCACTGACTACGACAACTTTGATGCCTGGATTGTTCTTAACTATGGTTGCGACTTTATAAATTTGTTTTGCATCGCTCAGCGAACTTCCGCCAAATTTTGCTACTTTCATAGGGATCCCCGCCTTCTTTAAAATATGAGTATGGCCTATCATACCTTATTTTCTAGCTAATTTCTAGTCATTATTGTAAGATTAATATGTATATGCTTTTTATAGGAGGTAATTATGAAAATTGCAATTCTTGGTCTAGGAACCGTAGGAAGTGGCGTTATGAATTTATTAACGCAAAATAGAGAAATAATAGAAGAACGCACGAATCAAACCTTTGAAGTATCACATGTTTATGGTAGGAGTAATCGTTATCAGATTGATTTAACGAATATCGTTCATACAGATAATATTGAAGATATTATTCAAAGTGATGTAGATATTGTCATTGAAGTCCTTGGTGGCATTGATTTTACTTATCAGACAATTAAAAAGTTGTTATTGGCAGGAAAACATGTTGTTACTGCTAATAAAGATATGCTTGCAATACATGTCGAAGAATTAAGTCGAATAGCCAATGAAAACCAGGTTCAATTCAATTATGAAGCCAGTGTGGCGGGGGGGATTCCGGTAATATTAGGATTACAACATGGCTTGAATGCTAATCGGATTCACCGCTTTATGGGGATTCTCAATGGGACAACAAACTATATTTTGACACGAATGACACAAGATGATTGGGACTTTAATCAGGCATTAGAACAAGCTCAACAATTAGGCTATGCAGAATCAGATCCTACAAATGATATTGGAGGTTTTGATGCTCAACGTAAGACAGCCATCTTATCACGGCTTGCTTACCGTCAAGAAATCGATTTAGAAGAAGTTTCTGTCAAAGGTATTGAGGAATTGCAATTGAAGGACATCCAGATTGCTCAGCAATTAGGCTATACGATGAAATTGATTGGCTTGTCAGAAATGCAAGATAATCGCATTGAAATGCTAGTGGGACCTATGCTAATCCCTTCTGATAGTCAGCTAGCAAGTGTTAATGAAGCGATGAATGCTGTATTCTTTAATGGTGATGCTATCGGTGAGACTATGTGTTATGGACCAGGGGCAGGTAGTATGGAGACAGCATCAGCGATTGTGGCTGACATGATGGGAATTATGAATTTTGGTTTTATTGGTAATACTGAAACAAAAGAGAGTGCTTTGACGACATCAGAGACATTTCCGCGTAAATATTATGTTCGTTTACTTGCGACAACAGAAATTAAACAGATGGTAGAGAATAATCAATACGATATTGTTTACTCCAAAGACAATGATATTGCTATTCAAACACCTATAATGTCTTTATCAGAGTTACTAGATAGTGTATCTACAGAATCTATTCAGGCACTTTATCCAATCATTGATTAATAGAAATGAGAGATTAAATGATATTCACAATACAGATACCTGCAACGAGCGCTAATTTAGGTTTGGGCTTTGACTCCATGGGAATTGCTTTAGAGAAGTTTTTAACAATTGAGGCTGAAGAGAGTTCTGAATGGATGGTTGAATTTTTAGATTCTGAATTGGAAGTTTTACCAACAGACGAAACCAATATTGTTTTTCGCGCAGCGGAATACTTAGCCCAAGCGTATGAACAAACGATGCCGAAGCTTTCGATAAAAATGGCGAGTGAAATTCCGTTGACGCATGGATTGGGAAGTTCCTCGAGTGCAATCGTAGCGGGAATAGAATTAGCGAATCATTATCTTCAATTAGGCCTTTCACAGCATGAAAAAATATATTATGCTACCGAATTAGAAGGGCATCCCGATAATGTGGGACCATGTATTACCGGTGCGGGGTTTGTTGGCTATTATTCATCCAATGATGGTTTGTATTATGAAACATTTGACTTGCCAGGGATGGGCGTAATTTTATCAATCCCAGACTATGAAATTAATACAGAACAGGCCAGAAGAGCCTTGCCGGATCACTATTCACGTCAACAAGCCGTTCAGCAAAATGCGATGAATAATGTTATGGTATTGAAAGCGCTGAAGAGAGAGTATCATGAGATGGGGCAATTAATGATGAAGGATAATTTCCATGAACCTTACCGTCAAAGTATGATTCATGAATTCCAAGAAGTGAAATTTCAAGCTAACGCTAATGGGGCCTACGCAACCGTAATTAGCGGTGCGGGACCTACCATCTTAACATTTGCTCCTGAGGATCAAATAGCAAATATTATCAGTGAATTAATAAAGACAGTCCCCGATTGTACACACGAATCAGTGAAAATTCTAAATAAATAATAAAAAATGCGAATCGTTATTATTGCGATTCGCTTTTAATTTTTGGACATCAAAAAACCTGACCTCAAAATTTGAAGGTCAGGTTTTTAGTGCTTCAATCAATATTATAAAGATTGAGTCTACAAAAGACTATTATTTAGTGTGAATTGTACGATTGAATTTCTCTGCCGCCCCGGTAACACGGAATAGCCATTTAATGATTTCAACGACAATGACAATTGAGAATGCTGCTGCGAAACAGATACCCCATTGTTGTGCAGTTGGAACAGTGACAGAGAAGAAGTTATTAATACCTGGTGTAACAATCACTCCAATTAATAGAATTCCTGAAACAATGAAAGCTAAGTTTAATGCTTTATTGTTAAATGGATTTCTAGAGAATAATGAGTGGAATGTTGATTTAACATTATAAGCATGGAACAATTGAATCATACCTAAAGTAATGAAAGCCATTGTTTCAGCTAGATTATGGCGTGCTTCACCATCTAATGTTGTTGTCATTGGTCCATATGCTGCGAACCAATAAACAAAGAGTGTAATGGCACCTTCTAGAACACCTTGATAAACAATCGAAGGCGCGACACCAAATGAAAGGAAGGAGTCGTCTTTAGTACGAGGTGCATGATCCATAACATCTTTTTCAGCTGGCTCTAATCCTAAAGCGATCGCTGGGAAAACGTCTGTAACTAAGTTAATCCATAAGATATGCACAGGTTCAAGAATGACCCATCCAAATAATGTACCAACAAATAATGTAATAACTTCACCTAAGTTAGCTGATAATAGGAACTGAACAGCTTTTTGGATGTTAGCGAAGACTTTACGTCCTTCTTCAACAGCGCCAACAATCGTCGCAAAGTTGTCGTCGGCAAGAACCATATCAGAAGCACCTTTAGATACTTCTGTACCTGTAATACCCATACCAACACCAATATCTGCTTGTTTCAATGAAGGAGCGTCGTTTACACCATCACCCGTCATGGAAACAACTTTATTATTTGCTTGCCACGCACGAATAATACGAACTTTATGTTCAGGTGAGACACGAGCATATACAGAATAATCTGCAACGCGACGAGCTAAGTCTTCATCTGAAATCTGATTTAATTCTGCACCTGTTAGAACATGTTTTTCATTTTCTTCAGTAGGAGCATTTGGATCTAAGATTGTTAAACGTTCAGCAATAGCTTGAGCTGTAGTTGCGTGGTCCCCAGTAATCATTACCGTACGGATACCTGCATTTCGTGCAGTAATAATTGAAGACTTAGCTTCTGGACGTTCAGGGTCAATCATTCCGACTAAACCAGCAAAGACTAAATCATTTTCAACAGTATCTGTTGTCACTTCAGCTGGAATGGAATCAATGATTTTATAAGCGCCAGCAAGTACACGTAGTGCTTCACGCGCCATGCCTTCATTGGCTGCTAAAATTTGTTCTTTGTCTGCATCAGTGATTGGACGAATTTCTCCGTTTAATTCGATTTGTGTTGCTTTTTCAATCAGACGGTCTGGAGCTCCTTTAACAGCGACAAAATATTTTCCATTGTCTAATTCGTGAATGGTTGACATTAATTTACGATCAGAATCAAAAGGCACTTCATCAACACGTGGATATTTCTGTAATTGACCAGAGAGATCCATATTGTGATCTAATGCATATTTAAGCATTGCTGCTTCTGTTGGGTCTCCAATCACTTCACCATTGTTATCTACGCGAGAGTCATTCGCATAAGTAAATGAACGGATGAAATTAGAATCAGTATCAAGTGCATCAGTTGCCTCATGTAATGCACCATCGTGATAAACTTTCTCGATAGTCATTTCATTAAGGGTTAATGTACCTGTTTTATCTGAACAGATAACAGAAGTTGAACCGAGTGTTTCAACAGCTGGCAGTGTACGGACAAGTGAATTACGTTCTGCCATTGTTTGTGTTCCTTGAGAAAGGATAATTGTTGTGATTGCTGGTAATCCTTCAGGAATAGCAGCAACGGCCAATGAAATAGCAACGAGTAACATTTGTAATGGATCGAATCCTTTTAAAAATACCCCAACTAAGAATGTTACTACAGCTACTCCAAGAATTAAGTATGTTAGCGTATGACCTAAATTCTCTTGGTCTTGTTGCAATGGTGTTAATTGTGTTTCAGTGCTTTGTAACATGGCAGCAATGTGACCCACTTCGGTATCCATTCCTGTTCCTGTAACAATTCCGACACCTCGTCCATAAGTAACGTTTGTTGAAGAGAATCCCATATTTGAACGGTCACCAATACCGGCATCCGCTTCGATAACTTCGCGCGCATCTTTAACTGTAGGAACGGATTCACCGGTTAATGCCGCTTCTTCGATTTGTAATGAGTTTGATTCAACAAAACGCATATCAGCTGGAACAATATCCCCAGCTTCTAGAACAACCACATCACCAGGAACGAGTTCAGTTGACTTAACGCGTACACGTTGGCCATCTCGAATAACATTTGCTTCTGGTGAAGACATATCTTTTAATGCATCGATGGCATCTTCTGCCTTGTTTTCTTGATACACCCCTAGCACCGCATTTAAAAAAACAACTAATAAGATGATAATTCCATCTGCTAATGCTTCAAGTGTTAGGCCAGATTCTGCAATCCCTACACCTGTTGAAACTACGGCTGCAACAAGCAACACAAGAATCATAAAATCTTTAAATTGATCAAAAAACTTTTGCCACAATGAGCGTTTCTCAGTTTCTTGAATCGCATTTTCTCCATATTGCTCTAATCGTTGTTGAGCTTGTTGAGATGTTAGACCCGTTTGAATATTCGTGTCAAACTTTTTCTCTACAGCGTCAATGCTTTCATTAAAAGCAATATAATCTTTTGTAGACATTTTCCATCCTCCTTTTTTTGAAATTAAAGCGATAAGAGAGAACTTAAGGTAAAAAAATAAAAGAGACTCATGCTATCTGCTGAATACTAGAAATAGAATCATCCAAGATAGCATAAGTCTCACTATTTAAGTTCAGTACCAGCAGTTTCCTACATAATGTTGATACTGACGAGGTGTCCCTCTAGTTACTCCCTTATGGCTATTAATTTAAATATATTATACAAAAAACACAAAAAAGATGCAACCGATTTCTGATAAATATGTTAAAATAAAGAACTTCATTTCATACAAAAAACATGTATTATTCATTTATAAAGATAGTAAATTAGGTATAATGAAATAAATATGATTAAATACGGAGGTGGCCATGCAGACAGAAACAAGAAAATCGCGCCATTCTAGAAGATATTGGAATTGGCGAACGATTTTAGGTGTTATTCTCATTGTCATAGCATTGGGATTATTTGCGATGAATCCTTTAAAGAATTATTTGATTGCTAGAGGTAGTCAAGCAAATACAGTAGCCAATCTAACGCGCGAAGACATTATCGCTAATAGTAATCGAGACGCAACCTTTGACCTTGATGAAATTACAACGATCGATTCTATGACAGTGATTGCTGATGGTGTCAATCCAAATGATTTGCCTGTGATTGGTGGAATAGCCATACCTGAATTAGAGATGAATTTACCAATTCATTTGGGCACTGCCAACGAAGGGATGTATTATGGTGCAGGAACTTTAGATCCCAATCAACAAATGGGGGAGTCGAACTATGCTTTAGCTAGCCATCATTCAAAGCATCCAGAATTATTATTTGCTCCGTTGATGAATGCAGAAGTCGGCCAAACGATCTATTTAACGGACTTGGATAAAGTATATGTCTACGAAATTGATGTCGTTGAAGTAGTCCCACCGCATGATGTTTCGGTATTAGCACAGACAGACGTCCCTATCGTTACTTTAATTACTTGTACCTATGATTTAGTGAATCGAGTCATCGTTCAAGGAACGCTTATTGAAGAACGACCGATTTCTGAAGCTACACAAGCTATGCAAGAAGCCTTTTCAATCGATCAGACTATCGTGACGAATGAATAATAGAGTTAGAATGAGAGCTAGACCTAGACAAAACATTGTTCATTTGCTAAAATAATTGAGGAATCTTAGATGATAAAGAAGAGTAGATTTGCCACATATTTTCAGCAAGTTGGGATGATGCGAGCCAATAATATGCCAAGTTGAACCGCGCTTTATCTAAATTTTAAGAATTAGTCGGAGTGTGCTCCGTTATCAAAGGAAGATATGTGTTAACATAAAATAGAGTGGTACCGCGTCATTAACGCCTCTAATTGATTTTATTCAATTAGAGGCGTTTTATATAGGAGGAATTATGAATAATAAAGACACATTTATTACTGATTTAGCCGTTATATTGAAAGAACATTTAACAGAAGAACA
Organism: Aerococcaceae bacterium DSM 111020; assembly: GCA_015863185.1. GTDB lineage: Bacteria > Bacillota > Bacilli > Lactobacillales > Aerococcaceae > DSM-111022. The sequence continues at coordinate 13,348 of JACBXP010000012.1, forward strand.
AATTGAATCCGTTATTGAAATACCAAAAGACAGTTCAATGGGTGATCTAGCGTTTCCTGCCTTTCAATTGGCAAAAGTGATGAGAAAAGCACCTCATTTAATAGCAAATGATATTGCAGCATCACTATCTTCAAATCATTATGCACAGATTGAAGCTGTCGGTCCTTATGTCAATGTTAAATTAATTCGTTCAGAAGCATCGACACAGATTATCAAACATATTTTTGAAGCGCAAAATCATTATGGTGAAAACAACTTGGGGCAAGATGGAAATATGATCATTGACATGTCTTCGCCTAACATTGCTAAGCCCATGTCAATGGGGCATTTACGCTCTACCGTGATTGGTAATGCTATTGCAAATTTAGCATCGAAATCGCATTATAACCCCATTAAAATTAATTATTTAGGTGATTGGGGGACACAATTCGGAAAATTGATTGTGGCTTATCAATTATGGGGAGATCCCAAAGTGGTTGAGCAGAATCCTGTTACGGAACTCGTACGTCTGTATGTGCACTTCCATGAAGTGGCCATTGAGCAACCTGAGTTAGAAGAACAAGCTAGACAAGTATTCCTCCGTTTGGAACAAGGAGACGAAGAATTGCTGTCTTTATGGAAATGGTTTAGAGAAGAATCATTGAAAGAGTTCCAAAGAATCTATGAGTTATTAGATGTATCTTTCGATTCTTATAATGGTGAAGCATTTTTCAATGATAAAATGGATCCGGTTATTGAGGAATTGAATGAAAAAGGATTAACCGAAGAAAGTGAAGGGGCAACGATTGTTGATCTCGACGAATATGATTTACCACCTGCATTGATTAAAAAATCAGATGGTGCAACCTTGTATGTTACTCGTGATTTAGCGGCGGCTAAATATCGTTATGAGAAATATGATTTCGACAAAGCTATTTATGTCGTTGGAAATGAACAGCGAGTGCACTTCCAACAATTAAAAGCTGTCCTAGGTAAAATGGGATATGATTGGGCTCAGGATATTATTCATGTGCCGTTTGGACTTATTACTAAAGATGGAAAGAAATTATCGACGCGTAAAGGTGATGTCGTTTTATTAGAAGATGTTTTAAATGAAGCGATTGAATTAGCATTGGAGCAGATCGAAGCCAAAAACCCTGATCTTAAAGATAAAGAGCAAGTCGCCAGACAAGTAGGAGTTGGAGCGGTTATCTTCCATGATTTGAAGAACGAACGCATCAACAGTTTTGATTTCAACTTAGATGAAATTGTTCGGTTTGAAGGGGAAACTGGTCCGTATGTGCAATACTCCTATGCTAGAGCGATGCGGGTGCTGCGACTAGCAGATATGGATGTAACCTCTTTCGACTATCAATTACAGGACGATTACAGTTGGGAAATCATTAAGAAATTATCTCAATATGGAAGTACGATTGAACGTGCCATGCGAGAATATGAACCATCTGTAATTGCTAAATATGTTTTGCAATTAAGTCAACTTTTTAATAAATTCTACGCGAATGTTCGAATTCTCGAAAAAGATGATCAATTACCTGCACGATTAGCATTGGTTAAAGCTACCTCCATTGTTATTAAAGATGCCCTAGCTCTTCTTGGCGTTCATGCACCACATGAGATGTAAGTCTCAATCTTTTCTAGTGATGGATTCGTTAATTTTTGGATTGAATTGAAGATTACAGAATGTATAGGATACTAGCGATTAGAAATATTGTTCCGGAAAGATAAGTGCGGATTAAGAGTACAACAAAACTATAATCTTTTCTTATAGACATTTGGAGTATTCCTATGCGATAGATGCTTGATTTCATGTTAAAATAAAAGAAATCTAAGTAGAAAGAATAATGAGGGAAGCAAATGAATGGTTATAGAAACAAAAAAACCCGCATGATGGTTTTAGTGGCTATTTTCTCAGCGATTATTATATTACAAACATGGGTGCCATTTTTGGGATATATTGCGTTACCAACACTGTCTTTGACAATCGTTCATGTGACAGTCATTGTTGTCACCATCCTTTTAGGAACAAAGGCAGGAATGATTATCGGGGGTGTCTGGGGCCTCAATAGTTTATTAAGAGCAGTTATGATAGGTAATCCACTTGAACGTTTAATTTTTATGTCTCCATTGAATAGTATCGTACCAAGATTATTAATGCCTTTGTGTATTGGATTATTAAACCAGTGGCTTATCAAACGAAATATCACAGCAAAATTCAGAGCTGCCGTATTAGGATTTATAGGAAGTTTATTAAACACAATTTTTGTCCTTTCAGCCATTGGACTATTTAGTGCTGATAATTATCTAAAATTAGTCGGTATGGATGGTCAAAGTAATATCTGGGCTGTTTTGATGACGGTTGTCACAGTTAATGGTATTCCGGAAGCGATTGTATCAACTTTTATTGTTCCAATACTAATTGTAGCCTTCGATAAATTAAATAAGTAAATCTTGGAGGAAAGAATGACCCTAAAGCTCATCAGCATTGATTTAGATTCAACATTACTAAGAGATGACAAAACCTATGAAGTAGATAGATTTAAGAAAGCCATAGAAAAATTAGCTCTCTTTGACGTAATGGTTACCATTATCACGGGTAATGGTTATCAAAAAGTAACAGAATATTTTGATCAAGAGGAATTACAGTCTTTGTATTTTTGTTGTGATAATGGAAATAAAATCATTAAGAATAATGAATTGTTACATTCCTTTATAATAGATGAGGAGAGTGTCTATCAGGTGTTATCTTATTTGGAAGCTTTTCCAGGATATGCTCCGGTTCTTTCGATTGATGGTGTCGGTTTTATGACTGAAGAAAATCTGCCATTTTATGATGCACTTAAGCAATTTAATCCTGATCTTCATATTGTCGAAGAATTTAAAGATGCACCAATACATAAGGGTGTAGTAAAAATTGCTATCTATAGTAATGAACCCCTAGAATGTGCTAAACAAATGATTACTGAGATTAATGAAAAGTTTACAAATGTAAGTGCTGTTACTAGTGGTCATGGCTGGTTAGATGTCTATCATAGAGATGGTGGCAAAGGAGCTGCTGTTCGGTATTTACAAGAAAAATATCATATTAAGTCCGAAGAATCGATGGCATTAGGAGATAGCCTTAATGATGCACCAATGATGAAGAATGTGTTATATAGTGTTTCGATGGCGAATGCGGATATTGATTTAGTGAAATTAACACAATATCAGATTGGAACAAATGAAGACCAGGCGGTTGTGTCCTTGTTAGAGCAAATTCTTCAAGACCCCGCCTTGGCTTTCATTCAACAATATAAACTTCATTAGAATGGAGGTAGTAATGGCTAGAAGAAAGGCAAAAAAGAATAATCGCAGAGAAAAGGAAGATTTGGTAAAAATTGATGTCTACTATCTTCCTAAGGAACAAGCTGAAATGTACCGAGTGTTAAGAGATGTTGTGAAGCAGGAGGTAATTGAATGGGCTGAAGAACAATTTGAAACAGTCGAAGTAAAAAATGATGCTATTGAAGGTGAAGGGATCTTTGCTTACAATAAAGGAACCAATGAAATATTTGAATATTATCTCAATCCATCGAATATTTCTCAAGCACAGAAGGCACGAGATAAAGATCAATTAAATACCTATTTAAGTCAATATCATGAAAAAGAATCACACTAATTTTTAAATTTTAGTGTGATTCTTTTTTTGTTGATTAATTTTTAACGCTTGTTGATAAACATCTCCTAATTGTTGGCCGATTCTCTCAAGAGAACGTTCATTAGCGACTTGATACGCTGCATCACTTAAGTTGGGTAAAACTTTTTGATAAGCCTGTATTATTAAATGCTTAAAATCATTATAATCTTTAGCTTTGTAGACATTTACTCTATCAATCAGCCAATGATCAAAGACAGGAATATCACGAACAATGAAATTGGCGCCTACTGCAGCAGCTTCGATGGCTGGGATGCCTTCAGTTTCTTCATAGGTTGGGAAAATATACCAATCAGTGCCTTGAAGAGCTAGCTGAATAATAACATTGTCGACATAACCAGCAAAATAAAGGTTAGGCAGTTGTGTTTGAATGGCTTCCTCAATCTTCGGTGGCACCATTTTAGGATTAGTATAACCAAACCAAATGAATTGTACTTCAGGCAAATCTTTGGCTAATTGAACAAAATCTAAAATGCCTTTTCTCTCTAAATAGAGGCCGATTCCCATGACAATAAAATCTTCGTTGGTATATTGCGGATATTTTTGGAGAAATTTTTCTTGGGCATTAGGGATATGAGTGAATTGGGTGAGATCAATCCCATTAGATATCGCATGTATTGGTTGTTTGAATCCATAATTTTCTAATAATTCTTTAGAATAGTTAGTAGGTGTTACCAAAACATCCCCTAATTGATAACACTTGATAAGCCATTTTTTAAAGTAAGGAGCCATCATATTTGAAAATCGAAAAGAGTTTCGAAAATCTTCTTCCGTTGAATGTGCGTGGTAAACAATTGCTTTTCCTTTGGCTTTTGCTTGCTTAGCAAATTGATAAGATTGTGGAAAATAAGTGTTGATATGAAGAACGTCATAATCATCCTTGCTCGAAAGAGTATAATTAATCCCTGCTAGTTCTAAGGCTTTCATTTGATGTTTGATTGCTTTACCAAGACCAGATTTTTTTATTTGGTCCAAATGTTCGCTATATAATAATATTCTCATAGGCAACTCCTTCAATTTAAAACTTTTACAGATTATATCATAAACAATTTGTGAGTCATATTATTAGACGAATGACGAAAAATTTTATAGAATGTAATTAAAGTAACACAATTTCGTGCAAAAATACTTAAGCGAAGTGAGTATTGTATTGCCTTTGTGTTATAAAAAAATATTGAAAGAGAGTGAAAGAATGAAAGACGAGAAAAAAGTTGTCGAAACTGAGTACAGAGATTTAGATACAGATGCTGAATATCGTGCAGCAGATAGAAGGGTAGATGTAGACTACCATGATGGTGCGGATGATTCTGAACTGAATACACTAAACAAACGTGCTGGTTTCAATCTATCATGGCGTGCAATTATTGCAGGAGTTGTAACTTTCTTAGCATTAATGTTGCTATTCATGTTAATTGGTAACGCGATCGGATTTGGTGTTTCTGACTTAACAGCAAGTAATCCATTATCAGGTGTAGGAACAGGTCTTATTATTTGGATTATTGTTTCATTAGTTGTTTCACTAGGTCTAGCTGGTCTAGTAGCTGGTTTAACGGCTAATCGTGCTGGTTTTATTCATGGATTCTTAACTTGGGCCGTGAGTGTTATTTCATTGTTCTTCCTATTAAGTCGTTTGGTATCAGGTGCTCTTGGAGTGGCTGGTCAAGCATTAGGATATGCTGGTAACGCAGTTGGAACAGTTGCTGAACAAGCTGGTACAACCGTTGCAGGATTAACACAAGATGCATTTGATCAAGTAGCAAATGAGTTAAATGTTGATACGTCTGAATTAGAAACAACAGTTAATGAAGTATTAGCAGATACTGAAATTCGTGAATTACAACCAGAATATTTACAAGGTCAATTAGATCAAACTGTTCAAGATATTACAGATGCAGGTTATGCCATCGTTGTTGAAGGTCAAGATGCACAACAAGTTGCTGATAAATTGACAACAACTTTAGGTGATCGTGCAGAAAATATCACAGCAGAACTTGACCGTGATGCTTTAGTAAATTCTATTTCTAACAACACAGAATTAACTCAACCAGAAGTAGAACAAGCTGCAGATAATATCGAAGAAGCTTATAATGAAGCAACAACTCAAGCACAAGCTGCGTTAGATCAAGCAAGTCAATCAGTTGATGAGTTAACTGCTCAAGCGGAACAAGCGCTTCAAGAAGGAACTCAAGTTGCTGAAGATGTAACAAATAATGTTGCTAAAATTTCATTATGGACATTCGTTGGTTTATTACTTGGTTTATTAATTACTTCATTTGCTGGTCACTATGGTTCAAGAATGACTTCGCCATTCTATGGTCCTGATTCTGACGAGTATGTGAAATATTAATTCTATAATTGAAACAAAAAGAAACAGATTGTAAAAGTCTGTTTCTTTTTTGTTTTTCAGAGTTTTCAAGGTTTGTAAGGGCTCTTTTATTATTATTTTTTTAAAAAAATATAGAATTATGATACACATTTGTGAAATGGTGTGCTATAATAAATGTGCAGAGAGATAGTAAGGCGTATCATATTATATGGAGGAGACAATATGACAACATCATTTAAAGAGTTTACAGATGGAACAGCTTTCCAACAATGGGATGGCTTTGTAGGTAAAGATTGGCAACAGGAAGTTAATGTCCGTGATTTCATTCAAAATAACTATACCGAATATCGTGGGGATGACAGTTTCTTAGTAGGTCCAACTGAAGCAACCAATGAATTATGGGCACAAGTTATGGACTTAACGAAACAAGAGCGTGAAGTTGGTGGTGTCTTAGACATGGATACGAAGGTAGTGTCTACAATCACTTCTCATGATGCTGGTTATTTAGATAAAGAAAAAGAAAAAATTGTGGGTGTTCAGACAGATGAACCATTCAAACGTTCATTACAACCATTTGGTGGTATTCGTATGTCGGAACAATCTGCACATGCCTATGGCTATGAAATAGATCCGGAAGTGTCACATATTTTCCGTGATTACCGTAAAACACATAACCAAGGTGTATTCGATGCATATACTCCAGAAATGCGTAAAGCACGTTCAAATAAAGTTATTACAGGTTTACCTGACGCTTATGGACGTGGAAGAATTATTGGAGACTACCGTCGTGTTGCATTATACGGTGTTGACTTCTTAATGGCTGAAAAGCTAGATGAGTTCAACAATAACTTTGGTACGACAATGACACCAGATATTATTCAATTACGAGAAGAAATGTCTGAGCAATATCGTGCCTTGAATGAGTTAAAAGAACTCGGAGATATCTATGGATTTGACTTAAGTCGTCCAGCTGAAACAGCTCAAGAAGCGATTCAATGGTTATACTTAGGATATTTAGCTGCTATCAAACAACAAAATGGTGCAGCAATGTCATTTGGTCGTACATCAACTTTCTTAGATATTTATATTCAACGTGATTTAGATAAAGGTTTAATCACTGAAGAAGAAGCACAAGAAATGATTGACCATTTAGTAATGAAATTACGTATCGTTAAATTTGCGCGTACACCAGATTACAATGAGTTATTCTCAGGAGATCCTACTTGGGTGACTGAAGCAATCGGTGGTATGGGAACTGATGGACGTTCATTGGTAACGAAAAACTCATTCCGTTTCTTACAAACTTTGAAAAACATGGGAACTGCACCAGAACCAAACTTAACTGTTTTATGGTCACCAAACTTACCAGAAAACTTCAAACGTTTCTGTGCACATATCTCAATCGCAACGTCATCTATTCAATATGAAAATGACGAAATCATGCGCCCAATATATGGGGATGACTATGGTATTGCATGTTGTGTTTCTGCAATGGAAATTGGTAAACAAATGCAATTCTTTGGAGCGCGTGCAAACTTAGCGAAAACATTATTGTATGCAATCAATGGTGGGGTTGATGAGTTAACAGGTCAACAAGTTGGACCTAAATATCAAGGTATCGATAGCGAATACTTAGATTATGATGAAGTCATGGAAAAATATGATGTCATGATGGATTGGGTCTGTGAATTGTATGTTAACTGCTTGAACATTATTCACTACATGCACGACAAATATTCTTATGAAAACTTAGAAATGGCATTACATGATACGAAAGTATTACGTACAATGGCAACAGGTATTGCTGGATTCTCAGTAGCTGTTGATTCATTATCAGCTATTAAATATGCGAAAGTTAAACCAATTCGAGATGAGAATGGTATTACTGTAGACTTTGAAATCGAAGGCGATTATCCAAAATATGGTAATAATGATGATCGTGTAGACCAAATCGGTATTGATTTACTGAAAGCATTTATGACAAAAGTACAAAAAACACCTACTTATCGTAATGCTGTTCATACAACATCCATCTTAACAATTACATCGAATGTTGTTTATGGTAAAGGTACTGGAGCAACACCAGATGGCCGTGAATCAGGAGTGCCATTTGCGCCAGGTGCTAACCCAATGCATGGTCGTGATGAAAATGGAGCGTTAGCATCATTATCATCTGTTGCTAAATTGCCGTATGAATACTCACTTGATGGTATCTCAAATACATTCTCTATCGTACCGAAGGCTTTAGGAAAAGATGAAGAGATGAAAGAAGATAACTTAGTGGCAATGCTTGACGGATATGCTATTCAAGGTGGACACCACTTAAATATCAACGTCTTTGATCGTGCAACATTAGTGGATGCGATGGAACATCCTGAAGAATATCCACAATTAACGATTCGTGTGTCTGGTTATGCAGTAAACTTCGTTAAATTAACACGTGAACAACAATTAGATGTTATTAACCGTACAATGCACGCTGAAATGTAATTAAATATTACAAATCATTAATCAGTCTGCTCAAGCAGACTGATTTTTTTATCAAAGCAGACAAATTTATAGTTATAAGTGAGAATATGAATGAGTAGATTGAGAGGGATATGAATGATAACTACTGAACCAATTGTTGGAAGAGTCCACTCATTGGAAAGTTTTGGTTCTGTCGATGGACCGGGAATTCGTTTCGTTAGTTTCTTACAAGGTTGTCGAATGCGGTGTGAATTCTGTCATAATCCAGATACATGGAAAATTAATGCCGGAACACCTTATACACCTCAACAATTATATAATGAAGCCAGTAAATATCGTCCCTATTGGGGACGTAAAGGTGGCGTAACTGTTTCAGGGGGAGAGCCATTATTACAAAAAGAATTTATTTTAGAATATTTTAAGATTTGTAAGTCAAATGGTGTAAATACAACCATTGATACCTGTGGAGGTGTTTTCTCGCGTGATCCAGAATATTTAGAAGTAATGGATGAGTTGGTAGATCATACAGATTTATTTTTATTAGATCTAAAACAAATCAATCCTGAACGACACAAATCACTTACGATGATGCCTAATGATCACATTTTAGACTTTGCGCGTTATCTTCAAGAGAAGAACCAACCGATTTGGGTGCGTCACGTTTTAGTGCCTACGCGGACGGACTTCGATGAAGACTTAGAAAAATTAGGAGAGTTTATCGAATCATTAGGAGATATTGTCAAAAAAGTTGAAATACTGCCTTATCACACGATGGGAGTCTATAAGTATCAAGAATTAGGTATCAAATATCCATTAGAAGGTGTACCGACACCGACTGAGGATCGAGTCAGAAATGCTGAACGATTATTGAAGGTAGATCAATATCAAGGCTATCGTGACATGTAATTTTATAATACACAAGGTAACACCTTCTTTGCTCTAATTAATGAGCAGAGAAGTTTTTTTACGATGAATAATAATAACAAAATTAGTTAACTAGGACATCATTGATTTACTGGCACGAACAAAAAAGGAGCTATTGCCCCTTTATTCTTAGAAATTATCGCGCTGATCACGTAGTTCTTTAAATTGTTCCACAGAATCTGCCGTCATAAATAGATTAATCTTGCGTTCGACTCCAATGGTGCTTGGTAAAGTAGGTTGTTTGTTGTCTCGTAAGGCTTCGACTTCTTCCTTGGTTTGTTTAATTGCTTGGTTATCGGGGTCAATCTCTTCAGCAAAACGCAGATTCGTTAAAGTATATTCGTGGCCAGCATAAATCCGTACACTATCTGGTAAAGCATTGAAATATTGCATCCCTTGGTAAGCAGCATCATAATCTTTAATAAAGACACGGCCACACCCTCCTGAAAATAAGGCATCTCCACAAAACAGCTCTTCTTCCATTAAGTAACTGATATGTCCTTCAGTGTGCCCAGCTGTTAAATGGACTTCTACCACTTGGTCCCATAAATCAAAGCAATCTCCATCAGCAACGGTAATAGTCGTTAATTCGGAAACTTCAGTGGGACCGTAAATCGTAACAGCATCAAATTTTTCTGTTAAATCTTGTACGCCACCGATATGATCATCATGATGATGCGTCAATAAAATACAATCCAATGTTAATTGATTATCTTGTAAGAATGTTAATACGGGTTCAGCTTCACCGGGATCTACTATAATGGCACGTTCATTGTCTGTAATCGCCCATATATAATTATCATTAAGTGCTGGTATCGCGTGAATATTCATTTTATCACTCCTTTATGACAAGTATAAATAAACTCCAAATGAGATTCAACTCACATCCCTTCAGAGATATGGTACAATAACCAAGACAAAAGGAGGCTATTATGAGCAAACAACATTCACTTTTTAAGAAAAATGAAGAATATGAAGGGATAGTCGTTGATTTAACTTCTAAAGCTCAAGGTGTCGTTAAGATTGAGAATTATCCATTTTTCATTGAAGGTGTCCTGCCTGATGAATTCGTTCGATTTAAGGCAACAAAAATTAATAAAAAATATGGTTTCGGCCGAATGATGGAAATTATTGAAAAAAGTCCAGAACGAGTAGAAATAACAGATAAATTAGGACTACAAAATGGTACGATGACATTGCAACACATGTCTTATCCAGCACAGTTAGATTTTAAACAAAAATTAGTTGCGGACGCTTTTTATAAATTAGGGGGCTTCGAAAATATTACAGTAAAGCCAACTATTGGGATGGATCATCCTTGGGCTTATCGAAATAAAGCACAGATACCAGTTCGTGAAGTGGATGGACAATTAGAAACCGGTTTTTATCGGAAGAGATCACATGATTTAATCCCTATTGAGGACTATTATATTCAAGATCCGGTCATTGATCAGACTATTCTGATTGTGAGGGACATTATGCGGGAATATGGAGTAACTGCTTATGATGAACAAACACTAAAAGGTGATTTGCGTCATATTATTGTTAAACGTGGCCAGTATACTCATCAAATAATGATTGTACTTGTTTTGAATAAACCCAAATTACCTAAACAAGAACAGATTGTCGAACAAATAAAAGAACAAGTACCTGAACTCGTTAGTTTGGTTGCTAATATCAATCCACAAAATACTAATGTGATATTAGGGAAAGAAAACAAACTTTTATGGGGTCAAGATTTTTATGAAGATGAAATGTTAGGACTGACATTACGTATATCTCCCCATTCTTTCTATCAAGTTAATACACCACAAGCAGAACGTTTATATCAAGAAGCCATTAATGTAGCAAAATTGACAGGCAATGAAATTGTCATGGATGCTTACTGTGGGATTGGTTCAATTAGCTTAGCATTGGCTCAACAAGCCAAACAAGTATATGCGGTAGAAGTCATTCCTGAAGCGATTGAAATGGCAAAAGTAAATGCTGATATCAATGAGATCAACAATGTTTCATTTGAGGTAGGTAAAGCAGAAGAAGTGATTAATGATTGGCAAGAAGCTGACATTCACTTTGATGTGGTTGTAGTTGACCCACCAAGAAAAGGGTTAGCCGAAAGTTTTATAGAAACTGTCATTGAACAACAACCAGAACGGATTGTCTATGTATCTTGTAATCCAGCAACTTGTGCTCGAGACTGCAAATTATTTGCTGACCAAGGTTATCGTATTCAATCTATCCAGCCGGTTGATTTATTCTGCCAAACAACACATGTTGAATGTGTTGTCAGCCTGATTCGAAAATAAGCATTCAACTGGAGATAGGTATATTTGATATCAAAGTAAATAATGAACGTGCAGTGCAGTTCCGAAAATGGGCAGGACAGGCTGTTTATGTCTGACTATGACAGATATTTACTTGAGTTGGAAGAGAAAGTTAGAGAAGAGTAAACGGGGAATTTGAATTTTACAGGGAGGTTAGATTATGATTATTTTGATAGCAGGAGCTTCACATACAGGAAAAACAGCATTGTCACAGAAGCTGCTTGAAAAATATAAATATCCATATTTTTCAATAGACCATTTGAAGATGGGTTTAATAAGAAGTGGCAACACGGAACTTACCCCAACAAGTGATGATTCAGATTTAACAGCATATTTGTGGGCGATTGTTCGTGAAATGATTAAGACAGCAATAGAAAATAAGCAGAATTTGATTGTGGAAGGCTGTTATATTCCATTTGATTGGGCGAAAGATTTTGAAAAAGAGTATCTTGATAGTATCAAATATTATTGTCTTGTAATGAGTGAGGATTATATTAGAAATAATTTTGCAGATATAAAAAGCTATGCAAGTATAATCGAAAGTCGTTTTGATGATGATTGTTGTACTTTGGATTCAGTGATAGAAGATAATAGGCAAGTCTTGGAACACGCCATCGCACACGAAGTTAATTATATACTTATTGATGATGAGTACAAAATAGATATTGATTTAGAGAGATAAATTTCAATTCCACAGACATATTCCCACAAACGACTCAATTACAAAAAGGCTATGGACTTGTTCCCGTAAACGGTAAAATAGCAACGACATTGAGCCTGTCGTATCGACACATGTTGAGACGCTTGTGGTTTGTAACATTTTAGCGAAAGAACTCCCTAAGTCTTTAATTGTAGTTGAAGTTCAGTTCATTAAAATAGTTGTAATTGTAAGTAATATTTTTAAATTTAGTCGACTTTATTGTGCACAGATTATCGGGTGGGTAATTAAATCCTTTGATAATATTGAAATTGAAAGGAGGTTGTTTGTTGGATACGTTAAGTAATATGAATAAAGCTTTGGCATATATTGAAGAGCATTTAACTGAAGAAATTGATTACAGTGAAGTGTCGAAAATTGCTTACTGTTCAGAGTATCATTTTAAAAGGATGTTTTCATTTTTATCAGGAATTGGTTTGTCAGAATATATTCGAAGAAGAAGATTAACGCTGGCTGCTCTTGATTTGAAAGATACAAATTTGAGAATAATCGATGTGGCTGTCAAATATGGCTATAATTCGGCTGACTCATTTTCCCGTGCTTTTCATTCCCTGCATGGTATTCTTCCTTCAGAAGCAAGAAGTGAGAAAACGCAGTTAAAAGCCTATCCTAGAATGACCTTTCAATTATCAATTAAAGGAGGATGCGAGATGAATTATCGTATTGTTGAGAAAGAGTCGTTTAAGTTAGTAGGATTTAAGATGAGAGTCCCAATTATTTTTGAAGGTGTCAATCCAGAGATTGCACAAATGACCGAACTTTTAACACCAGAGGTTATTAAACAATTAAAAGCAATCTCAAATGTAGAACCAATGGGTATTATTAGTGCTTCCACTAATTTTTCAGAAGGAAGAATGGAAGAGAAGGGCGAGTTGGATCATTACATCGGGGTAGCAACTTCAGGTGATGAAACAGCAGAATTTGATGTATTAAAAATTGATGCTTGTACCTGGGCAGTATTTGAATCGATTGGACCATTCCCAGAGACACTTCAAAATGTATGGGGTAGAATATACTCAGAGTGGTTTCCGTCTTCGAGTTATGAGTTAGTTGAAGGCCCAGAAATTTTGTGGAACGAGAGTCCAGACACTGGAAATCCAAAGTATCGAAGCGAAATCTGGATTCCGGTAAAGAAAAAAGACTATTAATTACACCGATTTTTATGATTGAGGGCACTCCTAGCAAGAGTGCCCTTTTCGTAAACGGTACGATTGGTGGATATGTTCCCACGAACGTACAAAATAGTCGATATGTTCCCGCATACGACTATTTCATTAAAAATCGCAAATACATCAATTCTATCAACTCGTCCCATGTTGAGACGGTGATACTGCTTGTGAAGGAGCGTTAGTGACTGAAGAAGCAGATGTCTCGTCCATGCACGAAATTCCCAAGAAGGCAAGGCGGAGCCGTAGCCTGATTGGTAGAATTTGGTTGCTCGAGGCCGTAGCATTACTTACTAGGACGAAGGGACGAGGTAAGTAATTACGGAGACCTGTGCGATAGTCGTCGCAGAATGAAGAACAGAGTGATGAAATTATGCGGTAACGACGAACCGCTGCATAGTATTGGTCACAAGTATTGTAAGCGACGTAGAGCTACATTATGCGAAGTGTAATGAAGCTACGTGGTGACTGAAGAAGCAGATATCTTGCTCATACACACAATTTCTAAGATAACGAGCGTATCGAGGAAATGATTGATAGAATTTGGTGGTTGAGTGTAGTATTGCTTCAAGCTGTTCGAACGCATTGATTTACTCTCTAAATGTATCAGCTGAAGAAGTTAAGCGGCCACATCATCCGATTATGATGTCCAGCTTAATATTTTGAATTTGATTTAATGATCACTATTCCATGAAATTTTAATACAGATCTCGTTTTTTCTCTGACGCAAAAACGAGTTCTTTTTTTGTTGTAAGTAAAATAGTGAAATCGTAAAAAGTTTCCTTAATATTCTGTGTTAATTTTTTAGGTATCAACTTTTCACTTTTTATTTTTTTGTAGCACATTTTTAGAGCGTTTGTTATCGATTATAATTAATACAATGCAAATAGAATCGTAATCACATTGAAAATAATTCCAAGAGAATAAATATTGGCATAGATGATGGGAATAATCATGAAAATAATGCCGAATACAGCAAATAATGTGCTAATAAAAGTGAACAAACTGGCGAGCCTCTCTGGCTGGTGATGTTCGTAGAAAAGTTTATTAAAAAAGTTCCCAGAGATACCAACGATTAACCTGCTTTAGATTATAAAAAAATAAACTATCGTAATCATATTCTAATTTTTATCTAGCACTTACTATCGAATTTTGCTATGCTAATGATATCAATCTTGAGGAGTGATTAGATGATTAAGATTAATCGTGATCAGTTTGTGTTTTCGATGGATAAGGATAATCCGCCTGTTGCTAAGGCACAGTCGGGGGACCGAGTAATTTTTGATTTGATGGATTGTTTTTCAGATACCGTGACGAGTGAAGCGGATACCATTTCAGAAATAGATTTCAATAAGATAAACCCTGCGACCGGACCTCTTTATATTGAAGAAGCAGATGTCGGAGATGTATTAAAAGTAACCATTGAAAAAATTCAATTAGATGACTATGGTGCAGTCATGACTGCGCCAGGTTTAAATAAATATTTCTCAGAAAATATTAGTGAAGAACAAACGGTTATTTGTTCAATTAATGATGATGAAGGTACTTTTGAATTCCAAGGTGTAACATTACCGATGAATAAACATATTGGTGTCATCGGGACAGCTCCAGCAGGAGAAGGGGTGACGACTGGGACACCCCGTATGCATGGTGGGAATATGGATAACACGCAGATTAAAGAGGGGTCTGTTCTTTATTTACCTGTTTATACACCAGGTGCTCTATTAGCTATGGGAGATATGCATGCTTCAATGGGTGATGGTGAAGTTTGGGGTTCTGGTGTTGAGGTAGGCGGTGAAGTGACAGTAACAGTAGAAATTTTAAAGGATTCTACAATCCCAACGCCATTTGTTGAGACAGAAACCGCTTATTATGCTTTTGGAGCGGCTGACAATATGGAAGAGGCAGTCACAATTGCTTCGGATCATCTTCACCGTTTTATTATGGAAGAAGCAGGTTTAGATTTCAATCAAGCGGGTATGTTGATGTCTATCAAAGCAAATTTAGCACCTTGTCAAATCGTGAATCCAGATGTTTCTTTCCGCTTTGGTATCGATAAAGATATTTTAGGGAAAGCAAAAGATTTTAAAGGATAAAATTTAGTGTTCAGAGATAAGCGGGTCAATTTCCAATGATAAGAGAAATTGACCTTTTTGATTTGAAAAGGAATCATTATATATGTTAAAGAAGTTTAATCCATTAAGATAACACTTGACAAACATTAAAAAAGGATTATAATAAGATTATAATTTTAATAGTAACGATGAAGAGTAAAGTAATTTCTTAGCGATTGTCACAGAGATTCTAGATTAGGTGAGACTAGAACATTCAAGAGAAATGAAAATGAGCTTGGAGTAGTTAAATAGTTCACGCTATTTAACCGGGTGCATCCGATATCAATGCGCAGTATAGTTAGTTTGAATGTACTCTTCTTTGTATTATATGTGAGTATAATACAAAGAAGAGTGGTAACACGATTATTGTAGTCTCTTTGCTGATTTGTAGAAAGTCAGCAAAGAGGCGTTTTTTTGTTTTTAGGAATTAGGAGGAAGAAAAATGTCAACATAAAGATTTGAAACATTACAAGTGCATGCCGGTTAAACAATCGATGAAACAGGTGCAAGAGCAGTGCCATTGCATATGACAACAGATTATGTGTTCAATGATGTTGAACATGCTGCTGGATGCTTTGCGCTAACGGAAGCAGGTCCTATATATGGTCGCTTAAATAATCCTACGACAGATGTTTTAGAACAACGCATTGCTGCTTTGGAAGGCGGAACAGCTGCCTTAGCGACAGCAAGTGGGATGGCTGCGATTACTTATGCGATCCAAGCAGTGGCTAAACAAGGCGATCATATCGTTTCTTCGGCTTCAGTTTATGGTGGAACAGATACATTATTAAGACATACCTTACCGACTCAGGGCATTACAACAACTTTTGTAGAGTCAAAAGATTTAAAGAACGTTGTTGAAGCTGTTCAAGAGAATACCAAAGCAATATTTGCAGAAACATGTGGGAATCCGGACGGAAATATTGAAGATATTGAAGGCCTAGCTCGAATCGCTGAACAGCATAATATTCCATTGATCATTGATGCGACTTTCTCAACACCTTATTAAACACGTCCTATTGAACATGGTGCTTCAATCGTAGTCCATTCGGCAACGAAATTTATTGGTGGGCACGGAACTGCAATGGGGGGCTTGATTGTAGAAAGTGGTAATTTTAATTGGGGTAATGGTAAATATCCACAAATTAGTGAGCCTAATGAAACGTATAACGGATTAAGCTTTTATGGTGCAATAAGACACGCAGCATTCACAACTTATATTCGAGCGACTTTATTAAGAGATACAGGGGCAGCGCTATCTCCTTTCAATGCTTTCTTATTAATACAAGGACTTGAAACCTTATCCTTACGACTTGAAAGACATGTTGAAAATGCAAAGAAAGTAGCGGAATACCTACATCAACATCCGCAAGTGGAATGGGTAAATTATGCTGGACTCGAATCAAGTCCGTATCATCATTTGCAAGAAAAATATTCACCAAAGGGTGCGCCATCTATATTCACCTTTGGTGTGAAAGGTGGTTATGAAGGAGCGGTTAAATTTATAAATGCTCTGTCATTGTTTTCGCTTTTAGCAAATGTTGGCGATGCCAAATCACTTGTCATCCACCCCGCGTCTACAACACATGCGCAATTGTCTCCAGAAGAACAGTTGGCTGCGGGTGTTCGCCCTGAGACCATTCGTTTATCGATTGGAATTGAACATATTGATGACTTAGAAACGGGTCTTGGAGCGGTGCCCTATGCCGATTAAAATTCATGAAGAACTTCCTGTTAGGAAAGAATTAGAAGGAGAAGGTATATTCACAATAACGCATTCTCGGGCTATTCAACAAGATATTCGGCCTTTAAAAATATTAATTCTTAATCTAATGCCTCAAAAACAAGTGACAGAATTACAATTATTGCGTTTACTAAGTAATGGTCCCATTCAAATTGATGTCGATTTTCTTTATATGAAGAGTCATCAGAATCAAAATACAGAACAGAGTTATCTTCAAAGTTATTATAAAACACTGGGCGAAGTAGCTGAGACATATTATGATGGGTTGATTGTTACTGGTGCCCCCGTTGAACATCTAGCATTTGAAAGGGTAGATTATATTGCAGAATTAGAACAGGTTTTATCATGGGCACAAAACCCTGTCTATCATCGTTTGTTTATTTGTTGGGCAGCACAATTTGCTGTACATTATTATTATCAGATTCCGAAAATAAATCTCGAAGCAAAAATATTTGGTATTTATGAATATTCTATTAATAAGCCGAATCATCCTTTTCTCAGAGGATTCAATGATCATTATTATGTTCCCCAGTCTAGGCATACAACAGTTGATTGGAAAAAAATTAAAGAGACAGCCGAACTTATTGAATTATCAAGTCATGCAGAACTAGGACCAGATATATTATCAAGTTCAAATGGACGAGACTTATTTATCTTAGGCCATCTAGAATATGACCGTGAGACATTGCATTTAGAATATCAACGTGATTTGAGTCGTTGACAATCGATTCAACTTCCCGTCAATTATTATCCAAATGATGATGTAGATAAGAAACCAGTATTTAAATGGCGTAGTGCAGCCCATCTCTTAGCTCACAATTGGATCAATCAAACTTACCAAATGACGCCTTTTCATTTGGGAGAGATATCAATATTGTGAAGGGAATTATATCGATGTTGTTTTAATCCGTGATTCTTGGTTGTAATATATTATTATAAAATGAGGTCAAATTTTAAAAAGTCAGCTGGCAATCTAGTATTAAATACTATCTAATGCCTCGCTGTTACTAAAAGATCGAACTGAATGCCTTTTCTTGTAAAGTTGAACTATTTATCTTGGATGACTATCAAAACAAATCTAATTAATTTTTGAGCTGCACAATGAAGTAGAGCAAGTATCATATGAGTGGTCCTACAAAGTTTCATTAATAGATAACAAAACGAGTCTGAAATTCTGTCTCAGACTCGTTTTGTTGTGTCATAATATTCGCTAAAAATGAGTAATCGCAATATGTATTAAGCCATTATACGATAAGAAGATTCGGTGATTTCATGTTTGAGTGGTTCATCATTGACGAATCGTTGTGCCTCATCAGCCATAGTTTGTCCCATACGTGCAATTTCAGAACCTAGACTCCCAGCAATATGTGGTGTAATAACCGCATTGCTTAACACAAAGAGAGGGGAGTCTTTTTCTAATGGTTCTGGTTCGGTGACATCTAGAATCGCCGTTAAATCCGGACGTGATTGCAATACATGTATCAATTGATCTTGTTGAACAATCGCACCACGTGCCGTATTGATAAAAGTACCATATTTAGGAATGGAAGCCAAAAGGTCTCCGGTAATCATTCCTTCAGTTTCTGGTAAGAGAGGCGAATGTAAAGAAACAACTTGCGACTGTGAAAATAATTCTTTTAAACTGACTTTTGTTGCGTTTATTGATGCATCAGTATTGTCATCGACATACGGGTCATAGTATAGAATATTAAGGTCAAAAGGTTGGAGTAAGTCAATGACTCTTCGACCAATTTGGCTTAACGAAATAATCCCAACTGTTTGTCGATACGCACCTAAACTTAATTGTTGACCAAAAGTAAATTTTTTTTCTCCACGATAATGACGAACATTGAGCCAACCATTCTTTAAAGAGAATAAGATTTGACTCAAAGTATACTCTGCCACTGGTATAGCATTGATTGGATTTGCAGTCGTCACCTGAATATTTCGTTTCCACACTTCATCTGTTAACAAATGTTTCATCGTACCTGCCCCATAATAGATGATTTCTAATTGAGGCATAAAATCCAATAGTTCTTTAGTGAATTTTGGCGCACCCCAAGAAGCAAACACAGCAGAGACTTCTTTGAGGTCATCTGCCCGATTTTGAGGCGAATTGTCAGCTTGAAATACATCAAACTCGGTCTCATAATATTTTTGAATGGCTTCCCTTATATCAGACGGGTATACTTGTGATAAAACAGGTTCTGCTAACATAAAAATCGCTTTTTTCACATCAATTCTCCTAACCATGATCGAAGTGTCATAATATCTTCTTTGAATTGTTCAATACTATCATCTTTAACAAACTCCAAATAGTAAACATGCTCATTATTTCCAAGAAAATTTAAATATTTGAGCCATTCTTTGCGCCCTAGAGCAAGAGAATAGCGATGATTGAAATCTCTCCAATGGAAAACATGTATATTTGATATATCGTTCATAAGACATTTCAGACTTGAAAGGCGTTCTGGAACCGTTAAGTTTTCCGCTGGTTGCCAGTAGAGCGAAACATTCGGATGATTAATTTCACCAATTAAACGATGCGCACTTTCTGGTGTATCAGTTAAAGTTCCAGAATGATATTCTAAAGCAATATGAATATTTTTTTCTTGTGCAATATTCGCTAATTGTTTTGCTTCACTTATTAATGCTTGTCGATAACGATCGCTAGCTTCCTCGGAAGACACTTTTCCAGCCCAAAGGCGGATGGTTTTTGCATTCATAGCATGAGCTGTTTCAAGAATTTGATCAAAGTTCTGGCTTTCGTGTAAAAAGTAATACGATCCATAAGAAGTGTAGGAGATACCAAGTTCTTGGGACCGATTTTTAATAAGTAAGGCTGTATCAAAGTCGCCAGGTCTAACATGAATATCACTTCCCCATTCAATGGCATCTAATTCCATGTCCTTTGCCAATTTGAAAATTTCGTCAATCGATAAATGACGAAATGTTACAGAGCATAATCCAATCACAATTTCTCTCCTAACTGTTTGATCCATCGAACCATCTTACCAATAATTAATGCTGAAAAGAGGGTGCCTTCTCGAACCCCAATAAATTGCTTGAAAACAAGCCATGATAATCCAGCGGCTAACATCACAATGGTTGTATCCATGATAACTTTTACACGACTGAAAGGTTGTTGGATAGTTTCGCTAATTGCTTTAACAAGGCCTTCGGCAGGATTATAAACTTTATCCGCCTTTAGCTGAAAATAAGTCGCTGTAGCAATAATTAGACAACCTGTAACTAAGAATAACCATGACCAGCCATAGGTGTCATTGGTAAAATCCGGTAGTATCATCCCCCAGACATCAATTAAGACGCCTAGCAACATACTCATAACTATTTGGAGATATTGTCGTTTGGGAAAGGCTTTCCGTAATAACAAAACTTGAATGGCGATGAATAAAATATTTTGCAACATATTAAGGACACCATAACTTATATTGAATGCGTATGAAGTAACAAAAGCCAAACTTGTTACTGCTGTTGCACCTAAACCGGCTTTAGCAACCACACTAATCCCTAAACTCAATAGTGCGATGGCTAATAACCATTGGAACCATTGTTTCAAAAGATACCCTCCTTTAAAGGTTATAATAGACTGAAAGGGTTGTTTGTTCTTATTGCTTTTGGAAAAAATTCTCATTTTCCGAAATATTTATTTTTGTATTTGAGTGGACTAAGGCCCGTATGCAACTTAAATTGACGATAAAAAGTTGCAAGAGAAGGATACCCTACCTCAAAGCAAATGTTGATAATCGCATGATTTGTTGTGATGAGGAGAGTTTTACTTCTTTCAATACGACAATCATCCAGAAATTGCTTTAAAGTGATGCCATAGCTTTCCTTAAAAATTTGACCTAAATGTCTCAAACTCAAGTGAAATTCATTCTCTAATTGATTGAGATGATGGATTCGGTAATAATTATGTTGAAGATATTCTTTTATACGATAAGCTCTCAATTCATTTGCATTTTTGAATTCAGGCAATTTTTTTAAAGCAATCAGTTCAAGTAATATATGTCCGAGTTCTAAAAGATGTCTTTGCGTCGCAAAAGAATCTGTTATGGCCAACATTTTTTTGATGTGAAGGCGAATCGGAGAAGTATCGAGTACTTGAGAAGGTAGAACAAAAAAATTTCGTAATTCATTAGCGGAACAAATAGGGTTTAATAAGTTAGAATCGGCCATTGGTGAAAATTCAATGCAAAGAAGTGTTGTCTTATCAATAGAATAAACTTGGTGACGTGTGTTTGGCGGAATAAAAAGCAAGTTTTCTTTATTAAATGACCATTGATTATAGTCTAACTTGATTTCACCTTTACCCTCAGCGACGTATATAATTTGAAAATCACTGTGTTGATGAAAATGTTGAATATGTTCCTTTTCATGGCGCTTTTCATAAATTTGGATCAATGTAAATCCTCCTAATAGAAAGATAAGTTGCGATAACAATTAGTTGATGCTATTAATTCTAAGTTGTTGGTACTATTATAACACGGTAAATAAAATGATTTTAATAACAGATTATTTATTTGAAAGCAATGGCACCATGTTTGACAAAGCTCTTGAATCAGTATGATGAAATGTAAAAAGATAGTTCAGGTGTTAATGATTATGGCATATCTATTAATTTAACATAATATAAAAAACATATAATCAACTGATAATTTTTGTATCTGTGTCATCTAAATATCTCTCCACACGCGCCACTATCGTTAGGGAATCTGTAAATTGATGATGCATGGTTCTGTTTACTAATGTTGTTAACTATAAATATCCATTTTTATCTTAACTACTAAATAAATTTCAAAATTTATTTAAGACTGCATCGAATAGTTAGGGGGGAGATGTTGTATCGCTGGAGTGCTTTTTGTTAAAGTTAACAAGTCTAGCACGATCGCAATAGAAAAGTCTCCAAAATATGTTGAGACATAGCTTCAAAAATTCAATATAGAAAACGTTATTATGATATGTTAAAATAAAGTGGTAAAAGGATATACATAAAGGAGACTATCATGAAAAAATATATTCGAGTTTGCTTGTTGGCTTATCGCTATCAGGCGTCACTGTATATGCGCAAGAAGATGTTGAGCAACGCCTATCCGAATTAGAATCTAAAATGGAAACAATCCTTCAAAAATTAGACATCATCACTCAGGATACGAATACTGAAAATGGAACAAGTGATGAATCAAAAAGCAACGTCCAAGATGATAGCGTATATGTTGTAGACCGTTTGATGCTAATTTGGATGAAGGAGAACCTACAAATCTTTACCTTCCTCTCGAGCACATTATCCATTTATGACAATTGCCAATATTCCCTATAATGCAGAGTATTTATTTGTTGATGTTCGCATTGAGAAAGAAGCGAGCGTTATTGGAGCTATACCGGATGAAACAATTGATCTCTTGCTAAATCATGACAATCATTTATTTAATATATATCAAATCGACACAACAGTTGAGTCTGGTGAAGCTATTAAATTAAAGCCAGCCTATAATAATGTGCCATCTGAATTAGAAGGAGATTTACCAATCCCTGATGTTAACACAAAATTAACAAAGAGTGATGGAAGAGATGGTGGAACATTTGAATATACGATCCCATTTAAATTTGAACTAGATATTGACACTGCTTCAAAAATTATCTTTGAATTTGACAATGAAACAACTGAGATTGATTTGACTACTGAAAATACAGTGATTTAATTTACTTATCTTATTAATAAGTTTTGTTCAACAATGTTGGTGGGAATTCCAAGAAGCTGTAAGTTAAATCGCTAGGAAAGCCATCCGAAAAGGCCCAGAAATTTTATTCGGTAAGAATAAAATTCTGGGCTTTTTTAGGACATATATTACAGTTTTCCTTTGATTGTACGTAGATGACAAAAAATTAATCAACAATCTGAACGTCTAGATGATAATCGGCACCTAAACTAGCCAGAATTTGCTGGACTCGGTGCTCATATTCATTTTTTAAGTCAGTTAATATCCTAACATAATTATCGTTAGTAACTTGCGCACCCAACAAAGAAGCGAATTTATCAGGAACATTCAAGAGACCAGCGATACCACCAATAAGTGCTCGATCACCCAATGAATTCAGCCATGCTTTAAATTCAACATCTGATTCTCTATAGTTCATAGTGATTGTTTTGTCAGCCAAAGTATATGTTCTCGAGATACCGACGGCTATTTCTTGTTGGTTAATAAATTTCACAAAATAATCAACGCGCTGTATTTCATTTTCTTGGTACTGTTGCGCATCGATAACTTCATTAGATAATATCCAGTCATTATTCTGCCATTGATAAAGGGGATGATTATCTTTGCTGAATTTTGTCTCAATCGACTGTGGCATATAACCGAGTACTTTGTTAATTTTTTTCATTGTTTTTTTGAAATCCTTTTCCGCAAGAAGGTGAGCTTGGTATAAGTGATCTTTTAAAGCAAAAATGTTATAGGTCGTATTATTATAAGATTCTTCGGTTGGTTGAACCATTAAACTGAGTTGAGGTGTAAAACTTTCTGTTAATAAATCTTTTTGATTGGTTATCACAATCTTTTTATTGTGCTGATGTAACTCTTGGTTGAGTTCAGCCCAAGTGTCAACCCATTTGCCACGGTCTTGAAGTAACTGTAAATTTTTATCATCCCAATCATTTTGAGTTACCCTTACTAATGAATGAAACTTATCTTCGGGATTCTGTTGAACGACTAAATTCATTGTTGGATCTTTTACCAATAAATTGTAGTCTTTAGTAATCATATGCAATAAATCCTGGAAGAAAGATTGATTGTTAAGATTTGCTTGATTAACAGTTTTTAGAAACTCTATGGTATTTTTATCATCTTTTGGAGAAAAAATGACTGTAAAATGTTGACTTTGATAATCGTTAGAAATATTAAACTCTGGAAATTGAGTTTGTATTTTTTCAGTGAGTAAGCTTTCAACAAAAGCAATACGATATTGTTCAGTGTAATCAGTAGTTTTTTCTCCGTTAGTGAAACAATAAATGGGGATTGCTTGTTCTTTTTTTTCTTGACTAGGTGACAAAGCGATGGTTAGTTTTTCTTGATTATCAAAAGTTTCAGTAATTTAGTTGGATAATTCCTTATAATGATCATCTTGAAAAAATCGTTTAAATCCTAAGTATTGATTTATTTGGTCTTGAAAACCTTGTTGGAGAAGATTCTTTTCATCTTCAGATAATTCTTTTGGAATTACAACTAAAGTAAAACCATTCGATTGATGTACTAACTCAGTGACATAGTCTGGGGTTTTATTTTCAGATGAACGATTGTAATCATATGCAAAGTACTCCTTTGGCTCTAGATTCTGATAATATTCGTCGTAACTATCAGATAATAAATTTCCTTGTTGATAAACACGTAAAGGGCTTCCTGAGGTACACCAAGAAGATAAATTCCCTGCATTTGTTTCTGGTATATTGAAAGCAAGATAGACATCTAATCGAACAGTATCCGGCAACTGCTCACTAACATACTGATAGAGAGCCTCATTATTGAGATGTTCATCGTTTAAATACTTTTCTTGCATAAGATCAAGATTTGCTTGGGATTCTTCAAAGTCCCTTACAAAGCTATTTGGAACATGCATCATTTGTACAGTTTGGATTGAATCATTTTGTTGTTCGTCCATAATAAAATAAGCACGGTAACCATTTGGTAATAATTGATCATATTTAGGATCCTGTTTCTTCATTTCACTTAATATTTGATGAATGTCGTCACTCTTTGATTGGGCAGTTATGGTGATGGGGATAGATAAATTTATAGCAAAAGCAAAAATAAGTGTTAAGAAAAAGGCACGCATAGTAATCCTCCTAATGACAAAAATATAATTTAATTATACTATATTCATTTAATTAATTGTATATGCTTTTATCTGTTGCCATATTTTAATGTTGAGAGGAGCTAGATACTTTTATGATGTAAATAAAAATAAAAATTTATATAAAACAGTCAAATTCCATTAGTTTGTAACCTAAAAATTTTGGATTATTTTTTGTTTAGTATTTATAATAATGTTTTGGTATAGGAGGAGAAATTTTATCTTGAGCGAAAAGTTCAATGAAATTGTAATTATTCTGATTAGACATCTTGCTAACGACAAATCACCTTACTAATCTCTTATGGATTTGTTAATGAGTTCCGAGTTAAACATTTCATTGTCACAAGAAACCAGTATATATTTGCATATGGATCAGTGGATTTTGTAATCTTTTTGGTTTGGCAAACAGTCAATGATTATAGTAGCCATTCAAAGCGTTTTTTATAGAAATTGCTTTGATATAATAGAACCAAATAAATTTTTTAGAGGGAGTGTGTAATATGAATATCACTGTTTTTTGTGGAGCGAATACGGGGAATGATGCTATTTACAAAGAAAAGGCTGTTGAACTAGGGCAATGGATAGCGAAAAACAATCACCAATTGGTCTATGGAGGTGGAAATGTTGGGTTAATGGGCATCGTAGCGGATACCGTCTTAGAAAACAATGGTAAAGTCATCGGAATAATGCCAACATTTTTAGTTGATAAAGAGATTGGTCATCTTGCTATTCATGAATTCATCGAAGTGGAGACAATGTCTGATCGAAAGGATCAAATGGTTGAACAGGGTGATGTTTTCATTGCTTTGCCAGGAGGTCCAGGGACATTAGAAGAGATTGCACAAACGATTTCTTGGGCACGAGTGGGTCAGAATGATGGACCGAGCATCTTGATAAATGTAGATGGCTATTATGATTATTTAGAATTATTTTTCGATAAAATGGTATCGGAAGGTTTCCTAAGTAAAGAGGATAGAGCACTTACATTATTTTCAGACGATTGGCAGGAAATTGAAGCATTTATTGAAAATTATGAGACGCTAATATCGTAAAGAATCACATAAAGAAAGGAAGTTTATGCATTCTCAAATAAATATTGAAAGGCTCTATCAAGAATTATCTCGCCAGATTGGTCCTAGTGGCTGGTGGCCAGCCGAATCAAAGCCGGAAATTATATTAGGCGCAATTTTGGTTCAAAATACATCTTGGAATAATGTGGAAAAGACGTTAATCCAGTTAAAAGAAGTGACGGATTTTCAGCCTCAGAAAATTTTAGCGTTAACGATAGATGAACTTCAATCACTGATTCGTTCATCGGGTTTTTATAAGAATAAATCACGAGCAATTCACGAGACATTTAAGTGGTTTGAGAAACACCAATGGGACTATTCAAAGATAGTTCAACGCTATTCAACAGAATTAAGCCAAGAATTATTAACAATTCATGGAGTCGGTGAAGAGACAGCAGATGTTTTGTTAGTTTATGTGTTTGATCAAGTGGTATTTATTGCCGATGCCTATGCCAGAAGGTTATTTTCTAATTTAGAAGAAAGAACATATAAGAACTATTCACAGTTGAAAAGAGCTGTTAAACTACCGCAACACTTTACATCTTTTGATGCACAGGAATTCCATGGGTTGATTGATGAATTCGGTAAATTGTATCTCAAAGACGAACAAAAAATAGATGAATTAAGAGAAAAAACAGTTGGTTTGTAAAGTATATTAAATTATAATTTTAATATAAAATTCATCCTCAAGTCCGATGGCGATGGATAAGTATATGGTATACTTAAAGTGTCAAATGAAATTAACATTTCTTGGCGATGTTGTTATTTTGTGAAGTAAATATTACTAGAGTATTATATTTCGTTCCTAATCAAATTAGTGTCTTAATCTCATACATTACTATATAATATAGTCAAGAACGCACTTACAATGAATGTATTGAGACGCGTTAGGCTATGTTTAAGGCTTATGAAAGTGAGGGATGCTTATGGCAAGAGGAGGACGCGGAGGTGGCGGAGGCGGCCTTGGTGGTCGTTCAGGTGGCTTCGGCGGTTCTCGTGGCTTTGGAGGACGTAGTAGTTCAGGTGGCCGTGGCGGTGGTAATTTTGGTGGCGGGAGTCGTGGACCATCAATGGGAGGTGGCTACGGCGGAGGTTATGGAGGCGGTCGCCCTCCATATCGTAGAAGTGGACCGATGATTTTCCCAGTCCCAATGGGCGGGGGGATGTTCGGTAGACGACGCCGTTATCGTCGCCCAGTAGGACCACCACCTGGTGGCGGAGGTGATGGGGGATGTGGACCGATTCTTTGGATTGTTATCGGGCTACTTTTCCTAACTGTTTTTATTCTGCCGTTGCTTTCTGGTGGATCAGGAGGAACAACGAGTAATAGTCAGCAAATCACTGCTTCGACTGTTGAACGAGAGCCATTACCAGCGGGTTCAGTGAACGAAACAGATTATTATACTGATCATGCTAATTGGATAGATAATCCTGGTGTTATAGAAGAAGGATTAAAATACTTCTATCAGAAAACAGGTGTTCAACCACATGTCTACATCACCGATAATATTAATGGAGATACACATGCGAGTAGTGAAGACGTTGGAGCATTTGCTCAAGAACAATATGATGAATTGTTCACGGATGAAGGGCATTTCCTACTAATGTTCTATGAACCCCCAAGTGGGACAGAATACTTTAGTTATTATGTGACTGGAACGGCTGCTGAACAGGTGGTCGATCAGGAAGCTGCTAACATAATCTTAGATTATGTCGATCGATATTACTATGACACTGAATTAAATGAAGACCAATTCTTTGCTAAGGCATTCAGGGATGCCGCCGATCGAATGATGGAAGTCACAACCTCACCATGGATTCCAGTCTTTATGGTATTAGGTGTAGGAGTTATTCTTGCCCTCTTATATTATTGGTGGAAAAAGCGCAAAGAACAAGAAGCGATTGAAGCCAAGCGAACAGAAGAGATTCTTAATACGCCATTAGATACCTTTGGAACTGAAGATGTTGATGAGGCACTAATAAGAAAATATTCAGACGAAGAAGACACGAAAGATAAATAACAGTCACTTGTAGATGCAATGAATTCACAGTCAATGGAGGAAAAAATATGTCAATTTTAGAACGTTTCGGATCAATCATCAACGCAAACATTAATAATATCATCGATCGTATGGAAGATCCTGAGAAAATGATCGACCAATACTTACGTGAAATGACCGATGATTTGGCAGAAGTCAAGCGCTCAACCGCATCCGTTATTGCTGAAGAAAAACGTACAAAACGTGAAGTTGAAGAAAATGAAGCAGAAGTAAAAAAATATGAAGAACTTGCTAAAAAAGCGATTCAAGCTGGCAATGACGACGATGCTCGTGTCTTTTTAACGAAAAAGAATGAAATCGAAAGTATCGGATCGGGATTAGCAAGCTCTTACGCTACAGCCCATGAAAATGCGATTAAAATGCGTGAAATGCATGACAAATTAGCTAAAGACATCGAAACATTGAAAGCTCGACGCAATGTTATTAAAGGAAAAATGTCTGTAGCTGAAGCACAAGAAACAATGAATCGCACCGCAACAACATCCCGTCGTTCTGAAAGTGCGATGAGTAATTTCGAGCGCATGGAAGAAAAAGCAGACCGCATGTTAGATGAAGCAAATGCTATGAGTGAATTAGATCAAGAACCAGTAGATGAAGCTACAGCATTAGAAGAACAATATGCTAATGATACTTCGGCAACAGTTGAAGAAGAATTATCACGATTAAAAGAAGAAATGAACCAAAATTAATAACCATTCTTGCTGTATGTATGACATCATGAAATGATTGAAATCGGCCTCTCTGAATTTGAGAGGCTTTTTATATTGGCTTTGTTCGAAAAGAATTGTAAATTTTAATAGTGCTATAAAATTTTATAAGCAAATAACAGTCAAAAAAAGCCACATATGTTACAATTAATACCGTTGAAAAAATGAAAGCGGAAGGGGTTTTCAATGAGTAGCGATAAGATTAGAGCGAGTGTAGCATCATTAAAAGTATTAGAAGGTTGGGGAGTGGATACCATTTATGGGATTCCTTCAGGAACTTTAAACTCATTAATGGACGGGCTCGCCACAGATGAACATAATATAGACTTTATACAAGTGAAACATGAAGAAGTTGGCGCGATGGCTGCAGTGATGCAGCGTAAATATAATGGTCGCTTAGGGGTCTGTGTCGGATCAGGAGGACCAGGGGCGAGTCACTTAATTAATGGACTGTATGATGCTTCAATGGATGGGATTCCTGTTGTGGCTATACTTGGTTCGCGCCCTCAAAAAGAATTAAACATGGATGCATTCCAAGAGTTGGATCAATTTCCAATGTATGATCATTTAGCGGTCTATAATCACCGTGTTGCCTATCCGGAACAATTACCAAAATTAGTAGATGAAGCAGCGCGTCATGCGATTGCTTATAATGGTGTCGCAGTATTAGAAGTACCAGGAGATTTTGGCTTTGCTGAAATTGATGCGTCTGATTATTATTCTTCTGGAACATCCTATCAACAACCAGCACCTCCAAGATTAGATGAATCAGTCATCGATCAAATGGCTGAGATGCTTAATCAAGCGGAGAGACCGATTATTTATGCAGGAATCGGAACGATGGGACATGGGGATAAAGTGCAAGCTCTGTCAGAGGCAATCAAAGCACCCGTTATAACAACAGGTAAGAATTTTGAAACCTTTGAATGGGACTTTGAAGGCTTATTAGGATCAACTTACCGTGTTGGTTGGAAACCAGCAAATGAAGCGATTCTTGAAGCGGATACGGTCTTGTTTGTTGGGTCAAACTTCCCATTTGCTGAGATTGAAGGAACCTTTAGAAATGTAAAGCAATTCATTCAAATTGATATCAATCCTGCGATGATTGGTAAAAGACATCAAACAGATATTGCATTAGTAGCTGATGCTGGAGAAGCAATTGCATCATTGCTTGATAAAGTAACACATCAAGAAACTTCAGCTTGGTGGCAAGCAAATATTGACAATGCGAAGAATTGGCGCGAATATATGCAACAATTAGAAACGAAAGAATCTGGCCCATTACAATTCTACCAAGTCTACGATGCAATCAATCGCTATGCTACAGAAGATGCGATTTATTCTATTGATGTAGGGAATGCGACACAAACTTCTATCCGTCATTTACATATGACACCAAAAAATATGTGGCGGACCTCACCATTATTTGCGACGATGGGGATTGGCTTACCAGGTGCATTAGGTGCTAAGCGAGCTTGCCCTGATCGTCAAGTATGGAATTTGGCGGGTGATGGAGCCTTTTCGATGGTCTATCCAGATATTGTGACGCATGTGCGTTATAATTTACCGACGATTAATGTGGTCTTTTCTAATCAAGAGTATGCTTTCATAAAAAATAAATATGAAGATACGAATGAAACAACGTTTGGAACTGATATGACTATTCCGGTTGATTTTGCGAAGATTGCGGAAGCACAAGGAGCATTAGGATTAACCGTAGAACGCATTGAAGATATTCATCAAGTGATGGAACAAGCTGTTCAAGCGAACACAGAAGGACAAACAGTTGTTATAGACTGTAAGATTACGAATGATCGTCCAATTCCTGTTGAAAATCTCATCTTAGATTCGAAACTTCATACTGAAGACGAAATTAAAGCCTATAAAGAGCGTTATGAAGCAGAGAATTTGAAACCATTGCGATACTATTTAGAACAGGCAGGATTAGAGTCACAATATATTAAGTAAACTTACAATCATGTTGTAATTCAATAATCGCACGACAAAACCACTGACTATTGTCAGTGGTTTTGTTATTTGAATCTTCTATTGATTACTCTGCGGAGTCAGTATCAGACTCACTTGCTTCGTCAGAAGTATCTTCCGACTCAGAATCTTCTTGGGACATTTCACTGTCATCTGAAGCTTGATAGTGTTCAGACTCTTCTTGCGGTTCGAAAATAACAGCAGCGGCTTGACGATCTCCGGCATCTCCCGTAGGTTGTGAAGTATAATCGTCTGCTTCTGTATGAATGATAAGCGTGGTGCCATCCACTGATTGTAAGCTGTTTTCGCCTTCTGGATCGAGTGTGACATTTGGAATATCAATGATTTCATCGACTTCTCCATCTGCACCGACGATTAAGTTTGGTAAATCACCAGCATGGGGACCTGTTTCAGATTCAGTTCCATGTTCTACATCTTCAGGATTGAAGTGGCTTCCTGCATCTTCGAAAGTAGGGGCTGTTGCTAAGCCCACTTCATGAATATGCATGCCATATTCTCCTTCTTCTAAACCTGATAATTCAAGGTGAAGTTGAACATTTCCTTCAGCATCTTCGGTGAAATGTGCTGTCCCGATTTCTTCTTCATCATTATTGATAACAGTGACTTTCTTCTCGAAAGCATATTCTTCCTCAGTTTGTGAGGTGCTTTCAGATTCGTCTGTGGATTCAACTTGACTATCTGCTTCGCTACTATCAGAAGCGTGGATTGTTGTAACAGGTGTAGCTAAACCTAATACCAGACCAAGACTTGATAATGTTATAAATTGACGTAATGATTTTTTCATATTATCCAACCTTTCTTTGATTGTTAGGTGTAGAATAACATAGTAAAAGCATGAATGAAAACGTTTTGCATCAGAACTTCTCAACTCTCTCTCACTAAATGCTTTAAAACGTGCTATAATAAGAAGAGTGACTGAAAAAGAAAGGGTGATCTTATGAGGGTGCTATTTCATATTGATGAGGAAGCGAGTTGGGGCATGCTTCTAGAGCATGTTCGTAATTTTCTCAAAGAAATTCCTGATGCAGAGATAACAGATATCGCAAATGGATCGGCTGTGAATCACTATACACAATCGGAGGCTATCGATAATTCGTTACTGAATCATGTTGATTTCGTCGCTTGTAACAATGCGTTGAGAAGCAATAAGATTGACCTTGGTACTCTAGATAATCGTATTCGTGTTGTTAAAGCTGGTGTTGTAGAAATCGCGACTAAGCAACAAACTGACTATGCTTATATTCGACCGTAGCGGTTGGAAAATTGTTCGTTTTCTCAGTGTATTTATATATCATAGAAATTGTTCAAAAAATTATTGAAATAAATGAGGCATTCAAGTTACGAGACTGAGAAGTGTCGGCTTTTTTTCTTTCATAAATAATTATTTCGTCCATAGCTTTTTAAATTTTAATGATTACAAAGATATATTGAAGCGATTGTCGTTTCGAGATAAAAGATTTTCGAATGAGGAAACGTAAACTTATAAAACTTTATCTATATTAGAAAGGATTTTGGTATGAAATATATTTGGAAATACTTAAAGAACTATCCCATGCCATTGGCTGTGATTGTTCTTAGTGTCGTTATAAATTCCTTATCGATTGTGGGAATGCCAACGATGTTAGCGCGCATGATTGATAATGCGATTATTCCTGGCGAATTAAACAGAATGTGGCCGTATATTGGTCTGATGGCAGGCTTTGTCCTTTTGGGGTTTATTGGACGGGCTATTCGGATGTACATGACAAGTAAAGTCGTCAATAGTATGGTAATGGATTTGCGAAATGCATCTTATGGTAAGATGATGCACCTATCACATCATGAATTTCAAGAAATGGGGGTGCCGTCCTTAACGACAAGAATTACGACTGATGCGTTTATTTTGTTGCAATTTACAGAAATGCTTCTTAGACAAGGATTGATGGCGCCGATTATGATTGGAATGAGCTTGTCATTAATTGCAACGATTGCACCGGAGTTGGGTTGGCGGATTGCTCCAGCGGTACCTATCATGATTATTTTGGTGGTAGCAATTGCACTCATTTCGAAGCCTATGTCAGAAAGACAACAAAAATTACTCGATTCAATCAACCGTATTATGCGTGAATCGATTACAGGTTTACGTGTGATTCGAGCGTTCAACCGTGAACAATTTTGGAATAAGCGCTTTGAATCAGTTAACCAGCCTTACCGACAAACATCTACAAATCTTCAAAAATTAATGGCATTAACACCTGCGATTTTTTCATTGATACTCAATTTAACGATTATTGCTTTAATTTGGTTTGGAGCGAATATGATTGATATGGGGACCTTACAAGTCGGTGATTTGGTGGCCTTTATCGAGTATGTCTTTCATGCATTATTCTCTTTAATGGTCTTTGCAGGGGTGTTTATGATGTACCCACGTGCGTCAGTTTCAGCTGGGCGACTACAAGAAGTGGAAGACGAAATTATTTCTGTCCAAGAACCAGAGAATCCTGTAAAGAATGTGCCTCACGAAGGAAAATTAGAATTCCGTCATGTTGATTTTATGTATCCAGATGCAACCGAACCCGTACTTCAGGATATTTCATTTGTCACACGACCAGGTGAGACGACAGCCTTTATTGGTTCTACAGGTTCTGGTAAGTCCACAATTGTGAAGTTGATCCCGCGTTTCTATGATGTATCTTCTGGGGAGATTCTTCTTAATGGTGTCAATATTAAAGATTATGAGTTGAACGACTTACGTAGTCGTATAGGTTTTACCCCTCAAAAAGCCTTGTTATTTAAGGGACGGATTAGTGATAACTTGCGCTACGGCAAGTTTGATGCTGAGATGGAAGATATGTTACGCGCCACAAATATTTCACAGGCAAAAGAATTTATTGGTCGTCTTCCAGAACATTTTGAGACCGATTTAGCTGAAGGTGGTTCGAATCTTTCCGGTGGTCAAAAACAACGCCTCTCTATTGCTCGATCAATCATTGAGGATAGAGAAATTTATATCTTTGACGATTCATTCTCAGCATTAGATTACAAGACCGATGCGAAAGTTCGTGCAGCATTGCATGAACAAACGAAAGATGCGTCAACAATTATCGTTGCGCAGCGTGTTGGAACGATTATGCAAGCGGATCAAATCATCGTCCTTGACCAAGGTAAGATTTCAGCCATTGGAACACATCAAGAACTTCTGAAAAAATCAGATATTTATTATGACATTGCATCGTCACAATTAAGTGAGGAGGAACTAAACATTGAATCAGAATAATTCATATTTATTGAAAAGAATCTGGCAATATATGTCACCTTACAAAGTGAAATTTATATTAGCTATGATAGCAACTGTTTTAGCTATGATATCCTCAGCGATTGAACCCTTTGTATTTGGTTTAGCAATCACGGAATTAACAAGTAATGTGGTTGCTATTGCTCAGGACGTTCCAGGAGCGGCCATTAACTATCCTTATATTCGCAATGTTTTAATCTTTTACTTTATTCGAGGTATGTTTTATCATTTTGGAACCTATGCGAGTCAAGCTTGGATGGCGGATGTTGTCCAGTCATCGATCTTTGATTTGAGACAAGATTTAGCGAACAAAGTACATTTATTACCAGTTTCGTATTTTGATAATGAAGAAACAGGGGACATCTTAGCGAAGATGACCAATGATGTCGATGCGATTTCGAATGCGATGCAACAAACTTTTATCCAAGTATTAAATGGTATCTTAGGTATATCCTTTGCATTGATTATGATGTTCTTCATTCATTGGCAAATGGCTTTAATGGTTGTCATTATGATTCCTATTTCAGGAACGGTAGCTCGGTGGTTATCTGGTAAGTCTCAACCTGCTTTCAATAAACAATCAGATAGTTTAGGACATTTATTTGGCTATACGCAAGAACAACTCTCTGGATTCACTGAGATTAAAGCCTATGGTAAACAAGAATCATCCATTGAAGAATTTATCGAAAGAAATGAACGACTCCGTCAACACGGATTCAAAGCGTCATTTATTTCTTCAATGATGATGCCGGTCATGGTTTTTATCGCCGACTCAGTCTATGTTCTTGCTGCGATTGTGGGAACCTTTGAAGTCTTCGCTGGACGTTTGTCTGTCGGTAATCTACAAGCAGTTGTCCAATATGTGATGCAGGTTAACCAACCGGTGCAGATGCTTGCACAATTAACCGGGATGGTTCAAGCAGCCTTTGCTGCAGCAAATCGGGTCTTTACACTCTTAGATGAACCGGAAGAAGAACAACGTGAAATTACACAAACTTTACCGGAAGATGTTAAAGGTAGCGTTGTCTTTGAGAATGTTCGCTTTGGCTATGATAAAGAAAATCCATTGATGAAAGATATTTCCTTCAAGGTGAATCCTGGGGAAATGGTTGCGATTGTTGGACCAACGGGAGCAGGTAAGACAACGTTAATTAACTTATTGATGCGCTTCTATGATATTGACTCTGGTTCAATACGTATCGATGGCGTAGATATCAAAGACATTTCTCGAGAAACATTACGCGAGCACTTTGGAATGGTCTTGCAGGATGCCTGGCTCTACACCGATACTATTATGGAAAATATCCGTTTTGGTGACTTGAATGCCAGCGATGTGGATGTCATCCGTGCTTCGAAGACAGCCAATGTGGATCACTTTATTCAGACTTTACCAAATGGCTATCAAATGGAAATCAATGAAGAAGCCAATAATGTGTCACTCGGTCAGAAACAATTAATGACGATTGCACGTGCGGTTATCTCAGATCCAGATATTTTGATTTTGGATGAAGCGACTTCTTCGGTTGATACCCGACTTGAAAAATTAATCCAAGAAGCAATGGATAAAGTCATGGAAGGACGGACATCATTCGTGATTGCTCACCGTTTGTCAACCATCCGAAATGCGGATATGATTCTTGTCATGGATCAAGGAAATATTATTGAATATGGAACACATGATGATTTATTAGCACAAGATGGCTTTTATGCAGACTTGTATAATTCACAATTTAATGAAGATACTCCAGCTGAAATTCATATGGCTTATTAAGTTTAAATTGCATCTGCATTTGATGAAGTGAACCTCTTAACGACTGTCGTTAGGAGGTTTTTTTGTTGGAAAGGGTATCGTTTGATTCAACAGGAGATTGTGTCATAATGAAGGAAAGCGTTTTGCAGAAAAGGACCTGTAGAAATATTTAATTGCATTATAGAGGAGTGATAGGATGAAATTGCCTACTGGATCACGTGAGAAAATTAGCGACTCATTATCCGATACAAAACGGTCACATTTAGGAGAAGAATTCGCAGCTTTACACCGTGAATTACAAGAAACAGAACAAAGTATGCTGGTTATTATTGATGGATGGGAATCGAGTGGGAAAGGATTTCTCCTTAAGGATCTAACGAGAGAACTGGACCCTAAACATTATGAAGTGGCGGTGTTTGATGCGGTCGACCAACATGATATGGGCTATCCTTATTTACGACGCTTTATGCGTCAAACACCTAAAGCAGGCCAAATTATGTTTTATGATCGTTCTTTCTATTATGATTTGATGAGTGATTACGATTGGGACCAAAGTCCAGAACATTTCGAGCATTTAATTGAAGATATTCAATTCATTGAACACGCCTTAAATGATGACGGTACACGTATTGTAAAGTTCTTTTTGCATCAAACAGAAGAGGAAATGCAAGAGAATATTCAAGAATTAGAAGCGGATGACTATCGCCATGTTAGACTGTCAGAACGGGATTATTATCAATTAGAAAATTATTCAGCGTTCAAAGAACACTTTGAACGGATTATGGAAGAGACTGATGACATCCCTTGGCATGTACTTTATACGAAGGGCAAGAAAAACCAATCGCGGCATGCCTTGCAAATTTGTTTGAATGAGTTGAAAGATTTGTTAGAAAATGGGAATAAAGTAGAAATTGAATCATTACCAGCACTACCATCTCAAGAGGAATTACCATTATCGAAGCTTGATCTGACTCAAACAATCAGTGATGAAGCATATGATGCACAGCTAGATGAACTACAAGAACGTGCTGGAGAGTTATTGTATCAAGTTTATTTGGAAGGCCAATCAGTCATCGTTGCCTATGAAGGAACCGATGCAGCTGGTAAAGGGGGGAATATTGAACGTTTAACGCGTCAAATGGATCCAAGAGGGTATGACGTGGCGACCGTTTCTGCTCCAGATAAAAATGAATTAGCCCACCATTATTTATGGCGGTTTTACCGTGACTTTCCCTCAAGAGGACGGATGACCATCTTTGACCGATCTTGGTATGGAAGAGTACTGGTTGAACGGATGGAGTCGCTCACACCAGAAGCGCGTTGGCAAGCAGCATACGAAGAGATAAATCAAATGGAGCACAATTTAGTTCACCAAGGCATTCTAGTGCTGAAATATTTTATAGCGATTGATAAAGAAGAACAATTGGAGCGATTTAAAGCACGAGCGGAAGACCCAGACAAACAACACAAACTAACCGATGAAGATTGGCGCAATCATGAGAAATTCGATGATTATCTAACGGCTATGAATGAAATGTTGGTGCGAACTTCTACAAATGATGCACCTTGGGTAATTGTTTCCGGAACGAGTAAAAAATATGCGCGATTAACTGTCCTAAAAGACTTTATTAAACAGTTGGAAGATTATTTGGAGCATGAATAAAAGATTGAAAATAGCGCTAACGTAAACACATTGTATGTATTATCTGTATCGTTGAAATAAAAAAGAAAATCCAGATTACGATTGAAGTAGGTTTGTAATCTGGATTTTATTTTTGATGTTTTGTTTTAAGATAGCAATTGTTGAATATCAGTGTGAAGCTCTTCGGGTTTCTGCTTTGGATTAAAACGTTTCACGACATTACCCTCTTGATCGATTAAGAATTTGGTGAAATTCCATTCGATGGCTTTGCCGATAGGACCAGATTGTTCTTGCTTTAAGTATTGATAGAGCGGATGCGTATTAGGTCCATTCACTTTAACCTTTTCCATCATTGGAAACGAGACACCATAATTTCGTTGACAAAATGAGGCAATTTCTTCTTCGGAATCATATTCTTGCTTTAGAAATTGACCACAAGGAAATCCAACAATCGTAAAACCTTGATCTTTATATTCTTGATAGAGTGCTTCTAACCCTTCAAATTGTGGTGCTAAACCACATTTACTAGCGGTATTGACAATTAGAGCCACTTTTCCCTTTAATTGCTCCATTGAGAAGTCATTTCCTTCGATATCTTTGACTGTATAATCATAAATCATATCATCACACCCTTCCGTTGATTGCTTTCATTATAGCGAATTCATGACCCGAGACATAATATTTTGATTGCTTGTTAGTTTAAGATGAGATGGTATAATGAAGCGATAAATAAAAAAAAGAATAAGAAGGTGAACGGATGCGAAAATATACAGATTATCCAACAGAAATATTAGATATAACCATTGAATCGTTAAATCATGAAGGATTAGGGTACGCGCGTTATATTCATCCACCGACGATTGGCTCCAATGGGAAACATCTGAAATTATTAATCAAGAATGTTGTTCCCGGGGATAAGGTACGTGTTTCTGTACCTAATGCCAAAGGACGTAAGAAAGCAGTGCTTCAATATGATGAATTATTAGAACCGAGTCCCGACCGTGACCTTTCGATTCCAGTTGCACGTGAGATATCAGGGGGAGCGCCATTACAATATATGTTGTACCCCAAGCAATTAGAATTTAAAGAACAATTTGTCAAACAAACTCTTGAAGAACAAGGCATCGATTCTTCTGTTGTCTTACCAATTATTGGAATGGATGAACCAACGAGATATCGTAATAAAATGGAATTATCATTTGGAAAAGACGGTGCTATCGGAATGCATGAACAAGGTAATCCGATGAAAGTTATCGATTTAGAGGATTCTATCCTTGCTCCAGAAATCATGATTCAAGTGAAACATATTGTGGGTCAATGGCAAAAAGATTGGGATCTTCCAGGCTATGATAAAGCGAACGCTCGAGGTTTATTACGTAATCTGATGATGCGTTATTCTTTTGCATGTGATGAATTGATGGTTGTTATTTATGCAACAGAAGCCGTTGAAAAACATAGGGAGGCTGCAGAAGATCTAACTCAAAGATTAGTTGATGCGTTCGACCATTTAAAAAGCTTGCAGTGGATAAAATATGCCAGTCTGAATGAACGGATTGCTGCTGAAGAGACAGAAGTATTATACGGAAGAGACTACATTTATGATCAGCTGAATGGGAATCAGTTCCGCATTTGGCCAGATACATTTTTCCAAGTCAAT
Source organism: Aerococcaceae bacterium DSM 111020 (assembly GCA_015863185.1). GTDB lineage: Bacteria > Bacillota > Bacilli > Lactobacillales > Aerococcaceae > DSM-111022. The sequence continues at coordinate 52,860 of JACBXP010000012.1, forward strand.
CCGACACAAGCTGAAGTGTTAGTGAATACTGCGCTCGAGATGGCGGAAGTATCGCCAGATGATCAAGTGATTGATTTATTTTGTGGAATCGGAACATTTAGTCTGCCATTCGCCCAACAAGCGAAATCACTAACAGGTATTGAGCTAGTTGAAAATTCAATTCGTTCTGCACGTCGCAACGCTACGGATAATCAGATAGAGAACACACAATTTATCGCGAGTGATGCACGCAAAGGATTACTACAGGTACAAGAAACGAGTGGCACACCGGATCTATTAATATTAGACCCGCCTCGAAGCGGAGCTGGTGGGAAGATGATGCGTGCAATCGGGCGCTTAGCTCCTGAAAAAATAGTTTATGTCTCCTGTAGTCCCAAATCGTTGGCATTAGATTTAGTTTGGTTGAAAGACTATGGCTATCAACTCCAACAAATCCAACCCGTGGACCAGTTCTCGAGTACGGTGCACGTTGAGTGTGTCGTATTGATGTCAAGGGTAGATAAGTAAGGATGTAATAAGATAAGTAAATAAAGGCTTTCCGTGGTTTGAGGTCTGGTTCTAAGCCGGAAGGATAATCACGGATTTTTGCTTTGAGCGAAGTTATCCAAGATTGATGAATTATGAAGATACTCCAAAATGAAAAATACATCGGAGATGCCCTCTTACAAAAGACTGTTACTGTAGGTTTTCTAACCAAGAAACGAGTTAAGAATGAAGGTCATCTTCCCCAGTATTATGTTGAAAATAGCCATGAGGCGATTATTCCTAAAGAGTTATTTTTGCAGGTGCAGGAAGAGATTCATCGAAGAAGCAATATCCATACAGGAGAAGGTAAGAACAAACGAATTTACAGCAGCAAGTACGCTTTAAGTGCCATCACTTTCTGTGGAGATTGTGGCGATATTTATAGGAGAACCTATTGGAATATCCATGGTAGAAAAGAGTTTGTCTGGCGGTGCGTGACTAGAATCGAGCAAGGTCCTGAGGTCTGTAAGAACCGAACCGTAAAAGAAGATGAACTCTATGGTGCGGTAATGACCGCAATTAATAAGCTACTTGCAGGTGGCAACAATATGATAAAGACACTGGAAGAAAATATTCATGCGGTGATTGGTGAAACGACAGAATACCAAATTTCAGAGATTAACAACTTACTGGAGGAAAAACAAAAAGACCTCATCAAGCTGGCCAATAAGAGTCAAGACTATGAACATCTAGCAGATGAGATTGATGAACTGCGAGATAAGCGACAGACCCTTTTAGTAGAAGACGCCTCTCTTAGTTGCGAAAATGAGCGAATCGATGAGTTGATTGAATTTATCCGCAAGAACAAATTCCGCACCTTAGAATATGATGATAAACTTGTAAGGAAGATAATCCAGAGAGTTACAGTCTACGAAGAACACTTCGTCATAGCCTTCAAATCTGGCATCGAAATGGAAATATGAAAACCAGAAGTAAATAGCCCATGACTCTACAGTAGAGTTGTGGGCTTATTTGTGCTTGTTCAAGAAAAAAATGTTCTGAGTACCTTCGTAATTGTCAACCAATAAGAATTTCCAGAAAGATTAGTTTCTATACCTTTAGGCTGGCTTAAAATATAGTTCGCCTTCTTTCATACCTTGACACAACTGTTCATTGAGTATATAATGTTAATGTTCAGTATATACACTTATATTGGAGGTGGAAGATGAATATCATTATTAGCAACGCAAACAATGAGCCGATTTATGAGCAAATATATAGTCAAATAAAGTCTGCAATTATTTCATCTGAGCTTAAAGAAGGGGATTTACTCCCGTCTATTCGTAATCTTGCAAAAGATTTAAGAATTAGTGTGATAACAACCAAAAGAGCCTATGATGAACTTGAAAAAGACGGATATATATATTCAGCAATAGGTAAAGGCTCTTTTGTTGCAGAAAAAAATACAGAAATATTGCGGGAAGCCCATTTAAAAGAAATTGAGGAGCACTTCAGAATAATTTTAAAGATTGCTCCAGCGTGTAAATTAACAGTAGACGATATTATTGAAATGTTCAAAATCATTTCAGAGGAGGAATAAATATGAACAGTATTGAAGTGAAGAATCTTACAAAATCTTTTGGTGATTTCACACTTAAAGATCTTAGTTTTAATGTACCTTCAGGAACGATTATGGGGCTAGTTGGTGAAAATGGCGCAGGAAAAAGCACAGCTATAAAACTTATTATGAACACCTTAAAAGCAGATGACGGTGAAGTTTCAGTTTTAGGGGTGTCTAATTTATCTAAGGAATTTACAAATCTTAAGCAAGATATCGGGGTTGTACTTGATGAGGCATATTTTCCAGAAGTATTAAATGCTAAAAATATTAATAACATAATGAAACTTATCTATAAAAATTGGAACGAGGATTCTTATTTTGAATACATAAAAAAGTTCTCTTTACCTCTCACGAAAATATTTAAAGACTTTTCAAGAGGAATGAAAATGAAATTGTCTATCGCAGTTGCACTATCCCATAATCCAAAACTACTTATTTTAGATGAGGCAACCAGTGGACTCGATCCTATGGTGAGAGATGAAATTCTCGATGTGTTTAATGACTTTACAAGGGACGAGAATCATTCAATTTTACTCTCATCGCATATTATCAGTGACCTTGAAAAAATTTGTGATTATATCTGCTTTATTCATAAAGGTGAGCTTCTTTTAGTTGAAGAAAAAGATTTGTTATTAGAAAAATATGCAGTCATAAAACTGGCGAAAAATCAGTTGGAAACATTACCAAAGGATTCCATTGTTCGCAAAATTAGAAAAAGTTTCGGCTACGAAGTGCTTGTACAAAAAGATAAAATTAACGCAGCCTTTAGGGTAGAAAATAACAGACTTGAAGATATTATTTTATTGATGGTAAAGGAAGGTGTCTAAATGAAAAGTTTACTATTAAAAGATTTTTATGTTCTCACAAAACAGCTTAAAATATTTCTTGTTATTATTCCAGTTATTGCGCTGACAGCAGGAGAGGCGATGTCTACTTTCTCAATTTTACTAGGAGCGGTGTTACCCATGATAGCGATTGCTTATGATGAACGCTCTAAGTGGAATGAACTTGCCGCCATGATGCCTTATTCGAAATTTGATCTTATTTTTAGTAAATATTTGCTAGGTTATCTTTGTATGTTTGGTGCAGCTCTGCTTGTACTTATTGGTCAAATTATTGGGAAAAATATTGACATTGTGGGGATAGATGGTGATATAAATGTTCTACTATTTGCCGTTATGGGAGGTCTTATTTTTATCGCAATAAATACTCCCATTCTCTTTAAATATGGCAGTGAAAAAGGTAGGTTTGTTTTTATTATTACAATGGCGCTAGTTGGTGCAAGCGGGTCAATTCTGCAGAAAGTTGATAGTAGAATTATTCTTAAAATATTAAACTTATCTCCTGTTATTTTACTTGTATTTGTTGTTATACTAAATGTGATGTCTTTAATGATTTCTATGAATATTAAAAAGGATAAAGCTTAATTTTTATAAGCAAAATGAGTATAACAATAAAACGATAAATATTAATTGGCTTTTAGGTTACATCTGCAGAATAGGTAAAACTAATTGATATGTTTCCAAGAACGCAAGCCCACAGTGGATATCTTCCCTCAAAGGGAATTTAGTAAAAAAGGAAAATGGAAATTGCCCTTTAACAGCTATCCACTCATCTCAAAACATGTTGAATGTGTAGTATTGATGTCACGTACAGGTGAATAAATCTTATTAGACTAGGGTTCCTGAGCACTGTTGAAGTGTTCGGGAACTTGTTTTTTTGCATAATAAAATTTTGAGTGAGGAAGTAATATATAATTTAAGCAATAGAACATTTGTTCCCAATATGATATAATTACGGTAGATAATTATTTAATGTGGAGGTCTAAAGTTGGGGAATTCAAATTTTGTATTATATCAGACTGATGATCAATAAGTGAAAGTAAATGTTGTATTTCAAGAAGAAACAGTTTGGTTATCATTGGACCAAATGGCTGATTTGTTTGATCGTAACAAGTCAACGATTTCTAGGCACATAAATAATATTTTTGAAGAAGGTGAATTGGACCGAGATTCAACTGTTGCAAAATTTGCAACAGTTCAAATGGAGGGTGACCGTAAAGTAGAAAGACAAATTGAATATTTTAATTTAGATGTTATCATTTCCGTTGGTTATCGTGTCAAATCTCAACGAGGGACTCAGTTTAGAATATGGGCTATATCAAAATTGAAGGATTATATCATTAAAGGATTTGTCTTAGATGATGACCGTCTTAAAGGGAATGGTAATCGTTATTTCAAGGAACTGCTCCAAAGAATTCGCGACTTTCGGTCAAGTGAAAGGAATCTTTATCAGCAAGTAACAGATATTTATGCTACATCTATTAACTATGATCCTAAGTCACCCTTGACAAAAGAGTTTTTTGCCACAGTGCAAAAAAATGCATTATGCAGCCCATCAACATACAGCAGCTGAAATTATATATTCAAGGTCAGATAGTAGTCAACCTTATGTTGGGATGACTAATTTTAAAGGGAATTATGTAACTAAAGCAGATGTAGGAATTGCGAAAATTATCTATCTGAAAAAGAGTTAAATATACTGAATTTACTGGTATTACAATTCCTGGATTTTACTGAATTAAAGGCCTTAGAGATGCAGCCTATGACAATGGAGGATTGGGTTCAGGAATTAGATCGAGATTTACAATTTAATCGTAGAGATATTTTATCGGATAAAAGAAAGATATCGAGAAAGCAAGCTCTTGAAAAGGCTGAACTTGAATTTGAGAAATATCGTAAAAATGAAATGGAACAATTAGAGAGCGATTTTGACCGTTCGATTAAAGAATTGAATAAAAAGTAATGATTTTTATTGCTATTCAATTGTTATATTATGCTTGACAAATGAAAAATAAATTGATTGAAAATTCTTGTAATCATTGCTATACTAGGAGTATAAACGAGAAGGACGGTGTCTGCATGAACATTATCTAAAAAGCGCAGCAATTAAAAAGCTTCGACCAAGAGTGGATTCACTGGGTTAGCTTTTTGCAGTCTTTTTAGATAATCAATCGGTAGATATATGCCTTACTGGAGGCTATTTGTATACCCTGCTTATCCAAAGGGCTGGCTGCATTGTATTTGTTGGCTGGTTAAGGATAAGGAGGGTATTCATGTTACACATCAAACAGTTGAATTTAACACATCGCAAAGACTCGAGGGAGCTGATAAAGAACCTGGATTTGCTAGTGAATGTCGGGGATAAGTTAGCGATTATCGGTGAGGAAGGTAATGGCAAGTCTTCCCTCTTGAAATATATGATGGGTGATCCGTCTATAGAAGACTATCTCATAGTAACAGGCCAAATCAGACGGAACTTTAGTCATTTTGGTTACTTAGCTCAAAGTTTGAATCCTAAAGATTTAGATTTGACTATCGAGGAATACTTCTTCAAGGAGCATTCGATTGAAAGCTTAAACTATAACCTTTTATACCAAATAGAGCCTCAACTAGGTTTTGAAGTAGACCGATTATACTCGAATCAGAAAGTTGGGACTTTGTCAGGTGGAGAGCGGATAAAGTTACAACTCTTGACTCTGCTGATGGCAGAACCAGATATTCTTTTTCTTGATGAGCCTTCTAATGACTTAGATATTTATTCCTTGGAATGGCTACAGGGTTTTATTCAGGCCTCTGATAAAACAATTGTTTTCGTCTCCCACGATGAGTCTCTCTTGAGGCAAGCTGCTACCTCCATCTTGCACCTAGAGATTATTCTTCACCGAACCCAGGCCCGGCATAGTTATCGAGCTCTTGATTTTGGCACTTATTCTGATAATCGCCAACGTGACTTTGATTACCAAGAGCGGATTGCCCGCAAGCAACGGGCAGAAGACCGAGCTCGGATGGCCCGTCACCAGCAAATCTCAAACAAAGTGAAAAATCAACTTCAAAAGACAAAAAATGATGTCACTGGAAGGCTCTTAGCTAAGAAGTTCAAGAACATTAAGTCTCAAGCTAAGCGCTTTGACCGTGAACGAAAAGATTTTGTTGACTTGCCTATTCAGGAAGATGCGATTCGACTAGAATTTAAAAGAGTGAATCCTATCAATGCCTCTAAGACCATTATCCAACTTGACAATGTCAGCTTAGAAGTTGCAGGTCGCCTTCTGGCTCATTCGATCAATCTGACTTGGCAGGGGCAAGACAAAATTGCCATTGTTGGAGCAAATGGGGTTGGTAAATCAAGTTTGCTAAAGCTTATTAAAGACAATATCCAAAACAAGGAGGGCTTTCAAGTTGGCTACATGGCGCAAAATTATAATGATCAGCTTTTAGCTAACATTACACCTATCGACTATCTGACCCAGATTGGATCCAAAGAGGAACGTAGTCAAATTATGACTTTTTTGGGCAGTCTTCGCTTTACGTCGGAGGAGATGAAACGGCCTATTACTGAACTGTCTGGTGGCCAACGAGCTAAGCTCTTATTAGCAAATCTATCTCTGCAGATTTATAACATCTTATTACTTGATGAGCCGACTCGGAATATCTCTCCTACCTCTCAAGCACAACTCCGCCAAACCTTCGCCGACTATCCCGGTGCGATTCTCACGGTTTCCCATGACCGGTTATTTATTCGGGAAGTCTGTGATCGAGCTTATGAATTGACGGAGGATGGTTTGGTTTTGATTGATGAGATTTAGTTAGGAGAGTAATGGAAGGGAAATTTACAAACCTATCTTTTAAGCCATGATGATAGTTTGTTGTCATGTATTTCTTTGCAAATAGTTTTTAAGAATAAAAGTTAAATATTCTTTTATATCCAAACTCCCCACCCGACATGTCCATTTCAATCCATAGCTTACCGCCGACACATGTCGAGTGTGTAGTATTGATTGAAAAAGTAAAGTGATAAACCGCATAATAACAAGGTCTCTATGTGTCTTATGAATGTCTAGTGACCTTGTTTTTTGCTTTAAAAAGTAGAAATCTTGACCAACAAGATGATTTGCCGAGGAAAAATAGGGGGTGGTATGCGGAAATCGATCAATTGGTGTGATGTGGAGAAAAAATTATAACCGACAACGTGATACAACTTAATAGAGTAAAAAGTCTTGATATAGCGGTTTTACCCGAGAGTAAAGGTACAATATCAGGGCTTTTATAATTATAAAAGAATAGAACTACTTGAAAATGAATGTGAGTGCACCCTAACTAACTACACAAACGAGATGTAGAGCACGGCTTTACGTGGAGAGACAAGTATGATAGCCTCTTTTAGAAAGCCAGCGATATTTTCAAGTAAGCTGGCTTCCTGGATTAGAATCCAAGCCTGCAGAAGCTCCATGTCAAGCCTTCACATATAAACTGCAATAAATGACGATGCGTAATTAAAAATTAACTTATTTGTGTCCAAGATATTGACTTAGATCCAGATAAATTGATCCGGTTATGTAGAAAGATTTTTATTTAGTATTAAATGGGAAAGTAAGAAAAGTTATCTTTAATTTTTCACTGGGTCTAATAACAAGGAGCATTACCACAAAATGATGTGGTAACACCGAACCGCTAAAACAGTTGTTCTCTTAACGAAAACAAGTGTAAGGGTAGGCAACTTCTGGTTAACGAATCAACCATCTCAAAACATATAAAAAATATATTTAACGAAGAAGAATTGTTGGAAGATTCAGTTGTTGCAAAATTTGCAACAACTGCAAGTGATGGGGAAAACTACCAAGTAAAACACTATAATCTAAAATTGATAATTTCTCTAGGTTATCGAGTAAAGTTCAGAATTACTATTCATTTCTGGACGCTGGGCAATAGACCGCTTAAAGAGTATTCACTTAAGTCCGTGATTACGGGTGCAGTACACTCCCGAAAGGGAGTGTGTAAATTTTAACTTTCGGGGGGTATCAAAGATGATGCATTTATAATTAAATTTATCACTGTTCAAGAACTGATTATGGTAAGCTAAGATTATATAAACGAATTAAGGAGGGGGAATATGAAGAAGTTCCTAAAAATTCTTGGTGGGATATTGTTAGTCATAATTGTCTTGTTTGTCATTAATTTTTGGCCCCAGTTTACTTTTAACGAGGATTCCATGAATCAAATGGAGTCGGATAATTTTACCTTGTACTACCAAAAAGAAGAGGCGGCTGCTCAGGATGCTTTTGACTTGGTAGAAGCAGAAGGTGGACGTATCTTAGAAAGTCTAGATCTGGAAGATCCAGAGCCAGTCAATATCTATCTTTGGGATAACCAGCAAGCTTTCCAGCGTTATTCACTGGGAAATATTGGTCAGCTCTTTGGTCAGCCTTGGATGATAGGGGGAGCCCATGGCAACCGTCTCTCTATGGTGTCACCTGCGGATGCACCTTTAGGGCAACATGATTATGAATCTATTAAGCAGACTATTTTGCATGAACTCGTTCATGCTTATTTGAGCCAGATTAATCCGAATTTGGATCTCTGGGCGAATGAAGGGACTGCAGTTTACCTAGCCCAGCAGTTAGCTGATCTCCAACCAAGTAACTTAGCAGATTATTCAATCCCTTCTTTAGAAGACCTCAGTGTATCAAATGGGATGAAGTTTGCTGAAATGGGAGGCTATTCGTATGCTAATCTCTATGTTAGCTATTTGGTTGATAACTACGGTTGGGAGTCTTGGCGAGACTATCTCTATCAAGGTAACTACGAAGCCAGCTTCGGTAAGCCACAATCAGACTTGTATCAAGAGTGGCTGACTTATTTAGACACATGGAATAAGAATTTATAGGATAGATGGAGCCCCGAGTTGGAATTTTTGAGCTTGCTTTTTGTTTTAGAAAAAAGCTCTTAGATATTCCTTATGATAATATATTTTATGCTAAGTGAGTAGATTTTTTTTAAGAAAGGGAGGATAATAAAGTTGACTGATTTATTAATAACCTTAACGCAGAAAGAAGACAATGAAAACAATGTAACCATAGCATTTACCATGGGAAATATGGCTCTTTCAAAAGGCTACTCTGTTTCCTTGATCCTATTATCAAATGCTGTTCACCTTGCTGAACGTGGATACGGTGATAAAATCAACATTGGAGAACCTTTTAGACCTGTTGCTGATTTGATTCCTGAATTTATAGCTCAAGGTGGTAAGATCTTGGTTTGCTCAGCCTGTATGAAACATAACGGAGTGTCTGAAGAAGATTTGATGGAAGGTACTGAAATCATCACAGCAGAGGACGTTATTACCAACATCATGGAATCTAAGAAGAGTCTGCAGTTAAATTAAAAGTTAAAAAATTTGGAAGCTTTCGATACCTTGGAATTGTTGAAATCACAGGTTAGGAAGCTACTTCTTTTCAAATAAAATTTTAAGGGGAGATTTTATGAGAATGTGTATTTGTTGCAATACTAAAATGGTAGAGAATTGTGGCATAAAAGTAAAATGGGCAGGCTACGGAATTGATCTAACAGATGATGAGAATAAATTGTATGGTGGTAGATTAGGAGAGCCAAAGATGGCTATTTGCCCATCTTGTGGAGAGGTATCAATTTATCTAGCAGATGTAGAAAAATTAAAGAACTAAGATAGATAAATATCAGGGTATAAACTCTAGGAATATACTCTCTAAAATTTAGGAATGATTACTTCTTTAGGATGTAGGGTTAAAACCTTACATATATTAGTTAATATTTGACAAACTGTACCGCTTGATATAGCAACTGGTGATGTAATTACATCCTATCCAATCTGTTACGAGTATATATCAATGTTTAACGGTAAAATATAGAAATTATTGCTTATAATTTAGAAATAATGATTGTAGAAAAGTTAGAAACACTTTTTTCGAAGAGACATCATTAAAAGGAATCGTAGACATAAGGGCTTCCTTCATGAAACTTTCTAATCAGATATATCTATTAGATCTGATTTAAGCTAAGATTGTCATAAAATCTTCAGGGAAATTGGAAAAGATAAACAACTATAGAAAAGGTTTACATTGTTGCTTTATCAAAGTTACTTAAGTGTCGAAATCACAACCTAAATAGGGTATAATGGGTCAATTAGAAGGAGGGATAAGATGAAAGTCTTAAATAAAGACAAGAAATTTTCCATGGCCGTTTTTATAATGTTATTATTGTTGACTGTCTTATTCTATTATATGTTTTCTGAAAACCTTTGGTTTCTAGATGGGGGACTCTCTTAGCTGTAATCTTAGGCTTAGTTTGGCCTAGATACCAAAGGTATAAGAGAAAACAGAATTATCTAAATTTTTTTGAAAAGCGAGCCAAAGAGAGTTTTGATTTGATTCTAGCTAATATTCGCTGAATGTTGATTGATCCAGTTGATGTGGAAAGTGTCCATCAATTACGGGTTTCCATCCGGAAATTTAGGGCTCTTATCTCATTGGCTAAACCCCATATGGATTATGATTCTTATCTCTTAATTCAGGACTATTTTCGTCAAAGAGGACGGGAACTAGCGGATTTAAGAGAAATGGATGTCTTGATTGACTGGACTGGTCAGATTGAGGGACTGAAAGACTCAGAAATTATTCAAAGACTTAAGGCCATGCGTATAGAAGAACAAGAAGAAGTGTTGAAGCTATTGGATGAAGCCTATGTTCAAGACTTAAGAAAAAACTATCAAGATTTTTTAGACCTAGTCAAAGCATCGGTCAATAGTAACTTTACGGAAGCCTTTGAAGACCGGGTTCAGGGCTGGGACCAATATATTATGAAGAAACTGCCTGAGATCGATGATTTAGAATGGGCTAAGATTCACCGGGTTCGGATTAAATCTAAGAAAGCCAGATACGTCTGCGATATTTTTGCGGATGACATTGATCCAGACTATGCCAACCGCAAGAAAGAATATAAGCAAATCCAATCAGATCTTGGGGTCCGTTGTGATCAATTGAGAAACTTGGAAGCCATCGATGAATGGATTAAGGATGACAGTCCTCAAATTATAGAAGAGAAAGCTATCTTTAAAAAGGCAACTGAGGCCATGGGACAAGAAGGCGCGATGAGTTAAAGATAGGTTATGAATGATAAAGACAGGTTCCTAACATGCACTGACCCCAAAGGTGGATAGAAATAACCGACAACTGTTATAATTGACAATCAGCCAAGTCTCACCCCGTGTGGGTTAGAATTCTAAACCAGTCGAATTCGACTGGTTTAAAAGAATATAGCTTCTTATTTTGGTGTGCTTCGATCATTGAATTAAGTTATTTCGTATCATTTTTGTGGACGTGTTGCTTATATCAGAAGTATAATTTTTGTATTATTAGCTAAAATGATTTATTCAATAAATGGGAATAATTGTCTATTACGAGAAAGACTAATGAAATTATTATTTTAAATTAGAAAAATTTACAGTGAGGCAAAAAAATGGAAAAATGGTTTAGTATCAATAAAATCGACGAAAGAACTTATGCAATTAGTGAAGAAAAACATTGGGAGAAGCCCAACTGTTTTTTGTTGATAGGAAATAAGAAGGCAGCTTTAATCGATACTGGACTAGGTATAGGCAATATAAGAGAAATCGTTGATTTAATAACGGATTTAGATATAATAGTTTTAACAACGCATGTTCACTGGGACCATATTGGTGGGCACAGATATTTTGAAGATTTTGGCGTTCACAAGTTAGAAGAAATATGGATCAATGGCGGTTTCCCTTTAGCTTTAGATGTAGTGAAAATAAATCTAGAGAAGGAAAATAGTCTTTTTCCAACTGAATTTAAAATGGATGAGTATACCATTTTTCAAGGGAAGCCCAGATATACATATGAAGATGGAAATGTTATTGATTTAGGAAATAGAAATATACGGGTGATTCATACGCCAGGACATTCACCTGGTCATTGCTGCTTCTATGATGAAGAAAAACAGTATCTATATACGGGTGATCTCATTTATAGAGGTAAATTAGATGCTTATTATCCAAGTACAAACGCTATAGATTTTTATAAATCAGTTAAGAAAATTAAAGATTTGGATGTAGAGAGAATATTACCAGGTCATTTCGATGTCTCTTTAGATTCTGGTATTCTAAATGAAATTTATTATGCATTTTCGAAACTTAATAATGAAGGTATTTTATCAAGTAGTCATGGTATATTTGAATTTAATCAGTTTAAAATACATATTTGAGGACTGATTGATTAATCAAGATTGCTAATCTATTTTTTTGATATGTTTAAAAGTAATAATGATGGGTATGTAGTATGAAATTAAAGTAACAATGAAAACAACCAAGATGCTCTAATCATAGAAGTGTCTTGTTTTTTTATTTAACTTTTAATATAAATAGATCGTCTACTTAGGTGTTGAACTATCTGAAAATTCCGGATAGTTCAAACGGATGGATCAAGACAAATAAGAACAGAATGAACATTTGCCCGTTTGTTTTAGTTCGATTCTCATCTATAATGAATGTAGCATTGACAAAAATATTAAATTGTAGTCGAAGGACCGCAAGTAGCAGCAGATACAAGTGATAACTCGGTGGATGTGACCTTGTTTGATTCGATAGTAGATTTCCATCTTTTAACCCCTACTTACCGACATATTCAAATGGATACAACGAACCAACAAATGAATTTTCAGGGGAGTGTTTTAGATGATTCAGCTAATTATGACTTTTATTTCCAAGAGCTACCTAATCAGGTAATCAAAGTTTTTAGTAGCGATGGGACTGGGGTAAGGGATGTGACTGTATCAACGAATGTTGTTGTTGAAGGATTGAATGCTAATTATCATTTTGGTACAGACCAAGCATTCCTTTTCCATAACTCACAAGGGTCAATATCCTTAGCTTATCCTGATCTAACGGGTTTGTTGAATGAAATGGATCAGTTAGTTTGGTTGGAATATCGCCTAGTAGGTAATTATGGTGATGGGTTTAAGATGATTGATCAAAATGAGATAGTTGCGGGTCGTCCTGAATTTGATCTTAGCCGTGAGTGGCTAGACCAATTGGCGCGTATGGATGTGGAATATACTGTGGCCCATGTAGTGAGTCCCTTGAATCAACAAATGAGTTCGTATAATTTCTCGATGGATCCCATATTTGCTGAATGGTTCACCATGTTATTTACGAATGAACCTGATTTACACACCGCTTTGAATGTTTATGATCATACTTTTACTTATGAACTTCTTAAAGGGGGTTATAGTCAGGAAGAGGCTGAAATAGTCAATCTGGTCCGCATACGAGCCTATGATTTTATTCGTCGAGGAGAAGATGAACAACGCTATGCCCAAAAGATGCGGACGGCCAAAGTTGCTTTGGCTGATCGTTTGTATATTCATCAGAAATTAAAGACTGATCCCGTTTTAGAAGAAATTTTCAATCAGATTGCCGTTTATACTGGTATGACATTACAAGGCCATGATTTATTATCTATTGAACAAGATGGGACTCAGCTTGAGATTGGTCTTGGAGTCAGTGAACCTTTAGCATCAGGGTATCCAGTCTTTGTCTATGATTTAACTACAGGAGACATTTATAATGATTTGATGGGAGGAGACTTAGAGTTGTTATCGACAAATGTAATCCAAAGAGATTATGGAGTCGAAGTCGGTGAATATACGCCAAATCTTCAAATCCCTGCAGACTATCAACTGAATTTGGAACTTGTAGCAGAGCTAATAAGGGAATAATAAGAAGAAAATGAATGGAATTATAAGGGGCATGATAAAATTAATTTAAGAAACTCTTAAATATAGTGAAACAGGGTTTAATATAGAGGCAAGTGTTCCTTATATGGAGGGAAATTTATGAAAATATTTGACGGCGAAGATTCTTATATAGTTAATTTATGGGCTAAAGTATTTGAGGTTTTGGGTATGCTTTCTATCTTTTGCATTATAAAAAAAGTGAAAAAGGAGAAAGTAACGGCGAAATTTGTAGATACATGGGTATTGGGAAACTTACTTGCATCATTTCTTTTTTCGTGGCTTGCCTTTATTTTAGAATCGGAACCTATAATTATCTTCTTAATTATATATTCTCTTGCAAGAGTATTTGAAATTATAATTTCGTAAATTTCAAGTTTAAGTTAGCCACTTTGTCAAAACTAAAAACCTTCATGTGAAATATGTGCACTAGGTTGTTCGGCTTTACAATGAGCGTCGGGCTGGTAGGCTCTTGGCCAAAGCTGGCTAACCCAGCTTTCACCAGCCTTTAAGCCAGCCCGGCGGAGGCTCGTTGTCAAGGTGAACAGATTTTAAGCTGTAGCCCTTTCTTGACGAAAAGCTTTTAAAAAGCAATCGAAAGGGGTTTGATAGTCCAAGATCTTTCGTGGGTAGCGATTCATCAATTGTTGAATGCGCAAAATCTGTTGATTACTAATTTCCGATATTTTTTGACCTTTCGGCAAAAAGCGCCGGATGAATTTATGCTGATTCTCGCTCGTCCCTCTTTCGTAAGAAGCAAATGGGTGCGTAAAGTAGACGGCTACTGTCTCTTGGAGGGCTTCTTGTAAGGAAGCAAACTCGGATCCATTATCTGCTGTTACTGTTTTGAATAGACGAGTGTAGTCATCGCCACAGCGCTCTCTGAGCTGG
>JACBXP010000013.1 GCA_015863185.1 Aerococcaceae bacterium DSM 111020
ATTTCGATTTATTCTGTGTGTAGCGTTCAAAATAGTCACGAATAGTGCCGCCTTTCTTAAGGAAGTTGACAACGTTATAGATGGGGTGATTGGAACGTCCAAGCTTTTTTGCGATATCACAGGCTTTTATAACCGATATCAAAATAAGCTTCTATCCATCCGAGTTCTTTCATGCTAAGATGTGTGTAGGTCATTTGTGGTCACTCCTCTAATTTTCGTGGTTGGAAATTTGATTTGAGTGTACCACAAATGGTTTATTTATTTTTCTAGCTTAATTTTACAATTCAAGTTTGGTAATATTTCTACCAATTACTTTCGCATAATCAATTGCATCGCTTTTTCAATTTTTTCTTGTTGAACCGCTGGATCTTCGTCCGGATGATTGATACATTCGTAAAGATTTTCCGCGACGACAATTCCGATAATACGGTCAATACTTGAGTGAACGGCTGATAACTGTGTCACAACATCCATACATTCACGTTCATCTTCCATCATACGAATAAGCCCTGCTAATTGTCCTTCTGCTCGTTTAGCACGATTAATAACTTTTTGATCGATTTTCATCTTATCTACCTTTCCTTTTTGCCACTCCACATACTCATTCCACCCAGCACATTCGTTGTTTGATAGCCTGCTTGTTCTAAAAAGTCACTTGCTTGTTGTGAGCGAGCACCTGATTGACAGACGAGATAATATTCTTGCTTTTGGTCTAATTCAGTATAGTTCTTTTGTAACTTTGACAACGGCAGATTTTTTGCGCCTGGGATATGCCCACCTAATTTATATTCAAATTTTTCACGCACATCAATAATATTTAAAGTTGTTTTATTATTTTTCTCAATAAATGTTTCCATTGAAATTGTTTTAGCCATGATAAATTGCCTCCGGTTTAATCATTTTGTAAAGATGGAATGCCCCATCCAGGTTTTTCACGTCATAATTGTGCTGTTTTAAAATACGCTCTGCAATATAAGAACGCTGACCACTATGACAAGAAACAATATATTTCTCATCTGGACTAATCTCATCTAAGCGATCACGCAAATCATTTAATGGAATGATCAAAGAATCTTTGAAGCCTCCATTATTTTTCACTTCATCTGTGGCACGCACATCTAACATTTTCCAACCATCTGCCATTAAGTCTTCTACTTCATGCCATTGAACAGTATCAGACTGACCTTCCATCACATTCAAAGCTTGATATCCTGCCATATTTATAGGATCTTTTGCTGATCCAAATGGTGGCGCATACGCAAACTCCAGCTCTGGTAAATCAGCGACTGTTAAGCCCCCTTTGATCGCAGTTGCAATAACATCAATGCGTTTATCAATCCCATTTTCACCCACCGCTTGTGCTCCCAAGATTTCGCCTGTGTTCGGTTCAAAAATTAATTTTAATTCCACCATTGTCGCACCTGGGAAATACCCTGCATGGTGTTTGGCAGAAGTATGCGTTACTTCGAAATTCAACCCTGCTAAGCGTGCTTGTCGTTCGCTTAAACCGGTTGACGCTGCCGTAAGACTAAACACGCGAACAATCGCCGTTCCAATACTACCTTTATTTTTACGGTTAAGACCACTAATGATATCTGCCACTTGTCGTCCTTGGCGGTTTGCAGGTGATGCGAGTGATATTAATGCATCTTCGCCCGTAATTTGGTGGGTTACAAGAATCGCATCCCCAACAGCATAAATATCTTTGATGCTTGTTTCATAATTTTCATCCACTTTTATCCCATCTCGAAAGCCTAATTCAACGCCTGCATTTTTCGCAATGGTGGAAGCAGGTTTGACACCAATCGATAAAATAGTCAGACCCGATTCAAGGACTCGACCATCTTCTAAAATAACTTTGTTTCCTTTGTCTTCAAAAGCTACAGCTGATTGCCCTGTAATAACGTCTACACCATTTTCTTTCAATTCATTTTCAACAAAGCGAGCCATTTCTTCATCCAGCGGAGGTAAAATTTGCGGTGCCATTTCGACTAAGGTCACTTCTATTCCACGATGAACTAAATTTTCAACCATTTCAAGTCCGATAAAACCACCACCGACAACCACTGCTTTTTTAGGATCTTTAGTCTCAAGTTGTTCCATAATGGCATCTAAGTCTGGAATATTCCTTAAAGTATAGACGTTATCCACTTCTTCAAATCCTTTTATTGGTGGAACAATAGCCTCAGCCCCCATTGATAAAATTAATTTATCATATGATTCTTCATATCTGCCCTCTGGTCCGTTGACTCTTATTGTTTTTTCTTCTGGCTGAATACTTTCAACTTTAGAATGAACACGGACGTCTAATCTAAAGCGATCATACAAGGCTTCTGGTGTCTGAACCAATAAATCCTCTCGATTCGAAATTTCACCCGATACATAATACGGTAAGCCACAGTTTGCAAAAGAAACATAAGGTCCTTTATCAAAAATAACAATCTCTGCATCCTCATCTAAACGACGTAAACGTGTTGCTGCCGACATGCCACCAGCGACTCCACCAATAATTAATACTTTCATTTGATTCACCCTTTGATTATATTTTTTTGCTGATACCCCCATGGGTATATTAAGCCTTTTATAATCACCTGTCAAGCCCAAAGTTTTCTGGTTTTATTTAAAATTTCTACCTAAATAAAAAGCCTCGCTCTAGGAATCATCAGTTCCTAAGCGAGACGGCTCATTCTTTACCATTGAATACAAATGTGACAAGCTTTTAAAATCATAGAGCGAACCCGTATCAGATTGTGCTGTGGTTTTACGAAAAAAACTCATCTATTTGTGGTATGGTTCATTCATTGCCATTGAACACAATTTTCACAAGCTTTTAAAATCATAAAGCGAACCCGCATCAGTTTGAGCTGTGGTTTTCGAAAAAACCTCATCTATTTGTGGTAAGGCTCATTCTTTACCATAAAACACAAATAGGACAAGTTTTTAAAGTCATACAGTAAACCCGCATCATCTTGCGCATTATTTTTTGAAACACCTTGTCTATTTGTGATAAGAATTTTCGTACCGTTTGTCATGATTTCTTCTGATCGGTGGCTACTTTTAACAGAATAGTGGTTAGCAGTTACTGAACTTGTTTTTTAATCTATGACTAATCTTACACTTATTTCCCACTAAATTTTACTTTTAATCCCGCTGGTTGTTCATTAAATATGTTTTTCTCTTTTACGTATATAGGTATTGAAGTATTTACAATTTTCATATCAAGTTCAAAACCAGTGGGGGAATGATCCTGATAAAAAATCGGTTTTGGAAATATGTTGAGCGTCACAGTTTGTTCATAGTAGTTGCCTAACATATCACCATAGCAAATATCTAAATAAAGCTCATAATTCTGAGGTATTTCTTCATGCTTCATAAATTTGCTATCTATTGGAAGCTCTATTGGAATACCTGATTGAATAAACATATCTGAACTTTCATCGACCTCAAGAGAGTTGATTTCAAATGGAAATTCAATTGATTTATTCTCGGCATGATTATCTGCTCTTAATTTTATAGCCCTGAAATACATACAAGGATTTTTTCCAATGTTTTTTATTTTTAGTAGTTTATTAGAAATTTTCACTTTACTGAAAAACTTTTCGGGTGGTCCATCACCTCCATTTATAAAACCATATGGAAAGAATGAGACACCTCCATTATCATGACCTAAATGAGATTTTTTTACTGTATTAACTAAATCATATTTTATATACGGTAGTAATTGTAATCTCTTATCTTCTTTAAATGCCTCTTCTTGTTGTCTTAATTGTATCTTTATCATTTTATTATTATGCCTTATGGTTAAATAAATTCCTAGAATGGATACCACAGATGTAAAAATTGCAGAAAAAATTGCTATGCCCCATTCTGAAGATATATTCTGGATGAAATCAGGTACACTCATCTACTTGTCTTCCCTCCCACATGATATATGTTGCAAGTATATTATTCTTTTACCTTAAAAAATATGAAATACTTTTTTATTCATTAACCAAAGTCGTATCAGATTGAACGGTGGTCTTACGCAAAAACCTTACTTATTTGTGGTAAGGTTTATTCCGAACTACTGATCACAATTATGACTAGCTTTTAAAATCAGCTAGTGAATCCGCATCAGCTTGTACGTTGGTTTTACGTAAAAACCTCACTTATTTGTGGTAAGGTTCATTCTTTACCATTGAATACAAATGTGACAAGCTTTTAAAATCAGCCAGCGAACCCGTATCAGATTGTGCTGTGGTTTTACGAAAAAACCTCATCTACTTATGGTACGCATGTCCGTATCATCGATAGGTAATAAATTCTATTAGCTATTTGATACGGTACAAAAAAAGAACCTCATTAGCTATCACTGATTTGATTCAATGGCTTGAGATTCTTATTCATTATGATTTGTTTATTTTGTTAGGAGTTACTACTTTTCTTACATACTTGGTTTATAGCGATTTAAATCACTTTTAGTTCATGTACGTATAGGTCATCGATATCTTTTTCTGGCACGTACTCATTAGTTAGTATTGCTTCATATTGTTTAGCATCATCAATTGGCTCATCGATTAATTCTTTTAGACGTTGTGAGGTAACATGGATTTGATTGAATTCCTCATCATACTCATAATCCCCTTCTAGTAGTTCTACTATTTGAAAGATTACTTTTTCTACTTCTGCTCCACTTTCTTCATCGACATCATTATCCACTAGGACATCATTTAGTTCATGAACCTTGATTATAGCCTTAAAAGTATCACTCATTGTAATCGCTCCCTATATTTGATACTTCTAATCTAGCATTAATTATTAACAAAGTCGAGAGCTCGTATTTTTTTGGATCTGAGTAAATAGTTATTAGTATTAATTACCCCATATTCTTAGTTATGGATATGGGGTATTTAGTACTGATAAATGATTTTTTATTCATCTATTATCTCTAGTGGAGGTAGACTATTGACTATATCTACTGTTTGCACAGACACATTGATGATTGATAGCAATAGATTGAAAATGTATTTAGGATCTTCTGAGTAATCATTCGGGCCATCCACAATCCCAGTTGTTTTATTAAAATTCATACGATACTGATACATTACCCACTCTATAGCAGACCGTCCACTTATAATATATCCATAGGCTTTTTCAGGTATATTTTTTATGGTAATATCCTTGTTAAAAATAATTTGTGATTTGTTTTTCCCTCTTCCGAATTTCATTTTTTCAACCATATAAGTGGGTGTTGATTTATTAAAGATTACTTCAACATTTTTGCTAGCTGGGACTTTTTCGTAGTTCACATGAAGCTCGACTAGTTGTTTTCCTGAGTTAATCATTTTATCTATTTGGAAAATTTTATAATCAACTTAGCCACTTAAAATAAAAAAAGCCATGTGAATTTCATGTTATATTGAATGTACCACCAACCAATATAAGGAGAATTCACATGACTCAAGTAAATAGTACCACAGAATCACGCAAAGGCAAACACCTGACATATGGTGAAATGAAGCAGATTGAAGCGTTTAAGAAGCTTGACCTTTCTAATCGTAAAATCGCAAACCAACTTGAACGAAGTCCATAAACCATTAATAATGCGATCCATAAGGGAACGATTAAACAAAGACGTCAACAGAAACAGAATGGGAAGGTTTACGTCCAATATTACGAAATCTATTCTGCTGATACGCATTTTGAAGCGTATCTGAAAAATCGTTCACAGTGTGGACGACGTCCTAAATGGGTAGAAACAGATGAATTCATTGATTGTATACAATCAATCTTCGATAATATTGATTTCTTCCACACGCTCTTTTGGTGTCGGTTGGCTGGCAGGAACGCCCATCGGTAAAACCGTCCAGCAAATGTGGTTGGAAGGGATGTCCATTTCATCCAATACTTCCCGCACCGGAAGTTCATCGCAATTGTTTCGGATTTGATCGGTCCAAACCGTGCCATAACCGAGTGCGGTGGCAGCCAGATAGGCGGTCGGATACTATTTAACGTCGTTATAAAAATATTATATAAATGTTAGACTGTTTAACGACGTTATAAAATAATTATATAAACGTTAACCCGTCTAACGCCGTTATAAATAAATTATATAAACGTTAAACGTTCTCAATAACCAACTCAGGACCAAAAAAGAAGCCATTCGCTCGAGCGAATGGCCACTGATCTTTCTTAAGGTCTGAAAGAGGGAAGAAGTTTGCCTCGGCAAACTTCCACCAAAAAGCATTGAAGGTTTTGTGGTAATTAGTAAATGAGACGTTTATCATTTTGACTAAACTTTTACAAGTCGCTCAATTTTAAAACTTCCAGCAGTAAACAACACCAAACCATATAATATAACCACGGGGACATTGGGGAAAATTTGTCCGGTATCTATGGCCTCAAATATCCAATAGTAAGGCGATAAAAACTGTACAAATTGTAAAGAAGTAAACGATTCGGCGATAAGCGGAATGAATACTAAAACAATGGCGAGTAGCACTCCAATCATCTGGATAAGCGCCTCATTTTTGAATAATCGAAAGAGGACCATAGTTAAGCCGACAATAAAAATACTCATGGAGAGAATTAAACTAACGAGTAAAGCTGGATGATTGATTGGAAGATTAAAAACGGCACTCATAATTGAAATAACGATTGTACTGGCGAGAAATTCATAAAGCACATAAGCGAATAAGACACTACCTAATATTTGCCAGCTATAAGTGTTTGAAATAATACTTCTAGTGAGCAAGCCTTCTTGACGCATCTTCGCTAAATCACCGGCAATGAATCCTGTGGCATACCCCATAAAAAAGAGGAGCATAAACAAAACAAAAGCCGTATCTCCGTTTATCGTCTCCGTTGGACGCACCCACTCAGCCTCTGCAACCTCCACCGACTCAAATGAAAGATTCGCTTCAGAGAAGGCTTCATTCATTCTTGATTCAGTGAGTCTTGAAAACAACTCGGACTCAAATAACGCATCTCGATTTTCACCACTTAAACTATAAATGTTTATCTGTTCGTCATTGAATGGAAAACCCTCGGGGATTTCATAAAGCATCGTTACTTCAAGTTGATCCAACTGTTCGAACGCTTCCACTGCGTCATCAAAAAAGTCTACTTGGAAATTCTCTGATAAATGAGGGACGACTTGTTCTTCCACATAGTCCGAATGATTCACAACCGCAATATTTTGATTTGTCATGGCGGAAGAATCACTTTGCATGGTAATTAAAAAGAAAAAGATGATGACAAGTGGAACTCCGAGTGTAAAAAGGACAAAGCCCCAGTTATTGAAAAGGACACGTTTTAAATGAAACCATGTTAGATGTAATGTTTTCATGCGGTTTTCATCTCCTTTCTGTCGCTCAATCGAATAGTCATAAAAGTGAGTAAAAGACTCGCTAAAATGAGACCTAAGGCAACACCTATATTTTCGCCAACTTGCCCTGTGAGCATATAATCATAGAATGGTTGGGTAAAGATTTGCCGGACAATATTTTCACTAAGCAATTGACCAATTTCCCCACCAACTATTCTGTCGATTGGTATAAAACCAAAAATCATATAAACCATTAAAATCACTTGATAAAAGATATTCGTCCATTTTCCAGAAAGGAGCTTAGACATTCCAACATTTAATACTTGGAAAAATAGGGTATAGATAAGTATCCAAAAAAGATAATGGAATGGGTTTCCAACAAATGTTTGATGATCAAATAATCGCCAAAGCCCCATATAGAACATGGATAGAACAGTAAAGACAAGGGTATTGGTTAAAATGTCGTACAGAACAGTTTGAGTTGTCGTCAAAGGGAGGACGCCAATCCGTTTTTTCAAGCCTGTAAATTCTTTTTTCGTCTGCATGGCTACACTAGATGAAAGAGACATAAATAATAAATATAAAAAGCCTGAAATGGCGGTAAACTGATTACTTGTAAGGGCAGTATCAGAATCATACGCTACCGTTTGAATGGTATCTTCTCTATTTAAAGCAACAGCTTTTTCTAAAGAAGCCACCAAATTTTGAATACTTTCTGGGTTTTCTACGGCTTCTAATTCAGAGGCTAGTTGTCTTTGATCGACTAAGGTTTGCTGCCACTCTTGAATAAATTGCGAAAGAATCGTGGAATCTGTTGAAGAGACATTTGGCTCAGTCTCAATCGTGATTAATGTGTCTTCTAATTGTTCACTATAATCTTCTGCAATCTGTAAATGAAAATCGGCATCATCCATTTCAACAAGTTCAAAAATTTCACTCATTTCTTCTGATTTCATCACATCAACCAATTGTTGTCCAGCTGGTCCTTGATCTTCATTTCGAAGAGAAACAGAGATAGGCTCTAAGGATACTTCAGGCGTGAAGGCTGTATCAAACGAGAAACCCATGAGCAGAGCGAAAAACAAAGGAATTAAAAGATAGGTTCCAATGACTTGCGGCCACTGCTTTAGTATCGCACGGACTTCAGTTTTTAAATGAATCCAAAATTGTCGCATATTTGCTCCTCCTAATCTCTCAGTGTTTTTCCAGTCAGTTGTAAGAATGCTTCTTCTAAGCTAAGGTCTTCTTTTTGTAAGGTCACTAATTCTAAATGATTAGCGGTTAAGAAATTCATCAGCTGCTGTGTTTTAAAAGTAATCGGATCAACGATAAGATGCAGTTGATTATTCTTGGCAATGACTTGTTCCACGCCATTTAATTCTTGTGTCAGTTGTTCATCTAGCTCAAGTGGCATCTGTTCGAGTTCAATGAGCCACTTCACATGGTCTTGAACGAGCTGTTTGATTTCTTCTTGGCTTCCATAGCCAATTTGTTTCCCTGCGTCTAAAATAAAGAGGCGCTCACATAATGCTTCCACTTCTTCCATATAATGCGACGTGTATAAAACAGTTGTTTTATATTCTTCATTCATATATTTGATAAACTCAAAAATTTTATTTCTAGATTGAGGATCGACACCAACAGTCGGTTCATCTAAAATTAAAAATTGAGGGCGATGTAAAATACCTGCTGCGATATTCAAGCGCCTTTGCATCCCGCCGGAAAAATGTTTGACTGCTTTTTTATCTTGGTCCGCTAAACCAACAATTTCAAGCGCTTCTTCGATTCGTTTTTTTAACGTCTGGCCAGACAATCCGTACAGTCCGCCGAAGTATTCTAAATTAGAGGGTGCATTTAATTCTTGCATTAAGGCAATTTCTTGTGGCACAAGTCCAATTTGTTTTCGAATGTTTACAATATCTTTCGGCACTTTTTTTCCATCGATAATAATCTCACCTGAATTATATGGGGTGAGGCCGGTCATCATATCAATGAGTGTCGATTTTCCAGCACCATTCGGACCGATTAAGCCAAAACGTTCCCCCCTTTCAATTTCAAAAGAAATATTTTCTAAGACTTGATTTTCGCTATAGTTTTTATATATATGTTTAATTTCTACGTAGCTCATCTGTCTCTCCTCCTCTTTTTATTGTCTTCATTATAAAAGATGTAGACGGTCTTGCGTATTCACTCAAGTAATGAAAATAGAATGACTTGAGTCACTTTTATTGTCATATGGGGAAGTAAATTTTTTGCGGTATTAAAAAAATCCTCTTTTCTGTCAGAAAGGAAGACAAAAGAAAGGAGCGAGTAATTAGTTCATGAGTCCTTTTTCAAAAGCGAAAATGGCTAATTGCGTACGGTCTCTTAAGTCTAATTTATTTAAAATGAGACTCGTATTGTTTTTAATTGTTCCAAGAGATAAAAAGAGCTCATCCGCAATTTCTTGGTTACTGTAACCACTTGCGACTAGTCGAATAATTTCCACTTCTTTTGAGGACAGCTCATAATTTTTTGGATCAAAGGGAGCGTCCGTATGATTTTTTGAAATGGCCGTAAAGAAATCAGTCATTTTCCCATCAATGACGAGATTATTTTTGTGTGCAAGTTTTATTCCTTCGTAAATGGTTTCCTCATTGCTATCTTTTAAGAGATAGCCTGAAGCACCAACCTTCATCGCTTGAGCAATATACTCCATATCTTGGAAGGTCGTTAAAATAAGGACATGAATATGTGGATGTTTTTCTTTTATTTGTTTGGTTCCTTCAATTCCATTTGTTTCTGGCATCCGAATATCCATTAAGACCACATCTACTTCTTCGGTGGCGCAAAAATCAATCGCTTCTTGACCGTTGGCTGCTTGTCCAACGATTTCAATTTCTTCATACATCTCCAGTAAAATGGCTAGACCACTTCGAATCAGTTGTTCATCATCGACAAGCAGTACTTTAATGGCGTTCTCTGTCATTTAAAAATCCTCCTTTAGGTAAGACGATTCGAATTCTAAACCCCTCACCACTTGCGGATTGAATCGTTATCTTTCCACCGAGTAGTTTTACTCGTTCTTTCATTCCACTCAATCCCATTTTCGGAACGATCGAATCGGTTCCTTTTCCATTATCATGTAGCGTTAAAATAATAGAAGAGGGCGTATAGTGGTATTGAATACGTACTTCAGTTGCGGAACTATGTTTGGAAGAATTGCCTAAAAATTCTTGGATAGCGCGATAAATAAGCATTTCTTGTTCCTCATTTAAAAGCCACAAACTCTCATTAGTATTGAATATGATTTGGATTTTCGTATTTTTTTCGAAATTTTGTATTAAAACTTGTAAACGATCGATAAAGGCAACTCTTCGATAGTCGTTGGGTTTCATTTCATGAATGACTTCTCGAACGTTTGTTAAACCGTCTTTTGTGAATTGATGCAATTCTTCGACCATTTGAGCAACTTTTGATAGTTTGGGTTGTGTGATTTTGGAAATCGCGGCTAACTGGATGACAATGGTTGATAAGGTATGGCCGACTGAATCATGGAGATCTCGAGAAATCCGGTTCCGTTCATTGATGCGAGATAATTCTTCCAGCGAACCCATTTGTGTTTTTAATAATTGAGATTGCTTCTTTAATTCCTCTTGCATTTGAATGAGTTTGTACCACTCTTCTTCTTGTTTCTGACGATTCTCTTCCTGTTTAGAGAGCGAGAGACAGAGTCCAATAATGGCGATTAAAAATCCCCATTCAGTGAGAGTGAGCCAAATGCCTTGTGTACCTAAAAGACCTAAACTGATCCCCAAAGTAAGAGTTAAGAGGAGTAAGGTGTATTTGAGAGAACATATTTTTCGCATTTCAAGTGCGAATACCCCAAGCATCAAAAATGGAAATTGAGGCAGGAATTGGATATTAAGAATAGAAAATAAAGTTAAAAAGGCGAACGTCAACTTTTGAACAGTCGCTCGTTCAATATAAAACCAGAGGATCTGGAGTAAAATAACCCAAATAAAAAAGAAATAAAAAGAACCTGCCCAGAAAGCGTCGATAAAAATAAACTGAATAAAACTGAGTAGCAGTAAACCGATTTGAATAATTATCATCTGAAAACACCTCCATGCACTAACTTTTTAAAGTATAGCACACTTTTAATTCGGTTGAATCAGACAAAAGTAAAGAAATTGCTCAATGGTCCAGTGAAGAGTTAGAGAATATGTTCAAACCGGATAAAGACAAAAAGGATCAACCTGTCTCTTACTATGTAATGCCGGATTACAAGCAGTTAGCTAAAGAACTTGCTAAACCAGGTGTTACGATGCAGCTTCTTTGGGAAGAATACGCCCAGGAATGTCGATTAAATAATAAAATCTACTATAAACTAACCCAATTTAAGAAACACTTTAATGACTATCTTTATAAGAATAGTTTTAGTCATGTACTTCATCATAAAGCGGGAGAACAAGTCCAAGTGGACTGGACGGGTAAACGCCCGCAATGGATTGATCCCATGACGGGTGAAATTATCAAAGGTGAATTATTTATCGGGACTTTACCTTTTAGCGGTTATACCTATGCCCAAGCTTATATCGATCAAAAGATGCCAAGGTGGATTGAAGCCCATATTAATATGTTTGAGTATTTTCAAGGGGGTCCCACCTTATTAACACCTGACAATCTTCGGACTGGTGTAACCAAGAATACAAAGACACAGTTGCTCTTAAATCCAACCTATGAGGATATGGCGAACCACTATCAGACAATTATTGTTCCTACACGTGTTGCACGTCCGAAGGACAAAGCTGCTGTTGAAAATCATGTTAAGCACCTTACAACACATATAATCGGTCGTATGCGCAACTTCCAATGCTTTAGTATTGATGAATACAACCAATATCTGCTCAAACTTCTTGATGATTTTAATGCCAAGCCTTTTCAGAAGAAAGAAGGAAGTCGTCTTCAAATGTTCGAAGAATTTGAACAAGAAGCGCTTAAAGAATTACCGGCTTATTCATATGAAGTCTGTGAATTTAAAGAAGCGAAGGTGTATACAAATAGCCACATCACATTAAACAAGCACTATTATTCTGTACCCTATCAGTATATTGGTGAGAAAGTGACGCTTAAGATTTATTCAACTTCCGTTAAAATCTACCATAATCAACAGTTCTTATGTGAACATGTAACCGTAGGTACCCAACCTGGCGCATACTCTACGAATGAAGGTCACTTGCCTGAAGAAAGTAAACATTTTGGCAAATGGAACAGCACAAGGTATTTAGAATGGGCGCGTCGTATTGGCCCAAATGTCCATATTGTAATCTCCAGAATGTTTGATCAAGGTCCTGAACAACAGTATTATCGAAGAGTTCACGCAATATTAAAAATGGCAGACACCTATTCCGACCAAAGATTAGATAAAGCCTGCCATTATGCACTTGAACGATCTACTCACCCCAATTTTAAATTAATAAAACAGCTGATAGAAAGTTCCATTACGCAATCCGATTCTAACACTTCTACCCAAAGTGAACAATCATACCTAAGAGGAGCGGACTATTATGACCAATTCAACCGAAAGAATTAATGAAATAACCCAATACCTAAGACAAATGCGACTACCCATTATGGCTGATCGGTTAATTGATTTGTATAGTGACCCACTCAGTAATAAACGCTCAACGTTAGATATCCTTGAGGAAATTGTAATTGATGAATATCAATCACGCAGACACAACACCATTCAACGTCACTTAAAACAAGCCAAACTCTCCCAACCCCAAGCTCACGTTCAAGAAATTGATTACTCACCTAGTAGAAAGCTGAATAAAGATACCATTGATCAACTGATGACCTGCCAGTTTATAACGAATCATCGAAATATCATTATCCAAGGTGCCACCGGCACCGGAAAGTCCTACATAACGAATGCATTATGTCGATATGTAATAGAAGAAGGATATACCGCAAGGTATATGAGAATGTATGATTTACTCACTGAAATGGTTCAAGCTGATTTAGAGGATAAACTTACCAACTATCTAAAGAAAATAGCGAAACTAGATGTATTAGTCATTGATGATTTTCTTTTGACTCCTACAACCCAAGATGAACAGAAATATTTAATGGAAATCTTTGAATTAAGAAGTCGAAATCGTTCCCTCATTATTTCTTCTCAAATGGAAACGGGAGAATGGCATAAGAAATTGGGCGGCGGTGCGATTGCTGATGCCATACTTGACCGTGCCGTCTCGAATTCTTATCATCTGTATATTTCAGGTGATTCTTTAAGAATGAAGACTGGTTCAGTAACTTCCGACTAAACCGGTTCAAGAAAACGCGATTTTCCTGGCTCAGGAAATCGCGTTTTTATGGTCTTATTGGAACGCTATATGCAATGGTGATTAAACTAAAAATAATATTCAATATTTTTGCAAACATAATAACATTTCACGAGTTTCATTAACTATTAATTTAACAAACTCACTAATTTAAAAGTTAAATCTTAGGTTGCTGAAGTATACTGCACCGACGCAAAATATAAAGAATGTGTCTTAACTAAACTAAGCATTATCCCCATAATCTCAACTACAAATTTAAATCTTCCTATTATTCTTCTTCAATTAAATCCTTCCTTTGATATGATTTTATCACAATATTTTTATCCCTATATTAATGATTTTCCCAGTTGCTATCTGCTTTTTTAGTGTCAAGATTAATGTCTAAGGTATAGTAATACTGTTTTGGCCATGTAGCAAATATTGAATTGTCATTTACGACAATTTTATGCGTAAGTAGGTGGACATTTGCTTTCCAGCCCCCGCTAAAGTTACATTTGAAACGAACGTTGGAGGGATCTATCTGTTCCAAGCTAAATTCACCTTTAATGTAGCCCATGCCATCTTCAGTCGTAATATTTATAGCACCATTTTGTGCTTTCATTAGACTTAAACTTGGCTCAAAAGTTATGTAAGTGGTGTCTACTTTAATATAACGTAATTCACCCTCATTATTGAATTGATAGACAATGTCATCAGGAGTATATTGATTATTCTCATTTAACCTAACTTCCTTCAGTGTAGTTTGACTCATATCAAAGATCGAATATAGGCGTGAGTCAAAAGTGTATCGTATAAAATTACGAAACTGTTCCTGGATGGGGAAGGGTACCGGAAAAGGATCTGGGTCAATATCCTTACCATCGATTGAAATTTCACAGTGTAGATCTTTGGTTCTGAGAAAATTGAAATCATATAGCCAAAAAAGTGGAAAATATTTTGGGTTCTCTGAGCTTAATCCAATTGGAGCTAAAAGATTAAAAGGTGTACTGCTACTATTAATTCCTTCATCAATAGTTACATTAATAGGTCTTCCTAATACATCGTAAAAAGCAAATGAGATGTGGACATTATCTTGTTCATCCTTCTCAAATCGTACGTTAGTCATTTTTGTATTAACATGCTCTTTTAGCTCTTTACCTGCAACGCTGAAATCTTCCTCTGGATTAAGAGGTAAAGTCTCGTCATCATAAATATCAATGTAGCCATCATTACGGTACGCTAGAATACGATACCCCTCAGTATCTTTGCGTTCTAAATATTGTAGCTCTAGACCATTATATACTGATTCAGGAGTTTGTTCGAAATTAATAAGAGCTAGCTTGGTAATGTTTTGTCTTTTTATATGAAATGGAAGAAAAGCATTCTTAATTTGATTATCTGTGCTTGCACCTGGAATATCAACATCGGTCACACTCAATAATGCTGTAACTTCCTCTTTATATTGCTTTTCTTGTATAACAGAGACAATTTTGAAAGCAATAAATGCAATCGATGTTAATGTCAACAAAATACTAAGCACGAGAAAAGCAATATTTATTGCTTTGTTCGTTTTCATTTTATATCCCTCCATTTATTAAAATGAATTTGTTACTTTAACCTGAATAATTCATACCTCTAATTTCAGAGGCTGTTTTTAAATATTGTTATATTTTCTTTATCGTTTTCCATTTTCTATCCTAATTATTTAATTTTTTTCGGTCTATTTAATTATTTTGAGACTTTTTACTTTTCAAACTCAAATTTTGGGCGCACTTCTCCCTAGGCCATTTAAATTCTTTTTAATAAACCAGGTTCTTTAAATGTGTTGCCGAATCCTTTGGATTTTCTTCAATACGGTATAAAACTCTCGCTGATAACGTCTGTAATACCGGATCATGCTGCAGAATATTTGCAGCACTAACTGTTTTAAAAGCTTATGATTCGTATGCGTCCAATATTTTCGACTGTCGTTAAATCGAACAATCTTTTTAGAGAGCTGAGTAAATTGGAAAGCATCCATTAATTCATCAATTAAAATCAAACCAGAATCACTTGATAAACGACCACCATCATGAGAAACGATTAAGTTACTGTTGAATTTCACTGCATTTTCTTGTAAAGTAACCATTGAGAGAACCCCTTTCTATGGTTGTTTGTAGTGAATTAACCATATCAGAAAGTGGTTCTTTTTTCATCACCTAATGGGTGATGAAGTAAGTTGCTTTAAATACTATTAAATCAATGTTTAAAAACAATATTAGTAAAACTATGAATTATTCAGGTTTAGATAAGTATTTTTAATAAAAAAAGAAATGGAAGTGTTATTAATGGGAATTCAAACCAGTAAAAGAATGGAAATAGTTAAAAAATGGCTATCTACAATATTAATTATCTTAGTTTCATTTTCATTGGTTGGTTGTGGAAATAATGAAGTTACTGCAGAAGAAAAGGCAGAATATATTCAAACCTTAAAAGATGACACATTTAAGAGTATAGCTGGTGTTGACTTAATTGAAACCGATTCTGATTCTGAAGATAGAGGAACTATTAACATCTATTACTGCGATCCTTCAATGAAAGATAGGGTGGACAAAGCCCTGTATAGTGGTGACTGGGATCGTTGGGATACTTTATTAAAAGAATGGGAAGAGTTTTCTTCAGATGTTCAATCTAAAATTGGAAAAGGATACACTGTAGTATACTGGTATCCGACATTAGGTGCTTCTACCGAAATTATGGTGCATGCGAGAGATGGAAATATTATTTATGATGCACTACGTGATTAATACTACTGTGGTGAATGGATTATACAGTAACAGATGTCATTTATATCTGACTGGAGTTTTAAAAGAGCGGACGATATTTATAACAGAGTTCGTAAAAAATACTATATGTAATATGGTTACTAATTAGTAAATAAAACATTCTAGCAGAGCTTACAGGTTTATCCTGTTCACTCTGCTTTATTTTTTTGTTTACAATGATGATAATTTGCAATTTCTTATGTACAGTCAACAAGTACTCATCCCACTATTCCCCGAAACCCCGACAGTTTTAGAGGGGAGATAAACACTGAACAGACAACGTTACAGATGGAATTAGAAGCTATTTTTATTACTATTTATGGTACGCATGTCCATTGATAATCCGAAAGGCCCGATATATCTGTTCAACTAACACTAAGCGCATCAATTGATGAGGGAGTGTTATCCGACCAAAACTTATTAGAGCATCTGCTTGTTGTTTTATCTTATCGCTCACTCCCAGAGAGCCACCAATAACAAAGGTCACTTTGCTTGCTCCATATGTTGCATAATCATTGATTTGTTTAGCTAAAGATTCGCTCGAGATTAATTTTCCTTCGATAGCCATCACGATTAATTTACGGTCTGGACTGAGATGAGATTGAATGCGTTCGGCTTCTTTATCTAGAAGAAGTGCCACTTCATGATCATTCATATTTTCTGAAGTCGGTTCATCCGCAATTTCAATGACTTTCACTTTAGCATATTTACTTAGGCGTTTTAAATATTCTTGGATGCCTTGTTTTAAATATTTTTCTTTTAATTTTCCAACACTGATAATTTCAATATTCATCCTATCCCTCATTTCCCCTATATTTTACACTATTAATTCATAGATTCTATGATAAAATGAATAAAAAACACAAGGGAGGATAAGATGCGACATCTCCTGAAACCCCCGTTTCAATTGCCGAAATTATCAACAGCGTTTCAATTTTCAATGAGCTTTGTTGTGCCCGCTTTAGTAGGAAGTTTATTATTATGGCTTCCCATCTTTCAGCAAATACCGGGACAACATTCTTTTTTTGAACATTTTTTAACTAGCGTTTCTTTAGTCAGTGTCTCTGGAATGGGTGTGCTCCCAATAGGAGTTACCTATAATTTTGCGGGTCAATTACTCTGCCTATTACTTATTCAGCTCGGAGGACTTGGCGTCGTCACTTTTATTAACTTCGGGCTCTATTCACTGAATCAGCGTATTTCTTTGAAGAATCAGTACATGATTCAGGAAGTATTTTCTCGAGATACCAATGAGGATTTCTCATCATTTTTATCCTCCATTTATCAATTTTCATTGATGGCAGAACTAATTGGCAGTCTTATATTGATGCTGGATTTCATCCCACGATTTGGCTTCTGGCAAGGGATATTTAATGCATTTTTTCTATCTGTGTCTGCATTTAACAATTCTGGGATCCATAATTTTGGTGAGGGAAGTTTGGAAACTTTTAGCAGTAATCCTTTAGTGCTGTTAACCGTTTGTTTTCTGGTGATATTGGGAGGAATTGGCTTTATTGTCTGGTTTGAAGTGAAAGAAAGAGCCCAACAATTCTTATTCACGAAGCCACGAAGCTTCAAACTCGCAACGATGAATTTATCCGTTCATACACGCGTTGTGCTGCAGACAACAGCGATTTTACTCATCACCGGGACCATATTTATGTTTGCTTGCGAGATTAATAATCCACATTCTATGGTAGAAATGAGTGCTGGAGATCAATTTCTTAACAGTTTCTTCCTATCTGTTAACAGTCGGACAGCCGGCTACACATCGATTTTCTATCAAGACTTACTTCCTGTCACGAAGTTTATCTTGATGACATTAACGGTCATCGGTGGGGCTCCCGGTGGAACGGCGGGGGGAATCAAGGTTACATCTATTGCTATTTTGGTTTTGTTAATTCGATCGGAATTACATGGATGGCAAGAAGTCATTGTTTTCAAACGCACGATTCCACAAGCAATTGTCAAAAGAGCCATCTTAGTAACACTATTTTTCGTCATCTTATTAACGACTGGCTATGCGCTCTTACTATTGACACACCCTCAATTACCAGCATTGGATTTAATGTTTGAGACAGTCAACGCCTTAGGAACTTCGGGCATTTCACTCAATACAACCGATT
The DNA here is from genome assembly GCA_015863185.1 of Aerococcaceae bacterium DSM 111020. GTDB lineage: Bacteria > Bacillota > Bacilli > Lactobacillales > Aerococcaceae > DSM-111022. The sequence continues at coordinate 18,545 of JACBXP010000013.1, forward strand.
TATTGAATCCTTTTGGTAAAATTATTTTAATCGTTCTTATGATTGCTGGACGCGTCGGTCCAATTACCTTAGTAATCGGTATCTTGCAACAAAAAGAGCGTTCTGTAAAGTATGCAGACGCACAAATTCATTTAGGTTAGGAGTAATTAAATGGCAAACACAATTGTTGGTGTTCTTGGTTTAGGTATTTTTGGTCAAACAGTTGCGGTTGAGTTAGCACGTTATGGAACTGAAGTTATTGCGATTGATACTGATGCGACTAATGTCCAAGCCGTCGCAGATAAAGTAACCAACGCTGTCATCGGTGACTTCACTGATATTGAAATACTCTATGAAATTGGTTTGAATAATTGCGATATTGTCGTCATTGCTACGGGGTCCAATCTTGAAAGTTCTGTTCTTGCAACCATGCATTGTAAGAAAATGAATATCCCACAGATTATCGGCAAGGCTAAAAATCAGACGTTTGAAGATGTCCTTTTTGAAATTGGCATGCATACAATTATTTCACCTGAGCGTGATAGTGGTTTCCGTCTCGCTTCTAAAATTTTACGAAATCATATTGATGAAGTCTTGCGTTTAGATGATGACACATCCGTCGTAGAATTTGAGATACCAGAATCGTGGGTCAATCATAATGTCATTGAATTAGATTTACGTAAAAATTTTGATATTAACTTGATTGGATACCGTGAGGAACGAGGGGAAAATATGGTATCTTTGGATATTCAACAACCCTTACCTGCAGATATTATTTTAGTGGGCATCGCAACTTCTCATGTCTTTGAACGCCATGATTATTTAAATCTACTCGATCATATGTAACGGCTAAGAAATAACACACAAATCATAACCATAAACGCTATTTACTAATAAAAACGACCACTGAAGCCTATAACTAAAGGCATCCAGTGGTCTTTTTCATCTCTTCTGATTCACATCGAATCAAGTATTACATCCATTAATATCCTGGAATCGTTGGTAATTCTTCTTCCTCTTGATATGTCTCCATTTCTGGTTCAGCTTCGACATTATCAGTTAACTCTACATCAATTGTCTGTTCTTTCCCTTCACGAATCACTTTCAATTGAATGGTATCGCCAACTTGATGATTAAAGAGTTCTTGACGCAGAGAAATGAAATCTGTAATTGCCACATCATTAATTCCTACAATGACATCATATTGTTGCACGCCCGCTTGATCGGCTGCACTGCCCGGCGTAACTTCCATGACAACCATACCGTCCGTATTTTCTGGATCTAAACCTAAGTCTGTCACCCGTGAATCTTGATTGATTCCCGCTAATGGTAAGAGAGCGACACCAAGACTAGGTCTTTTAACTTCGCCATCTTGTTCTAATTGTTGAGTGATTTCTACCACGTCATTGGCAGGGATTGCAAAGCCCATCCCTTCAATAGCAGATGCCGCAAATTTACTAGAGTTGATTCCGATTAATTGACCTTGACTATTTAATAGAGCACCTCCTGAATTACCAGGGTTAATCGCTGCATCCGTTTGTAATAATGTCATATTCCATTGATCAGAAACAGGAACGGAACGATTCAATCCTGAGACAATCCCCTGTGTAACAGAGGTTGCAAATTCTTGTCCTATAGGAGATCCGATAGCAATGGCAATTTGCCCAACTTTTAATTGATCGGAATCAGCAAATTCAGCCACCGTATCAATTTTATCTGAAGGTATGGTTAGAACGGCTAAGTCACTCAAAGCATCTGCTCCAACCAATTCGGCTTCAATCACTTCTTCATTACGTAATGTAATTTCAATTTTATCTGCATCTTCAATGACATGATTATTCGTTACAACGTAGGCTTTATCGCCTTCAATCTTATACACCACACCGGAACCTGTTCCCACTAATTGGGGTTCTTGTTCTAATTCACCGATGTTAATCCCTTGATTCTCTGATGAATAACCATAGAACTCTAGGATTGGTGATAAATCTTGATTACCAGTTGTTACTTGATAATTACCAACGGATACCACCGCATCTTGTGTCTTATCTACAACAGATGTAATTGTTTCCTCGAAACTTGCTGGTGATGGTTCTTGAGAATTCGCTGGCTTCACAGCATCTTTAGCAATCCAGGTTAAGCCAAAGACTAAGGCGATACCAAGTACTAAACCAAGAAACATTCCCCGCCATTGATAAAGTTTAGATGAATATTTTTCTTTCATAACATACTTCCTTTCTCTTTTCAGTCAATTCATCTTAACAATAAGAATTGAATCACTTATGAATATCATAACGAAAATTATGAAAAAATGCTGTGAAAAGCGTTGGAAATTAGAATAATGTTTGATTATTTTCATCCTTTCATATGGTAAAAACTATGTGTTGTTACAAAAAACACCTCTGTTCATAGTCAGAGATGTTATCTAGTAATCTTATTCTGTGTCTTCACTCAATCTTTTTTGTTGTAATGACTGATTGATAAAATAAATCAATTCTTTTTGTGACAATGTATCGAGTGTTTCGACAGGTGGAATTTGATAATCGGTTGGTTTTAAAGTCATCGTCAACTGAAGATTAGCAGAGTTCAATTTAGCCGTATTCGTATCGAAAAAATTTAAATTCACTTTCTCAGCAATTCCCGTCAACTTTACCTGATAATAATGTTCGCTAGGAACCAGTGTCCATTCTGCTTTTGTCAGTTTCTCGGTAACGTCTCGAGAGTTCACTCGAAATTGATAATCCAATTCATCAATCTCAGATGTTTGATCTTGTTCTGTGGAAGGAACATCATAATTCTGCAGCAATTGATTGATATTAGAAGAGGTGCCAAGATTAATATCAACTCCTCGTTGTGGTTTCTGGACAGTAAACTCAGGAAGTACATTCATTTGAATACGTTCTGGATCGTTTAAACGTTCAAATTTCACTTGGGTTAAATATCCCATCTTAAAATTTCCTGCTTGTTGGAATAAACCTTCTGGTATTTCCACCCGTTCCATTGAAACCTGATATTGCCCCTGATGATAATCAATAAATTCTGCAGGAATCTCATTAATCTTTTCAAAATTAGGCAGCATTAATAAGGCCGTTAAATAATTCATGGGTGTATGACGTTCCGTCAAAGTATCTGAACCTATAGCTGTCATCGTTTGGGTATTTTCCTTTAACAATTGACCCGTTTCGTCAGTAATTAACGGCAAATCCGCTATCCCCAAACTTAATAATGATTGGATTTGATTATTATAGACCAGATAGAAATGATCATAAGCATATAAATGGAAAGGATGTGTTTTGAAATCAGGTTCTTCATCGGTCCCAATATTTTCAAAGAAATCAATCTTCATCTCAAGATTTCCTGTATCTTGATTTCCATAAAATGTCCCTTGATAAAGAGTGCGTTCTTGATTAACGTCCATCATTTCAAAATCAATTTGAAAGTTTTCAAGTTGTTGAATCTTATTAAAACCTAACTCCATAACTTGATGATAAGTGGGATAAGGAGCCTCTTCGTTGGCTGAAATACTAAGAGAAGATCCTAATCCGCTTAAAATAAATACTAAGAGAACTATCTTACGAATCATTCTTCATTCACTCCAAAATATTTTTCAATAAAGCAACGCGCAGCAATACGCCCTTGTGAGGCAATTAACCGAGCATTATTGTTTCCTAAATGTGTCGAATGGATGATATTTCCTAACATGACAATGGGCTGTTCAATATCTTCTCGTGTCATTAATTCCGCCGATGGCCAAGCAACTAAAGGTCCTTTTCCGGAATCATGAGGTAAAATCATCTCTCGTTTCACTAAATTTTTCAGTAAATGCGATTGTTCTGAAGCCTTTAGAATGTCATCTTCAAAGCCTGTTGCATTAATCAAAATATCTGCGGTTTCTATGTAATTATCGTCATTATAAATATCGAATGTTCCTGATTGATTGGCTTCAATGGAGGATACATGATTTACGATGCGTAAACGATTGTTCTTTAAAGCATCTAATACTAATCCCATGGTTGAATAGGGTACACTTGCACGCATGATGGTCATGTATGGGAAATAATCATCTAAGAAACGTTGTTGATCCGGAATACTTAAGGCTTGAAATAAATGAGGGAAAATTAAAATAATGGACACAAAATACCGTTGTGCCTTTGCTAATTCCTCAGGTTTAGCAAAATATGCACGAATATTATCACTTAAGCGACTATGGCCATAATTCGCTACTAAAGAATGCCAATCTATTCCATAATGCTCAAAATCTTTTTCTACTTGTTCAAGTACGGTATCTAACATTAGTGTCTCCGTTTGAGAATGCATATTTTCTTCAATCCATTCCCAAGTCAAACTCGTTGTAATCTCTTCATCACATGGAATGCCCGTTGCATTGAATAGTGACTCTCGGACATAAAAAGTAATCGGCTCATCAAAATCTTCTTTTTCAAGTAAATAACGCATAATATCTAATCCAGTGGCACCACTACCAATAATACCAACCCGATCTGTTGAGTCGAAGTCTGGCATCTTTTCATAAAAAGGATAAGGATCATGGATATAATCGTCTGTCCCTTTTAACGCATAGCTATTTCGGTATGGGGCATGTCCTAATGCTAAAAATACGACATCATATAATTGGTCAATCCATCCATCATGGAAAGTCGCAATTTGACACGTGCCGTCATCCATAATACGGAGATCGGTTACTTCAGCAGTGATTGACTTCACTTGAGAATGTTCATAACTATCTTGGAAATAATCTTCTAAATACTCGCCGTATATATGTCGATAAACCAAACCATCCACCATCTGATCCTCATTGTCATGATTTTCTAACCATTCAACAAAATCTTGAGGATGTTGCGCATCTAATCCCAAATCATTTGCTTCGGAATTCATCAGAAGCGCATTACTATCAGGAATATATGGATTACCTTGAGCAAAATTACCATGATGATCATATATATCGATCTGTTTTTCTTGGTCTTGGGTTAATGGATCCGTTAATAATGTTTGTAAAACACTCGATCCACTAATTCCCGCTCCAACAATTGCTATCTTCATTTATTGCGCCTCCTGCTAGTCTCTTTACCTTTATCATTATAGCAAATATTGAGAAATATTGAACTAGATGATGTTACTTTAGTCAAAATATCTATAATCATTTTCCCATAAAAATTTGTCAAACTATTTATCCTATGCTATAATTTATTCTGTTACGCGGTCGTGGCGGAACGGCAGACGCGCCATCTTGAGGGGGTGGTGCCCGTATGGGTGTGTGGGTTCAAATCCCATTGACCGCATTGTCATCCTAAGTAGATTCGAAACCATCTCATTCAATTGAGATGGTTTTTTTATTGTCTTAGTATAGATACATCCTTAACCTTAATTCAGCTATTTTACTTGAAACATGCTACACTATTATTATATAAGGAGGACAAATGCATGACATTTAATCAGTTCGAAGATTTCAAAGTAACCACTCAAGAAATCAAATTATCTGATTATCCAACACAATTATTGGATGATTCAGAAGAAAAAGCAATCAAACAAGAAATAGAGGAAACACTGATCCCTAAAATGGACGCACTGCATCAAGCACTCTTTGCAGAAGAAAAAAATGGTATGCTTTTAGCATTACAAGCGATGGATGCGGCGGGAAAAGACGAGGTTATTGAACATATTTTCTCTGCGCTCTTACCTCAAGGATTGAAGGTAACCTCTTTCTCCCAGCCTTCAGAGGAAGAACAAAGTCACGACTATTTATGGCGAATGAGTGAAGGTTTACCAAAACGAGGACAAATCGCTATCCTTAATCGTTCATATTATGAGGATATTATCTCACCTATTGTTCATGAATCATTAGAAGACAGTAAATTACCTGAACATATGAAAGATAAAGAAGAAGCATTTGCTCAAAGATCTGAACAAATCAAAAACTTTGAACGTTATTTAGCTGAGAATGGCTTCCCAACCATTAAATTTTTCTTCAATCTATCAAAAGAAACCCAAGCAAAGCGTCTAATCGAACGTATTGAAGATCCTAAAAAGAATCATGAATTCTCAGAATCGGATATTGAAGACCGTGATAAATGGGATTTATTTCAAGATACTTTCGAAAAGATGATTAATGCTACAGCAAGCCTTGAAGCACCATGGTACATTCTTCCTGCGGATAATCCATGGCTTTCTAGAAAAATAGCTACCCAAGCAATTATTCAAGTACTCGAAGGCATCGATCCACAATATCCTACCTTCTCAGAAGAAGAAAAAGAAAAATACAATGCTTATGCCAAACAATTAAAAAATGGTGAACGATAAAATAAGACCGCAGAAACACTTATTTCTTGTGTTTCTGCGGTCTTTCTTAATGGGGAGTTTTATTCTTTAAAATTTAGTTCTCAGACTTTTCTTGCGATTTAAATATACGTTTCAAACCAATGCGTCCCTTCTCTTTATCCACACTAATAACTTCCACTTGAAGGATATCACCCACAGCCACTTCCTGAGACGGATGCTTGATATATTTTTTAGAAAGTTTAGAGATATGGATTAAACCATCCTCTTTCACACCGATATCTACGAATGCTCCAAAATCGACAACATTGCGCACAACTCCTTCTAAAGTCATGCCAATTTCAAGATCATCCATCGATAATACATCACTTCTTAGTTGAGGAGCTTGATATCCATCACGAATATCTTCTGTTGGATTCATCAATCCTTTTAGAATATCTTCGATTGTTTCTAAACCAGTGTCATAGTGTTCAGATAATGTTGTGGCATCTAATTGACTCAACTGTGCTGTCGTACTCTCCTCTCCGAGCGTTTTGATATCAATTTGATGATCAGCTAGGATTTGTTCAGCAATGGAATAGCTTTCCGGATGAATACTTGTTTGATCTAATGGATTTTCGCCACCTAAGATACGCAAGAAGCCAACTGCTTGTTCATATGTTTTCGGTCCTAAGCGTTTTACCTCTTTTATCTCTAAGCGATTATTAAAGTGTCCCATCTCTTGACGCAAAGCGATCACATTTTTGGCAGTTGTCTTGGATAAGCCAGAGACATGTTGTAATAATTGCATACTCGCTGTATTAATATCGACGCCAACTTGGTTGACCGTGATATCAACAACAAAATCTAACTGTTCATTTAATTCTTTTTGCGAGACATCATGTTGATATTGCCCCACGCCAATTGCTTTCGGGTCTATTTTGATTAATTCAGCAAGAGGATCTTGTAAACGCCGTGCAATACTGACTGCTGAGCGTTCTTCTACTTCATAATCTGGAAACTCATCACGAGCTGCTTGACTGGCACTATATACCGACGCACCCGCTTCATTAACCACAATGAATTGTGTCTCTAATTCATGGTCATTAATCGCCTGACTCACAAATTGTTCTGATTCACGACTTGCAGTTCCATTACCAATCGCCACGATATCAACATTATATTTAGTAATTATTTGAATGAAATCTGTTTCTGCTTGGGCACGCTGGCTCGCTGAAGCAGGTTTATGCGGATAAATAACACCTTTATCTAGGACATGACCTGTTTCATTAATGATGGCTAATTTACAACCCGTTCTAAAAGCCGGGTCAAATCCCATAATAACTTTCCCCTTCATAGGAGGTTGTAGTAATAAATGTCTTAAATTTTCTCCAAAGACACTAATCGCTTGTTCTTCGGCGACAGTAGTCAATTCATTGCGCAATTCGCGTTCGATACTCGGTTGAATAAAGCGTTTATAACCATCTTCAATTGCATTTAGAACGATGGTTGCTTTCTCCTCGGACAGATTCTTTGGAATTAATTGATTTTTCATATAATTAATGGCTGGTTCTTCGGCGACTTCAATCTTAACAGTGAGAATATTTTCTTTTTCGCCTCGATTTAATGCTAAGACACGGTGAGGTAAAACATCAATATATTTCTCCTGGTAATCATAATACATATGATAGATTTCTTTAGGGTCTTCAGCTTTTGCTTTAAGTTGACTTGTTAGTTGACCATTGTAACGAGTGTATTTCCGTATGAACTCTCTAAAAGATGCATCATCTCCAGCGATTTGAGCAATAATTTCATGAGCCCCTTGTAGCGCTGCCTCCGTATCCTCTACTTCTTCTGTTATGAATTGTTCCGCATAAGATTCTGGGGAAATAGCTGCTTCCGCATCTGGATTCATTAACCACTCTGCTAATGGTTCTAAGCCTTGTTCTTTAGCAATCATTGCTTTCGTGCGACGGCTTTGTTTATATGGTCGGTAAATATCTTCAATCTGTTGCATTGTCGTCGCTTTATCAATTTCTGCTTTTAATTCTGGTGTTAATTTATCTTGTTCATCTATTAAACGTGTCACATCTTGTTTTCTTTCGTGGATTTGAACAAAGTGTTCATGAGTTTGATGAATATCGTTTATTTGAACTTCATCTAATGAGCCAGTCGCTTCTTTACGATAACGTGCAATAAAAGGGATGGTATTTCCTTCTGATAGTAAATCAAGCGTCGCTTGAACTTGCTTTACAGGAATCGTGAGCGTCTGACTCACTTGTTTAATAAATGAAACAGGGGTTATTTGTTCTGTCAATTAATTTTCTCCTTTATGAATAGGTATTGTAACAATTTCTTCAATCTTATCGGTTGTCATTCTTAACGCAATTAAATCCATGCCATAAACAGCACCACCATCGATACCATACTTACCGTCATTGCTTTGATAAACTCCACCTTCTGGCTGAAGTGTCATGGTCGGAGTATGTCCAAAAATAATCTTCTTATCAGTGTGATTCGGTGTATTTAAGAATTCTTCACGTGTCCAAACAAAAGTTTCTGGCGCAGTTTGACGCCAGTCAGATAAACTTAAATCGATGCCGGCATGAACAATAATAAAATCTCCAAATTCTGTGTAAAACGGCAACGACTTTAACCACGGAAGGAGCCAAGGATAATCCATTAATATTTGTTCTTGATAACTTTGACCTTCATGAGAATCAATGGATTCCTGCGAAATATTTAACAAATCTGCTACGGTTGTGTGTCCACCATTTAAATAGTATTGTGTCCAATGACGTTCGGGTTCTGTTAGAAAGTCCAATAACATTTCTTCATGATTCCCTCTTAAAGCAATAGCATCATTCAACATAGTCAATTCATGAACTAAGAGTAATGTTTGGCGACTATCGACACCACGATCAATATAATCTCCAACAAAAATTAGTTGTTCATTTTCCATCTGCCAGTGTGTTAACATTTCTTCGAAATGATCAATCATTCCATGTATATCACCGATGACAAAAGCTTTCTTCATCATTGAAACACCTACTTTCTGATTGTTAGTATAGCATAATTACAAGTCTCACGAAACAATGAGCCACAACCTTTCATGCCAAAACACGAACATTCAATCATCATTTCATCAGAAAAATCTTCAATTTAATGAAAATCCCTTTATTTCTTATATAATTAAGTCATCCAAAATATAAGGAGGAAATTATGAAATCAATGGCGCGTTTTTTTGATTTTGAAAGACATCATACTTCAATGACTACTGAAGTATCTGCGGGAATTACTACTTTCCTAGCGATGTCCTACATTATCTTTGTCAATCCGGCAATTTTATCTGAAACAGGAATGCCTGCACAGGCAGTATTCTTAGCAACATTATTTGCTTCGGCAGTTTCAACTTTATTTATTGGTTTATTTGCCAATGTACCTTATGCTTTAGGACCAGGAATGGGACTGAATGCCTTTTTTGCTTATACAGTCGTTTTTGCATTAGGTTTTACATGGCAAGAAGCTTTATCGATGGTATTTATTTGTGGAATTTTTAATGTTATTATTACAATTACCAATATTCGAAAGTTATTAATCACAGCGATTCCTGAATCGTTGCAACATGCCATTTCCGCAGGTATCGGCGTTTTTATTGCTTATATAGGTTTTAAAAATGCAAATTTATTCCAGTTTACTGTTTCAGCTGATAATATTATTTCGGTCAATAACCAGGTTGGCAATGTCGCTAATGGCGAAGTGACTTCTGTCGTAGCAAATGGTGGGGTTCTTCCTGAACTTGTTAACTTCACTGATTTCACATCATTAATCACTATCCTCGGATTGATGGTCACCATCATCTTAATTATGCGCAATGTCCGTGTCGCTATTCTAATCGGGATTGCTTTCACAACCATTTTAACGTTAATTTTCAGTGATTTTAGTTTTTCAGATATTAACTTCGTTGACAATTCGCTAGGCAGTGCGTTCCAAGATCTAGGTACAACTTTCGGTGTTATTTTCACCTCTGAAGGGCTTCCCTCACTCTTTAGTAAACCTGAACGAATTCCTTTAACACTGATGACAATATTCGCCTTTAGTTTGGCAGACGTCTTTGATACGGTGGGTACATTTATTGGAACAGGCCGTAAATCTGGCATTTTCTCACAAGAAGATGAAGATGCGATTAGCGGTGGAGATGGTAACTCGAAGATGGAAAGAGCTTTATTCGGAGATTCTGTCGGAACCATCATTGGGGCTATTTTCGGGACCTCGAATACAACCACTTTCGTTGAATCTGCTGCCGGAATCGGAGCAGGTGGACGTACAGGGATGACTTCTGTTGTCACTGCTATTTGTTTCCTACTCGCTGCTTTCTTATCTCCATTAATCAGTATTGTTCCACCGAATGCTACTGCACCGGCATTAATCGCGGTAGGAATTATGATGTTAAGTTCACTGCGTGATATTGACTGGGAGAATTTCGACGAAGCTGTTCCAGCATTCTTCGCAAGTATTTTTATGGGCTTATCATACTCTATCTCAAATGGTATTGCTGCTGGTTTTATCTTCTATGGGTTAATTAAAACAGCTAAAGGCGAAGCTAAAGAGGTACACCCGATTATTTGGGTCTCTATTGTCCTCTTTATTTTGAACTATATCATTATGGCGACAATTTAAATCACATCCTATTAACTATTACTAAAATAAAACGACTCCAAATTTTCAAGGAGTCGTTTTACTTTTCGTATAGCTATTTATTCATTCAATAAAATGGAGTGAGCAGAGGGATGCAATGTTCCAGCCGGTTCATTACGACCTTGAATGACATAACGTGCATCTTTTTCATTCTTATTTTCTAAAGCGCATTCAACAATCCTCTTCGTATCATCACCAAAATGACGATTGAATAAAACTGATACTTCCACACCATCTAAGGCAGTCAACATTTCATAATCTCCCATGCTATCTCCAAAGACCATCACCGGATCTCTGTACTCATGTCGTGGTTTAATATAACGCTGAATAATTTCTGTCTTTCCTTCACCCGAGCTAATCACTTTATCATCAGACATTCTCGCTGTAATACGATTTTCACTATCATAATCATATTGCATCGCAAAGATATTTGTTTCGGGAACAGGATAATTTCCATAAGCTGCAGCATTTTTGACGATATCTATGGGACTCGCCGACACAATATAGATTTCAAAGCCCCTCTCATCCAATTCCCGATACAATTCTTTCATTTCTGGAACAAAAGCTAAGCTACTATTAAAAGAAACTGACACATGACCATACTTTCCGGGGTTCGTTGTTGCAAACAAATGGTGTTTAAAAGGAACTTGAGTCATCGCTTGAAAGGCTTCTTGACAATAATCTTTAAATTCATCTCGTTTATAATTAACAAACCAATAAGTTAACCAAGGCTCTCCTGCTCGGCGATTATAATAATCTTTGGCAATCGTGTGAAAATAATAAAGTTTGGCACGAAAATTCAAAAAATAAGGCTTCTGACGAACCTCATCCAAAGTCATATCTCTCGTCTCTTCATTGATATAATGGTCATATAACCACTGATAATTTTCAATGATATCTTCGATTAATAAATAGATTTGTTCTGCTGATCGATAAGGTGGTTTGGCCATGAACAATGCATAAAATTGTTTCGGTGTCAGTTTATAAGTGAGTGTATGCATCATATAAATGAGAATCGTCTTTTGTACATTATGAATAATGGTCGTATCATCAAAATCAAACACCACATAAGGTCGCTGTTTCGGAGGACAAACTTGATCACCTCCGTATTCTTCAATTAGTTGCGTTAATCGTTGAAATACATCTGGATTCCAATTTCTTTGTTTCACATTTGCCACTGCCCTTTCTCTAAAATTCCTAAGAGGGGAATGTTCATTATACTATCTCAATACTTTTTCACTATTTATTCGTCACAAATACCGGTGATAATTGTTTAGCCAAGAGCATGCCAAATATTATTTTTATAATACCTCCAGGTATGAATGGCAACAATCCAGCGGCCAATAATTCTGTAAGACTTAAGGTCACACCATTCACCTGATTAAGAATGAGCCACATATAGGGCAAACCAATACTATAAATAACCACCGACATGATTAATCCCGCTAATAAAAGTTGTTTATAGGAACGATGCTTTACTTTGGTCAAATACAAGGCACCTAATCCTGCCGCAAACATAAAACTTATCACGAAGCCAAATGAAGGACTTAAAAAAGATTGATATCCCCCACTAAATCCTGCAAAGACTGGCAAACCGATGATTCCCATAATTAAATAACATAACCCAGTCAAAAAGGCATTCTTAGGGCTGAGTAGATAACCTATCAAAAGCACCGCTAAAGTCTGCAAAGTAATCGGGACAGGTTGAATAGGAATGGATAACTGTGAACAAATAACGAGCAACGCAATCATTAGTGCTGTTAAGGTCATATCTTTTGTTTTCATTGTGTGTATCCTCTCTCAATAAATTGAATAGACGAAAGTGTTAGATTCATGCCATAAAGCGACTCTACTTCGCCAGATTGATTTTCCATCAATAAATTACCATGTTCATCGATGCCACGAATAATGCCTGTCTGTTTCCGATTGTCCAGCTGATAGTCCACTTGACAGTCCAGACCCAGTAATCGTTTCTGGTATTCATTCATAAATCGCTTTTCATCAAAATGTTTTGCATAATAGTCAAACTGTAGTAAAAATAAATTCACGAGTTCATTTAAATTAACCGTTTTTGGCAATGATTCTCCAAAAATGGTCCCTGCCACTTTTTCTACTTCTGGTTGAGATGTTTCAAAATGCCCCGCTAAATTAACCCCAATACCAATCACGACATGAGAATAAGATCCCGTTTCAATATCCATTGTCACTTCAGTTAAAATACCTGCAACTTTACGGGATTGATAAAATAAATCATTGACCCATTTAATCTGTATTCTATCCGTTAAATATTCTTCTAGAGCCTGAGCCATTGCTGTAGATGCCAATAATGTAAATAAAGGTAAGGACTCAGGTGCGATTTGATTTTTGACTTTATAAGCCAGTGTAAAATACAATCCATGGGTTAAATCAGACTGAAAAGATTTCCCACGTCGTCCCCGACCAGCGATTTGCTTGGAAGCAATCAGCAAATAGTGTTCATTGGGATGCTTGATAATATACTCTTTGGCAAGATCATTGGTAGAAGTGACTTGGTGTTGATATTCAATAACCAGATTCGGCCAAATTCTCTGTATTAAAGCCGGCTCAATTTGATTGACGCTAGACTCTAAGCGGTATCCCTGTACCCGATCACTTTCAATTTGATATCCCTCTTGCTTTAATTGTTGAATCACTTTCCAAATAGCATTACGGGATACTTGAAATTCATCCGCTAATTTCTGTCCAGATATACTCGCTTCTGTTTCACTCAAACATTGAATAACTCGATCTCTTAATTGCATGACACCCTCCTCTTATGTTAGCTTTATTATAATCGAGTCTGTCACCTTTGGTCAATAATCGGTTGACAAAGAAGGAGAAAAGAACAATATAGAAACAGCAAACCAACAAATTTTAATTAACAGACTAAACTTTTTATTCTGCTCTAAAATGAATCCATGTTATACTGGCTAAAAAGGAGGAGTTCAATGTCACAATCACCTCAAAGCAAAGTTTATAAATATTGTATTAACACAAACCCCTTATTTCAGTCTTTAGAAACAGAGCAAATCCAATTAATCAAAAGTGAAATTTATGAAAAGAAATTAAATATCGGCGATCATTTATATCAAGCTGGCGATGAGCGACAAACACTTTATTTGATTCAAAAGGGAGCCATTAAACTTTATCGCTTATCCAGTGATGGAAAAGAACACACCATTTCAATCCTAGAAGCCGGTGATTTTATTGGTGAACGCTCTCTCTTTCATAATACCACCAGTAATAACTATGCCGTAGCAATCGAAGAAACAACTGTTTGCTGTCTACGACAAAAAGATTTTCAAGAAATTGTTGCTAAAAATCCCCCCATTGCACTTGAACTGTTAGCAACTTTGAGTGAACGTCTAGAGGATACACAAGAACATCTCTTATCACTGACCGGGGAATCTGCTCGTAATCGTCTATTACAGTATCTTGAAGACCAATCGAATAAACAACAGACGCGTGCAGTTAGATTACCATCAACTAAAAAAGATCTCTCTTCCTATCTAGGAATGTCACAAGAGACTTTTAGCCGAACACTGACATTGTTAACACGCGAGGAAATCGTCAGTCAACCCGCACCGGATATTATTGAACTGCTTTAATTTTATCAATGAAGGAATTATTCGCAGATGAATGAATAACATTTCGTATCAACTATTTATGGAACCTTTCTTAACTCGGTTGAGAAGGGTTTTTGATTTATAAAAAAAACTAGTCAAATAATTATTTATACCCTCTTATAGTTTCTATGCCTATCATACTTCACCGTTTATACACTTAAACCACTATATTCGTCTTTTTTGAAAATATCCATGTTATAATAATAAAAATTAATATAAAGGAGCATTAGAATGACAAGTTATCAAGATGTTTTAGATTTTTGGTTTCAAGAATTGTCACCCCAACAATGGTTTATACAAGATGGTGAGATTGACCAAACCATTCAAAATCGATTCTTGACGACTAATCAACAAGCAAAAGCTGGCGAATTAGTTGATTGGCGTAATGATTTAGCAGGTCGCGTCGCTGAAATTATTGTACTCGATCAGTTTTCACGTAATCTTTATAGAGAAGATGGTCGCGCTTATTCTAGCGATGATATGGCTCTCGTACTCGCACAAGAAATTCAAAAACAATCAGGATTCAATGAGCTACCAAAAGAATGGCAACTCTTTTCAATCATGCCGTACATGCATGCGGAATCTCGTGTTATCCAAGAACAATCCGTCCAATTATTTAGTCAGTATGATGAATGGAAAGATTATCTAAAACACGCTCAAGCACATAAAGCAATTATTGATGAATTTGGACGTTATCCTTCACGAAATAAACAAATCGGCAGAACAACAACATCTAATGAAGCAGAATGGCTCGCTAACAATGATTATCTATCTTAAAGGTTCGTGATGCATATGAATCAATTAGACAAAGAACTCTTAAGACGTCGCGTTGAAATTGAAGAACAAGAACTCGAAAAACGATCGATTAACCGCAGAAGTTATGCATTAGTTCTTTCATTATTTCTCGTCTTAATTATACCCGTATTCATTGTTTCGACCCCTAAGGAAGTGTTTGAAGGGATGTTTCGAATTATCACCTCTCCCTCCAATTTAACGACGGATTATTTCGTTATCGGGGGACCCGGTGGTTCCTTCGCTAATAGTGCGTTGATATTGTTGATGTACACTGCACTTATCAATCGTTTAGATTTGGATATGTCTGGTTCTATCATTGCAGCACTCTTTTTGATGGCTGGTTTCGCTTTTTTTGGCAAAAATATTTACAATAGTATCCCTATCACTTTAGGTGTTTATTTGAATAGTGTTTATACCCGACAGCCCTTTGAAAAGAATATCTTACCCGCCTTGTATGGAACATCACTAGGCCCTTTCGTGTCTATCATTACCTTTGGTTTAGATCTTCCTCTTTTTATGGGCATGGGACTCGGCATCTTGGCTGGTATCCTTATTGGCTTTGTGATTCCGCCATTAGCTGCGAGTACATTACGCTTTCACAGTGGCTTTAACTTATATAATGTAGGTTTTACTACGGGACTCATCGGAATGATTGTTATTGGATTATTAAGAAGTTTTCATTATGAAATTGAAAATGTCACAATTATCTTTACAGAGCCTACTCCTATTTTAAATACCGTCGTCTTGATTGGTTGGTCATTATTCACAATGATCGGTCTTATTTTAGTTTATCGTTCCAAATATTCATACCAACAATATCGTCATTTACTCGATAATTCCGGGAGACTAGTCGCAGATTTTATTAATATTTATGGTTTTGAAGTCGTTCTCTTAAATATGGGATTGATGGGACTTATCTCAACCCTCTATGTTATTTTAATCAATGGCAATCTCACTGGCCCAACCATGGGGGGAATTCTAACAGTTGTAGGGTTTTCGGCATTTGGTAAACATATCAAGAATGCGCCCCCTGTTATGCTCGGGGTCTTCATGGCTTCCTTATTTACCGGCGGAGGTCCCGATACGAATGCCGCTCTTTTAGGTGCGCTCTTTGGGACCGCTTTGGCTCCGATTACGGGACATTATGGCTTGATCCCTGGATTTTTAGCTGGTTTCATTCATTATGCCACTGTAGTTAATGTTGGATCGCTCCACGGCGGGGTAAATTTATATAATAATGGTTTTTCTGCAGGATTTGTGGCTGCCATCTTCGTTCCGATTCTAGATATGCTCATCGATGCAAGGAGGTTACGACAAAATGAATCCAATACACCAAGAACAGAGTAAAATCACATCCATTGCACGTCATCTCATGGACATCTATTTCGAATTAGGTATGACAACTGTCAATGTTACCGTTCGTTCTGATAACGAATCCAGTGCGGTATTAGCTAGTTCGGATTATGTTGTCCCTATCTCTCAATCTTATATCAATCAATTAAATGAAGCCTTTGAAATCAAACGTTCATTGGAATCAGAAGATTATTATGAAAATTTACTAGACGTAGAAAATAGTGACAATGACAAACGAATTATCGGTTCGATGATTGATTATGGTAAAGCCGAAGTCATCGATGATAAGTTTCAAATTTTAGTCGTGAGAAATAAACATTGACTTCACAAAAATGCCCCAATACATCCATTTAATGGTTTGTTGGGGCATTTTACTTATTTACTTGCTTTAAGCGAGTCAATTTCTAATTGAATATCATAACCTGTATCGGTATCCGCAACTTTTGCTCGTTGCAACCGTTTCTTCACGACATATTTACTTGGTAGAATATCACGGTAGTGTTCGATACTTTCCTCGCGACTCGTAAAGGGTTCGTGGGCAACCAAATACACTTCATGCGAATTATCGATTAAAGTATAACCCGCAATGCCAGTCACTTTTTGATACGCTTTAGATAAGCCACCGTCAATTACCAACATTTTGCCATTAGCTTTTACCGGGTTCTCACCTTCCAACGCTTTAATAGGCGTATGCCCATTAATAATATAGCCCGTTTCTTCTAAGCCAAATTCCTGTAATAAATTCAAACAAAATCCTTCCTCATTTCTTAAGGAATAGTATGGATTTTGTTTTTCTTTATGTGTAGATTTATCTTCGATGAAATAACGTTCAAATGTCTTCATCGTGTCTTTCCCAAATAAGTTCGATGCATCACCACACCATAAATACCATAAAATATCAGATGACAAATCATCATGAATGTTAGGATAGACATAGGCTTTAAAAATGTGTTCTTGATAGTAATCCATCAATTCACGCCCACCAAGAGATTCGCCTTCAATAGATAGGCACTTGAAATCTCCATTCGCTTCACATGGGACACACCCATGGAATAGGAGATTGCCATTCTTACGATGATAAAGTCTACCATAATGTACCAAAAAGTCTACATGTTCTTTCAATCGTTCTGATGATTGGAATTGATGCATTAGATCTAACAACACAAGTTCTTCTTCAAAGGTTAATTGCTCTGGATTATCAGGATCAACTAATTGGAAGCAACCATTCTGAATCGGAAATTCACCTTCATCCAATTGAATCATCTGATGGTCTTCAGATAATCTTCCTAACAAGCGACGATGTTCCATCTCAAATTCTGGACGTCGTTTTATCACTTTCTCTTCCAATTTGAACTGCATAATCGTCATTGCTTGTTGCATCTTGGAAATATCCAATTTCTCACCTTCACTGAGCACCTCAACCATATCTCCTCGAGGTTCAAATTCAGGAATCGCTTCATAATATTGTTCGGCAAATCGCTTCAAGCGTGTCAAATCAATTTGGTAGCCTTTCTCTAATAAGTCCACATGACCGTACCGCAAACTAATACGCAACACATTCGCCATACAAGCATAGGAACCTGAAAAAGCACCAACCCAAATAATATCATGATTCCCTAATTGAATATCCAATGATGGGAATTCCATTAGTCGATCCATAATTAAATCCGGATGAGGTCCACGATCATAAATATCTCCTAGTACGTGTAAATGATCGACCACAAATCGCTTAATCAAATCCGTTAATACCACAGAAAATGACTCAACAAGTCCAAGCTGTATCACACTTTCATAAATAGATTCATAATACATTTCTTTATTATCATCTTCATCATACTGATATAATAATTCTTCAAGAATATAAGCGAATTGTTTAGGCAATGCTTTTCGAACTTTAGATCGAGTATATTTGGTTGAGGCATAACGTGTCATTCGAACCAGACGATCTAATAAAATAAGCCATTCATCATGGGTTCTTTCAACCCCAACAATCAGTTCTTCTGGATAATAAATTTGGAAACTAAATGCTTCTCGTTCTTTCTCAGACATTTCCTTGCGAAATAAGTCATTCACCTTCACACTTACGACTCCCGAACAGTTCCGCATAATATGATCGAATGCTTCAAACTCACCATGTAAATCACTAATAAAATGCTCGGTTGCCTTTGGCAATTGGGTAATTGCCTGTAGATTAATAATTTCTGTTAATGTTTCTTCTTTGGTTAAACGTGTCTCAGGCATAGGCGTCCCTCTTTCTAATTTTTCATGCTTATTCTTTATGGTCGTTTGCATTCATCCATGTACAGCTTAAACATTCAGAAAACGCTTCATAAAAATTATAACATGGAAAACTTGTTCCGCCAATCTCACTTCATTCTTTCTGATATAGAGTGCGCAACAAAAAAAGGTGTCCTCTGGACACCTTTATTGTCAATTTTAAAATAAAATTTGGAAACCATTATATAGATTCAATAATAAAACACCTGAGGTGATTAATTGATAAGCAACATTCACTTGATCGTCTGTCATTTTTTGATTTAATGTCGAGCCTACATAACCACCGATTACCGCCGCTGGAAGAATTGCTGCCAACACACTTAAGTCAAATCCGCCAAAACCAGTTGTTAAACCAATTGTTGAAAGTTTCGCTACTTGTGAGAAGAAAATAATAAAGATAGAATATGTTGTGGATGCTTTGGTTGAGTGACCAAACATTAAAATAAATGCCGCAACATTAATAGGGCCGCCACCGATTCCTAGTAAGGTTGAAATAATAGCTAAAAATAAACTTACGAAAAAATACCAAGGGGTACCAGAAAGGTAGAGACTCTTTTGTTCCCCTCTTGAATAAAGAATGGATGCCCCTAAAACAATAATCATCACGATGATTTGAATCAGATTAACGGTTGATTCATTTGGAAATAGAATGGTCAAATAAACAAATAAACGGTCCCCCAT
Source organism: Aerococcaceae bacterium DSM 111020 (assembly GCA_015863185.1). Taxonomy (GTDB): domain Bacteria; phylum Bacillota; class Bacilli; order Lactobacillales; family Aerococcaceae; genus DSM-111022. The sequence continues at coordinate 38,239 of JACBXP010000013.1, forward strand.
CATTCCGCCGAAGATGCTTCCCAGTGCTATTGCTAATAATTTCTGAAAATCTACTTCAAAACCACCTCGAACTTGCTTATAAATGGACACAATCGACATGGTTAATACCGCAGCACTTGAGAAAAATCCAATCGCTGTTAAAGAATGAAACCCCAATGCATCTAACGCAGGCTTAATAATCACACCGCCGCCCATTCCAGATAAGGCGCCTGTCGTATTTGCTAATAAAATAATAATAAAATAAATAATATAAACCAATCCAAAACCTCCTATGTTCTATGAATTGTCAACTGATACTAGTATATCAAACCTCTACGAGAATAAGAAATTTTAATAAAATTTGTAAGGCTGCTCCCACACTTTATCACATCAGTTAATAGTTGTCTTTGATTCAACTCAAGGCACACTTTATCCTCAGCAAGAAAAAGATAGGATATTTGGCTTAGCCATTTATCCTATCTTGACAATGTTCTATTTACTATTCATTCAAAAAGTCCAACGCATAATCAATATGTAATTGTGTCATCAATAATAGTGCTTCTTCATCTAAATCAAATTGTTCATGATGCAAGCCATAACTCGTATCAGAGGATGAACGAACCCCTACTCTTAAATAACATCCTGGTACCTCTGCTAGAAAATCAGCAAAGTCATCCGCCCCCATTGACGGTTCTAAGTGGGTGATGACATTTTCTTCACTAACTAAGCGTTGAGCAATTCGCTGCGCGCGTTCCGTTGATTCAGAATCATTAATGGTAACATTCGCAGCATCATAATTAGAAAATGTACATTCCCCACCTAGAAACGTTGCTTCGTCTTCGGCAATCTGCTGAATCAATTGGAGAAAACGGACACGACTCTCACGACTGAGTGTTCTCAAGGTCCCCTCCAGATGGGCATGATTAGCGACGATATTGTACCGAGTACCTGACTCAAACTTGCCAATCCCCACGATAATCCCTTCCATCGGGTCTGTTAATCTGGAAGGAATTTGTTGCAATTTAGTAACAATATTCGCGCCAATAACGAGTGCATCGACTCCTAATTGTGGTCTCGCGACATGTGTACTCTTTCCTGTAATATCAATCGTAAAAATATCACAAGAAGCATTATTTGGACCCGGAACCGCTTGAATCTCACCCAACTCTAAATTCGGATCCACATGTAAACCAAAGACTTGATTCACATCATTAGTTAATCCTGCCGCTACAAATTGTTTTGCTCCGGCTCCAATTTCCTCAGCTTGTTGAAAAGCAAAATGAATCGTGCCTGAAAACGTCTCTGGATGTTCTTTAAAATAATGCACCGCTCCCAGTAAAGCAGCTGTGTGCGCATCATGCCCGCATGCATGCATCACTCCAGAATTTTTGGAACGATAATCATGTGATGATTTCTCTAAAATATCCAAGGCGTCAATATCTGCCCGTAAAATTATTTGTTGTAAAGGCTCAGTGGATTCTTTGGTACCTTGAATACTAGCAAATGTTCCAGTCTCACCGACCTTAATAAAGGGAATCTCTAATTCTTTTAAAATATTCTGAATCGTGTCCGCAGTTTTGTATTCCTTTAAACTGGGTTCAGGATATTGATGAAAATGCCGTCTATAAGCGATGAGCTTTTCTTTTAATTCGCGAACCTCAGCAATGATATTCATCTATTCTTTCCCTTTCTCTGACTAATCGAATTCAGGTGCTCCATCCCATGCCGGTAAAGAGCCACCATCATCTGCTTCATAGACGACTTCTGCAACATCATCTTGTTGATAAAGCTCAACGATTTTGTGGTATAAAGGATTATCTTTGTCTTCCGGACGTGTCGCAATCACATTACGATAAGCGTCGCTCAATGCTTCAAAATTGTCCGTATCAGCGAAAATGGCATCTGAAGTGGATAAACCAGCATTGGAAGCAATCCCGCTATTTATGAACGCTGCATCAAGGTCTGGCAAAGCTGAAGGTAATTGAGCCGCTTCTAATTCTTCGAAGGTGAAGTTTTTAGGATTGTCGGTAATATCCTCAACCGTCGGCAAGATGCCTGCTTCATCATCAACTTCTAATAAACCAGCAATTTCTAGAGCTAATAGCGCCCGGCCACCATTCGTTGGATCCGAAGCAATACCTATCTTTGCATTATCAGGGATATCTTCGATATTATCATATTTATCAGAATAGAGACCTAATTTAGTAACGAATGTATAGCCAATAGGTGTTAATTCTTCATCATTTTCTTCATTCCAATTTTCCAGAAAAGCTACATGTTGAAAGGCATTAATATCTAAAGACCCATCTGCTAAAGCAACATTTGGAACAACATAATCGGTTAATAATTCAACATGAATCGTAATACCTTCTTCTTCTAAAGCCTTATCTGACAAATAATCCCAGACACGTTCACTTGACTCTCCAACAACACCAACCGTTACTTCTTCACCCTCGAATTCCTTGTCTTGGGCAAAAGCTGTTGAAGTACTTTGTGTAACAAGTGCTAAGGCACCTAATGTAATGAGTGATGATTTGATCCATTTTTTCATGATTGATTCTCCTTTTCTAATGACCTCTTTGACAACAATTAAGATAAAAAAACTCCCGTCCCTAAAAAGGACGAGAGTTACTTCGTGTTACCACCTTTGTTCCCTATATTGTCTCCAATATAAGCTCATTTGGTACGTCGGTATAAAATCCCCAAGATACCAAGGCATTCGATAACGGATGCTTCCGTCAATCTCTAAAGAAAGGCTTTCAAGATTGCCGCTCAGTGCTCATTTTCATCGACGCTTCATTACCTATTTCCACCAACCATAGGCTCTCTATAAACTTGCCATCCATTACTCTACACTTAATAGCGTTTGTTTTTTATCTTAATAATTACTATAAACAATGAATCATCAATTGTCAATGGTTTATTAGATTACTTTTAGATAAAAATGAGTGATTGATGTGGCGACATTCATTTATATCCCTAATCTTCTAAATCCTACTGATTTTTGAAGCGATTCTTTTCTTTTTCTCGCTGATACATTTTTTGTGCTTGATCATAATTAATCCATAACATCCACGCTAATAAACCTATAACCAACAGAATAATCACTAACAATATGACTTGGCGCCATTCTCTAAATAATTGTGTCAAAATCGCTAGTGCTGAGAAGGCTATCGTTATGCCATTCATCATTAAAACCACTTGCCATTCCTTTAACCCTAACGATAATAAACGATGATGGATATGTTGATTATCTCCTTCAGTAATTCGTTGTTTCTTCAAACAACGTCGGATTACCGCAAAGACTGTGTCAATTAGAGGCACAGCATATAATACCATCGGCAAAATCAAAGAATAGAAGGAAGCATTCTTTAGTTGAGTGACCGTAAGGACGCCATACATAAATCCAATCCACAATGATCCGGTATCTCCCAAATAGACTTTCGCTGGCATCCAATTCCATGGAATAAAACCAAAGAGAGACCCTAACAAAATCAAAAGCATGGTCGTTAGAACAAATGGAATAGATAAACTAAAATTGAGTGTAATGAAAATTAATGCTGTAAGACTAATAATCATCGTACTTGTGGCTAATCCATCCAATCCATCGATGAGATTAATAGCATTACAGACGAGTATCAGCCAACCAATCGTAAATAAATACTCTAAGGTCTGATACACATTTGGACTCGCATACGGAAGAAGCGTCGTTGAAAAAGTCACATCACTCACAAAGTAAACAACATTACTTGCAATAAAAATTCCTAACAATTTATTAAAAGGAGATAGTTCGTAACGATCATCCACAACCCCTGTAATCATCACAATCATACTTGCCAAAAAAATACCGAAATATTGCTCTGTTAATATGAGTTCTCCTAAATGAATCAAGGTCATCAACCAGAATCCTACAAAAATCGCAATCCCACCTGATGTCGGAATTCGACTTCGTTGCTTGATTTGGTGTGCATCCAAATCATACCAACCCATTCGCTTAGAAAGCTGTATCCAAATTCCTGTTAATATACAGGTCAAAGCAGCTGTGATAAATATTAAACGAAGCATTTACTCTTCACCGTGCACCGTCACATCTGACCGCCAAAATGTATCATAGACATTAATAGGAAGATGGCGTTTGTGTTGTGATTTTTGGTACCAATTTTCGATTGTCTCTGCATCTCGTTCTGATACTTCATTGCCTGTAAGATAGGCATCTATCGCATCATATGAGACACCTAGTGCTTCTTCATCTGATAACATTGGCCGATCTTCTTCGAGGTCAGCGGTTGGAACTTTCAGATAAAGCTCTTCTGGACAATCGAGATATGCTAATAATTGCCGGCCTTGTTCTTTTGTTAGACGCCATAAGGGCATAATATCCGCTGCACCATCACCGAATTTTGTGTAAAATCCCGTAATTGCTTCAGCTGCATGGTCGGTCCCTATCACTGCACCGGCCTTCCCACCGGCAATAGCATATTGTGCCACCATTCGCTGACGTGCTTTAATGTTTCCTTTATTATAATCACTTATTGTCAGCTCGTTTTCTTGAATGGATTGAACCAATGCATCGGTCGCCGGTTTAATATCAACCATCATTTCTTGATCAGGTTGAATATAAGCCAATGCTTTTAAGGCGTCTGCTTCATCATTTTGCTTCCCATAGGGCAGACGAACCGCAATAAATTGATAGTCTCGGTCCCCCGTCTCATCGCGCATTTCTTGAATGGTTAATTGGGCGAGTTTCCCTGCTAGGGTTGAATCTTGCCCACCACTAATCCCTAAAACATAGGTCTTTAATCCTGGATGTTCTTTAAGATAATCTTTCATAAAATCAATACTACGTCGAATTTCAGTGAATGGATCAATAGTTGGTTCGACTTTCAAAGTTTCAATAATTTCACTTTGTAATGGTCGCATAAGTCACCATCCTTTCTTCTTAGTCTTCATTCATATGACTGACTTTATCGTCTACTGATTGACGTAATCTTTGAATACTTTGCATCTTCTCATCATATAATTCTTGAGAAAGATCCACTGGATATAGTTGAGGGTTAAGAATTCGTTTATATTCATCCCATAGCGCCTCATAATTCGAAAGAGCATAATCTCGTATCGCATGAATATTTGGCAATTCATAAACTTGTTCTCCATCCTTGAAGACATCAATTAATACAGGTCTGGCAGTAAAGTCTGTAACTGTTTTGTTGATATAAGTATGAACGGGATGGAACATAAACAATTCATCCAATTGATCTGGACGCTCATGGTCAAACGCAACATAATCTCCTTCTGATTTCCCGTCTTTATTTCGAGTAATACGCCACACTTGTTTTACCCCCGGTGTCGTCATCTTCTCTGCATTAGAAGAGATTTTCATGGTAGGTTGCATCACACCCGCTTCATCTTCGATGGACACTAATTTATAAACCGCTCCTAATGCCGGTTGATCATAGGCTGTAATGATCTTCGTTCCAATTCCCCAGTCATTAATCTTTGCTCCTTGCATACGTAAGTTTAAAATCGTATGCTCATCTAAATCATTTGAAGCAATGATGCGTGCATCTGGAAATCCTGCTTCATCTAACTGCTCACGAATACGTTTCGACAAGTAAGCCATGTCTCCAGAATCAATGCGAACACCGATGAAATTAATCTTGTCTCCCATTTCTTTAGCAACTTTAATAGCCGTGGGAACACCTGAGCGTAATGTATCATACGTATCCACTAAAAAAACAACATCTTTGTGTGTCTCGGCATAAGCTTTAAATGCTTGATACTCATCACGATACGCTTGAACGAGGGAATGTGCATGTGTTCCCGATACAGGTACACCAAAGAGCTTACCTGCACGAACATTCGAAGTTGAATTAAAACCACCGATATAAGCTGCTCTTGCCCCCCAGACAGCGGCATTCATTTCTTGTGCACGACGTGCTCCAAATTCTGAGATAGCATCATCTTTACCTACCACTGAACGGATACGCGCAGCTTTAGTCGCAATCAATGTCTGATAATTAATAATATTCAACAGAGCTGTCTCAACTAATTGACATTGTCCCAATGGTCCTTCAATTTGAACTAATGGTTCTTGCGCAAAACATAATTCGCCTTCACGCATACTGCGGACCGTCAATTCAAACTTTAAATCTGATAAATAAGCTAAAAAATCTTCAGAATATGTCTCTAATGAACGTAAATAAGCAATATCTTCTTCTGAAAAAGCTAAATGATTTAAATAATTCACAAATCGTTCTAACCCAGCAAAGATTGCATAACCATTTTTGAAAGGATTACTTCGAAAGAAAGCTTCAAAAACTGCCTGACGATTTTCAATCCCTTGCTCCCAATAAACTTGTAGCATATTTATTTGGTATAAATCTGTATGTAACATTAAACTATCATCTTTATAATTGTACATGAGATACCCTTCTCTCCAAAATTCACAGTTGTGTGTTAAGCATATTGTATCACATTCTTGACCCCCATTTACATAAAGTTATCTTATCCTTCCGCATCATTCAGTCGAATGAAATCACAAACTTTTAAAAAGGCAATAACTCATTCAGGATTGAATCGTTCTAAAAACAAGGGTTCATTGAAAGAGGTTAAAAGGATTGAAAAACTCCCTCGCTTCTTTTTAAAACTCCTCAATAATATATTTATTATACAAAAAAGTCTGGAATTTTTATTCCAGACTCCAGTCTCAAACCATTGGTTGAGTTAAATAGGCTTTCACTAATTCATAAGTCGCATTGATTGAATCGATGTGTGTGCGTTCATAAGCGTGACTCGCATCAATTCCCGCTCCACACAATGCATGACGAACATCGGCCCCTGCCCGCATTGCAGCTGAAGCATCAGAACCATAGTAAGGATAGATATCTAACTGATACGGAATATTCTCAGACTCACATAGGTTCACCAATTGATTGCGGAGTCCTAAATGATAAGGACCCGAACCATCCTTCACACAAATAGATACCGAATATTCATCCGTCATTTGATCGGTTCCCATTGCGCCCATATCGACAGCTAGGTACTCCTCAACTTCTGGTGTGATATTAGAATTGCCACCATAACCAATTTCTTCATTGTTTGAGATATAAAAATGCGTCGTATGTGCTAAGTGAATCTCTTGATTATTTGTTCGCTCAATAACCTCTAACAATAATGCTACACTCACTTTATCATCCAAATGACGTGATTTGATATATCCTGTGGGTAAGATTTCGGTTCGTGGATCAAAACTAATAAAGTCACCGACACGAATTCCTAACGCTTCTACCTCCTCAGCAGATTGCACGCGATGATCCAAACGTATCTCCATATTATCTTGATTACGTTCTGCTGAATCAGCATCTGAATAAACATGAACACTGGTTTGTTTGAGTAATACTGTCCCCTGATATGTTTTATCCGTTAACGAACTGTGAATCGTCACATAATTACCATCGATTGAATGATAAGTATACCCACCAATCCGATCCATCTTTAAACGTCCGTCCGGTTTGATGGCACGAACCATCCCTCCAAGTGTATCGACATGTGCTGTCACAAAACGATGCCGTTCGTCATTATCTCCTCTTAAGGTTACCAACAGACCACCTTTAGGAGTGAGTTGATTATCAATACGCAAATCATCTAATTGCGTTTGAATCGTCTCTATAATGTCATATGTATAACCTGTGGGTGAGGGAATCGTTGTCAATGATGCAATTCGATTTAAACGTGCTTCCTCTTCTACAGTCAATTGTCTTTGCATACTCATCTTCCTTTCAACAATCATCTCATTATATTATAAAACAATCATAACAAAAATTATAGACCGCAAAAAAGCCGACAATAATCTTCTCTAAAGGAAGGAATTATTGTCGACTACAAAATCATTCAATCAATGATTTAAATTCGTTTTATTCTATCGAAAGAAGACTATTCTTCTGAAGTTTCAGAACTACTTTCTTCTTGTGAAGAGTCGCTGTTTTCTTCTGAAGAATCTGTTGATTCACTTTCAACGGATTCTCTTTGGACAGGATAAGTATCATTTTCAGACCATGCTGGTAAATCTGCTCCATTAGAAACTTCGTCTAATTTCGTTGCAATTTCTTCTGATTGATATAATTCTAAGATACGTTTGAATAATGGATTTTCAACATTTTCTTCTTTCGCAGCAAGAACATTTTTGTAGTCCGCTGCTAAAGAATCAATATCTTCGCCATCTGAGAAAATCGCATCATCCACTGATAAACCAGCATCAAGAGCGAAGTTATTATTAATCACACCAGCTGCTAAATCTGGTAAAGCGGTAGGCAATTGGGCAGCATCTAATTCTTCAAATTCAATATTTTTTTCGTTTTTTGTGATATCACTCACGGTTGGTAAAACACCTGCTGCATCATCTACTTCAATTAATCCTGCAGTTTCAAGCGCTAATAAAGCCCGACCACCATTTGTTGGATCAGATGGGATACCAATTATTTCTCCTTCTTGAACATCATCCAATGATTCATACTTATCAGAATAGACTCTAAGTGGTGCTACATAAGTAAAACCAAGAGGTTGAAGGTCACCATCATTTTCCTCATTCCACTCTTCAAGAAATGCAATATGTTGAAATGCATTCAAATCAATAGAACCATCTGCTAAAGCAATATTGGGTTGAACATAGTCAGTAAACAATACTAATTCAACTTCAATTCCCTCTTCTGCTGCTTTATCGACGACCACCTGCCAAGTTTCTTCTTCATATTCAGAAGCTACCCCAACGGATACTTTTTCACCTTCAAATGGCTTTTCTTCTTGAGCAGATACTGCGGCAAATCCATTTGACAATAATAAACTACCTGCTAATAAAGTTGATAATAATTTTTTCATGTGTATTCTCCTTTTATCTTTGACTAATGTTCTGTTTTACGGATTAACCAATTAAAAATTAATTGACTAACAAATACAATCAATAATGTTAAAATGGTTGCTACAATAATAACGTCCATCCGACTTCTTTGATAACCACGGGCAATCGCCATTGTTCCTAAACCCCCACCACCAACAGAACCAGCCATGGCAGTTAATCCAATGACGCTGATGACTGTCGATGCACTGACTCGGAGTAGTGCAGGAAGACCTTCTCGTAAATAGACTCGAAAGATAATATCTAATGGAGAAGAACCCATCGATTCAGCCGCTTCAATCACACCCGGATCGACTTCTAAAAGCGCAATTTCAACTTGCCGTGCAAAGAATGGAATCGTACTAAAAATAATTGGAACGGTCGCTGCCGTTGGGCCAATCGTTGTTCCAACAATAGCACGTGTCACATTGATAAGTAGGGCTAATAAGATAATAAATGGAATCGAACGGAAAATATTGACCAATGTATCTAATACTTTATAAAGATGCCGATTTTCTAAAATGCCTCCAGGTCCCGTTACTGTCATAATAATACCAAGAATCAGACCAAAAAAACCACCAATGACAATCGCTATCAGCATCATATAGATTGTTTCCCATGTTGCTCCTAAAAATTCATCACGTAACTCCCAAGCATATGGAAAATATCTTTCAATAAATGTTCCGCCATCTTCATTCGCTGCGGCTAATATATATAATATTTCTTGCATTATTCACCCTCCTTTACCCGATCATAGACATACTCATTAAGCAATTCATCTAGCGTCTCAACATTTACCTGATTCGCCTTCAGATAGCTAATGGCCTGTTCAATATTTGATGATTCCCCTTTTATCGCTATAAATAAATTCCCCACCGGAATGTCTTGTAATATTTCGACATGTCCATAGATAATATTAACATCAACATCATATTCACGAACCAAATGCGCAATAATTGGCTCAGTTGTTCTTTGACCAACATAACTTAAACGAATGAGATCCCCTTCTTCTCTGAGACGTTCAGTCGTAGAATGTGATAAGACTGTGACAATTTCTTGATCAAAATGCGTTGCAGTATTAATAAATTCTTTGGTTAATGTCCGTTGTGGATTGGTAAACATTTCCACAATGGTTCCTTGTTCTAATACTTCCCCATTTTCCATCACCGCCACTTTGTGGCATAAGTCTTTCACAACAGACATTTCGTGAGTAATGATAACGATTGTTAAACCAAGTTTTTGATTTAATTCACTCAGTAAATTCAAGATAGAAGTCGTCGTCTTTGGATCAAGCGCACTCGTCGCTTCATCACAAAGCAAGACATCTGGGTCATTAGCCAATGCTCGAGCGATTGCAACGCGTTGCTTTTGCCCACCTGATAATTGACTCGGATAACTATCTGATTTCTGTTCGAGTCCAACCAAATCTAATAGCTCAGCTACTTTATTGGCTATTTCTTTTTGGGTTAAGCCACTCCCTTTTAAAGGAAAGGCAACATTTTCAAAAATTGTTCTTTGCTCCATCAAATTAAAATGTTGGAAAATCATCCCGATTTTTTTCCGTGCTTCTCGAAGCTCCGAAGCCGACAAAGCCATCATATCCTGTCCATTCACAATAACTTCACCTTGCGTGGGTCTTTGCAATAAATTAATCGTTCGTACTAAAGTACTTTTTCCTGCTCCACTATAGCCTACTATTCCATATATTTCTCCACGATTAACATGGATATTGACATCTTTTACCGCTGTAACAACGCGGTCATCTGTCGAAAATACGACATCAATATTTTTTAAATCAATCATCACTTACTCCTCTCTAAATAACAAAAAAACTCCCATCCATAAAGGACGAGAGTTTATAACTTCGTGGTACCACCTTTGTTTGTCTTTTGATTGCTCAAAAGACCTCTGACAGTGCGGAGAATATTCTCTATACTGCGACCGACGTAACGGGGGTATCCGTTCATTCTTCACAATCTGCTTAGAATGACCGCTCAATGGCCATTTTCAATGGATTCACTACACTCACTTTCACCAAACATGAGCTCTCTACAGAAGTGTTTCGCATTTACTTTCCATGTCAACGCGTTTGTTATCTTTTGTTTATGCATTATATATTAAAGGCATTTTTTTAATCTGTCAAGCAGATTATTAAAAAAATTTAATCTTACAAAGTATTTTTCCCTTATACAAAGTATGCTTATTTGCTTATATCTAAGTGCATCTTTCAACTATCTCGATTTAAATTGTTCAAGAAACAAAGGACTCACTGGACGATTTTCATGAATTCGCGTAATCGCTTCAGCAAATAAAGCAGCGACTGAGACAATTTCTAATTTTGACTCTAATATTTTTCTTTTCTTTGTCTGCATTTCAATGGAATCTGAGACAATGATTTTATCAATCGGCATGGCATTCAGTCTACTAGCCGCGTCTCCAGATAATAAAGCATGGGGACTACATAAATAAATCGCAACGGCTCCTTGTTCCTTGAGTTTTTCTACTGCATAGGACATCGTCTCACCGGTATCGATCATATCATCAAAAATTATCGCACTTTTGCCACGAACATCCCCAATCAAATTCACAACAGCAGGCTGATTATATTCCATCTTCCGTCGATCAATAATGGCAATAGGTGAATGAAGAAAATTAGCGAGTTGTCGCGACCGAGCAACACTACTATGATCAGGAGAAACAACGACAATGTCGTCTCCTTGGAGTCCAGCCTGAATAAAATATTCCGCAAACAATGGTCCCGCTAGTAGATGATCCACCGGTAGATTGAAGAAGCCTTGAATTTGGTTGGTATGTAAGTCTAAAGTTAGAATACGATTTGCTCCCGCCATTTCCAACATATTGGCAACGAGTTTTGCAGTTAGTGGTTCACGTTGAGCAGCTTGACGGTCTTGACGACCATAACCAAAATAAGGCATCACAAGATTAATCGTCTTTGCACTAGCCCGACGAAAAGCATCGATAGCAATCATTAGTGCCATCAGATGATCATTGACCGGGAAAGATGTGGATTGAACGATGTATACATGTGCACCGCGAATACTCTCTTGGACAGAAATTTTAATTTCACCATCGGCAAATTTCACTAAATCGATTGCGCCAAGTTCACCACCTATTTTTTCAGCTATCTGCTTCGCTAAAGTAAGATTAGAATCCAGCGAAAATATCATTAACGAAGAGTCTTGAGTAATATTATGGGCCATAAATGACATCCTTTCTCAGGTATTGCTTATGTAAACATTCAACAAAACCCCAAATGAATCGAATCCATTCGGGGTCTCATTGCGATATTAAATTTAATCCATAATAAATTGTTCATTAAATAATGGGCTGACAGATTTATTTTCATGAATGCGAATAATCGCTTCAGCAATTAGTTTCGAAACAGAGACAATTTCTAAGCGGTCTCCAAGAGCTGCTACTTTTTCATCTGGGATTTGAATTGAGTCTGTGGCAATAACTTTTACTAAAGGCGCATCATTTAAGCGTTCAACCGCTGGCCCAGAAAATAGTGCATGCGTACAGCAAATATAAATTTCTTCAGCACCACGTTCTTTCAGCGCATTCACAGCAACAGTAATCGTACCTGCTGTGTCAATCATATCGTCTATCAAGACAGCCTTCTTACCAGCTACATCTCCAACGATATTCATAACTTCTGCAACATTATGCTTTGGACGTCGCTTATCAATAATCGCAATTGGTGAGTGTAAGAATTCAGCCAATTTACGCGCACGAGTCACGCCACCATGGTCAGGAGAGACAACAACGACGTCATCACCTGTTAATTTATTATCTAAGAAGAAGTTCGCCAGTAATGGTGCACCTAATAAATGATCCACGGGTATATTAAAGAAACCTTGAATTTGTGCAGCATGTAAATCTAAAGCAACTACACGATCTGCCCCTGCCATCTCAAGCATATTCGCTACTAATTTAGCTGTGATAGGTTCACGTGGCTGTGCTTTACGGTCTTGTCTAGCATAACCATAATAAGGCATCACAACATTAACTGTTTTAGCACTTGCCCGTCTTAAAGCATCAATGGTAATCATCAGCTCCATCAAATTATCATTCACGGGATGTGATGTTGATTGGATAATATACACGTGATCCCCACGAATACTTTCTTCGATATTTACTTTGATTTCACCATCTGCAAAGCGCGATAATTTGATTTCCCCGAGTTCTACTCCAACCTCATGGGCAATCTTTTCTGCTAATGGATGATTCGAGTTCAAAGAAAAAATCTTTAATTTATGGTCTTTATATGGTGTCTCTATCACTTTTCTGCCTCTTTCCATCTCTTTTGAAGTTTATCCCAATAATGTTCTATGTTTGATTGTTTAGATCTAGTGATGGCCAACTGTTCGTCTTCTACATCTTCAACAATGGTCGACCCTGCTGCAATAAATGCCCGATCGCCAATATTAATCGGGGCGACGATATTCGAATTGCTACCGATAAAAGCGTCATCGCCAATGTTTGAACGGAATTTATGTTTTCCATCAAAATTAACAAAGATAGCTCCACAACCAATATTTACATTTTCTCCGACATCCGCATCCCCGATATAAGCTAAATGTCCAGCTTTCGTTGATTTACCAATTGTTGCATTTTTCACTTCAACAAAATTCCCAATATGAACACCCTCGCCTATATCAGCTTGCGGTCTAAGATGTGCAAAAGGTCCCACATCAGCATGTGAGGCAATTTTAGCATGTTCAATAACGGATTGGGTTACACGAACATGGTCCGCTAACGTACTATCCACGATTTCTGAATTGGCTCCGATATGACAATGACTGCCTATTTGTGTTTGTCCTTTCAGAGAAACACCAGATTCAAGAATTGTATCTGAGCCAATCTCCACATCTGCCTCGATGTAAGTTGTCTCTGGACTATAGAATGTCACTCCTTGGCGCATGTGCCAAGTATTGATACGCTGTGTCATAATGCGTGTTGCCTCAGCTAATGCGATACGGTCATTCACCCCTAGGCCTTCATCTGCGTCGGCCATTGGATAGGCTTGAACTAACTCTCCTGCTTCTTTAAGCAAACCAATCACATCAGGCAAATAATATTCACCCTGTGCATTATCATTGCTGACTTTAGAAAGCATGTCAAATAACGCTTGATTATCAAAGACATAAGTTCCTGTATTAATCTCTTGTACTTGACGTTCAGTGTCACTCGCATCCTTTTCTTCAACGATATGAGAAACTGAAGCATCTTCTGCACGGATAACACGTCCATAACCTGTTGGATTATCAATTACACTTGATAAGATGGTCCCTTTAGCACCTGTTTCTTCATGATGCTTAAACAAAGCACTTAATGTTTCTGACGTTAATAGCGGTGTGTCCCCACAAATAACGAGTGTGTTACCTTGAACACCTTCCAATTGCTCAGCAGCTTGTTGAACCGCATGTCCAGTACCAAGTTGTTCTTCTTGTAGAGCATACTGACTTCGCTCACCCAACGCCTCTTTCACCATCTCTGCTCCGTGCCCTACAATCGTAACGATGTCATCAATATCGCTTTGCTCAACAGCACGCATCACATGATCAATCATTGGCAAACCATTCACAGGGTGCATTACTTTATAAAGATCTGACTTCATCCTCGTGCCCTTACCAGCAGCTAATATTACAGCCATCCGTTTCGTCATCATAACACTCCTTCATCCGTCTTTAATTTTGTTCTATTTTATTATAAACATTCAATACACATTTGACTAGTGAACACACTGTCAATTGACTTTGGTCATCGCGCCTACATCGACTTCTAGATCAAAATGCCCTTTTTCTGCATTATAGCCTAAATTCACAGTAAACAAGGCATCAACATGATAATCATAAGGATGACTCGCCATATTTTCAACCATTACACAGACTCCTTCTGCTGTACATTTAAACTCTTCAAGCAATGCGATCAGACCAGAGACTGTTCCACCATTCCTCAAAAAGTCATCAATAATTAGAACACGAGATCCTTGTTGAAGGCTATCGGTTTCTAATTCCATTTTATTAACTTTTTGATGTGAGCCAGATACATAACTGACCGAAATAGTCGACCCAACCGTATCTTGAGCATTCCTTCTTGCTACCACATAAGGACGATTTAATAAGCGAGCCACTTCCACTGCTAAACCAATCCCTTTAGCTTCGACAGTTAAGACAGCATCGATCTCATGATCTTGGTAAAATTCGGCAATGATGCCAGCCGCTGTACTCATAATATAGGGGTTTTGTAAAATATCCATAAATTGTAAATAATTCCCCGGCAAGATTCGTTTCTTTTCGTGCATCTTTTCTTTGAACGTTGATGCAAATATTCGCCTTTGTTCTTCATTTACCATAGGGCGATAAATAACACCACCCGCAGCTCCCGGAATGGTAACAATATCACCTAATGCTTGTTCGGAAAGCATTTTTCGAATGTGATTAATATCTTCACTAATCGATGACTTTGCTGCATTCAAAGTTTCAGTAAAATAACTCAATTTAATTAATTGATTTGGACGATGAGTTAAATAATAAGTCATAAACATTAATCGCTCATTGCGTTTCGGTTTAACAACCTGTCCACTCATTTATTCACCTCTTTTTCATCAGTTTAAGTATAACATAATTAACGTTAATTCTTGATGATAATTCGATGAATGTTCGTCTGTACAAATGATAAATTTTATCTCTTTCCATATAATTCAACCATTTTTTGTTGGGTATTATTCCAAATATCGTTTTGTGGACTTTGATAAGCATATGCTAAGAAGTAAGCCATTCGCACCACTTCAGAATAAGGAACAAAATGTTCGCCTCCTTCATCCTCTGCAAAATGTGTGTTTTTCAATGCCTCGAGTTCTTTATTAGAATGATAAAAATCCTGCACATATTTTACATCTACCCATTGATCTCCTTGAGCATGCCAAAACAACATCGGCCGTTTAGAAATACGTTTAGGATAAGTCGATAAATCAAATGATTTAAAGTTGTCTGGAATCTCTTCGACACTATAACCATTTTCGATGAACATTTTCACTGGATTAGGAGTCCCTTCAAGACAAACACCAGCACTAATCTCTGGATAAGCAGCTATTAACATACAAACAGTCATTCCACCCATTGATTGTCCTGAAACAGCAATAAAATCATTGGCAATTAAATTTTCTTGTTGATAATAATCTAATATAATAGGAAATTCACTCACACTTTGAGGAATTACTTGCAATATCTTTCGTTGATCTTGATCCTTTTCTTGTCCAGGTAATCGTCGCTCTCCATGATATAAGGCATCAGCCATCACGACGCGAAAACCTCGTTTAGCTATTTCAATACCATAAGCGATGGAATAATCCTTATTATTCATCCAACCATGATAATGGATAGCTAAAGGTAATGATTCGCCCTCTTGTTGTTCTGGGGTTATCTCTATCAAAGGAATCGATTGAATATTAAAACGTTTAAAGGTTAACATGATATCTCCTCCATTTTAAAAAAAGGGTGCCTTCGCACCCCTCACTCCATTTAAATATCTAATTGCTTCCAATCTTCTCCGTGTTCAGCTTCACGCCAGTTAATCAGCCCCTTCTCTACTGCTTGAATCATGATTCGGGCTGAAGAATCATTCGTCGCTAATGGAATTTCATAAACATCACATAAGCGTAATAGAGCTGAAATGTCCGGTTCATGTGCTTGAGGTGTTAATGGATCACGTAAGAAAATCACTAAATCCATTTGATTATTAGAAATCGCCGCACCGATTTGTTGATCGCCACCAAGTGGTCCAGATTTAAAGCGATGCACATCCAATCCAGTGGCATCAATGATACGCCCACCAGTGGTTCCAGTAGCATAAAGTTGATTATCTTTTAATATTTCTTTAAATTCTGTCGCTAAAGCTACCATGTCATCTTTTTTCTTATCATGTGCTATCAAAGCGATTCTCAGCATCTCTATCTCTCCTCTAAATTCAATAATTCTTGTTTCAAATCTAATCCTGCACGAAAGCCAGTGAGTGACCCATCTTTTCCAATAACTCGATGACAGGGCGTGATAATTAAGTGCGGATTCTTACCAATAGCCTTTGCAACAGCTCGTGCAGCTTTAGGTCGACCCAGCTGTTCAGCTATTTGTCCATAATGTTGAGTGCTACCATATGGAATAAGTTGTAATATTGCCCACACCTCTTGTTGAAATGGTGTTCCTTGTGCAATCAAAGGCCAGTTAAAATGTTTTCTTTCTCCATTGAAATATTCTTTCAATTCATTGAAGTATGGTTCTAATTGGCCCTGCGATTCAACCAGACTCCTTAACTTTTTATCTTCTAGTTCTGATGCTAGTCCTACAAACAAAATCCCAACATCATTGGCTACTATTAGCCACTCACGATTGTTCATCCATTTCGTTTGATAATACATACATCCCTCGCATCATTATTTAAACAAATATCCTTCTTCTTTATTGTTATATAAAAATAAGATTCGTTAATCGTGAGATATGCTTAATACATCATCTCTTCATCTCAACGATATCTCAAGGGGGTCTTAGCATATTCATCTAGCAATAAAGTCAATGCTACTTTTTGCTCAATATCCAATTCATCTCGAAACCATGGATAATTTATAGAATAATCCTCTAACTTGGAAGTATTAACATGTGCGACAGGGTTTTCTTTGGAACCAACTAAACGTTGCCAAATAATGAGCACACGAGCATATTGCACATTCGCAACACCCATGTTATAGCCCATCTTTACTAATTCCTCACACAATTCACCCGTTGTAATCATCCTGTCACCACATTTCTAGTCTTTTTTGGCGATGTCTTTTCCTGGATAATAATCGCCTTCAATCATATTTTCAAAGATTATATGAATTGCTTCAGGCGATGCAAACCCTTGTTCTTCCATTGCATTGACAATGGTTGTCGCCAACTTTTCTTTTTGTTCCTGTGTTCTACCTGCTTTTGCTTGAATGCGTACAAATGGCATTGAATCACTCCTTTTTAATCATTATAGCTATTTCATCAATGAATGTCACAAATTATCTCGTAAAAAAGCTTTAAGATACGCATTTTCAACAACAAAAAAGACCCTCAAATCGAGGGCCAGCTTAATATATTTTAATCTTTAAAATCTATAAGTATGGCTTGATATTCATGCATATCTTCACCATCAACATTACTGATGGAAGGTACAAATGTAAAGGTGTCGTCTTTGAATTTCTCATACATATTGCCTTCCATGGTGAAGACATTATATATTGTTCCTGTGTCTCCTGGCGCCACTTCTAAATCATAGTCATTCACTTCCAACATCGAGTCAGAATTCATTTCAACCATCTTACCTAAGACTAATTTATTATAAGATTGCCCTAAGCGTATGGCCTTATCGGAATTATTTTGAACATCCACTTTAACATTGACCATGATTAATCCACCCGCTAATTCTTCAACACCCGCTTCATAATCTGCATTGGGAATGAGCTGAGCAATTTGATACCCATCGACGGTAACCATAATTTCTTCTTCTACTTGACTGGCAGCCACATTTTCTGCGGATTCTAATAATTCTTTCTCCCCCATATTATCACGAACTACAGCATCTGGAAATAATTCACTGGTGGATGCCGCTTGTTGCGCTGCTTGATCACTGAAAGGTAGATTAAATACTGGATTCTCTAATAAATGAACTGCATCAACATAATCTGCTTGATCACGAAAGCCTATAAATTCAACATGGATACTGCCATTTTGTTCGAGAGCATCCATCGCCTCTGAAGATAGTGTATAAGCTAAATACCCTTTCTTAGAATCTCCTGGCTTTAGTTTCTGTTCATTTTCACTAAAATTAAAATACAAATCTTCATCATTCGCCATCGATGAGGAAGCTTCAACGATTACACCATCATAACCAGGTAGAGCTAAACGTGGTATATTATTATGATATACTGCCTCATCCGACTGATTCTCAAGTGAAATTTCCATGACAAAAATAGCACCTCGCTCATCTTGGTCACCGAATAGCAAGCGATGGTCACGATGAATATCGGATAATTCATACAAAGCGTAGCGATCAATTTGGGCGATTAATCCTTCGTCATTCGTAAACTCGAGTGCCTCTTTGGATTGAAATACTTGTGTCAATTGTTCAGGCTTGATGCCTTCTTGGATTGATGCTTCGATTGCTGACCAATCCTGACTTGTTTGAGTAGATGATTCATCTTCTTCGGCTACATCTTCACTTGATTCACTCACTGATTCAGTAAATAAGTTCTGATTGTCACCATTTAACTGTGCATTGATTGATAATTGAGCCGATTGTAATACCATTCCCGCAACGACTATCCGTAATATAGAACGTTTGAATGACTTTTTCATATGTTTCTCCTTATAAGACATCTTGCTACAACGACTAAATTAATTATAACAAGAAAACTCACCACTATCTCTAACAATCATATATTACGATGTTGTCAATTATGATTCATATGATTGCTTCGCAATTAGCCAGGATGACCGAAATTACATTCCACTCTTGTCAATGCTAATAGATCTTAACATTCGAGTAATAAGAATTCGATGGTCTCACTACGGAACCAAATGGAAATAAAGCTAACAACATCAGCTTAAATTGTTGTATTCCAAAGGGTATACCAATAATCGTCACGCATAAGACAACGCCTGATATAAAGAAAATCGCAGCAATTGAAACACCTGCCAATAAGATCCATAGTATATTCAGAAATAATGACGAGCCACGAGGAGAAACGATCACTTCTTTTCCAAAGGGTGCTGCCGACAATCGCGCCATTTTAAAACACTGGCGTCCTAATGGAATACCGATAATTGTTAAACATAGCAAGACCCCAAAAAACGACCAGACAACAAAGTTAATCAATCCACCAAAAATAAACCAAATGACATTACCTAAACAGGACATCTTCACTCATCCATTCTTTCGTTTTCTCATTAATCCGAAGCACTATCCATCACCATATCAATCGCTAATATGATACCGATAATAACAACAAATGGAACATCATCTTCACGAATATCAAATTCAAATGTATCTGACCATGAAAGAAATTTCTTGTTAATGGTCGCAATGAGTGTCCCATTCTTGTCGAGAATCTCATAATCATGAGCAAATATATCTCCTCGAACCACCCAACCAAATTCAGGAATAGTATATTTCGGTTTAAATAATGAGATTTTTGACTCCACTGTTGCGATGTGTTTACCATGATAATTAACTTGCATTTTCGGGAATAAGCTCACCACTTTTTGATGAATATCTACTAAATATTCTCCTGTTTCGCTATCTGTAACACGCAATTGTTTGCCTAATGACAATAATTTTCCTTGAACTTTAAAAATTGATTTTCGATTGGAATCATAAATATCAAACGTTTCACGCAACGAAAACAGTTTTTGTTTCATATAAAATTTCATAGCTTTCCCTCACAAACTTATTTCTTATTATTTATATTATATCACGCAACCCTCTAAGTCTCCTCCATCTCTGGTCGTATTATTATCATTTCATGAACAAAAAAACACCTTTTATTCCAGATTGTGGAATAAAAGGCGCAATCATTAATTTGCGTAATATAATTCTTTATTTAAATTATCGGTTTGTGCTGCCACAATTAAACCAGCTGATCCTGCTGCTTCAACATTTGTAGCGGTACGTCCCATATCAGCAATTGCAGAAATAGGCGTCATTAAGATAACCATCTCAACTGGTAATCCCATCGCAGTCATCACGGATGTCGCGACAATGGTTGCAACACCAGGTACACCTGCTGTACCAGCAGAAACTAATAAACATACCAATACAAGCATCGCATAATCTAGAAGCGTGTATTGAATATTCATCGCATTAATAGTAAAGATGACAATGATTGATGGCCAAATTGCAGCACAACCTGGCATACCAAATGTCGAACCAATAGAGGCTGCGAAAGTGGCAACATTTTCTGATACACCCATTTTAACTTGTGCTTCCACATTTGCAGGAATCGCTCCGGTGGAACTTTGTGTTGAAAAACCAATCAACCAAGCTGGGAAGAATTTCTTCAAGAATGGCATTGGATTTAATTTAGCTAATAAGGCATTGATGACACTTGTTGAGATAATAGAATGGAAAAAAGTGGCAATAAAAACAACCAACAAAACTACTAACAATGATTGCATTGAAGCCATATCCATTGTTCCAATACGATTAGTGATTAATGCTAATACCGCATAAGGCGTAAATTTAGTAATCAAACCAACAAATTGGAACATCACACGGTCTGCGGCATCGATAAAGTTAACAAATGGTTGAATCGATTCTTTGTCAGTGACTAATAAAGAGGCTACCCCAACTAATCCCGCAAATACAATTACGGGCAATACTTGGTTTTCTGCCATATGAGCCACAATATTTGAAGGGAAGAAACTAATAATCGTATCGGTAAATGCAGGCACTTCATTGATTTCTGCATTGGCAGGAATCTCAATATGTGCATTTTTCCCGATACCGAATGCCAAACTTAATAAAATCGCAATGATTGATCCAAAAATATTATGCATACTTAAAGCACCAATCGCACGGCCACCAATCGAAGATAAACTTTCAATATCTTTTAATGAGATGACTGTTTTGATAATTGAGAATAATAGCAATGGTGTTACAACTGCACGCAAGAGATTGGCATAGATACGACCAATAGGATAAACATATTCCGTATTGTCTTTAAAGATCAATCCTACAATCCCGCCTAATACAGTAGCTAATAAGACACGTCCTAAAAAGGAGACCCCTTTTTTGTTTAAATAATGTAAACCGGCAAATAAAAATAATACAACAATGAGAGCAATCCAGTTCATTTGATTCCTTCTTTCCTATAATTTTTAAGATACTTACTTATTTTACTTGCCGGAATTTATTAATGCATTGATTTAGCTCAAGAAAGAATGGTGAATACGTATTCAATTACCCAATATCACATTTAATACTCAAATAAACAAAAAAACCGTAACATGCTGCATAAACAATATAATAATAAATACCTCCTTCATTTTACTTCTTAGAGCTGCTATACTTTAACTAAGTTTGGAGGAGAAGAAAATGAAAACATCAATAATACATGTCAGTGGTGCTATTATTATTCATGACAACAAAATATTCTGTACACAACGCAATGAAACGGGAACACTTCCATTAAAATGGGAATTCCCTGGCGGTAAAATAGAGCCCGGCGAAACACCACATCAAGCTCTCCAAAGAGAGCTAATCGAAGAATTAGATCTCACGGTTAACATGAATAACGATATTTATATGGAAGTCCGACATGAATATGATTTTGGTATCGTTAATCTTTCAACAATCATTTGTCGATTAAACAATACTAAACCCATTTTAAAGGAACATCACAATGCAAAGTGGGTATTACCTAATGAATTATTAGTGTTGGATTGGGCACCAGCAGATATTCCAATCGTTAACCAATTAGCACAAGAAAGTTTAGAGGCATTATAAGATGGATCCGTTACAACAGTCATTGACACGAGCATTTATTGATCATCGCGTGACGGGTTCTCTTTATGATCCACAACTTATTATAAATATTCCACAAAAGAAACAATTTTTATTAAATTTACTTCAAAATGATATTGAAAAATGTCAAACTTTTTTCTTTTCCATTGCTTTTATTACGACAAGTGGTCTCGATGCAATTAAAGTTCAACTAGCAGATTTACATGACAAGGGAATAAAGGGACGTTTAATTACTTCGACGTATCTGTTTTTTAATACTCCAACTATTTTTTGGGAGTTACTAAAAATACCTAATTTAGAAGTACGGATATCAGAGAAAGATGGTTTTCATTCTAAAGGCTATTTATTCAAACATTCTCATTATAATTCATTTATTATTGGTAGCTCTAATCTTACCATGAAAGCATTAAAACTTAACTATGAGTGGAACATTCGTTTAACAAGTTACGATCATGGTGAGATAATTCATCAGATGGAAGCTCATATGGAAGAAGAATGGGAATTATCAAAGCCAT
The DNA here is from genome assembly GCA_015863185.1 of Aerococcaceae bacterium DSM 111020. Lineage (GTDB taxonomy): Bacteria > Bacillota > Bacilli > Lactobacillales > Aerococcaceae > DSM-111022. The sequence continues at coordinate 61,189 of JACBXP010000013.1, forward strand.
TAACACATAAGTGGATTGTTGATTATAATCTTTCTTATCAATCCCAACAAAATATCAAACAGCTTATTGAAGAAGATCATATTAGTGATATTTTGCCTTCAAACATTATTGTTCCAAATAAAATGCAAGAAAAAGCTCTTCGTAATATCCAAGCTGTTAGAGATGCTGGCGAAAACAGAGCATTAGTTATTTCAGCAACAGGAACTGGAAAAACTTATCTCTCTGCTTTTGATGTCTTAAATTATCAACCACGACGCTTTCTTTTTATTGTTCACCGGGAACAAATTTTAAATGATGCAGTCATTTCATACAAAAATATACTTAGAGAAGATGCTGAACAATTTGGTGTATTATCAGGTAATCGGCGTGAAACAGAAGCCAAATATCTTTTCGCCACTATTCAAATGATTAGTAAAGATAAATGGTTAGAGCATTTCGGAAAAGATTATTTTGATTATATTCTCATTGATGAAGCACATCGTTCAGGAGCATCGTCATACAAAAAAGTAATTGATTACTTCAAACCTGACTTCTTACTCGGAATGACAGCAACTCCAGAACGGACGGATACAGAAAACATTTATAACACATTTGAATATAATGTTCCTTATGAAATAAGGCTTCAAGAAGCATTGGAAGAGGACATGCTTTGTCCTTTTCACTATTTTGGGGTAACAGACTATGAATATAAAGGAGAAACGATCTCTGAAACGTCTGATCTCAGTCAACTCTTGTTGGATGAACGTGTTAAATATCTCATAGAAAAAATCAATTATTATACGATCTCAAATCAAGTCACTAAAGGCCTTGTATTTTGTAGTAGGAAAGATGAAGCCAAAGAATTAGCAAAAAAATTTTCTGATCATGGTTATCCAAGCCGAGCGTTAACCGGAGATGATAATCAAGCTCATAGAAATAAAACAGTTCAAGAATTAGAAGAAGGAATCATAGAATATATTTTCACTGTTGATATATTTAATGAAGGCATTGATATTCCTATGGTAAATCAAGTTATCATGTTGCGTAATACCCAATCAAGTATTATTTTTATTCAACAATTAGGCAGAGGACTTCGAAAGCACGGTTCGAAAGAATTTGTCACCATTATAGATTTTATTGGTAATTATAAAAATAATTATCTTATTCCCGTTGCATTATCTGGTGATAATTCTAGTAACAAAAACGGATTGCGACAAGATGTTAATGAAACACACTATATTTCGGGCCTTTCTGCAATTAATTTTGAAGAAGTTGCAAAAGAACGCATTTATGAATCCATAAATAAAGCTTCTCTTGATTCTATGGCAGTAATTAATGAAGCTTATACGCAATTAAAAAATCGTCTTGGAAGAATTCCAATGCTAACTGATTTCTACCAATATAAAACTATTGACCCTGATATTATTGCCACTAAAAAGCACACATACTATCAATATTTAGTTACGCGAAATGAAATCGAAGACACACTTTCACAAAATGCAGATGCGATTTTAAAATTAATTACCAAAGAAATTGCCACTGGTCATAGACTTCATGAATTGCTTTTAATCGAATTCTTCATAAACAAACCAGAAGCTCGATTATCCTTCAGGGATGTCAAAATATTCTTTAAAGAAAATGACTTACCAATAGAATCACATATTATTAATAATGTTATCAATACTCTTTCTTGTGATTTTTTTGTAGGATCGCAATTAAAAACTTATAAAGACAGCGCAATACTGTCTCGATCCGATGACTCGATCAGAACTACAAAATCATTTAAAGAATCGCTTAAAAACTCTGTGTTCCTGAAACTTTTAACCGATCTCGTCACACTTGGGAAAATAAAAAATCAACATTATAATAATCAATTACCTTTTACCGTTCATCAACGTTATCGTCGTCGTGACACCTTGAGAATGTTGAGCTGGGAAAAGCAAATGGTCGATCAAAACATCGGTGGCTATGCACGGGATGAAAATAATAAAAATTTTGTTATTTTCATTACCTTGGATAAAGGTGAAGATTTTAAAGGAGCTCTAATGGCCTATGATGATAAATTAGTTGAACGAGATACAATGCATTGGTTTACAAAATCCAAAAGAACAATGAACTCTCCTGAAGTCCAAATATTATATAACGAAGCAGAATATTGGAATTTCTACGTTTTTGCAAAAAAATCAAATGATGACGATTCAACAGAATTCTATTATTTAGGGGAAGTAAAACCAGACCATAAAACGATTAAACAAACCTCCCGGGAAACTTCTGATGGAAAACAAGAAAATGTTGTTCATATGGATTTAAAATTCATCGATCCAATTGATCATCGACTATTTAAATACCTAACCAGTTATGAAGATTTTGTTGATTAAATCAAAAAACTGTCCGCATAACAACGGACAGTTTTTATGATGGATAGTAATAAATCCATGACCCAATAACATAAAAGAATCAATTATTTAAAACAGCTAGATACCAGACTTTCCTTGGTGTATATCCATATCTACCAGATTGTTGAAGTCCTACATTACCATTCGCTCAAAGACTTAATGAATAGCTGAGCAGAAACAAAGCAGTAGTTGTCTTTCCACAGCTAGTACTAACCGCCTATAATACCCTTTATAAGTATCTTTTAAAGATTGAAAATAGTCTGAGATAAACCTTATCCAATGGGGTTGTTGAAGAATTCGTAATAAGGTTAAGATATTAAACAATCTTGCTATGGTTATCGTAACTTTAGCCATTTACAGTGTCGAATGCTTATCTCAACGAAATCCAAAAAACAATCTCCAACCACAACGACATTTATATTTTATTGAAGTAGACATTGACAGTTAGTGCAATCAACGAAAAAATGCATAGAAAAAAGAGGGAAGAATTCCCCGTCGGTATTTCTTCCTTCTAATCTAAGTATGGTTTATATGAAGTCAATTTTTAAAAAAATCATTAATTAATAAACTAACATAACAATCCAATAACTTAAATTAACCCAAAATATTTAAATGCATTATATAGCCCGTCATCTTCTACACTGTCAGTTATATAATCTGACATTTTTTTATTTTCAGCGCCGCGCTCCCCAGTGATACACCAATTTCACAATACGACAGCATAGGTATATCAACTTGGACATCTTCAAAAGCCAATGTATTCATCTTATCATGACCCAAATATTCTAATAATTTTGCTATGCCAGTTCCCTTATCGATGCCAACTAAACCTAAATCACCAAATAGCGCTTTCTCTCCGACTCCACCCCAAGTTTCGGCTTTCATATCTGGAAATGGTTTTTTTGATTCTTTGTGGTCTTGATAACTCTCTAATATAAATGATACCTTATTTAAATCATCTCGATATAAATTTGCATCATAAATCATTTCCGGAAATATATAGTCTACCGAAATTTCCTCTGTACTAGGTCTACCTTTATATGCCGCATATGCTTCCATTGTCGATTGTCCACGTTTACGGAAATTTTCACTAGCATATAAGCCACTATTACACTCTAAGTAAAATTCAAGTTGTCGGCTATGTAACCAATCTACTATTTCTTTTGCTTTCTCTGGCTCTATCGTTTTATGCCAAACCACTTTATCACCATCTTCAATGTACACACCATTAACACCAATGTATCCATCAAATCCTATATCAAGTATATAGTCATACATTTCAGATTTTAAACGTCCTGTTGATATAAACCTTATGTCCATTTTTTGAGCCGATTTAATTGCCTCAACTGCTGATGCGGGTAATTTATTTTCGTAATTCACTAATGTGCCATTCACATCTAAAAAACTAATTTATTTGCCATTTTTGACCCTTCTCATCAAAATTATTTAGCAGAATAGATACTAACTGCAACCGACCTTTCAAACAGTCATAAACTAAACACATTAATGCTAAATTTTTCCATGCGGGAATAACCATTTACTTTCTAATTTTGTCACCTTTTCCATAATCATATAATTTTATTATCCATATTATTAAAAACAAAAAGTATTTTTATGTTAGTTTGTAGTGATTTTTCTATAAAATTTACTGATAGGCTTGAGATCGGAAATGAATGTCATAAGTCTAATGTTAATTAATAATAATTCTAAGATAATAAAAAAGATAAGCACAAATTTATGCTTATCTTTTGGTTTTACTATTTATAGCTCTCTATTCACTCCAGGAGTCTTCAAACTATTTTAATTCTTGTGTCTCAGCTAATTCCTTATACCAGTGTGCACTTTTCTTAGGATAACGCTCTTGAGTGTCAAAATCCACATAGAAAAGACCATAACGTTTTTCATATCCATTCGACCATGAAAAGACATCCATCAATGACCATAAGAAGTAACCTTTTACATTAGCACCATCTTCAA
>JACBXP010000014.1 GCA_015863185.1 Aerococcaceae bacterium DSM 111020
CGCAACGTTATCTAATATAACATCACCGTCTCAAAGTTGTCAAGCACTTTTTGAAATTATTTCAAAAATATGACGGCCTCTTGGCGACAAGTAATAATATACCATGGGTGAAATTAAAAAGTCAACAAAAATATTATATTTTATGATTTTTTAGTTATTTAGTATTAGGAGGTGTTATTACGGTGTTTTATTTCATATTTGGAACAATTTTCGGCTCAGCATCTTATTGCTTCTTTTCTAACAAATCAAATTTTAATCATTTTCTTTATCAACGCTCCACGTGTGACCATTGCAAACATACTTTGCAATGGAATGATTTAATACCTATTTTTTCTTATTGCTTCTGCTTAGGGCGTTGTAAATATTGTCACTCTCCCATAGGATATAAATATTTATTTTTAGAATTATTAATGGGTTGTATATTTTTGTATGCTCTTCCACATTTATTTTCCGATTATTTCTATTTTTTTCCTTCTTTTATTATTATATGCTTAATGATCGTCAGTGACATTCACAATTTTTATGTTTCTGATAAGTTACAGATTCTATTATTCGGCACTTTCTTTTTTTATGTTTTAGTATCAGGGCACACTATTCATTTTTTATCTTCTATATTAATACTTATCATCTTACTATCATTACAATTATTATTGCCAGGTTCTTTAGGTGGTGCTGATATAAAATTTATGACTATTATATGTTTGTTGCTGCCATTAGTTCAAATACCCTTATTTATTTTTATCAGTTCTTTATTAGGTTTATTTTCAATATTGTTACTGAGAATTAAGATATTACCTTTTATTCCTTATCTAGCAATTAGTTTTTTTATTATATTTTTCCAATTAAATTAGTTATTCTAACAATATAAAAAGCACAATCAATTTCGGTAATTGAATACCTTTATTGATTGTGCTCTTTTTATTTCAAATGTCTACATTGAAAGAATGTTTTTTAAAGTTCTTCGGATGATATTATTGTTCAACTTTTTCTTCAGATGTTGTTTCTTCTGTTGCAGAAGTTTCCATATCAGCCGTATTAGTTTCGATATTACGGTAACGTTTCATTCCAGTACCTGCCGGAATTAATTTACCAATAATAACATTTTCTTTCAGACCGATAAGATCATCTCGATCGCCTCGAATAGCAGCATCTGTTAAGACACGCGTTGTTTCTTGGAAGGACGCAGCAGAAATAAATGATTTTGTTTCTAAAGCCGCTTTCGTGATACCTAACAGCACTGGTCTAGCTGTTGCAGGAACTTCGCCCGCTTTAATAGCTTCTTCGTTCGCTCTAGCAAAGTCAGCGATATCCATTAAAGCACCTGGAAGAATTTCGGTTGATGCCGGATCCATAACACGTACTTTTCGTAACATTTGACGAACCATAACTTCGACGTGTTTATCACCAATCTCAACCCCTTGGCCACGATAAACCCCTTGAACTTCATCTAACAAGTATTTTTCTACTGTTAAAACATCTGTTACTGCTAATAGTTCTTTAGGATCAATCGAACCTTCCGTTAATGCTTGACCTCGTTGAACATGGTCACCAACATTAACTTTCAAACGTGCTTGGAAAGGCACATTATATGTTCTTGTATCTGTTAAACCAGCGATTGTGATATCTTTTGTGCGGTCAGATTTTTCTTCAATACCTTCCACTTGTCCATCTACCTCAGTAATCGTCGCTTGTCCTTTAGGGTTCCGTGCTTCAAATATTTCTTGAATACGTGGTAACCCTTGGGTGATATCTCCACCACCAGCAACTCCTCCTGTATGGAATGTACGCATCGTTAATTGTGTCCCAGGTTCCCCAATGGATTGTGCTGCGATGGTTCCGACAGCTTCTCCTACTTCTACTTCCGCACCTGTCGCTAAGTTTACTCCATAGCAGTGACGACAAACCCCATGGTTTGTATCACAAGTAAATACAGATCGGATAGTTACTTCTTCAATACCTGCTTGAACAATCTGAACAGCAATATCTTCGGTAATCAATTCATTTGTACCAATAATGACCTCACCTGTCTCAGGATGGTGAACTGTTCTCTGTGTATAACGTCCAATGAGTCGTTCTTCTAAAGATTCTGTCACACTATTACCATCCATAATCGCTCGAACAGCAACACCTTTATCAGTACCACAGTCATCTTCTCGTACAATAACGTCTTGTGCCACGTCGACAAGACGACGTGTTAAGTAACCAGAATCGGCTGTCTTAAGCGCAGTATCTGTCATCCCTTTACGTGCACCATGGGTTGAAATAAACATTTCTTGAACATTTAAACCTTCACGGAAATTTGACGTTATAGGTAATTCAATAATACGTCCAGATGGTGCCGCCATATTTCCACGCATTCCTGCTAGTTGAGTGAAGTTTGATATATTACCACGAGCCCCTGAATCTGACATCATATTAATTGGATTCAATGGTGGTAATTCTTCTACTAAATCTGCTTGAATGGCATCTTTGGCTTTTTCCCAAGTGGTAATAACATTTTGATAACGTTCTTCTTCTGTAATCAAACCACGACGATATTGTTTTGTAATATTTTCGACCCGCTCATGAGCGTCATTAATAATTCCTGGTTTAGATTCTAATGTCAGAACATCCGCTACTCCAACTGTAATTCCTGATAAAGTTGAGTATTTATACCCTAAATTCTTCATACGGTCTAACATTTCAGATGTTTCTGTTACTTTATAACGTTTGAATACTTCCGCAATGATATTACCTAAATGTTTTTTCTTAAAGGAAGGAACGAGAGGCATTTCTTGAATAGCCTTAGGAATATCTGCTCCTTTTTCTAGGAAATACTTATCTGGTGTTTTATTTAATAAATTCTCATCTGTTGGTTCATTAAGATAAGGGAATTCAGGTGGCATAATTTCATTAAACAGAACCTTACCAACTGTTGTTACCATTAATTTATCTTTTTGGTTTTCCGTGAACTCTTTGCCTTCTAAAGATTTAGCTGGGATAGCAATTCTGGTATGTAAATGAACGTAACCATTTTGATAAGCAATTTCTGCTTCACTTGGACCAGAGAACACAGAACCTTCGCCAACTGCTCCCGATTCCTCTAATGTTAAGTAATAATTACCAAGAACCATATCCTGTGATGGTGTAACGACTGGTTTTCCATCCTTTGGATTTAAAATATGTTGCGCAGCTAGCATTAAAACACGTGCTTCAGCCTGTGCTTCTTCAGATAAAGGAACATGAACTGCCATTTGGTCTCCATCAAAGTCAGCATTATATGCCTCACACACTAATGGATGAAGACGAATAGCTTTCCCTTCTACTAATACGGGTTCAAATGCTTGAATACCTAAACGGTGGAGTGTTGGTGCTCTGTTTAACAATACCGGGTGTTCACGAATAACATCTTCAACTACCGACCAAATGCGGTCGTCAAGCGTTTCAATCATTCGTTTAGCACTTTTAATATTTCCAGCTAATTCGCGTTCAACGAGTTCACGCATAACAAACGGTTTAAATAACTCTACTGCCATTTCTTTAGGCAAACCACATTGGTACATTTTTAACGTTGGACCCACAACAATAACTGAACGACCAGAGTAATCCACACGTTTACCTAATAAATTTTGACGGAAACGACCTTGTTTACCTTTTAGCATATGAGATAAAGATTTTAATGGACGATTACCTGGTCCTGTAACAGCACGTCCGCGTCGACCATTGTCAATCAGTGAATCTACTGCCTCTTGGAGCATTCGTTTTTCATTTTGTACGATAATGCTTGGTGCACCTAAATCTAATAATCTTTTCAGACGACTATTTCTATTGATAACACGACGATACAAATCATTCAAATCAGAAGTCGCAAAGCGTCCTCCTTCTAACTGAACCATCGGACGTAATTCAGGTGGGATGACCGGTAATGCTTCCATAATCATCCATTCTGGTCTGTTTCCTGATTCAACAAATGAATCTAATATCTCAACTCGTCGTACTGCCCGAGTTCTTTTTTGTCCAGTTGCTGTTTTTAATAAATCGCGTAATTCTGCAACTTCGCTTTCTAAGTCGACTTGTTCTAATAAATCTTTAATCGCTTCAGCACCCATTTTTGCAACAAAACGGTTGCCATATTCCCGTCTTTTTTCACGGTATTCTGTTTCAGTCATTAATGATTTGTATTCTAACGGTGTATCACCTGGATCAATGACAATATAGGACGCAAAATAAATTACTTCCTCTAACAGACGTGGACTTAGATCTAAGATAAGTCCCATACGACTTGGTATTCCTTTAAAATACCATACATGAGTAACTGGTGCAGCTAATTCAATATGACCCATTCGTTCTCGACGCACTTTTGAACGCGTTACTTCTACACCACAACGTTCACAGACACGACCTTTGTAGCGAATACGTTTATATTTACCACATGAACATTCCCAATCTTTAGATGGGCCGAAAATACGTTCACAAAATAGCCCGTCTTTTTCTGGTTTCAAAGTACGGTAATTGATAGTTTCTGGTTTTTTCACTTCACCATAAGACCAACTACGGATCTTTTCTGGTGATGCTAAACCAATTTGCATTGATTCAAATGTATTAACATCGATCAAAGGGCTAACCTCCTTATATATTCATCATCTAGTCATTAAAAAATGACTAGATGATTGCGATACATTACTCTTCAGATTGTTTTTCTGAGGCTGAAACTTCTTGTTGTTCTTTTTTCTTTTGGTCTTCTTTATATTTTTCTAAAGCATTGAAATTAATTACATCATCTTCATCTTCATCATCTTGTAAATCTATTTCTTGATAATCTTTATCTAACACTTTGAGATCTAGACCTAATGATTGTAATTCTTTAACCAACACTCTAAATGATTCAGGGACGCCTGGTTTTGGAATAGGCTCACCTTTGACGATAGCTTCGTATGTTTTCACACGACCAACGACATCATCTGATTTATAAGTCAGTATCTCTTGCAATGTATAAGAAGCTCCATACGCTTCAAGCGCCCACACTTCCATCTCACCAAAACGTTGTCCCCCAAATTGGGCCTTACCACCAAGTGGTTGTTGAGTAACAAGAGAGTAAGGACCCGTTGAACGAGCATGAATTTTATCGTCAACCATATGTCCTAATTTAAGCATATACATTACACCTACAGAAACTGGTCGATCAAATGGTTCACCCGTCCGACCATCATATAGAATTGTTTTAGCATCTTCTGATAGTCCAGCTTCTTTCACAGTATCCCATACATCTTCTTCAGACGCGCCGTCAAATACTGGCGTAGCCATCCGAATATCCATTGTACGAGCAGCCATACCTAAGTGTAATTCAAATACTTGACCAATATTCATCCGTGATGGTACCCCTAATGGATTTAACATGATATCCACTGGCGTTCCATCTGGCAAGAATGGCATATCCTCTTCAGGCACAACAAGAGAGACAACCCCTTTGTTACCATGTCGACCAGCCATTTTATCTCCGACACTAATCTTACGTTTTTGAACAATATACACTCGAACAAGCATATTTACTCCTGGCGATAGTTCATCTCCATTTTCACGTGTAAAGACACGCACATCATGAACAATTCCTCCACCACCATGTGGAACCCGTAGTGACGTATCACGAACTTCACGTGCTTTCTCACCAAATATTGCATGTAAGAGTCTTTCTTCTGCGGAAAGTTCTGTCACACCTTTGGGAGTCACTTTTCCTACTAAAATATCTCCATCACGCACTTCCGCACCAATACTGATAATACCTTGGCGATCAAGATATTTTAATGCGTCATCGCTAACATTCGGAATTTCACGGGTGATTTCCTCTGGACCTAATTTAGTATCTCGTGCTTCTGATTCATACTCTTCAATATGAATAGACGTATAAACATCATCTTTCACTAAACGTTCCGACATAATAATTGCATCTTCGTAATTATATCCATCCCATGTCATGAAGGCTACTAATGGATTTTGTCCTAAAGCCATCTCACCATTCTCCATGGATGGTCCATCTGCTAAAACATCACCTTTTTCAACTGTGTCCCCTAAAGCGACAATCGGTGTTTGATTATAGCAAGTTCCAGCATTTGAGCGTTCGAATTTAGTTAAAGGATACGATTCTACATGACCTTCATTATCTTTAACATCAATTCTATTTGCATCCACATAAACTACTTCACCATCTACTTTCGTCAGCAAGGCTGCACCAGAATCATGAGCAGCTTGATATTCAATTCCTGTACCAACGATTGGTGCTTGTGGCTTAATTAATGGCACTGCTTGACGCTGCATGTTTGCTCCCATTAACGCACGGTTTGAGTCATCATTCTCAAGGAAAGGAATCGAAGCAGTTGCTACAGACACAACTTGTTTAGGGGATACATCCATAAAGTCAACTTGTTCTGCTGCAACTTCTAAGTTTTCATCTTTGAAACGCGCCATCACAGTTTCATTAACAAAATGACCTTCTTCCGTTAATCGTGAGTTAGCTTGAGCTACAACATATAGATCCTCTTCATCGGCTGTTAGATAATGGATATCTTCTGTAACAGTATTAGTTGCTTTATCAACTTTCCGATAAGGAGTCTCGATAAAACCAAATTCATTTATCTTTCCATAAGTAGCAAGAGAGTTAATTAAACCAATATTAGGTCCTTCAGGTGTCTCAATTGGACACATCCGACCATAATGTGAATAATGAACGTCACGAACCTCATATCCTGCACGATCTCTTGTTAATCCACCTGGACCTAAGGCTGACAAGCGTCGTTTATGTGTCAATTCACCTAAAGGATTCGACTGATCCATAAATTGAGACAATTGAGAGGAACCAAAGAACTCTTTGATTGCTGCTACAACAGGTCGGATATTAATAAGTTGTTGAGGCGTCATAGAATTAACGTCCTGTAAGGACATTCTTTCACGCACTACACGTTCCATTCGAGAAAGACCAATTCTAAATTGATTTTGTAACAATTCACCAACGGAACGGATACGTCGATTACCTAAATGATCGATATCATCTGTTGAGCCAATTCCATAATCTAAGAATAAATAATAGTTAACAGAAGCAATAATATCAGCTGGTGTTAAAGCTTTATAGTCTTCAGAAATATTACCATTCCCGATAATGTTAATTGTTTTCTCTCCATCTTTTGGCGAATATACCTTAATTATTTGTAAATCAATCGGTTCTGCGACAACTGCTTCTGGCGAAGGATTAATCGTTACTGTATTAATTCCTTTTGTTAAGTATGGCTCTAAAATCTCCATATTGGCAATATCTAATTCTGTTCCTTCAGAAAGAATCACTTCACCTGTTTCTGGATCAGCTAACGTTTCCGCTAACGTTAAACCACGTAAACGATATTTTAAATCCAGTTTTTTATTTATTTTATAACGACCAACAGGAGCTAAATCATAACGTCTCGGATCGAAGAAACGAGCTGTTAATAGATTTCTAGCTGATTCAGCAGTTTTAGGTTCTCCTGGACGGAGTCGTTCGTAGATATCTTTTAACGCTTCTTCTGTACGTGAATCTGTTACATTTTTGTGAACATCTTTATCTAAAGTTGTTACTAATAGTTCAGATTCTGTTAAGAGCTCGATAATCTCATCATCCGTTTCAATTCCTAATGCACGAACCAAACCAGTTAAAGGCATTTTACGCGTCCGGTCAATCCGTGTATACGCTACACCCTTAGCATCTGTTTCGAACTCTAACCATGCACCACGGTTAGGAATAACGGTTGAAGTGAATGTATGGCGTCCTTTTTTATCAATTTTGTCATGGAAATAAACACTTGGGGAACGAACTAATTGAGAAACAACTACCCGTTCCGCACCATTAATAACGAAGGTCCCCATTTCAGTCATCATTGGAAAATCACCGAAGAATACTTCTTGCTCTTTTATCTCTCCAGTTTCAGTGTTCACTAAGCGTAAAGTGACGTAAATAGGACGCGAATAATTCGCATCATGACTTCTCGACTCTTTAACATCATATTTAGGCTCTTCAAACTTATAATCTACAAAATATAATTCCAATGTTTCAGTATGATCCACAATTGGTGAAATATCTTCAAACATTGTTTTTAGACCATCTTCTAAAAACCACTGATATGATTTTGTTTGAATCTCAATTAAATCCGGCATTTCAAGAACTTCTTGAATGCGTGAGTAACTACGTCGTTCTGCTTTTTTACCATATTTAACAATATGATGATTCAAGCCCTTCACCCCTTTATTTTTTTACAAATCGGCCGAAGATTACGATTGCGTTACAAACCTTACAATCGTTTAACAAAGTCGCTTTTTCCCTGTTTTTTAGGCAAAAAAATAACAAAAGGCCCGTTCTTCTCTAAGAATCTACGATCTTTTGTTGACTTATGCTGATTTAATCGGACAATATTTCGAATAAATCATTCTTCTTGACTAATCTCTACATCCTTAAATTATATTCTATTATTTATAGCTTGTCAAGCACTCAATAGTTTTATATCATCATTTTGTCATTCACATCTGATAATGCTTCTCTCTTAAGGTGTAGCCTGCTCAAAAAAAGAAATCTTATTCATGATAGATTATTATATAAAAAATCTACCTCTTATTACAAAAGGTAGACATCAAGAAAAATTATTTATACTACCATGAATTAACTGACTGTGTACGGCGCATCTCTGGAAAAGAGACGTTTGGTTTTACTAAGTGTAACTCAAATAGTCCTATGATTAATGAACTGACAATGGTCGTGATAAAAGAAAAGAAAAGTCTCTCAGGAGCAATATATGTCAATGATAGTAGCAAAACAACTCCATCCGTTAACAAATATGCCATTGAAATATTGCAATTCAACCGTTTTGCAATGACCATTGCTAACGCATCATCTCCACCGGCTGCACCACCTTGAGTTACAACTAAACCACATCCCACCCCAATGAAAATTCCACCTAATACCGCTGCAATAAAAGGCTTATTATAAAAGTTGGGCAACAAGGGTCCTATTAACATAAACAATTTATAAAACGAAGCAAAACTCAATGTAGCTACCGCTGCTTTTTGAAGAAAGACCCATCCCATCATTGAGTAACCGAGAGAATGACATAACAAGTCAAGTATTACCGTCATAAATGAAGGATCGAGTTTCAAAACATGATTAGAAAATAATACTAAGCCTAAGACGCCACCTTCTGTTATTTGTGAAGGCGTATGTACATTAACAATACCAAAAGCCATAATCATTGTCCCCATAATAATAAGAAACAATTGTTTTTTTGTAATAACTATTTTGCTTAGCACATTGGCTAGCATATTTTCACTCCTCAATCTTTTCATCCCTAAAAACTTCAACAACGCAAACAAAATTGCGCGGATATTGAAATATTAAGGTGGTAGTTGATACTGATATTTTTAATGTTTTCCTTGTATAGATTCTAAACAACTCATTCTTTCTTACTCTATAAAATACTGCATCAAATCCTAACAGAGTACTTTGTCGTAAAAAAGTATCAAATAAAACTACTAGTTATGACTAGCAATTACTTAAAATATTTAACGCAAAATATCTTATCATGATTTAGTCAAAAAGCTATTGTAAAGCGTTTTTAAGAAATTATTTATCAGTTGAAATTTGTCATTGTATTATTTGAATCCAGCCTTCTGGTGCTTCAATATCACCAAATTGAATACCTACAAGTTCTTCATAAAGCGATTGTGTGATGGGACCCGTTTCTTTTTCCGCAGAAAAGAGATGAGTCTTACCTTGATAAGTAATAGAAGAAATAGGTGTAATAACTGCAGCAGTTCCCATAGCACCAGCTTCAACAAATTGATCTATTTCATCTAAATATACTTCTTTTTCCACGGTTTTTAATCCTAATCTTTTTTCAGCTATCCACAGTAAAGAATATTTCGTAATACTTGGTAATATAGACGGGGAAGCAGGTGTGACGAATACTTTATCTTTTGTAATTCCAAAGAAATTAGAACTTCCTATTTCTTCAATTTTTGTATGCGTCGCTGGATCTAAAAAAATAGCATCCGCAAAACCTTGATCTTTTGCTTCTTTACCTGCTAAATAACTAGATGCATAATTTCCACCAACTTTTACAGCACCGGTTCCTCTTGGAGCAGCTCGATCATATTCTGAAACCAAGAATGCTTGTGGCAATAAGCCATCTTTAAAATAAGGACCTACTGGTGTTACGAACACTGAAAATGTGTATTTTTTAGCAGGTTGAACACCGATAATATCCCCTTCACCATATAAAAAAGGACGTATATATAAGGACGCACCGGTACCATATGGAGGAACCCAATCTGCATTTGCTTTAACAACTTGATGTATGGCAGCGATAAATTGATCTTCTGGATAAGCTTCCATTAATAATTGTTCGGCTGATTTCTTCATTCGTTTGGCATTTTGATCAGGTCTAAATAATTGTATATCCCCTTCTTTTGTTCTATAGGCTTTTAGTCCTTCAAAACATGCCTGTCCATAATGTAGTACTGGAGAAGCTTCACTCATCCTAACTGTATTATCTTTGCTTAGTTTTCCTGGCTCCCACTTTCCATTTCTAAACTTCGCTCTAAAGCTCATACCTGTATCAATATAATTAAACCCTAATGTAGACCAATCAATTGTTTCGGGCGTTTGTTTAGTCATATTATCGCTCCTTATTAAATTCTTTAAAACAATAATAAGCATTTAATGAGAATTTGTAAATATAATTTAATGAATATTAATAAAATCACTAGATTGGTTAGTATTTTATGATGTGAGTGTGACATATGGATGTTATCGTTTTGTCATTTAAACTATTCTGAAATATGGTAAACTAAAATAATAAATGAATTTTTATGATATGAAAGGATTAAATATGAAACGTTTAAGCTTATTATGTATCTCACTCTTTACATTATCAGGATGCAATTTCTTCAACAATGAACGTGGAACGATTGAATCAAGCGCCATTTCGATACAAAGTGAAGAAACAATGGAAGAAGTTTCAAATGATGCAAGTGAATCAATCTCTATTGAAGAATCTAGTAGTGTGCAATCAGAGTCCGTTGATCCGAATCGTCAAGGCGTCTTTAATGAAAGTGCATTAACATCCACATCTTATCCAAAATCTACTTTAGATGAGACCATCTCTTATCAAGATCTTGATAACGAATTAGCTACATTTTATAGTGAACATTTTGATAATAATGCCAAAGAAGCAAATAGCCAACCTGTTGATGACGATACGATGGCCCAACTTCAATATACATTAGACCATAATGAAATACTCAAGGATTTAACAGCAGTAGCAGATCAAGTTTTAATAGAAATCGATGACCAAGAAAACTATGTCACTCGTATCACCATTCCAATGACTTATTCAGAGGCTGAATCCCTCGTCAAAGACAACGATATTTTAATGATGAATGAAGGATTAGCACAAATTGGCGGTCAACGTCTTGTGCAATTAAATTATTATGATCCTGAAGAAAACACAGTAACCCCTATGCACTTAGCTAATGCTAATCACTCTTTATTCTTTAATGACGCACTCGCCAACTAATTGGAACATAATAAACAAAGCCGATCTATCTCTGTTAATAAGAAATGGATCGGCTTTATTCTTTTAAAAATGAGAATCCAGGCCATTATTTAGCATGGCGACGATAATTTGCAACAATTGCTTCACTAATAGTTATTTTTTCTTTTTCTAATTCTTGAACAATTTCGGCATCGGTTAGTCCCGGCATTGAGCGATCAATATCCATGACTCTTTGTTTAACCGTACCAATTGTTAAGCCTGTACGTCCTTTGGTTGTCGACATATTAATAAAATCCGATAACGCATATATATGACCAGAAAATTCTAAATTTTTATTTGTGATAATACGATAAACAATCGCCGGTGATAATCGTGTTTTTTCACTCAATGTAGCAATTGAAAGTGATTTTGGATAATCGGTCTTTTCAGCAAAAAAATCTACTTGACAATGAACCAAGCATTTCGCAATCAATTTTATTAACTCTTCGCGACGACGTAGATTATTAGCTAGATGTGTGTATTTTTCTTGTTGTTCTGTCAAGTAATCCATTAGAGCCGGCTCATTCCGATCGACCATTTCCTTGTAATAATCTTGGTTAAAGCGAACTTTAGGGTAAAAATGACGATTATAGGTGATAGTAATCGATTCTTGATTCACATGACGAACAGTCACGTCAGGAATAACATTGATTTTCGCTGTTTGATTAAATAAACTAGCGGGATTCGAGCGTAGCATATGATAATAATTCACTGATTCCATAATCTCTTCTTGAGTCAAATCGGTTTGTTTCATAATTTCAGTGTAATCTTCATTATTCAACTCATCAAAATAGGTTTCTAATAAATAGTATGCAACATTGGGGGCATAATTATCTCGCTCTGTCTGTAACATCATCGTCTCACGTAGATCATAAGCACCTACACCCGCAGGTTCCAATTGTGTAATTAATGTTCTAGCATCGAGTACAATAATTTCCGGAACATTTAATTTTTCAGCCAATTCTTTCGTTGTATATGGCAAATAACCTCTATCATCAAGAAATCCTACAAGGGCTACCATTGCATCTCGAATCGGTGTTTGACGATACAATAAAATCTGTTCAAACAAATATGATTCTAAACTCTGAGGAGTTCGAATTTGTTCTATTTCCAGCTCTTGATTCTTTAATTTTTCAAGTGATGATATTTGTTCTGGATCGCTATATTGCAGATCTACAAATGGGTTATCTAAAATATATTCTTCTAAATAGTGTGTTAACTGTTCCACACTCAAATCTAAAATTTCCAATAAGTCTTCATCATGTTGAATAGATTCATTTTGTAAACCAGAAAATACTCTGATGTCAGATTCTTGGGAAGATAATTTTATACTATCATGGTCAGTGTTTTGATTAAATGTATTCTCATGATCATGCATAGATACTCAACTCCCTCTATAATATATTCCTTATTATATAATTTAATTCTTTTTATAGCAAAAATGATTAGACAAATGGTGCCAATAATCTTAACACAGCATCCCAGGCATGTCCTAAAAAGTATTGATTTGTATCTTTAATCGTTATCTTTTTAGATTGGGCTAATGATGCTAACATATCTTCTTTGATATCTTTTATCACAGGATGGTAATACATGACCGTATTCGTTTCGAAGTGTAAATATAATGAACGGTAATCTAAATTACTAGTACCAACTGTTGCGATTTTATCATCGCTAATGAAGCTCTTAGCATGTAAGAATCCCGGTTCATATTCATAAATCTCGACACCTGCATTCAATAAAGGACGATAGAAGGATCGGGTCATACGATACACGAGCTTCTTATCTGGGATTCCTGGTGTCATCAATTTTACATCGATACCTCTTTTTGCAGCCATCTGCATCGCTACTTGCATCTCATATGAAATAACTAAGTAAGGCGTATAAATATAAACATAATCTGTCGCTTGATGGAGAATAGACTGATAGATATTTTCTGCTACTGATTCTTCATTTAGCGGTGTGTCGCCAAATGGTTGAACAAATCCATAAATATTACTAATATTTTTTAAATCTTCAGTATTTTGTTGCGCTAATTCAGGCAAACTTTGCGGACGGAAAGATTCATAAGATTTATCAGTCTCTTTGAAGGCATTCCATAAGTTTAAAAACATAATCGTATAATTCCAAGTTGCAGGCCCTTCAACACGAATCATTGTATCTTTCCAATAACCAAATCGTTCGACCGCATTAATATATTCATCAGCAATATTTAAACCACCAGTATAAGCAATTTCATTATCGATAATAATAAACTTACGGTGATCACGTGTATTATATGCCATTGAAACCAATGGTTTTACGGGATTAAAACGCAATGCATTGATGCCCAATTTTTGACAATATTCTTCAAAGTCCTCTGGTAAACGCGTTAAAGTTCCAAAACCATCATATATTAATCGAACATCAACACCTTCTTTAACTTTTGCTATTAATTCATTGAATATTAAATCGAACATCACTCCATATTCGATAATAAAAAATTCTAAAAAGATGGTCTTTTTTGCTTGTTTTAAATCATGTATTAAATCATTCATCATCGCCTCACCGCTAGGATAGTATGCGATAGGATCATTAATATAAAGAGGAGATTGAGAATATTCTCTTAAATAACGACTCATCCCAGCATATGACTCATTTTTTTCAGCAAGAAGATGTGTGACATCCGGGACTGTCTTTATCTCATCTGCATGTTCTTTTTCTTGTTTGGCAATACTCTCACGCATCCCTCTGATAGGTTTTTTATTACCTATGAGAAAATATAATACGCCACCAAACAAAGGAAATAACATAATTAAGATAATCCAACTTTGACGATATGCTGGATTTTGATCTTTCAAAATTAAATAAAGCACCATTATTAGAGAAAACAAACCACCAATAATCTCAATAAAATTAGAATAAGCAACTAAATTATTCCATATTATAAAAATAACGACTATTTGAAATATAAGAGCCAAAGCAAGTAAAATAATCCGTTCTGTTTTTGGTTTTGGCCATTTAACTCGCTTCATAAATATTTTCACCTCATCTTTTTTATTTGTCTCAATGCGAAATATCCTCGCCACGGTAAGAAATCATCAGTTCCTGGAAGATCTCAGCGGTTGTTGGTGGCGTATAAGTAATCGAATTTGCACCTGCATTAATTGTTTCCAAAATAGATTCTCCAGTAGGACCTCCTGTTGCTATGATTGGAATTTCTTTGCCTACTTCTTGACGAATTTTTTGAACAAGTTCTGCTGTCTTTGCTCCAGCAGAAACATTATAGATATCGGCTCCTGCTTCTAATTTACCTAAATAATCATCAGTAAAACTGGAAATCGTGGCAACAATTGGCACATCAATTGCTTTGTCAATTTCACGTATGACTTCATTTTTCATCGGGGCATTAACTACTACACCATAAGCTCCAATCTGTTCTGCTTGAAAAGCTAAATTCACACTGCGTTGGCCGGTTGTAGTCCCACCACCTACCCCTAAAAAAACAGGAACAGAAGAAACATTCACAATCGATTGCATAATACTAACTTGCGGCGTAAATGGATATACACCAAACACAGCTTGAGCATTATGATTTCGAATCAAAGCCACATCTGTTGAGAAAAGAATAGATTTCAAGCGAGAGCCAAATATCATAATGCCTGAAGCTTCATATATTTCTTCAGGAACTGTGATAATTCGCTCTCTTAATTCGCTGAAATATTGAGGTATAAATTTACCTTGCCCTGAAAGTATATCTTCAATATCATCCTCATAAACATTTGATAAGATAACTTCTAATTGATCATCTTCCTCAATATATTCTTGAGTAATTAATTGGCGTACTAGTTTTCTAGCTTTTTCAACTTCTTTTTTCTTACGATTGTATTCATTTCTCATGGATTCAACTCCTTAAATTTTTACTTTTAATTAATGGCTATTGATTTTTTATTATTTTGAATGATTTATTTGCTCGATGATGGCTGGAATTTGCCCCAAAGATGTGACAATATAATCTGCATTCTGAACAAATTTCCGATTCTCTTCTTCAAAAGCAACGCCAATGCCACTCGCAGTATATTTAGCATATACCATATCAACTTCCGAATCCCCAATATATATCATCTCATCGAATTCGACGTTTAATTGTTTGGATAATTCATGCAAAGCAGCAGGATTGGGTTTAGGTTCGTACTCATCCGCACATCCCACAAAATCAAAATAATCTCTCAAATCACTTGCTCTCAACATCATTTGTGTAATATTTTTTTGATCATTCGTAATTAAAGAGATTAAATATCCCTGCTTTTTTAAATATTGTAACAATTCTTCAGTTCCTCGAACCAAAAGCGATTTTATATCTGCTTGTCGAACAAAAGCGACATAATCATTCTCTAATGAGCGATATATTTCAGAAGATGACAGAGGTACTACTTCTGCTAATATTTCTGCTTGTTCACTCACACTTCCTGTAGCAAATAAAGAATTCGCAGTCACTTTCCCATCAATAATCCCTAGTTTTTCTCCATATTTTTTTATTTCTTCCTCTGTCATATTCGTCTGCTTCATTAATCTTGTGAATGCTTTAACTGTCGGTTCATCCCAGGTTTCACCTAACTCCATTATTGTCCCATCTTTATCGAAGATGATTGCTTTAATCATACTTTACCTCCTAAATATGGTCACTTAATATTAGCATAATCTTATTCGTTTGTTTAGTTACTGTTTGAGGGAACATTTATCTCAAAAAAGTGATTATTTTTAAAATTAAAGGTATAATTAAAATATACTAAGATTCGGAAGATTTTGATTATATAATATAGCATTTAAATACCAAAATAGAAACTAATTAAAATTGCAAAATAGTCATTTTGAAAATATGAAACACTCAATTTCATAAATATCTTTCGAGATATTATCACTTTACAGACTTGACTTTCAACGATTTTAACTTAATATTTAATTTCATAGGATTGGTTTATCATTATTCGTTTGAGTTTATTTGAATATTTTTACATTCATTATTAAAATATTACAAATTTTTAATAAATTCACTTTTTATAATGCTTAATTTCATGTTATTATGTATAATGAATTTAAAATATAAGTGTATCTCATTCATTGATACGCTTTTAAATGAAGTGTTGTTTACCTAGGAAGGAGGAAACGGAATGTATATCTCAAATGTCAACACTGCTTCCATTCACTTGAATAATCTCATTACTGAAAAACATAACGAGCATCATCTCACTATTGAGTCTAATGAGCATCTTGTTCTGTTTTATATTTTAAAAGGAGCAATGACGTATGAATTAGAAGAAGAAGTTGTTACCTTAAAGCGTCACGATCTCTTGATTGTGAATCCTAATCATCAAATAGATATGACCCTCCTACGTAAAGTAGAATGGATACGTATTGAAGTTGAAGGTATCGTCTTTACTTCCTCATATGATATTGCAAAAAATACACAAACCTTTGTCATCCATGATCAAAATACAATTATTAAAAAATATTTAGAATTGTTAATGATTGAACACTCATATTATACTAAAGGTACGGATATGATTTTGCGTAAATTAACAGAGAATATCGTTGTACATATATTACGTAATAAAGGGCTGTCCATCAAAGATTCACAAAAACAAATCAAACATGATGAAATTCAAGCTGTCCAAGATTATATTCGTTTAAATTATACTCGAAAATTAACCTTAGACGAGCTTGCAGACACAGCAAATATTAATAAATATTATTTCATTCGTCTTTTTAAGCAAAAAACAGGGCTGTCTCCCATCGATTATTTGATTCATGTGCGATTAGCTGAAGCAGAAAAACTGCTTACTGAAACAAATATATCCATTACTGAAATATCTGACCGTGTTGGTTTTCATTCACCATCACATTTTTCTAAGACCTTTAAAGAAAGCAATCATATTACTCCTTCTCAGTTTAGAAAAAAATATCGCAACAAAAACAAATAAACTAAAATTATAGCTCTCAAATCACGTTTTATCGTGATTTGAGAGCTTTTTTTAATCTATTCCACGGATAGCTTGGATGACGTCAGCAATTTTATGAACATAATAATCACAACGTTCTTGAGTAGAAGCTTCAGCCATTACTCTTAATAATGGTTCTGTTCCACTAGGTCTAACTAAAATACGTCCGTCCCCATTCATCGCTTTTTCCACTTCTTCAACAACTGACTTCACTTCTGGCTCATCCATCACTGTATTTTTATCATGCACACGTACATTGACTAATGTCTGAGGATAAATTGTCACTTCTGATGCTAATTCAGCAAGGGTTTTACCCGATTCTTTCATAACCGCTAATAATTGAATAGCGGTTAACAGACCGTCCCCAGTTGTATTTAAATCTAAAAATACAATATGACCAGATTGCTCTCCACCAAAATTATAATCACCTTCACGCATCGCTTTAACAACATAGCGGTCACCGACTGCTGTTTTTAGAGCGACCATATCTTCTTCTTCAACAGCTTTATGGAAACCAAGATTACTCATTACTGTCGAAACAATGGTGTCTTTTTTCAATTGACCTTTTTCTTTTAATGCTTTACCACAAATATACATTATTTTATCACCGTCAACGATTTCACCATTCTCATCAACCGCGATAATTCTATCTCCGTCTCCGTCAAAGGCAACACCAACGTACCCCTCTTGTTCTTTAACTAAGGCTTGAAGTTTTTCAGGGTGAGTAGAGCCGACTCCATCGTTAATATTTAAACCATTTGGACGATCTCCCATACTTAAAAAATCAGTCTCTAAGTTAGCAAACAATTGGTTCACTAATGGAGAAGCAGCTCCATTTGCTGCATCAACACAAACTTTAATCCCCGATAAATCAGTATCAATTGTTGTTTCCAAATATTGAATATATTTGATTAAGCCTTCAGGAAACTCCTCAATTTTACCAAGACCATCTGCACTTGGACGAGGTAGTTCATCCATTTTTTCTAATAGAGCTTCAATTTCGTGTTCTTGTTCATCAGACAATTTAAATCCATCATTACCAAAAAACTTAATTCCATTATCATCGACTGGATTATGGGAGGCACTAATCATCACACCTGCAGTTATTTTTAATGTTCGTGTTAAGTAAGAGACAGCTGGTGTCGTAATTACACCTAACTTCATTACATCTATCCCTACCGATAATAAGCCAGCAATTAAAGCTGATTCTAACAATTCACCTGAAATTCGTGTATCTCTTGCTACTAAAACACGTGGATGCTCTTCATCTGGTGTATGTTGCATTAACACATACCCACCACAACGGCCTAAATGATAGGCAAGTTCTGGCGTTAACTCTTTATTTGCAACGCCACGCACACCATCTGTTCCAAAATATTGTCTCATAATATTCTCCTATTTTTCTCTATTTATTACTTTTATTCACTTACAATGGATTCACTTTCAGAACCTGAACTTTCTTCAACTATCTCTGATTCAACCTCGCTAGCAGTTTCTTCAAGGGGACTAGTGGATACTGCAGATGTTTCAGATGATTCTTCTGTTTGGTTCGCATTCAATAACCGTGCTGTTACCCTGACGTCGATACTTGAAGGATTCACACTATTTACGCCTTCAATGGGCTGAATATTTGCTTGATAGATTCCAGATTCAGTAATTTGACTCATATCCAATACAGCTGTTACTTGATCAATGTTATCAATAATCGTACTATCCCCATCTAAAGTAACCATATTAGAACCAATTACTTCATACTCATAAGCATATTCAGCACTATTTTCTCCAATAATTTCTAAGTTTACCCTAGCTTGAGAATTTGATGTCTGATTCACTACAACCGTCACAGTTGTATGTGATGTATCTAAATTTAAGTCTAACAAGTTATTTGCACTATCACGAACTTCAATCGGAAATTCTTTGGTTAATGTTTCTGTAATAGGCTCATCATTTGTTATTTTGACATAAGCACGATCAATTTTATCAATGGTAGATTGTTTACCCGTTAATGTTACAGTGGTTGGTTCCAAACTGACACTTTCAATTTCATACCCTTCAGGAATCAAGTCTTCACTCAATTCATAGTCAAGTTCAACCTCTCGAGATGCTAAACGATCCAAATCTACAATCACACGAGAAGGAGTAATCTGATATTCCACACCACCTTCTTCTAATTCAGCTGGCATTTCTAACCGAACCTGCGTTCTACCCATATCTGCACCTCTAAGATCTTCTGTAACAACATATAAATCTTGGGCTAATACTTGAGTCACAATATTTTGAGGTCCCGTTACTTTTACAGATACACTTTCTTGTAATTCACTCACAAATACATCATCATCAATGTGACCTAATTGAACAGGTACATTTGAAACTGTTTCAGTGACATTAATGCTTGTGTTGTTATTTCTGGCAGCATAACGATTATTCTCTGTTCCAACAAAAGCATATAAAAAAATTGCAAAAAGCAATGATATTAACCGAATAAACCAAATACTATCTGTCCATTTTTTAGGATTTCTAGTTTTCATCTTGCTCCCCCTTTGACTTAAAGCCATTAACAATTATCTGCTTAAATTGTTCAACAGGGTCTTTAGGAACAGTACTTTCTTCGACTACTAAATATTGTTCTAATAATGTTTTTAGTTCATCAGACTTCACACCACGATGCATATGATTTTCTTTAACCAAGCTAATATCACCGGTTTCTTCTGAGACAATCACTACTAATGCATCTGTCACTTCTCCCAGACCAATTGCTGCTCGATGACGCGTTCCTAACTCTTTAGGTATATTACCATTTTCTGATAATGGTAAATAACACGAAGCCGCAGCAACTCTAAAGTTTTGAATGACTACCGCCCCATCGTGTAGGGGGGTATTGGGAATGAAGATATTAATTAATAATTGATTACTAATAGCCGAGTCAAGATTAACACCTGTTTCAATAATTTCGCCCAACTCATCTTGTGCTTCTATCGCAATCAATGCACCAATCTTTCGCCTTGACATATATTTTACAGCATATTCTAAATCATCAATTAGCTTTTTGCTTGGATTTTGTGTCCGAGGACGATTTCCTGATATATTCCGACCGAGAATTTCTAGTGCACGGCGCAGTTCTGGTTGAAAGAGAACAATCACAGCAATGACACCCCAACCAAGCACTTGACCAAGCATCCAATCAATCGTACGGAGACCGAGTGTTGCACTCAGAAATTTAGCAAAAATAAATATTCCGACACCCTTTAAGAGATTGATCATCTGTGTTCCGCGTGCGTAAATCAGTAATTTATAGATAATGTACCAAACAAGAGCGATGTCTATTATTTGAATTAATGGTCTTTCTGACATAAAGCGAGCGAACCAATCAGCCACATTTCATTCCTCCTTCATTATTCATTACTTTTCGATTATACCATATCGATTCTTTCAAAAAAATCGTTCTAACATGGCATCAGTCATTTTATGATGGGTGATTGTGTGTATGCTCATAATACTCTTTGGGATATTGTCGCTTTAAAGTAAAATAATCAGGTACCGGATCTCGACCACCTTCAACAAACGGATGACACCGCCCAATTCTTGCGACTCCCATTAAACTTCCTTTTAATGCACCATGTTTTTCTATTGCTTGAATAGTATAAGAAGAACATGAGGGATAATACCGACAACTCGGTGGAAATAAAGGAGAGATAAGACGTTGATATAGACGTACTATTCCAATTAATAAATGTTTCATTTTTTCTCCTTATCTAAAAATTAATTTAAATCCCCACTGTAATAGATGTGAGGAAGTATAAGTAAACACAAATAACGAAATGGGTCTAAATAATAATACAATACGATAGAACTCCCAAAAACTTAACTTAGACATTCCTGCTATCATACAAAAGACATCATCAGGAAATAATGGCGCAATAAAACCAACAATGAGAAATTTTTTGAATTTATCTCCTTGATTCATCTTTTCCATATACTCTTCATACTGTCTATCCGAAATAAATGCTAACACAATAGCTGGACCAAATCGTCGACCCAAATAAAAATTAATGGCTGAACCTAATGCTAATCCAATTAAATTGAAAGTAAATCCCCATAATTGTCCATACAAAATGCCCCCTAAAGAATACATAAGACCAAAAGGAATTATTGGCAAAATTATTTGACTAATTTGAATAACTATAAAAATAATCGGTGAAAATAAACCTAAACTTGCTAATAATCGATTGAAACCACCATAAGGCTTAAAGAAATCTGATTTTCCAATGACAAATGACATAATAATCGTTAAAATAATACCTGTTATAGTGAGTATCCGAATTACCTTACGTTTTTGTTGGATTGTTATTTGCTTCATTTAGCACCTTCTTCAATTAATCAGACTTGACTCACTAGCATAGATACTCAGCCTTAAAAGTTGTTATACTATGCTCTAAGTATACCTTACTACACTTATTTTATGAACTGGAGGTTATTCAAGTGTCCACACGTTTAGAACAACTCATTATGAAAATGAACGAACAAAAAGTATCCAATCAATTAATCAGTGATCCAACGAGTATTCGTTATTTTATAGATTATTATACCGAACCAGGCGAACGTCTGCTACTACTTTTAGTTCATACAAACGGGTCAGCAGAGCTGTTCGTCAATCGACTATTTCCACGGCCTAAACTAACTCCGGCATTGAGAAAATCAATCCACATCATTTATTATAATGATGGCGAGGCTATATTAGAAAAAATAGCAGAAAAACTATATCCTGGAACATCAGGTATTGACAAAAATTGGCCAGCCCATTTTCTTTTAGACTTATTACAAATAGAACCTCAGCTTCAACCCTTAAATAACAGTTACCTTATCGATGATTTACGTGGGATTAAATCATTAGAAGAACAAAATATTATGCGTGAAGCTTCACGCATTAACGATCAAGCAATGGCTCGATTAATTGATTTATTGCCTTTTAATTATTCTGAAAATGAGCTTAAACAACAATTAAGCAATATTTATGCATCCCTCAATCAAACAGGCTTTTCTTTTGATCCTATTATTGCTTATGGTCCAAATGGCGCCGATCCACATCATACAACGAGTGCGCACAAGCCTGACTACGGCGATACAGTTGTCATTGATATTGGTGCAATGCATCAAAATTATGCCAGCGATATGACACGTACTGTCTTTTATGGTCATCCTTCTGATTTTTCTCTACAAGTATATGACACAGTACTTAAAGCTAATCAAGCAGCTATCAAAGCAGTAAAACCCGGTGTCCCTCTCAGCGAGATTGATCTCACCGCGCGAAAAATAATTGAAGACGCTGGTTTTGGTAAGTTTTTCACACATCGTACTGGACATTTTATTGGACAGGAATGTCATGAAGCAGGGGATGTCAGTCAATTTAATCATTCATTATGTCAAGAAGGACAAATTTTTTCAATTGAACCAGGTATTTATATTCCAGGACACCTTGGTGTTCGTATCGAGGACTTAGTATTAGTCACTGCAAATGGTTGTGAAGTGTTGAATCATTATCCTAAAGATCCTATTATTATTGAACCTTCTATCGATTAAAGTCAATACTGTACTATCCATTATTTAAATTGAATCGTTATTTGTTTAGTCATCTTTTATTGCTGTTTGATATTTATAAATAAATATAACAAACTCAACCGTTTATAATCCGGAAAAAGGATTATAAACGGTTGAGTAATCTATTAACCATTAAAATAATACGCATGACATTTAATAAATTTATGGAGACATTTGACTACGTTGTCCTATATATTCATAAATTCGAATTTCTGAGTTTTCGTCAGGAGATTTCACTCGAAAGAAAAAGTAATGATCTTGAGAATCTAAAGATTTTTGTGCAATCAATCGAAAATAATTTGTCTGTGCTTTTGCCATCGTCTGTAATAGATCATCAGTTAAAAAAGTTAAAGGAATATTTAAATCTGAGTATTCATAAAAATCTTCTTCGAATCGTTGAAAATTATCACTAAAATAATCAAATTGTAAATTATTATGACATAAATCTGATGGCAACATCCTACCCCTCCTCTTGCAAATAAATATCTATAATGTGTTCCAATAAAATAAAGTCATAGCTTTTTGAAGTTTTAAAACCAATTTTTTGCTCATCTAAATAGTCCACAGTGCCTATACAATATTTTACGATACCAGATTGATTCGCCCGAATTTCCACTTGAAATTGATATAAATAAGATTGTTTCAATAAAACAAGGACTTGTTCCAACGGAAGATATTTTGATGGGTCGACAGTTTCTTGTTCTTCGGCTTGTAAAGATGAAGTGTGTTCAGATAAGAAAAAACCCATCCATTTAGCCATTTTTCGATCTTGATATTCCCGTGCAGATTTATAGGGAAGATATTCTCGATAAACCATTACTCTAATCCATCCAGCCCACCTGCAGAATGGCCACCAATCAGTTTACTCCGAGCGATACTTCTAGAATCTTTCGTCAAAGCGGTTGCTTTTTGGATGGACAGAAAGCCATATTTTTGACGAATTTGATCAATAGTGTGATCTAAGCGATTTTCACGATTCATTTTGTCCACATCTGTAAATAAAGTATAATAAACAATTGATTCATCGATTAAATTCTCATAGCGAATACCAATGGTTCGCACTGCTCCTCCGGTATAATGTTGGCGAAATAAATCTATAATAACTCCCTGAAGTGTTTTAGTATTTTGCGTTGGATCAATACTTCTTTGAACATTGATCGGTTTCTGTTCAACTTCACTAGCATAACCTACATGAATAGCTACGGTCATCGTATTTTTTTTCGCTCGTCTTAATCGAATAGCTACCTGCTCACCCATTTCTTTCAAGACCAATTCAATCGAACGTTGGCTAATATAGTTATGAGGCAATACTTGTGAATTACCGATACCTTTACTTTTTGGTCGATACTTCTCGCGGACATTACTTTCATCGACACCATGTGAATGAAACCAATTCTGTACACCTATAACACCAAATTCTCGCTTTAAATCATCTGGATTACTCATCGCTAGATCATAAACGGAATAAATCCCCATCTGATTCAGACGTTTTTCCATCCGCTTACCAATCCCCCAAAAATCTGTTAATTCCTTAATATTCCAAACCTTTGTCTCAACATCTTCATAAGACCAATTAGCACGCATACCATCAGTATTTTTAGCTTCATTATCCAATGCTAATTTTGCTAGTAAAGGATTGGCATTACTCATCCCAATCGTTGAATAAACACCTGTTTGACGCCAAATATCGTATTGAATTCGAGCACTAAGACTATCTAATTTTTCTTTTCTTGATATTTGTGAATTGCCTGAAAAATAGTTCAATGATTTGGTAACATCAATGAATCCCTCATCAATTGAATAAGGATATATTTCTTCTGGTGTCCCATAGTTTTGGAGGATTTCTTGAATTTGTAAGTTTACTTCGATATATTTACCCATTCTTGGTGGAACAATCAGTGTTTTTCTTGCCCATAATTCTATATATTGAATATATTCTGAAGTTGTTGGCAAATTTTGCCGTCGTGCAACTTGATAATTAAACCGTCGTGTATGAATATTGAAAGGTAAATCATAAGTTCTTCCCACATTTTTTTTGCCGTAAACACGCTTGAAAGTAGGAGAACTTGCTAATATCAAACCTTTTGAATTGTCCGAACGACTCACCACACATAAAGACGTCGTCAAAGGATCGAGACCCCGTTCCACACACTCTACACTGGCATAAAATGACTTCATATCAAAAAAAGCAATATCTGAACGTGGTTCACGACTATAGTCAATCACTGCCATTTTATCACTCCTTCGGTATAAAATAATCAATGGCTTGACCGATAACCCGTGGCTCTTCACGATAAGGAGCAAATTTATCTTGATATTTTGAATTATAAGAAACTAAACGCAACCCCTCTTCTTCACGATAGACACGTTTCAAATAGGTTTGGCCATCCCATTCAACCGCATAGACACCGCCATCATAATCGAATCCTGTATCGCGAATCAATACAACAGACCCATTCGGATAATTAGGTTCCATTGAATCCCCATACACCCATGATGCTAAATCATATTCTTTTTCTTCATCATGATAAACAACATCATAAGATCGGTCTTCAAGATAACCATACCCCGCTCCAGCGGATAATTTTTCATAAACATGATATTCATAAAATGTTTCAGGGATATCACTTATTTGAGTATTTAATAGAGTTTGGCCATAATAAACAAATTTTTGTTGATTGGTAGGATGTAATTGATGATACAGTGTGATCAATTCATAATCTTCCTGAAAATACAAAGGATCGACCCTTAATATCTCTGCGAGATTATTAAGATTGGCTTCATTTGGCTGTGTCTTATTATTTTCCCAATTAAAATAGGATGTTCGACTAATTTGCAATGCGCGCGCAATTTCTGCTTGTGACATCTTCAATTCTTCTCTTCTCTGACGTAATCTTTTTCCTGAAAACATGCTCCCACCCCTCCGTTAGTTTATAAACTAACAATAGTTTAGCATGCTTTTTTAAAATTAACAAGGATTGAAATTAACAATTCTTTATTCTCCTATATCTATATAACTAGATAATGAATAAAACATTCTAACTCACTGTTATTTTTGCTTTCTTTGCCAATTTTATGGAAAGCTATTTTGTTATTATCTTTTATTCACTATTCAAGACAATATAAAAACACATAGATGACTTTAATATGTCATTCTATGTGTTAAGTAAGCAAATATTATGGTTCTTGTTTGAGATAATTTGTTTTAAAGTCAGCTAAACGTTGAAGTAAAATCTTAAGGTTTTCTTCACTGGATGCATAACTAATACGAACATGTTGTTTTCCGGCTTCACCAAAGACACTTCCTGGCGTTAACGCAACTTTTTGTTCTTCAGCTATTTGTAAACAGAAATCTTGATCCGTACCATCGAACCATTCAGGCACTTTTATCATAATATAAAAAGCACCATCGGGTTTAATATACTGAATACCTAAATTATCTAAGCCATCCATCATCAAATTACGACGTTGTAAATATGATTGGCGCATTGCTTCAACTTCTTCATCTAAATCGCGATAGGCAGCAATTGCTCCATATTGAATTTGAGTTGGAGCAGCTGTAATCATCGATTGGTGAACTGCAAAACCAACATCAATCAAAGGTTTCGGTGCCGCTAAGAAAGCAGTTCGCCATCCAGTCATAGCAAATGCTTTACTAGCACCGTTAATTAATAATGTTCTCTCACGAGCAAATTCGGCTATCGATACATGTGGCTCTTCTCCATAATTAAATACAGAATATACTTCGTCAGAAATAATATATAAGTCATATTCAGTAAAAACTTCTGCTAAAGCTTTTAATTCCTCTCTCGAATAGGATACACCTGTTGGATTCGTAGGGTAATTAAAAATAATAGCTTTCGCTTCACCAATTTCTGCCATCTTATCATGAATTGCTTGGGGTGTTAGTTTAAATGAGGCATCTTGAACATCAATAGGGATAATATTTCCTTGAGCTAAAGTTATTTGAGTATTATAAATAACATAGTTCGGATCAACGACAAGAATATTATCTCCAGGTTCAGTAACTAGATCTACCGCCGTTTTTAGTCCCTCTGTCGAACCAATCGTTATTAGAATTTCTGAAGCAGGGTCATAACTTACATTAAATTTACGTTGGATATAACGCGCAACCTCTTCTCTTAGTGCCATTACCCCTCGAGAATGCGCATAAAAGCTTTGATCTTGCTCTATTGACTGAATTGTTGCTTGCTTAACAATTTCTGGTGTCGGAAAATCTGGCTCTCCAAGATTAAAAGTGAGTAATCCTTCAATATGATTAATCTTCTCGCCAAAAGCACGAATTAAATTTGGTGGAGCTGCTTGAGCTGCTTTATTTAAATTTGAATAGTTCATCTTTCAAACCTCTTTTCGATTATTAGGTAGATTATAGCACATATTAAAATTCTATGTGAAATTATTTAAGATACCACTTATGATTATCTGTCCTCTCAAAATATATCTTTATTTTTTGTAATAAAAATGAGTCCCATTCTATTCGGGACTCATTGTGATAATTACTCAATTGTCTATTCTGATAAAGTGCGCATCATAAAGATTAAGCTAATTCAATGATTTCATTGGTTTCTAAATATACTACGCGCTCACATAAATTCGTAACATAATCACCAATTCGCTCTAAATTATTCGCAATACGAATGTATGAAACCCCTTGATCGGTTTGCCCTTCTTGTGCTTTCAACATATCTTTTGAAGTTCTTAATACTTCTTGGAGCCCCTCATCAATTTTATCATCACGTCTTGCGATTGTTTTTGCTGCTTCAACATCTCTCTTTTCAAACACAGCGATAACATCTAGTAACATTTTTTGGGCAGTCACAGCCATTTCATCAACAATATCATCTAACACAATAATTTTTTCTTTATCTTTATTTTGGATGATTTGTTCAGCAATCGAACGTGTGTGATCGCCAATTCTTTCTAAATCTACACTAGCTAGCAGCACTGCAAAGATTAAACGTAAGTCGGCAGCAACTGGTTGCTCTGTTGCAACAATTAAATAAGATTCACGTTCAATGTCAACCATAAATTGATTAATTTCCTGATCTCCATCAATCACTTCTTGAGCTAAAACAGGATTCAATGTATCAAGTGCTAACATCGCTTTTTCTAACTGTGCATTTACCGCTAATGACATTTCTTTTAAAGAATTAAAATGTTGTTCTAACTTTTGATCATAAATTTTTCTCATAAATACCCTCCAATCAAACATATTCTCTAAAACATTTGAATAATGTTTCTCATGATGGTTAATTATATCATAAAGCCTCTCTCAACGAAACAAAAGAACTTTATCCCAAGGAAATTGACTTATGAATCATTCCAACTTTATTAATCTTACAAAATAAAAAGACTTCAAATTTAACCATTTGAAGTCTTTACTATAAATCAATGGTCCTTGCAGGGTTCGAACCTGCGACCCCTAGCTTGTCGAGCTAGTGCTCTCCCAACTGAGCTAAAGAACCATAGTAATCATTATTAAACCATATCATCACTATAAATGCAACTCAATAATGACATACTTCATAATGATTGACATTTTATTACGAAGCATGTCATTAAAGTGATTGATAAACTATATCCAATCGACGCAATAGCTATCCGTTCCTTCTTTTAATTTTAAGGGGTGATTCGTACGATAAATACTTCCTTCAGGTGTTTGTTCTAAGTATAAGACAAAATTTTTAGGATAAAGTGACAAAATTTTTGAAAAAACATTATCTTGATCAATGATAATAGATTGAATTTCTTGATCTGTTGTGAACCAATCTGTTTCTAAATGAAAATAAGCGCCAGGTGCAATAAAAATTTCATACTCCAAGTTTGTTAAGATAGAATGTCCCATTTCAGTTCCTCCTTCACTCTAAGCAAACGCTTTCTATAATATCATTATACACTATGTTTAATATTTCACAATCTAATTTATCATTAAAAATATTCGTTTTATTCTTTACTGAAGCAACATCTGTATAATTTGATATAATACATTTAATGTTATAAGGAGGAAACAAGAATGCGTAAATCATGGCATGAGTATTTTATAGAAATTACAGAAATGGTCGCCAGTCGATCAACCTGTGATCGAGCTTATGTAGGTTGTGTCTTAGTAAACAATGATCACCGTATTGTATCAACAGGCTATAATGGTTCTGTGTCGGGAAATCCCCATTGTACACAAATCGGTCATCAAATGCGTGATAGACATTGTATCGCAACAATCCATGCTGAAATGAATGCATTACTTTATTGCGCAAAAGAAGGGATAGCAACCAAAGGCACAACTGCTTACATTACCCATTTTCCTTGTTTAAATTGCACAAAAGCTTTAATCCAAGCAGGTATCACAGCCATTTATTATCAGCATGATTATCGTCAAGATGACTATGCTATCGAATTATTAATGAAGAATAATATTCCCTATAGTAAATTACCATTAAAAGAAGGAGAAGTAGATGAATAATATCATTGATTTAACACTACCAGTTTCTGATACGCTAAAGCAACATCCTGAATTATTAGATTTACTGGTCCAGCTTGGTTTCAAGCCTCTTGGTAACCCAGCTATGCGTGAAACGGTGGGTCGTTTAGTATCCTTAAATAAAGGATGCGACATGATTCATTTATCTAAAGAAAAATTAATTCAAGAACTTGAATGGAATGGTTATATGGTAAAAGGAGCTGAGACTAATGACGACTGATCAACGAATTCATATACTCAAAGAATTGCTATTAAAATTACATCATGGTGCCACACCAGAATCAATTCAAGAAGAATTTAACACATATTTTAGTGATGTCAGTGCCATCGAAATTGCCCTTATGGAACAACAACTTGTTTTCGATGATAATAATGACATTACCTATGAAGATGTACTTCAAATGTGTAATGTCCATGCCAATTTATTTAAAGGAAAAATTGATGATCAAGGTGTCTCTGAAGCAGATTTACCTGGTCACCCAGTTCGTGTCTATAAAAATGAAAATGCCGCTTTACAAGCTGCGCTTTTACGCGTAGAAAATATATTAAAGGCTTTATCGAATTTAAATATCAATGAAGAAATTGGCTTATTAAATGGATTAGAAAAACAATTTAATTTAGTGGGAGAATTTGAGAAACATTATAATCGAAAAGAAAGTGTTTTCTTCCCTTTTTTAGAACGTCATGGTTACGATGCACCTCCTAAAGTAATGTGGGCAAAAGATGATGAAATTCGTGAATTATACTATGATGCTCAAACAGAAATCAAAAAATTGCCTGACCAAACCACATTAGAAAAAGTGAAACAAGTTTATGAAGCTTTTGCTTTTGAATTTAGAGAAATGATATTTAAAGAAGAAGCCATTCTCTTAAATATATTACTCGAAGCGTTATCTACTGACGAGTGGTATCAAATTGCGCAAGAAAGTAAAATGTATGGCTATGCCATTATCCCTCCTGAAGAAGAATGGAAACCAGAAACAATCTCACATCCCGACTCAGAAGAAATAGATACAAACACACACACAATGCAGTCAAAGCTCCCTGAAGTAACGATGCAAAATCATTCTAATTCTTTGAGTGAAGAATCACCCGTTGAATCATTGCTTGCTTATAAATTAGCTGCCCCACATGGTCAACTCATGATTAACATTGAATCAAACCATACATCGCCAAAATATGATTATGATGCACCCATTGAACATCCTTTTACTCATGGCATGTTAAATTTAAATCAAGTTCAATGGTTATTTGATTATGTTCCATTCAAAATGTACTTTTTTGATTCTCAAGGGTTTTATCGATATTCCAATACTAAATGGGGCTTCCCGTCGCTTCCAATTTATGCTGGTTGCGGAAAAGAACTTAATAATCACTACTCAGAAATTTATAATAACAAGATTGTCTCACAAATCAATAAAATGGTTGCAAACTTTCAATCAGGTGATAATAAAATTTATACTTTTTATACAGAAAATGAGGATTATTCTTTAGTGACGCAGTTTATTGCAGTCTATGATGATCAGCAAATATATTTAGGATTCCTTCAAGTAGATGAAGACATTTCCGCATTACAATCGATTGATGTACCGACACATCGAGATATTGATCCTGTTAACCACTCTATCAAAATCAGAACTAACAGCCCAGTTCTGAGTTATAAAGAGTTAGAACTAACAGATGAAGACATTCAATTACAGTCAAAACGCGTATCCTTCGATAACCTTACGATCACATTAACTTATGAAGAAATACAAGAAGAAATATCCCCAGAATTAGCACTGCCATATGAATCTTTTAGGTTATCTGGTGGCCAATTATCGTTTTTAGAAATCAATGGAATATTTAACGCATTGCAAGGTGAAATCACTTTTGTTGATCGAGATAATTTATTTGTATTTTACAATAACCATGTTCCACATGAACAAATGTATTTCAAAAGAAATCCAGCCCAATTGAAACGTGATCTTGAATTTTGTCATCCTCCTAAACTTTGGCCAAAAATAAATAAATTAGTCCAAAGCTTCAAACGTAAAGAAAAAAAACAGGAAACAATTTGGTTCACTAAACCAACAGGTGAACTTATTCATATTATGTATATTCCTATTTTTGACGGACTGATAAAGTATCAAGGAATCTTAGAAATTGTTCGTGACATTCAACCTTTACGCTCGTTAAATAAACAATCCCCATCACTACTATAAACAAACAGCCCTTTCATCATAATAGTTACATGAAAGGGCTGTTATCTTAATTTTATATTTGTTTCTAAAATACCACAATTTTTAATCAAATCATTTATTTGAAGTTTAAATTCTTGGTATTTGACTATATGGTTGGCTCAAATATACTGAAAGAATGGCGATATCCGCTGGATTCACTCCGCTTACTCTGCTAGCTTGACCAAGTGTGGTCGGGTTAATGAGCTTCAATCGCTCTCTTGCTTCTGTGGCAAGATTCTCCACTTGATCCCAATCGATATCTTGCGGGATTTGTTTAGCTTCCATGCCTGCCATTTTTTCTACTTTTCGATTAGCTTTTGTAATATAACCTGCATATTTAATCTGTGTTTCTACTTGTTCGCCAACATCTTGACGGACTGGTCCTTCTTCTCGTGGAATCAAACGAACTATCTCATGATAGCGTATTTCTGGTCGTTTTAATAAATCACTAGCTAAAATACCGTCTTTTAATGGAGTAGATCCAACTCGTTCAAAATATTCAGTAATACCAGGCGTATTCGGTGTCAGTCGAATACTCTGTAGTCTTTTCAATTCTTCTTTGATTTGCGTTACTTTTTCTTGATATAAATGATAACGTTCATCATCTACAAGTCCAATCTCCCGGCCTTTTTCTGTTAAACGCAGATCAGCATTGTCATGACGCAGTAATAGACGATATTCTGCTCGAGATGTAAGTAAACGATAAGGTTCTGTCGTGCCCTTTGTCACTAAATCATCAATCATTACTCCAATATAAGCTTCGTCACGTCTCAAAATAAAGGGTTCTTTTCCTTGGACTTTTAAGGCTGCATTAATCCCAGCAATAATACCTTGTCCTGCAGCTTCTTCATATCCACTCGTTCCATTCATCTGTCCAGCAGTGAATAAACCTGGGAAATCTTTTAATTCTAATGTCAATTGTAACTGATGTGGCACAACTACATCATATTCGATAGCATATCCTGGACGCATTAATTTAGCATTTTCCAAACCCTCTACACTATGTAAAACTTCTTGCTGAACATCTTCTGGAAGTGAGGTTGATAACCCTTGAACATACATTTCTTTTGTATTTATTCCTTCAGGTTCAATGAAGATCTGATGTCTCGGTTTATCTGAGAATCGTACGATTTTATCTTCTATTGATGGACAATATCTAGCGCCTACTCCTTCCACAATTCCAGAAAACATAGGTGCGCGGTGAAGATTTTCTTGAATAATTTCATGTGTTTGTTGATTAGTATGTGTTAACCAACAAGAAACATTTGCACCTGTTCCTGATTCTTCTTCAGTAATATAAGAAAAATGAATCGGTTTTTCATCTCCAGGCTGTTCTTCAGTAGCCTCATAATTCACTGTATCTCCATGAATACGTGGAGGGGTCCCAGTTTTAAAACGTGTTAATTCTATGCCCATTTCTAGTAAATGTTCTGATAATTGAATCGAGGGTAAAGTATTGTTTGGACCGGAAGAATAAGCTAACTCACCAATAATAATCTTTCCACGCGAACTCGTTCCAGCTGTAAGAATCACAGCTTCACTACGATATAAGGCACCTGTTTCAGAAATAACACCTTTTACTTGACCGTCTTCTAAATGAAGGCGAACGGCCATCCCTTGCTCTAAATCTAAATTTTCTGTGTTTTCAAGTGTTTGTTTCATGGTTTGAGCATAAGCTTGCTTATCAGCTTGTGCACGCAAAGCTTGAACTGCTGGACCTTTACTCGTATTTAATAAACGCATTTGAATTTGTGTAGCGTCGATATTTATTCCCATTTGACCGCCTAAGGCATCAATTTCACGAACAACAACTCCTTTAGCTGGTCCACCAATCGATGGATTACATGGCATAAAAGCAACCATCTCAAGATTCATCGTTAAGAGCAATGTCTTTGCTCCCAAACGTGCGCTCGCTAAAGCAGCTTCGCTTCCTGCATGACCTGCACCTACCACAATAACATCATATTTTTGAGCTTCATATAATTGCATCTATTCAACTCCTTCTTTATCATAAAAAACAACCGAATGATCAATGAGTTGTTCATCTAAATCATAAGTAAAACTCGCTGAGAAAAAGGGACGATTATCTTTTAACCATTGCAGATAAATATAATCTCCATCCCAAGTGGGTTTTGATAACACATCATCATAATCAACCCATTCCAAAGTACCTTCATCACATTCCTCAACTAGTTCCCCATCATAATCCGTGACAATATAAACAAAACTATACCAATCTTCTCCATCATGACGGAAATCCGGAAACGTAATAAAACCTCTTAGGTCGAGTGATCTAGCATTCAAACCCGTTTCTTCTTTTATTTCTCGAATAGCACAAGCTTCAGGTGTTTCACCCGGTTCAAATTTTCCACCAACACTGACATATTTCCCTTCATGAATATCATTCAGCTTCTTATCACGTTTTAGTAACAATAATTGCGAGCCATTATCAATATAACAAATCGTTGATAACATTGAATTTCTCCTTTATTTACCAAGACAAAATTGACTGAATAATTTATCAATCAGTTCATCCTGGACACTCTCACCAGTAATTTCACCAAGTGTATCCCATGCATGAATAAAATCAATTTGTATTAAATCAACGGGCAATTGCATCTCTGTTGCTTCTAGCACTTCATCTAATGAACCAAGTGCCTGTTTTAGTAATTGTGTATGCCGAGTGTTTAATAAATAATTCGATTCAGCCGATTGAAGATGCCCACTAAAGAATAACCGCTCTATTTGTTCTTCTAGAGCATCGATACCTGCTTCATCTATCATCGATGTTTCAATTAATTCTGTTTCATCCGCTAAATCCAGAAGTTTCTCACGATTAATTTTAGATGGTAGATCTTGTTTATTCATTACAATAATACGTTTTTGATCTCTTGTCGCTTCTAGAAGTTCAATATCTACTTCCTGTAGTGCTTCTGCTTGATTCAAAATTAAAATAATTAAATCAGCATTTTCCATTAATTGACGACTTTTTTCAACACCGATTTTTTCAACTATTTCTTCAGTTTGTCGAATACCAGCTGTATCTGTTAATTTTAACGGCACGCCACGGACATTCACATATTCTTCAATTGAATCGCGAGTCGTCCCTTCAATATCTGTAACAATAGCTGAATCTGTCCCAGTTAAAATATTAAGCAAACTAGATTTGCCGACATTAGGACGACCTATAATAACGGTATTAATTCCGTCTCTAAACAATCGTCCTTGTTGTGCTTGAGCAAGTATGCGTTGAATTTCGCCTTTAATTAATTTAGCTGTCGTACTTAGTTCATTGGTCGATAATTCTTCAACATCATCATACTCAGGATAATCGATGGTCACTTCAACTTGAGCAAGAGTATCTAACATTCGCTGACGTAAATCTGTTATTTTTGACGATAAACTTCCTTGTAATTGAGACATCGAAGCACTCATGGCACGATTTGTTTTTGCTTCAATCATGTCCATCACTGCTTCAGCTTGAGATAGATCAATCCGTCCATTAAGAAAAGCACGTTTTGTGAATTCTCCTGGTTCTGCTAATCTAGCTCCTTGCTCCAAGACAAGATTCAAAATGCTTTGAACAGCAACAATACCCCCATGGCAATTTATTTCAGTAATCGACTCACAAGTATAAGACTTCGGTGCATGCATCACGCTTACCATAACTTCATCAATCGTCTTCTCTGTTTCTGGATTATAAATATGCCCATAATTAATTGTATTTGCTGGTACTTTCGTTAAATCTTTTCCTTTAAAAATTCGATTCGTTATCGATATCGCATCTTCACCACTTAAGCGGACAATCCCGATTGCCCCTTCACCTAATGCTGTGGAAATCGCTGCGATTGTATCTTGAATATACATAATAGGCTCCTTTCTATTTGAAATATTGACACAAAAAAAGTGCCTAAACCGCCCTTTTAATAATGGATTGACGGTTAGCACTTTGACTGCTTCATCTATTCTTTTTATGAATTATAACGAAAAAAAATAAGAAAAGCAATCATATCGAGTCACTCTTATCATTATTAATCAAACCTTAATTGCAAAATTATCACAAAGTTATATAATGAAGATTATGTGACAAAGAAAGATTAAAGGTAGGACTAGCTATGAAACATCCAAAAAGAAAAAGTATCCATCCATCGCCTAAGAATTCTCCTTATATTTTAGGTCTTTTATGTCTTATAATCCCCCTCATCATAATCATTGGTTTGGTGATAAATAACAAACAATCAAATGACGTTGTGGAAGAAACAGCTCTTCTCGAAGCGTCCAGTGAAGCTTTGTCCTCTACTAATCAGCAAACATATGATTCTCAAAGTACAAATCAAGACGAGTCCTCTCAGATTGTTTCTTCCTCGAAAGTATCCGAACAAAGTGAATCTAAGGAAGAATTGAAACAAGATGAATCTGAAAAAAATTCAAATCAGGCCAAATTAGTAGAAATATATGATTTAGAATTAATGGAAGCAACAGATTTAGAATTTATCGACAATATTGAAGATTATCATTCTGTTGATGAGATTGTTCAATATGTCGTGGAAGAAACGGGTGCTTCTGTCGAAGAGATTTCAGTTGCTTATTATAATTTACTTGATGATTCAACTTATTTTTTAAATGAAACAAAGCCACAAATTGTCGCTAGCATTTATAAAGTCGGGTTAGTCGCTATGTATGTCGACTTAATTAATGAAGGTGTTTATTCTTATGATACTCCTGTTACGGTTGATGAACGTGCTTTAAGCTCATCGGGTGACGATGTCATGCTCGGTACATTTACTCTTGATGAATTGATGCAACAAACAATTCTTTATTCTAATAATGTCACTTCATGGGCCCTTATCTTTCATCATTTTGGCAGTTGGTCCGGATATATAGAAGCATTAAGTAACTTCACAGATATTTCTTCTGTTGCCGATCTTGCCTACCAAGACAATTATTTAACGAGTGAAATCTTACTTAATGTCTTTTATAAAATATCTCAAGACCCATCTTATGATTATTTAATTGACTTGATGCATCATTCAACACCCAATCAATTATTTACAGCATATGTTCAAGAAGGTATGGCTAATAAATATGGGCGTTTAGACAATGTTGTAACAGATGCCGGCATTTATTATGAAGATGACCAACCTATTTATATATTGGTAGGTTTAACTGATGCTAACGGGACTGGAGATTACTTTTTGGAGCGTTTGAATTTGCGTATTAATGAATGGACGCGTTATAACTATTTAAACAATGACGATTAGAAAGGACAGATATGCTAGAAAAAATCAACTCCCCTTCCTTTGTATTCAATGCCGAAGATACTCAAAAAATTGTCAATGCGATGATTCAATTGTATCCACAATCTGAAACAGAGTTGCACTATGAAACAAACTTTCAATTAGTTGTAGCAGTTGTTCTCAGTGCACAAGCAACGGATGTTTCTGTCAATTTAGCAACTCCTGCCTTGTTTGAAGCTTTTCCTACGCCAGAAGCAATGGCTGAGGCAGATATTCAAGAAATTGAAGAAAAGATAAAAACGATTGGATTGTATCGAAATAAAGCAAAATTTCTAAAAAATCTTTCTAAGCAGTTAGTGGATAAACATCAAGGTATTGTTCCGGCTAATCGCAAAGATTTAGAAGCATTACCTGGTGTGGGACGTAAAACAGCTAGTGTTATCTTAACAAATGCTTTTGATATTCCGGCATTTGCTGTTGATACACACATTAAACGTATTACTCAAAAGTTTCATCTCGTCTCTCAAAGCAATAATGTGTTAACAATTGAAAAGGAAATGACCGCTAAATTACCTCCAGAAATGTGGTATCAAGCGCATCATTCGATTCTTTTGTTTGGACGCTATCAATGTGTTGCCCGTAATCATAACCATGATGAATGTCTCCGGTTAATTGAAGAGCAAATTAAAGCTTAATTAATTGAAATTTACGAGTGCAATAGACACTAAAAAGGTACTTGTCTCCATTTTCATTAATGGGACAAGTACCTTTTTCAATATGTCTCTTATTCAGTTTTAATGTCATGAATAACTCTTTGGCAGGCATCTGCAAAAATAATTGAATCCATTGAATAGGTTACTGAAGCATATCCCATATCAAAACGTTTCCGTGCTTCTTCAATTGTTTGTGCATAGATAAATGCAAATTTATGATATTTTTGACAAACATGTAAAACTTTCTCCATTGCTTCAATTAATAATGGATCATTGGTTTCTCCAGGACATCCTAATGCAACAGATAAATCATAAGGACCTACAAATATCCCATCAATTCCTTCTAAAGATACAATCTCTTCAATATTATCTAAACATTCTTTCGTTTCACATTGAGGAATGACAAGTGTTTCTCGGTTATGTATATCAAATAGTTCTGATAAAGACATTTGAGTGTAGTCTCCTGTTAGAAACTTATTGCCATTATTCGCACCAAATCCTCTTTTACCAATCGGTGCGTATTTTGAATTGGCGATAATATCTTTGACTTCTTCAACTGTTTTGACATTTGGTATGATGATCCCTCTAGCACCAACATCTAGCATTTTTAATAGTGAATTGCGCTGATTATCTTTCACTCGAACCAAGGGAGTTACTCCTGCTAGTAATGCTGCACGAATGTATTCTTGCGCGGCCACTACATCATATGGACCATGTTCTGTGTCTAATAAAACATAATCAAATCCAGTATATCCGATAATTTCAACCAAAGAAGCATTCCCAACACCATGAAAAA
This sequence comes from Aerococcaceae bacterium DSM 111020, assembly GCA_015863185.1. GTDB lineage: Bacteria > Bacillota > Bacilli > Lactobacillales > Aerococcaceae > DSM-111022. The sequence goes on from JACBXP010000014.1 coordinate 38,623, forward strand.
TTCCCAAAACTTGCTCACCATTCAAAAGTTGTTGTTTGAGTGTGTTTTTCAAAGTCTCACATTCTTCCTGATTAATTTTTAAGAATTATTCAACATCTTCAGCAACAAAATTCTTTACAAGATTTGCAAATTCTTCTGATTTTTCAATTTGTGTCCAGTGTCCACAACCACCAAATACATGAAGTTCAGCATCTTCAATTAAATTAATTAAACGATATGAATTACGTACTGGAATGACATGGTCTTCACGTCCATGAACGATTAAAGTTTTTTGTTTTACTGTTTTTATCTTTTCATCAGGGAATGCTAAGTCATCAAATGACTTTTGACGTGGTTCAGGGAACATTGTTGAAAATGCTTCATGAAAGCCTGGTTCTAATGATGCGCTATGACGCGTCTCAATCAATTCTTCACTAGCAAAATCTTTATTGTAAGTAAATAAATCAATTAACTCAGCCATATGCTCTTTGGTTCCTTTATATCCCCAAACTTCATTTAAACCAAATGGAATTTGATCTTCTACGCCCATTGGCCCCATCATAATCAATTTATTGACCCGTTCAGGATAATTTAATGCGACAGATAAACCTAAAGAACCTCCAAATGAATTACCAACGAGATTTACTTTATCAAGACCTAGCGCATCCATAAAGTCAATAATTTGTTGTGTCCATAATTCACGTCCATAATTCACTTCATCACCTGTAGGCTTATCTGAATAACCAAAACCAATCATGTCCATTGCATAGGCATGGGCAGTATCTTCAACTAATGGTAAGATAAGACGCCAGTTTGCATATGCTGAAACACCTGGTCCTGATCCATGAACAAATAGCAATGGAATTCCGCCGTGTTGCTCACCTACTTCTAAATAATTTGTTGTAAATTCGCCTGTTTTAACGCTTTTTCCTATTTCTGGTCTTGACATATTATTTTCCTCCTATATTTTTAACTTATGAATTCAACAAAGGCGGATTATGTATCCGCCTTTAATTATCCGTACTGTGTTTATTTTTCGTCGTGATACATTTCGCGGCGACGTTCATCTGAAATATCAGATAAGAAGTTTTCATCTTCTAAAGCATTTTTAATTGGATTGTAATATAGGTTCAATTCTTTTGTTTCATCTTGAATACGCGGCGTTCCATAACGGAAGTAAGTTTCTGGTAATTCACCACCATACCAAATGATCGCTTGAGCGGTTTCGTCACCTGACCATACTTTTGGCTCCCAATCTGGTTCGAAGATTAGGTAACCTGAGTCACCGAATAATTCAATACGGTTTCCACCTGGCTCAATAATATACATACATAATGCTTGAGAGACACCATGTTTTAGTGGACCTGCTTCAATCGGAATACCATATTCAATACAAATATCGGCTAAGTCATTTAAATGCTGAGGCATACCATACCAATAAGCTAAGTGGTGTAGACGTCCATGTCCGCCAAGCTCATCTCCCATTAGTGCTACTTCATGGACTAATGGGGAGATAGATAGCCAAGTTGCAAAATATTTATCATCTTCTACCGCAACAGCTTCTCTTAGACGGAATCCTAATGCATCTCTCCAGAACTCATAGTTTTCAGTAACTACATCCGGATGTGTCATCATATTAATGTGGTCAATACGACGTACTGGAACACCAGATAAAGGACGACGTTGTGGACGATTTTTTAATATTGAAGATTTACTTTCAGGTGAAACAAAGCGTTCCACTTCCCAATAAACTTCAACTGGGTGTCCATCTAAATCATCAAAGATATAAGATTTACCATAGCCAACATTTTCCTCTGCTGGTACCCATTCACCTTGAACACCACATTCTTCAATACGTTCTACAGTCCGATCGAGTGCTTGTGGAGAAGATGTTCTAAATGATACACGAGCTAATCCTGCCTCATCATTTTGAGTTAACACCAATGAATAATTGTAGGAATCTTCATAAGCTCGTAGATATACTTTTTCATTTTCTTTATCACGTTTAACAACTGTCATTCCTAAAACTTTACAGAAAAATTCAACTGAATCTTCTAATACAGGTGTATATAACTCCGCGTGTGTTAATTGATGGACATCAAAGTTTAATTCTTTATATTCTGACATGATAATTCTCCTTAATTGTTTTTTATTTTATTAAGTAACAGGACGACTAAAAAATTTAAATTGTTTCCCCTCCTTAACCTATTTTAGATTCATCCATTTTCATCATAAAATTTATATCATGACCAATTGTTGAAATGTCATTCTTCAAAATATTTTTAAGACTCGTTCGTTCTATTGGCAGCTAATTCAGCAGCAATATCAAAGATAATATCTTCTTGTCCACCGACTGTCTTCCGTTTTCCACACTCAATCAATAACTCTCGTGCGTCTAAGTCAAATTGTTCAGCTGCTCGTTTCGCATGAAGATTAAATGAAGAATAGACACCTGCATAACCTAAAGTTAATGAATTACGATCGATGATTTGTGGTTTATTCATAATCGGTGCAAGTATATCTTCTGCTACATCTTGAATCTTAAACAAATCTACACCCGTGTTAACACCGATTTTATCTAAAACCGCAATCATTACTTCAGTTTGTGTATTTCCTGCACCTGCACCTAAAGCACGTGCCGAACCATCTAAATAAGTCGCACCAGCTTCATAAGCTGCTAATGAATTAGCCATTGCAAGTCCTAGATTATTATGTGCATGAAATCCTACAGGAACGTTCAAATTCAAGACGAGATTACGAACACGATCATAAACTCCTTCAGGTAATAATGCGCCAGCGGAATCCGTACAATAAATGATATCTGCACCATAAGATTCCATTAATTTAGCTTGTTCCAATAATTTTTGTGGGGTAACCATATGAGCCATCATAAGAAATCCAACCACTGTCATCCCCAGTTCTTCTTTGGCATAACGAATATGTTGAGCAGAAACATCAGCCTCAGTAGAATGTGTCGCAATACGAACCATTTCAGCTCCAGCTTCATGTGCTTCTTTCAAGTCTTCGACCGTTCCAATTCCCGGCAATAATAAACAGGCTATTTTTGAAAAAGTGGCATTTTCTTTAGCCGTTTTTATTAATTCAATATCATATTCTTTAGAGTAACCATATTGAATCGATGACCCTCCGACACCATCCCCATGTGATACTTCAATATAAGGAACTTTTGCTTGATCAAGTCCTCTAACGACAGCAGCCACATCTTCTTTCGTAAATTGATGCCCAATGGCATGTGAGCCATCTCTGAGTGCTACTTCAATGACTGTAACATCTTTAGTCATTAGCTCACCTCCTGAAATTGACTTTGCATATCTTTAGCAATAACCTCAGCAACTCCAACCGCTGATGCCGTCATAATATCTAAATTTCCTGCATAAATAGGTAAATAGTCGCCTGCTCCTTCAACTTCTACAAACACCGTTACAATTTGATCTTGAATTACTGGTTTAGAACGAAGGCGATAACCCGGTACATAAGACTGAATTTCTTTAACTTTTTCTTCTATTGATTGTTGAACCGCATCATTATCAAACTCTCCATTAATCTGACAATAAATGGTGTCACGCATTAAAATTGGTGGATCAGCAGGATTCAATATAATGAGAGCTTTTCCTTTATCAGCACCTCCAACCTCTACAATTGCTTTCGAAGTTGTTTCAGTAAATTCATCTATATTAGCTCGTGTACCTGGTCCAGCTGACTTCGATGAAATAGTAGCGACGATTTCTGCATATTCTACATCCGCAACGGAATTGACTGCATGAATAATTGGCGTTGTCGCTTGTCCTCCACACGTAATCATATTGACATTCGGTTCATCAATGTGTTCGGTCAAATTAATACTCGGAGAGGTGAAGGGACCGATGGCTGCTGGTGTTAAATCAATCATACGAATTCCTAATTCTTGTGCGACTTGATTATTATATTCATGTGCATATGCAGAAGTAGCATCAAATAATATTTCTAGACGTTGATCTTCTGAAATATCATAAACACCATCGACTCCATTATCAAATGTTTGAAGATTATTCTCTCGAGCCATCACCATCCCCCGAGAATCTAAATCAACCCCAAACATAGCAACTAGTTCAATCACTTCTGATCGCAATAGTTTAATCATTAAATCAGATCCTATATTTCCTGGACCTATAATCCCAGCTCTAATTTTTCTAGCCAAATTCATCGCTCCCTTACTCAAATGTTATCGAAACGTCGCCTAATCCTTCAGTGAATTTGCAAACAAACGTATCACCTGATTGAGCACTAATTGCTGCAGACAAAGCACCTGATAAGATTACTTCACCGGCTTTCAAATGAATATCATATTCATATAATTTATTTGCTAACCAAGCAACACAATAAGCTGGGTCACCTAACACAGCAGCTCCATTTCCCTCATTAATAAGCTCGTCATTTTTATATAATTCCATTCTTACACCAATGCGATCTATCTCTTCAGGTTTAAATTTTTTATCACCTAGAATATAAAATGCAGATGATCCATTATCTGATACTGTATCTTCTAATTTTATTTTCCAATCTGCTACTCTACTATCAACAATTTCAATTGCAGCAACGATATAATCCGTTGCATTCAGCACATCGTCAATTGTTATATTTGGTCCTATTAAATCTTCTTTTAAAACAAAAGCTAATTCTCCCTCAACACGAGCTTGGATTACTTGATCTTCATGAATCATTGGATTAGCAGAATGAATTTGCATGTTATTTAATAAATGACCATAGTCTGGTTCATTGACACCTAGTGATTCTTGCATTGCTTTAGAAGTAAGGCCAATTTTTTTACCTACGATTTGATATCCTTTTTCTAAACAATCAGATACAAAATCTAATTGGATCCGATAAGCTTCATCGATATTTAAAGTAGGATCTAATTCTGTTAAAGGAGCAACACCAATACCTGTCTCATAAGCTCTCAATAAATGTTGCGATAATGATTGAATATCCGTCATCGTATTACCTCCTTTCTTTCATCCCTTCTTATTTACAAATCAATCATAAAATTATTGTAAGCCTTTTCAAAATTATTTTTTCATCTAGCGGGACAAACAAAAATAAATTTTATTTAAAGGATATTTTTTGTTAAGATATAATTATATAATTAACAAAAACGCTTACATTAAAGATTAGGGAATTTCTCTGCTTTTTAATATTTTAGTTTTATAGTTGAAACTTGTTCTTCTATGTGAAACGAGGTGTAAAATGACACAGGAAAAAGATAAAGGGATACTCGAATCTGTATCAAATGCTCTCAAAGTTTTAAAGTCTTTCTCACAAGAGACTCCGGTTAAACGAGTGGGTGAAATTGCTGAGGAATTAAATATTTCAAAATCCACAGCGAGCCGATTAATCAAAACTCTACAAGCTGAAGGTTTTCTAATACATGATGAACATTCTCCAGGATATCGATTGGGTAAGGAGATTTTATCATTAGGGGGTATATTTACTTCTTCATATGAATTTTATTCAGATATTGGTCCTTATTTAAATGAACTTGTTTCAATTACAAAAGAAAACGCTCATCTTGCCATTATTTCTGGAGATGAAGTCATCTATCTTATCAAATATATGGGACCCTATTATTCAAACACAAAAATAGAGGTAGGAAATGTCAATCCGCCACATGCAACATCATCAGGAAAAATATTATTAGCTTATGCTGATAATTCCGTCGTTGATTATGTTCTGCAACAAGGGTTAACAGCCTTTACAGAGAATACCATCACCAATCCAATTAAATTACGAAAAGAATTCGAAAAAATTAGACGACAAAAATATGTGGTGAGTATTGGTGAATATGATATCGATAATCTATCAATAGCTGCCCCTGTTTTTGATATCGATGGAAAAGTCGTCAGTGCGATTGGTGTTGCAGGTCCACTCTCACGCATTAATTCAGAAGAAAAAATCCAAAACATTAAACGCGAAGTGATAAAAACTGCCAAATATGCTTCTGAGATTTTAGGTTGGGAGGGCGATTAATTCATATCGTTGGAATGAAGTGGGAGCAATTCTCTTAGGTTTAATATTATTAGTTCTATTGGTTGAAACTTTTTCTACTCGCATTCGTCGTCACTTAGCTTATGGAGAATAAAAAATAGGATTGAGCAAATATGTTTCGCTCAATCCTATTTTTATTATCATTAATTATTGTGAAGATTCAGTTGATTCTTCACTCAAAAAATCATCTTCATTGATAGACCCAGTGACAGATATTTCATAGATACCTTGGTCCGGGTAAGAAATTGAATTTGGTAATAAACCATTTCCATTAACAGTTAAACGTACTTTATTTGTTTGAAAGAAATCGCCAAGCGTATAGACGATGGATCGAATAACCGCTTCTTCTGACGATTCATAATTATTTAATATCGTCACCACACCAGGTGTAAAATCAATAGTAGCCACATCTTGACTATCCATATATACATCGTTAACAAAAATAGTGTCATCTATAATACCTATCTCTCTAAACATTTGTTCAAATGCTACTGCAAGAGAACCATTGGTCTGATAAGCAAAGGTACCTTCATTTTTTGTCACCAATTCTGCTTGGCTATCATCTGGTACAAATAAAGTGATTGGATGTGTGAGCATGACTTCACGTGTATCAGCGATTAATTGCCAATACTCCCCTGGTTCCTCTAAAGATTCACTAGTCCATCTGCCTACGAATCCTTGATTCTGAGCATAAAAATCTTTTTGGATACTATTGTCCGAGCTACGAGTAACCTCAATAATATTCGTTAGTGTCCCCGCTTCAGTTTCCATCACATCATACAAAGCGGTAATTTCACTCGTTTGATTCGAAGAATCTGTCCATTGTGTTCCTACAGTTAAAGGCTCTTGCAATAGAACTTTAGTATCGGATGTCTGTATTGTATCAATCGATGGCAAAACATTATCATAAGGATTTAAGTTGGTAGTAGAAGTTATTTGTTGAATCTGTCCTTCCCCCATCACAAAAACTTGTGTGACAACTTGTCCTAATTGACGCCATTGTACTTGACTTTGAGCAATATCATTTTGACTATAGTTCATGTATGTAGCACTATTTTGAGTTCCATTATTGAACTGTTTTATTTGATTTGGTAAATAAGGGGCAAAATCCCAAAGATGATAGCTTGTCCCGGTAGCTGCAACCTCAAAATTTTTACTTGGATCATCAACTAAAAGTATTTCATGGTTAGAACTTTCTACATCAGTCATTGACTCAGTTTGTTGAGAAGATGATTCTTGTTGAACATTTTCTTCATTTAGCTGATTATTTTCTTCTTGTTTTGCTAATTTTGCATCAATTTCTTGTTGTCTTTCTTCACTCAATTTAATCATCGGTTCACTCGAACAGCCTACTAAAATAACTGCAGCTATCATTAACAGATATTTTTGAAAATATTTAATCACGAAAACCTCCTCACAAAATCACATTAATTATAGCACATTTTGTTACTATTCCTATCTCTATTTAGCCATAATTTCTAAATTGCTATAGTAAAAAATTATTGATTAGAATGTCATATAAAAAACTACATTTAACGAAAATAATACACAAGGTATTATAACGTTAAATGTAGTCATTCATCGTTTAATAATAATTTTCATCATCTATTGAAACATATTCTATCACCAATTGACGTTTTGGTTCACGTCCTTGTGAATAAGTTTTAAATGATTTCATATGTGATAAATGTTTATGGATTTGTTTGCGTTCATACGCTGGTAATGGTTCAACCACTGCTGGTTGACCAGTATTTTTAGCTTCTTCTGCTTTTTGCTCAGCGATATTTTGTAAAACTTTTGCACGACGTTTACGATAATCACCAACATTTAATATCACATTTAAATGTTTTTGATGAATTGCCGACAAATAAGTTTGAGCTAATATTTGAAGTGAATTTATAATCTTACCATGTTTACCAATAACTAATCCTGATTTATCAGTATGTATATCGAAAAATACATTCTTACCTTCAATATCCATTTCAATCGATGCATCTGCACCATAGTCTTGAATAATATCAACTAGATAGTCAGCAACAATCTCAGCACTTTCATAGGCATTTTTTCCTTGAAAATATTCTTGTTCTCCTTCATCTGTATGATCAGCTGCATCCGCAATTAATTCTTCATTAGTATCCTCAACCGAATCTGTTTCAGCGTAATTAGAAAGTGAATCTTCAATAATTTCTTCTTCACGATTTACTTTATCATCTAAATGAGTATCAACGTCATGTTTTAATTCTGTAGCTGATACAATCGGTTCGCTAATTGTATTATCTACATCATCTTGAGAATCTTTTATCTCGTCTTCTGAAGACGTTAAGTCTGGTTCAGATTGTAATGGCTGATTAACTTCTATTTTCTCATTTATATTATAATCTTCAATATTATGATCGTCTTGTCGCTCTAATTCCTGTGTTAATTGAGATAATGACATATCGTTTAATTTATGAATTTCAACAATGGCCTCTTGTTTTCCAAATCCTAAGAAACCTTTTTTTCCTTCATTAATAACTCGAATTTCAGCTTGCTCTCTTGAAATTCCTAATTGTTTTAAACCTATTTCCACAGCTTCTTCAACGGTCGCAGCTCTTACAGTTTTATGATTTAGCATCATAGTCGTCCTTCCTCATTTTATCTTTTACGTCTTGTTCTTTGACGTAGTTCACGACGCAGTTCACGTTCGCGGTCTTTCTCTGCTTGACGTCTTGCTTCTCTTTCAGCATTTATCTTATAGGGATTATTAAATATCAATGTTTGAACAACAGTGAAAGCATTCGTGACAACCCAGTAAATTGCGATGGCACTCGGTAGACCTAATCCTATAAAGAAAATCATTAATGGTGTTATAAACATCATTGATTTTGTCGATAAATTTTGAACAGGATTACTCTTCATATTTAAGTATGTTGAACATAGTGTTAAGAGTGCAGCGAGAATTGGCAAAATAAAGTATGGATCTGGCTCACCTAAGTTCATCCATAAAAAACTACCTTCTCTTAATTGTGGTGTATTCAAAATAGCCTGATACAATGCCATCATAATAGGTAGTTGAATAAGCATTGGCAAACATCCAGCAAACTGATTAACATCATTTGCTTCTAAAAAGGCTTGTTGTTCTTCTTGCATACGTAATTGAGAGTCACGATCCTTATTAGGATATTTTGCGCGAATAGCTTCCAATTCTGGTTGAAGTTCTTGCATTTCTCTCTGAGATTCTATTTGCATCTTATTTAATGGTAATAATAATAAACGTACAAGAATAGTAAAAATAGTTATTCCGAAAGCATAATTGCCTCCAAATAGATTCGACAACCAAATAATAAATTGGCTAATGTAATATAGTACATATCGATCCCAAAAATTTGTACTATTCGCTGACACATCTCCACTTGAACATGCTGTCAAGAAAATAACGGCACTCGCTAAAAGAATTAGTTTTAACCATTTACGATTTATTTTCATGGTACCTCCTTATAAAATTTTGTTTAATGTTTGTTTATCTATCACTTTAGCCAGAGACATGACATGAATCAGTGATTTTTTTATTTGATGAAAATCTTTATTTTCAATATCTTTTCTAGCAATCACTAAGAAATCAAGATCTGATTGTATAGCAGGCTCTAATTCATGAATAGCTTGACGAAGATATCTTTTTATTTGATTTCGTTTCACAGCATTTCCAATTTTCTTTCCAACAGACAATCCCACCCTAAAATGTTCTTGATTTGGTTTATTATAAGTATAAATAACAATTTGCCGATTGGCGATTGATTTTCCATGGTGAAATACTTGTTGAAACTCATTCTCTTTCTTTATACGGTATCTTTTCTTCATTTTAGCCTCACTTCTAAAATAGATAATCAATCATTATCTCTATCATTATAGCGAATATTCTATAAAAAATAAAACACTTCTCTATTTTACCCATAAAAAAGGCCAACTAGTGAACTAGTTGGCCAATTTTTAAATTAAGCTGATAAACGTTTGCGTCCCTTACGGCGACGATTACTTAAAACACGACGTCCATTTTTAGTACTCATACGTTTACGGAAACCATGTACTTTACTACGTTGACGTTTTTTTGGTTGATATGTGCGTTTCATGTTTGGCACCTCCTAAATCTCTTCAAGATGATTACAATACCAAACTATTTTATAGAATGTCTCGGCACTTGTCAAGATATTTTTCAGTTTAAAGTATCATTTGATTTCAAGTTATCAACAAAGTTATGCACAATCATTAAAAGAATGTGCATAGATAAAATATTTTTTATATTTTACACAACTTTTCATCAACATATCGACTGTTTATAGGCTTGTTCATTAATCTTGTTCATAAGTCTCTTTTTCTGTTAATAACTTTTAAATAACCTTTATGAAAGGTTATTTTTGCTGTTTATTTAAACAGACACTTGTGAATAACTTTTTATCAACAATCTTATCAACAATTTCTTTTTTCTGTTGATAACTTTTGTTGTTTATATGTTCATAATAGTTTCTATAGTTTTGAACTTGTGCAAAACTCAGACTATGATAAAATAAGATTATCACTTTTTAATTTTATAAACAGACTGAGGTGAACCACTTCTATGGAAGAAAAAGATCTTTTCTGGCAAGAAATAACAAGCCAATTAAAAGAAATTCTTTCTGAAGGAACCTACAAAAATTGGGTAGAGCCTGTAAAACCAACTCGAATTGGTAAAGATACGATTACATTAGCAGTTCCTAACACATTAACAAAAAATTATTGGGACAAACATCTATCTGGATATATTCTTCAGATTAGTCTCGATAAATTTGGGATGGAATATTTACCTAATTATATTTTAGTTCCTGAAGAAGAAAATTTTAAACCCACAGTTGAAACAGAACCTTCAACTGTAATCCCCTCTTCGATACCAGAAGAGCCAAGTATTCCAATTAATAATCAACTAAACCCTAATTATACTTTTGATACTTTTGTTATAGGAGAAGATAACAAAATGGCAAGTGTGGCAGCATTAGCTGTGGTGGATGGTCCTGGTACTACATACAATCCTTTCCTTATTTATGGAGGTGTTGGATTAGGTAAAACACATTTAATGCAAGCGATTGGAAATGAAATTCAAAAAAAAGATCCAACGACTAAAATTAAATATGCTACTAGTGAATCTTTTGTAAATGATTTCATCACAAGTATTCAAAATGGATTACAACAAGAATTTCGGGATATGTATCGTAAAATTGATGTCTTATTAATAGATGATATTCAATTTTTATCAAATAAAGATAAGACTCAGGAAGAATTTTTCCACACTTTTAATGCTCTATTTAATAATGAAAAACAAATTGTACTAACAAGTGATCGCCTTCCAAATGATATTGATAATCTTGAAGATCGTCTTATTAGTCGCTTTAAATCTGGCCTTTCTACCGATATTACACCACCAGATTTAGAAACTCGAATTGCTATTCTTCGAAAAAAAGCAAGTAGTGATAATCTTGATATCGATTCAAAAACATTAACTTACATTGCTAATAGCGTCGATACAAATATTCGAGAATTAGAAGGTGCTCTAGTCCGAGTAATAGCTTATGCTGCCATCCAAGGAAAAGAAATTAATACAAACTTAGCTGCCGAAGCATTACAATCAATCGTTGGCGAACAAGAAAACAAACCTATTACAGTAGAACAAATCATCGAAACAGTCAGTTTATACTATGATGTCTCAGTTAATGATATAAAAGGTAAAAAAAGACACAAAGAAATTGTGACACCGCGACAAATAGGAATGTATCTGAGTAGAGAACTTACAGATTTATCATTTCCTAAAATCGGTGAACAATTTGGAAATAAAAATCACACTACTGTTATTCATGCTTACGAAAAAATAAGTAATAATCTTGAAAATGATGATCAACTGAAATATGACATGGAGCAATTGAAGAAACAATTACAACATTAATTATCGACTTGTGGATAATTAGTGAATAAAAAAGTTACTTTTACACAGGTTGATAAACAAGTGTTTTCTGCAACTTATCAACAAAGGATTATCTTTTACACATAATTAACAGCCCCTACTACTAAGACTATTTATATAATATTATTTATTAAGGAGTTTTATAATGAAAATTTCGATAAAAAAAGATTCATTAGTTACTCAAGTAGCAAATGTTTCTAGAGCTATTCAATCTAAAGCAACAATTTCAATTTTAACGGGTATAAAAATTGCTGCGACACAATCAGGTTTATATTTAACAGGTAGTGATGCTGAAATTTCTATTGAAAGTTTCTTAGACAAGACAAATGATGCGTATGATTTAACGATAGAAGATACAGGTAGTATTGTTGTCACTGCTAGTTTATTTAACGATATAATACGTAAACTTCCTGAAGATACCGTTTATCTTGAATCAAATGAAGATAATTCAATTTTAACCATTACTTCTGGATCAGCTGTCTTTGAGTTAATGGGACAAGATGGTTCGCAATATCCTCATTTACCTGAATTTGACGAAACAAACAAAATACCTTTACCAACTAAATTATTTAAAGAATTAATCGATCGCACAATTTTTTCAGCGTCGAATCAAGAAAATAGACCTTATTTAACGGGTCTCAATTTAACAGTTCAACCAACACATTTAATAGGCGTTGCCACAGATAGTCATCGTTTAAGTCGACGAATTATTCCTGTTCAAATTGAAGAATCTGTGATTGATTTTGAAAGCTTCACCATTCCTAAAAAGACAGTAACTGAATTATCACGAATTGTAGGAGACGATGAAGATTTAGCAATGGTTGTTGGAAACACACAAGTTATCTTCTTATTAGAACATACGATTATTTATTCCAGATTACTTGAAGGCAATTATCCAGATACTAATCGTTTAATTCCTACGACTTCAAGCACTGATATCGTTTTAAATTCAGAAATATTCCATCAAGCTTTGGATCGAGCGAGTTTAATCTCACATCAAGGTAAAAATAATGTTGTCTTATTAAATATTATTGATGAATCAGTTGAATTAACAGTTAGTGGTAATGAACGTGGGCAAGTATTTGAGAAAATTCAAACTAAGTCTGTGACAGGTGAAAATTTACAAATTTCTTTTAACCCTGATTATATGAAAGAAGCACTACGTTCTTTTGGTGGAATTGATGTAAAAGTACAATTTCAATCGGCGGTTCATCCAATGCTGATTTCAAGTGAGGAACCGAGTGATATACCTCATAATGAATTATTACAATTGCTAACACCAATCAGAACACATCATACTTATTAATATCTACTTATTTTAAGCGATATTTCGAACACCTCTTTAAACATATCATTGTGTTTTAAAGAGGTGTTTTTTAATTGGTATTTTAAAATTTAAAAAAATAAGGATTTTAGCGAATTAACATTTAAAGAGTATGAAGCCCTTCAGAAACGTAAAAGTGAAAATAAAAGCAGTAATTCGAATAAAATTGAGTTTCTTTCATTAAAAGGGTATAATATAAGTAAGTAAAAGACTTAGGTGATGATATGGAAAGAAAAAAATTAAAAATTACAAATGACTTTATTACCTTAGGTCAATTGTTAAAGTTAGCTGACATAATTTCTAGTGGAGGAATGGCAAAAGCTTATCTGCAAGAATTTTATGTTTATGTCAATGAAGAAGAAGAACAACGACGTGGAAAGAAACTATATCCAGGGGATATTATTGAATTTCCAGCAGAAGAATTAGAAATTGTTATCGCAAGTGATTCAATAGATAATTATGAAGATTAATCGCATTCAACTGACAAATTTTCGTAACTATGAAGCACTAGATTTATCTTTTGACGATGGTCTGACTATTTTGACTGGTGAAAATGCCCAAGGAAAAACGAATCTCCTTGAGGCGATTTTTTTGTTAGCAATGGCAAAAAGTCATCGAACAAATAATGATAAAGAATTAATCCAATGGGATAAAGATTCAGCTAGAATTATTGGTGATATTGAAACAAAAAATTACACATTTCCTTTAGAAATACAAATTAGTAAAAAAGGAAAAAAAGTACGTGTGAACCATATTGATCAAGCAAAATTAAGTTCTTTTATTGGAAAATTTAATGTCGTTTTATTTTCACCAGAAGATTTACAAATAATTAAAGGCAGTCCGAGTTTACGTCGGAAATTTTTAGATGCTGAATTAGCACAGTCTCATCCAGTTTATTTGCAAGAATTATTAGATTATCATCAAATTCTAAAGCAACGAAATAAATATTTAAAAGAGTATGGTTATCAAGAACTTTTTGATGATTTATATTTTGACGTAATGACGGATCAATTGATAAGTAAAGCAGTCAATATTATTCAATATCGTACGTCTTTTATTGAAAAACTTAATACCTATGCTAAAGAAATTCATCACGATTTATCGAATGAAAGAGATGAATTAAGACTTGATTACATAAGTAGTAGCTCAAAATTAGATTATAATAATATAGAAACTTTAACAGTTCAATTTAAAACATTGTTTGAATCTGCTTTGAAGAGGGAAAGAGAACAAGGTGTCACAGTATATGGACCACACCGAGATGATCTAGCTTTTTTACTGAATGGTAAATTAGCATCGAATTTTGGTTCTCAAGGTCAACAAAGAACCATTGTTTTAAGTGTTAAATTAGCTGAAATCGAATTATTAAAGGATTTATTAGGAGAATATCCGGTGCTATTATTAGATGATGTATTATCGGAATTAGATGATCAACGTCAGCACCTACTCATGCGTCGAATTGAGGGGAAAATTCAGACATTTATCACATCAGCAACTATTGAAGGATTAGAGTTAGATCAATTAGAAAATCTCGATTTATATTATGTCGAAGCTGGCCAAGTAGTAAATCAAAGTAAAGGAGTTTAGTTCGTGACAGAAAATAATCAAAATCAATATAATGCTGAACAGATTCAGGTCCTCGAAGGACTTGAAGCGGTTCGAAAAAGACCGGGAATGTATATTGGTTCAACCAGTAGTGTCGGATTACACCATCTTGTTTGGGAAATTGTGGATAACTCCATCGATGAAGCCTTGGCAGGTTATGCAGATCATATAGAAGTTATTATTGAAGCAAATGGTAGTGTGACAGTAACTGATGATGGACGCGGTATACCCATCGATATACAAACAAAAACAGGTCGTCCTGCAGTGGAAACTGTTTATACTGTTCTTCATGCTGGTGGTAAATTTGATGGAAGTAGTTATAAAGTTTCTGGGGGCCTTCATGGAGTGGGAGCTGCCGTTGTAAATGCTCTTTCCTCTAAATTAACGATAGAGGTATATCGTGATGGTAATATCCATCAAATGACTTTTGAACGAGGAAAAGTTATACAAGAATTAGAAATTATCGGGGAACATGAAGAGACGGGAACACGCGTAAATTTTATACCTGATGCGACGATTTTTTTAGAAACCACAAATTTTCAATATGATATTTTAAAAGAACGGATTCGAGAATTAGCTTTCTTGAATCGTGGTTTACGTATTTCTTTAGAAGATAAAAGAGAAGGCCAAGAAGCAACAGATACCTTTTATTATGAAGGTGGATTAGAGAGTTTTATTGGTTATCTGAATGAAGATAAAGAAGTACTCCATGAAGATGTGATTTATTTAGAAGGTGAATTAGATGATATTCAAGTAGATATTGCCATGCAATATACCAATGATTATCATACTCAAATTATGTCCTATGCCAATAATATTCATACGCATGAAGGTGGAATGCATGAAACAGGATTTAGGACTGCACTTACACGAATTATTAACGATTATGCTCGTCAAACAAATCTGTTAAAAGATAATGATGATAATCTATCTGGTGATGACACACGTGAAGGCTTGACTGCTATAATTTCTATTAAACATCCAGATCCACAATTTGAAGGACAAACAAAAACAAAGCTAGGAAACTCTGAGGTAAGAGGAATTACCGATCGTTTATTAACGCAAGAAATGAATACTTTTATGTTAGAGAATCCTAAAACAGCAAAATTAATTGTGGAAAAAGGTATTTTAGCTCAAAAAGCGAGAAATGCAGCTAAACGAGCGCGTGAAATGACACGTAAACAATCAGGATTAGAAATAGCCAATCTTCCTGGAAAGTTAGCAGATTGCTCTAGTAGAGATCCAGAACAATGTGAATTATTTATTGTTGAGGGGGATTCAGCAGGAGGATCAGCTAAGCAGGGACGCTCAAGAATGTATCAAGCAATACTTCCAATTCGAGGGAAGATTCTGAATGTCGAGAAAGCATCGATGGATCGCATCTTAAATAATGAAGAAATTAGATCAATATTCACCGCGATGGGGACCGGTTTTGGTAGTGAGTTCGATGTTAGTAAAGCACGTTACCATAAGTTAGTCATCATGACTGATGCGGATGTTGATGGAGCTCACATCCGAACATTATTATTAACATTATTTTATCGATATATGAGACCTTTAATTGAAGCGGGCTATGTTTATATCGCTCAACCTCCTTTATATCAAATTAAAGTTGGAAAGAAAGAAATATATTTAGATACGGATGAACAGTTAGAAAATTGGCGACTTGAAAATCCAGAGGCCCGTTATAAATTACAACGGTACAAAGGTCTTGGTGAAATGGACTATGAACAATTATGGGAAACGACGATGAATCCAGAAAATCGACGCTTTCTGAAAGTTACTGTTGAAGACGGTGAACATGCGAGTGCAGTAGTGAATATGCTGATGGGAGAAGAGGTAGAGCCACGTCGTGAATTTATCGAGGAGAATGCTGTCTATGTACAGAACTTGGATGTTTGATGCATCATGAATAACTAAAGAAAGGAATATTTAAATGAGTGAACTATTTGGCGAAAATCATCGTCCTTATGAAATAATCAATCTCCCTGATGAAATGCGAACATCGTTTCTTGACTATTCGATGAGTGTAATCGTGGCTCGTGCTCTTCCAGACGTACGCGATGGGTTAAAACCTGTTCAAAGACGTATTTTATACGGAATGAACGAATTAGGAGTGACTCCCGATAAACCGTATAAAAAATCTGCACGTATTGTTGGAGATGTTATGGGGAAATATCATCCCCATGGAGATTCAGCAATTTATGAAGCAATGGTTCGTATGGCTCAGCCATTTAGTTATCGTGAGATGCTCGTGGATGGTCATGGAAACTTTGGTTCGGTCGATGGTGATGGAGCAGCTGCGATGCGTTATACTGAAGCTAGAATGAGTAAAATCGCAACTGAAATGTTAAGAGACATCAATAAAGATACGATTGATTTTAAAGCAAACTATTCTGAAGAAGAACAGGAACCAGTGGTATTACCTGCACGGTTTCCTAATTTATTAGTAAATGGCGCAGCTGGCATTGCTGTAGGGATGGCTACAAATATCCCTCCACATAATCTTACAGAGGTTATTAATGCAGTTATTTTATTGATGAATAACCCTGATGCAACGACTGAAGAGTTAATGGAGGTACTCCCAGGACCTGACTTTCCTACAGGGGGAGTTGTCATGGGGAAATCGGGTATTCGTAAAGCTTATGAAACAGGTAAAGGAAAAATTACCATTCGAAGTAAGTTTGAAATTGAACAATTATCTAATGATCGTGAACGTATTGTTATTACAGAACTTCCATATGGCGTCAATAAAGCAAATTTAGTAAAACGCATTGCCGAATTAGCTCGCGAAAAGCGTATTGACGGAATTACTTATGCTAATGATGAAACAGGACGAGAAGGCATGCGGGTGGTTATCGAAGTCAGACGGGATACGAGTGCTCATGTTGTCTTAAATAATTTATTTAAATATACAGCATTACAAGTTTCTTTTGGATTTAATATGTTAGCAATCGATAAAGGTATTCCTAAAATATTAAGTTTAAGAGAAATCTTAATTAAATATTTAGATCATCAAGAAGAAGTCATTCGTCGGAGAACAGAATTTGAAAAAAGAAAAGCCGAAGATCGTGCCCATATATTAGCTGGTTTATTGATTGCACTCGATCATATTGAAGAAATAATTAATATTATTCGTTCTTCTCCTGATGGAGATTCAGCAAAAATTCAATTAATCGATCGTTATGAATTAACAGATATTCAAGCCCAAGCGATTTTAGACATGCGTTTAGTTCGATTGACAGGTTTGGAACGAGATAAGATTCAAAGTGAATATGATGATTTAATAGCATTAATTCAACGTTTAACTGAAATATTAAATAGTCAAGAAAGAATTTATGAAATCATTGAAGATGAATTGAATGATATTAATTCACGTTATAATGATCCACGTCGAACCGAATTAAGAGTAGGTGAAATCGTAGACATCGATGATGAATCTTTAATAGATAAAGAAGAAATTTTGATTGCTTTAACAAGTAACGGTTATATCAAACGAATGACAGAAGATGAGTTTTCTGTTCAACATCGTGGTGGACGAGGGGTTAAAGGAATGGGAGTCGGAGACGATGATCACATCCAAACATTAATCTCTTGTTCAACTCACGACACCTTACTTCTCTTTAGCAATTTCGGAAAAGTTTATTCTGCAAAAGGTTACGACATACCTGAATATGGACGAACTGCTAAAGGACTGCCAATCATTAATTTAGTGAATATTGAAAAAGGAGAAGAAATTAAAGAAATTATTTCAATTGATCATGAAGCGGAGGAAAGTAATAATCCTTCTGATCATGATTTTCTCTTCTTTGTCACGAAGTCAGGAACTGTAAAACGAACAGAGGCAAGTGAATATTACAATATCCGTAAAAATGGTTTGATTGCACTCAATCTTAAGGAAGATGATGAACTTGTTACTGTCCTTCAAACAGATGGGACTAAACCAATAATTATTGGAACTCACGATGGAAATGCTGTCACTTTCCATGAAGAGCGAGTCCGTTCAATGGGACGTACAGCAACAGGTGTACGGGGCGTTCGCTTACGTGAAGGTGATTTTGTCGTTGGAGCTGGTATTTTAGATGAGAATAGTGAAGTTTTAGTTGTTACTGAAAAAGGGTACGGTAAGCGTACAGCTTCAGATCAATATTCAGTAAAAAATCGTGGTGGATTAGGTGTTAAAACGGTCGCGATTAAAGAAAAATCAGGGAAATTAGCTGGTTTAATGGTGGTTGATGGAACAGAAGATCTCTTGATAATGACCAATCAAGGCGTCGCAATTCGGATGCGAGTTTCTGATATATCTCAATCGTCAAGAACTACAATGGGAGTTCGTGTGATACGATTAAATGAAGATTCTATGGTAAGTTCCGCAACACTAATTATTCCAGAAGAAACAACATCCGAAGAAAATGAACATTCAACATCTAATACTTCAGAAGAAAATGAAATTGAATCTTAATAGAAAAAAAGTGATTTTAAATAAATCACTTTTTTCTTGCAATGAACCTACAAAAAAAGTATAATGTTAAACTGTGAGTACTTTTAGTACTCTCCTTGCTCTAAGATATAATTAGAGCCATTAAGACCAAAAGGAGGTGCAGCGAATGAGCAGCCAAACAGAAAAATATGAAATCCTTTATATTATCCGCCCAGATTTGAATGATGATGCTAAGAAAGAATTAGTTGAACGTTTTGATTCTATTTTAACAAATAATGGAACGGAAATTGTTGAATCTAAAGATTGGGCTAAACGTCGCCTTGCATATGAAATCAAGAAATACAAAGAAGGTATTTATCACTTGATTCAAGCAACAGCAGAAGATTCTAAAGGAATCGATGAATTCCATCGTTTAGCACGTATTAATCGTGATATTTTACGTTTTATGATTACTAAAGTTGAGGGTTAATTGTTTCACGTGAAACACTTTGAAGGGGGACGTTCATTTTGAACTCAGTACAGTTAGTAGGACGCTTAACAAAAGAAGTAGATTTACGTTTTACCCAGAGTGGTGTTGCTGTAGGTAGTTTCACGATAGCAATCGATCGGAACTACACGAACCAACAAGGTGAACGAGAAACAGATTTTATTAGATGTGTCATTTGGCGTAAAAGTGCAGAGAATTTTGCTAATTTTACACGCAAAGGATCACTCGTTGGAGTAGAAGGACGCATCCAAACTCGAAGCTACGATAATCAAAATGGTGAACGTGTTTATATTACTGAGGTTCAAGTGGATAATTTCCACTTATTAGAGCCGAAATCAGTAACAGAACAAAGACCACGTGAAAATAACTCAAATGGTTCATCGTTCAACAATGATTTTAGTGGTGGTTACAATAATTATGATACCTCATCTTCGAAAGGTACTAATAATAATTATTCAAATAATAACCAATCACAATATAATGGGAATAATCAGAGTAGTAATGAGAATAATTTCAATAATGATTTCAGTCAATCGCCATTTTCAATTGATGGTGGACAGGATATTGATATCTCTCAAGATGATTTACCATTCTAAATTAACATTATTTATCAGAGGAGGAATATAAATGGCTCAACGTCGTGGAGGAAGACGCAGAAGAAAAGTTTGTCATTTCTGTGCAAATCACATTGACCACGTAGATTACAAAGATATTGATTTATTAGGCCGTTTCGTGTCGGAAAAAGGTAAAATTTTACCACGTCGCGTTACTGGTACTTGTGCTAAACATCAACGTACTTTAACTGCAGCAATCAAACGCGCAAGAATTATGGCTTTACTACCATTCGTAGTACAAGATTAATATGGTTCTATAATTTTTAGTGTTGATGAGAAATCATCAGCACTATTTTTGTGCATACAAAAAGTCATGCATTTCCGTTATCATATAAGTGTCTAAACAAAATGAAAGGTAGGAAATGTCATGACTCAT
>JACBXP010000015.1 GCA_015863185.1 Aerococcaceae bacterium DSM 111020
TCATGACATTTCCTACCTTTCATTTTGTTTAGACACTTATATGATAACGGAAATGCATGACTTTTTGTATGCACAAAAATAGTGCTGATGATTTCTCATCAACACTAAAAATTATAGAACCTTTATTCCTTATGAGTTAGTGATATCAATATAATAAGAGATACGAAAAAACCACGAGCTATTACGCTCGTGGTTTTTGACTGAAATAATTTAATCTTCAGGCTCTTCAACAAAATCGATAATATCTTTAAAGTTTACGATTGTTCGATCTTCTGTTATATCCTTCATTGATGGGTCTGATAATTCCCAATAAATGTCAATGACAGCACTATTCGTTAACAATTTGATAATTGTTCCTGCCATGTCGGAATCGCGAAACTTAAATGTAATGCGGTCGCCAACATCCGGTCGGATGTCCTCCTTGACATAATCAATCATCTCAATTCCCGTGTCGTAATCCACATCTAATAATGTTGAAATACGGGATTTATTCGTCCCTCTACGCAACTCTTTCTCAATGAGTTCTTGTTGCTCCTCTGTAACTTTTATTTTTGCCATTGATATGTGACCCTCTTTCTCCATTCGGCAATAGTGACACATTATATTAATTATAACATATTTAAGAAATTTTATCGAACATTACAATTTCTTTACAATCTTGGCAAAATAACTTTGAGTGCATTCGGAATCACACGTATATCTAATGGCAGGTAAGGTCCCAGGTCACCGTCCATATTTGTCGAAATAAGGGTATCAGAATCTGACTGAATCTTAAAGGCGGTCGATTGCATGAGGACAATATTGTCCAAATCAGAATCTGACAAATTATCAAAACTTAATTCCAACGCTGCATTAAAAGTCGCAATGGGATGATGCCCACTAATTGCAGCGAAATGAAGTAAGCCATCGTTATAGGTCGCTTGATTAAACATAAATTCTAAACCACCGACGCTATTCGTTAAAGCAACCATCAATAAATTTGTTTGGATGGATTGTGAATGGCCTTCTGCATCCGTCACCTGGATTTGATAGCCACGGTGTGAGAAAAATGCCTGGATTCCATCCTTAATATAGGCGAAAACACCATAACGATTCTTATCATCAGAATTGGTGCGCATCACTTCTTCAGGAATAATCCCCACCGCAATCACATTACAAAAGTATTCATCATTTACTTTTCCAACATCCATCGTCGTTGTTTTCACTCGTGGCAAATGATTGATCACTCTTTGAGGATTCATCGGCAATCCTATGGCTCTTGCGAGATCATTCACTGTTCCCATCGGAATAAATGAAAAATAAGGACGCTCATCTGCTGGTATAGCCATCAGCCCTTTGATGACTTCATTGACCGTGCCATCGCCTCCCAAACTGAACACCGTATCGAAACCTTGTGATGCACTTTCACTAGCCCAACGTGTCGCATCGTTTTCTTGTTGGGTAAGTTTGATCACTGTCTTAGAATCATGA
The DNA here is from genome assembly GCA_015863185.1 of Aerococcaceae bacterium DSM 111020. Taxonomy (GTDB): domain Bacteria; phylum Bacillota; class Bacilli; order Lactobacillales; family Aerococcaceae; genus DSM-111022. The sequence continues at coordinate 1,471 of JACBXP010000015.1, forward strand.
TGTTCAATTAATGTCTCCGCTAATAAATCAGCATATTCTGAACCCAGTGCTTTTCCCGCGACGGGATTTGCAATAATCAACACCTTTTTTAACATGCAATCACCTCCCTCTCTTATATTTAGTATATTTTAACATAAAACTTAATTTCTCCTCAATGTAAAGATGCCTATGATTATTCTACTTAAAAAGTTGTTCTAAATAGGTTTTTTAAGTATAATAGGACCATGTTTACAAACAAGGAGGATTCACATGTCAAAAGACTACCGTGTATTATTATATTATAAATATCAAGAAATAGAAGACCCTGAAACTTTTGTTCAAGAACATTTACGTTTCACAAAATCTATTGGTTTAAGAGGAAGAATTTTAGTAAGTTCTGAAGGGATTAATGGAACAGTATCCGGAACAGTAGAACAGACTGAAAAATATAAAGAATATCTGCATTCATTACCAGGATTCGAAGATGTCTGGTTCAAAGAAGACGAAGCGGATGATTATGCCCACGCTAAAATGTTCGTTCGTCACCGGGAGGAAATCGTTTCATTGAATCTCGAAGATGATATCGATCCCTTGGAATTAACCGGTGAGTATCTTGATCCTAAATCATTTAGAGAAGCTCTTCTAGATGAAGATACGATTGTATTGGATACACGTAATGATTATGAGTATGAACTTGGCCACTTCAAAGGTGCTGTGAAACCTGATATTCGCAATTTCCGCGAATTACCTCAATGGGTCATTGACAATAAAGAGAAATTCATGGATAAACGTGTCGTTGTTTATTGTACGGGTGGCGTTCGTTGTGAGAAATTCTCAGGATGGATGATCCGCGAAGGCTTCAAAGATGTTGGTCAATTGAATGGCGGAATCGATACTTATGGTAAAGACCCAGAAGTCAAAGGAGATTTATGGGAAGGTAAAATGTATGTCTTCGATGAGCGAATTTCTGTGCCAATCAATCAAGTTGACCCAACCGTTATCGGACGTGACCACTTCGATGGCGAACCTTGCGAACGTTATGTAAATTGTGCCAACCCAGAATGTAATCGTCAAATTTTCGCTTCTGAAGAAAATGAGGCCAAATATGTTCGTGGCTGTTCAGCAGAATGTCGTCGTCATCCAAGAAATCGTTATGTAGAAGAAAATAATCTCAGCCGTAGTGAATGGGAAAGTCGTCTCAATGAAATTGGCGAATCACTTTCTGACGACCAAACGGCCTAATATTCGTAGGAATAGAAAGTAGGTGATGTGATGCGTAAAGACAAACATTATTCTTCAGGTAATCACTTGAATGACTCAAATAATACACAGCGTCAACGGATTCCTTCCAAGGAAGAAATCATGCAAGAAAGAGAACGTCGGATGAAGAGGGATGAATCTATAAATCAGTCAACATCAAAAAAGGAAAGCAATCATCCTTCGTCTTCTGTTGATACTCAACAGAATCAGTCAAATGAAAATGAAGCATCACAGAACACTGATTATTCAAAGACCAAGCATCCGCAACGTCGAACGATTCACCAAAATAAGAACAAGAAAAAACACTTAAAAGAAAAAGATATCGTTGTCTTGCAAAAAGACTCAAATGATAAGAATGATGAGTTTTTTTCTTATGCCGCACTCGATTCTTCAGAAAAAATTTCATTTAATTTATCCGTCTTTTTCAATGTTGTCGGACGGCTACTCTTATATGCGGCGGTCCTGATTATACTAGGAGGCGCCCTGTCCGCTGGAACGGGGATTGGTTATTTTGCGAGTTTAGTACGCAACACTGAACCCCCTACTGCTGAGACTTTGGGAGAGCAACTGACCCAATATGAAGAACAAAGTACTTTATATTATGCTGACGGAAATCCGATTGCAAATGTGCAATCAGATGTCGTTCGTAAAGAAGTTGGCTTAGATGCTATCTCTGATGACATTGAAAAAGGATTAATTGCAACGGAAGATGAATACTTCTATGAGCATCCCGGAATTGTGCCGAAAGCAATCTTTCGAGCGGCCTTAGAATCTCTCTTCACACAATCAGGTACGGGGGGTTCTACATTAACTCAGCAATTGGTTAAACAGCAACTCTTATCGAATGAAGTAACATTTGCTAGAAAAGCCAATGAAATGCTTCTCGCCTTACGTGTTGAAAAATATTTCGATAAGGATGATATTTTAATGGCTTATTTAAATGTTTCGCCCTTTGGTCGAAACAATCGAGGCGAAAATATTGCAGGGATTCAAGCAGCTGCTGAAGGAATCTTCGGTGTAAATGCTTCTGAAGTAAATTTACCTCAAGCTGCCTTTCTTGTTGGTTTACCGCAAGATCCATATGATTATACTCCATACACACAGGACGGTGAACTCCGTGAAGATGTGTCTGAAGGAATTGAACGCATGCATGAAGTCTTGTTTAGAATGTACCGAAACAAAGACATCAATCAAGATGAGTATGAAGCAGCCATCGCTTATGATATTCAAAAGGATTTCATTGAAACGGAAGCTGCACCTGAAGAACGCAGTTCTTATCTCTATAATGCCATCTTTAATGGTGCTGTCGAAAAAATCATGCTCAAACAAATTGAAGAAGATGGATTAACCAGAGAGCAAGTCTGGGCAGATGATGCACTTTACAATGATTACTTCTTTGAAGCGGAAGAAGAGTTAAGAACGGGAGGTTATCATGTTCACTCCACGATTGATAAAGAAATTTATGACCAATTACAAGTTTCTGCTAAAGAATATGAAGATGAATTAGGCGTCTATTATGACGGCATCTATACAGATCCTGAAACGGGTGAAGAAACCTATTATATCGAGCGCGTCCAAACTGGCATGGTCGTAATGGATAATCCAACTGGCCGAGTTCTTGGTTTTGTAGCGGGAACGGATTTTGAAAATAATCAAATCGATCATGCATTTAATATGCACCGCTCCCCTGGATCAACCATTAAACCATTAGCTGTGTATGCACCAGCAGTAGAACATAATCTGATTAATCCAGCAACGATGATTCCCGACACTGCCTTTGTTCAAACATTCGAAGACGGTTCAACATGGGAACCCACCAATTATGGGATGACCATGAGTAATGAAAATATGTCAGCACGAGTTGCTTTATATCGTTCAGATAATTTACCTGCGGTACGCATCTATGAAGAAAACTTGAGACAAGGTGTGCCAATCAATGATTATCTCACCCGTATGGGATTTGATATGGTCGATTCTTATACGGAAGAAGAAACACAAAACCTAGCTTTCTCTCTCGGTGGAGTAACCACAGGACCGACCGTCTTTGAACAAACGAGTGCCTTCACTACTTTCGCCAATAATGGACAATATGTTGATGGCTACTATATCGACCGAATTGAAGATGCTGAAGGCAATATTATCTTCCAACAAGATATCGATCCTGTTCAAGTCTTCTCAGAAGATACGAACTATTTGATGGTTGATATGTTACGAGATACAATGGCAGAAGGAACTGGACGAACAGCCAATCAGAATAAATCCATGGGTGGTGACTGGATTGCTAAATCAGGAATCAGTGAAAATTCTAAAGATGTTTGGTTCCTTGCGTCAACGCCACAAATTACGATTGGATCTTGGATTGGCTACGATAGTCGATTTGAAGACTATACTATTAATGTTAATGATGGATATGGTTTGGAAAGTATTCGCAGTCAAACGCATTGGGCCCGAGTTGTCAATGATTTATATGAAAAACGGCCTGACATATTTGGTGTTGACCGTTCTTTCCAACAACCGGCATCTGTTCAGCGTCAAACCGTATTAGAACAAACAGGTACTTTACCAGGTAGAGTTACTTACAATGGCCGAACTATTTCACTCAGTCAGCCTACCCATGAAGAACTCTTTAAAGTTTCTCACCCAGCGCCCGAATTGACGATTGATTTCTTATTTAATGCATCTGAAGAAGAATTAGCAACATTTTGGAATGCTCAATTTAACAGAATGCGCGAAGAAAATTCAAGAAGAAATAACAGTTCTTCTTCTGGTCAAAATAATGATCAGCAGTCGGACGAATCTTCCGATGAATCGTCGAACACATCAAGTGACTCCAATTCTAATGACGGCAATGATAATGCTGGGGATGGCGATAACTCAGACAATGCCACTGAAGAAACGACTTCTTCAGCTGATAGTTAAACTACACAAACAAAATTCCCTAGATCTATTAAATGATCTAGGGAATTTTATTTGTTTTGTATCGTTGTATTATCTTGTAGAGTCACGCTCTTTTAATTTATGAGGAAGCACGATTTGATGCTCATCAATATCTTCTTCATCGTTCATAATCTTCGTTAATAAACGCATTGCTACCGCACCGATATCGTAAAGTGGTAACTCGATACTTGAAAGAGCGGGTCTGGCAATTTCAGCGACCATCGTATTATGTCCAGTTACAATTTCCATGTCTTCAGGAACTTTAATACCACGCTTGATTAACTCATTTAAAATAGCTACCGCTATCATATCGTCAAAGACAATTAAGCCACCAACATTGAGATCTAATATTTCATCCACGATTCGATCTGCTTCTTGATAATCTAATTCGGTTTGAATGACCAAATCTTCGTCAAAAGATTTACCTAAATTTTCATAGGCTTTCTTAAATCCAGCTACACGATACTTGTTCTTTCTTTGATGACTCGTTTTGTCTACCAAAGCTACTCGATCAGATTTTTCTAACAAGTGTTCTGTGGTATTTTGTGACGCTAATTCATCATCGATATTGACAGTGTATTGATCACTATCTTCAATCACTGTCCCCGCAAAAACAACAGGTGTCGATGAGCGCTCAATCTCTTTTAAGAATTCAGAATCAATATCTGACCCCATAATAATAACTCCGTCCACCTGCTGAGCTAATAATGTATTAAAAACTTTGATTTCTTTATCCAAATTATCATCAGAATTAGCTAAAATAATATTATACTTGTACATTGCAGCAATATCATCAATCCCATTAGCTAACAAAGCAAAGAATTGATTGGTGATATTTGGTATAATAACACCGACCGTTGTGGTTTTCTTACTTGCTAATCCACGGGCCACTGCATTCGGGCGATAATTTAAACGTTCTATTACTTCGGATACTTTTTTCCGCGTACTTGGTTTAACATTCGGATTGCCGTTAACAACGCGAGATACTGTTGCCATTGAAACGCCGGCTTCTCGCGCGACATCATATATTGTGATTGTTTGTTTTTCCATGACAGTACACTCACTTTCTAATTTTTTCATAGTCCTGATAAAATTCTACACTATTTTCAAATCAAATGCAAGCGTTTTCTGAAAATAAATGTTATATTTTCAATAAAAGTCACTCTTAAAGGAAAAACGGCATCGAATATTGCAAGCCACAAACAAAAGTCCATCCATTTTTAAATAATAACATCAATAATAAAAAACGCTAACTTTTCGTTAGCGTTTTAAAATAATTAAGCTTTAGCAGTATCTTCTTCATTGAAATCTTCTTTAATTTCTTCAACTTCTTGTTCTGCTTCAGCTTTAAGTTCTTTAGCTTCTTGTTCTGCATCTTCTTTAACATCTTTTGAAGAGTCTTTGATTTGTTCAGAACTTTCTTGAGCAGTTTGTTTGATTTCATCAGCAGCGATTTTTGCATATTCTGAAGAATCTTTCGCAGCTTGTGATAATACATCACCCGCACGTTTTGCTTCTTCTGATACAATGTCACGTGAAACTTTAAGTTCTTCTTTTACATTGTCAAAATCATGTGCCATTTCTTCTGAAATTCCGTTCAATTGTGTTTTTAATTGATCTGCATTATATTTCAAGTTTACTTTAATATCTTCTGTTGCTTCAGCAGCGCTATCATAAAATTCCATACCGCGCTCCATTGCTTGATCTTTGTAATCTTGAGCACGAACTAACATATTGTCTACTTCATCGGCAATATCAGCACGTAATTCATGACCTGGTTTAGGTGCATATAATAATGCTGCAATCCCTGCAATTGATGCTCCAAATAATGCTCCTAGGAAAAATCCTCCATTGTTATTGTTACTCATAAAGATCGACTCCTTTTTATTTTATTCTAATTTCTCCAGCTGTTGTAGATGGTTCAGTATTAATAAATTGCTTTAATGTATTGACTGCTTGTTCTTGTTCATAGTCTGTTACAGGGTCCGTTTCTGGAGTTGTTGTAACAGGGTCTTCATAGTAATCTGTGTGATCAACTGCTTGTAAATCTGCTTCATAATTTGATGAAGTGGTTGGATAAGATTTCTGTGAGTCTGAAGATGATAAATCTTTTGCACGTTTATTGGCACGACTTACTTTTACAATGCGATCAAGTGGACTTTTCTTTTTCTTGCTACTAGTGCGGCTAACTAAATTTGAAGCCATATCACTTGCAGATTCTGTTAAATCAGATACTGTAATCCCTACATCACCAATTGCAGTGAATAATGGATCTGTTTTTCTGATTTTTTGGTTTACGTCATCTACTAAAGAATTTCCTTTGTTCAACAATCCCTCTACTTCAATTGAAAGATTATCTACGTCTTTAGTGACAACATCAATCGTTGTATTCAAACGTTTAACTGTTTCCTGTACATCCGTCATAACTTTCGAAAGTTTAGACAAATTGATGCACAAGAAAACAACCAAAACAGCAAATGCTATTGCTGCAATTAGTCCAGCAATTCCGCCGATAGTCATTCTTGCTTCACTCCCTAACTATTTATTTATTGTCCTTAATATAACACATTAAGGCCTCGTTTGCACTTATATCGCCTTATTATGGACACTTTTTTTATTGTTTTTCTTGATGATAAATTTGCTATAATAGGAGTATTATTGTAAAAGAGGTGTAAAATTTGGATATACAAGAATTATTAAGAGAATTAATGTCTGATGATACGAGTGAATTTTTCATTGCTTTTGCGGCAGTTATTGTAAAAATTGCTTTTATTACAATCTTATTGATGATTGGAAAATGGTTTATTCATTCATCTTTTGATCGCCATCTTTCCAATTGGTTGAATCGTTCAACGCGAATGGGCAGCAATCGAGCGGAAACGATTGCTGATATTTTTCGCAATGGTTTGATATATATTTTATATTTCATTTATTTATACTGGTTATTATCGCTGCTAGGCGTCCCTATCGGTACACTAATTGCTGGTGCGGGGATTGCAGGAATTGCAATTGGGTTTGGTGCACAAGAGCTCATTCAAGATATTATTAATGGATTCTTCATCATTTTCGAAGGTCAATATGAAATTGGAGATTTAATTACGCTTCCTGAAGAAGACATTACAGGAACTATTATTTCTGTCGGCATTCGTACTACCAAAATGCGTACCGCTTCGGGTGAAATTTTCTTTATTCCCAATAGCTCAGTGAATATTGTCAATAACCAGAGTCGCCGTTCTCGGTCAATTAATTTAGATTTGCCGGTTCAGGATAATACACCCATTGAGTTATTGGAATCAGTTGTTAGTGAAACAACGACAATGATTCAAGAAAAATATTCCGAAGTGTTGGTTTCCGATCCAGATATTATAGGTTTTGTGCGAGGTGTGGATCAGACCTTCAATTACCGTATCACCTTTACTTTGAAGAATGGTGAACAGTACAAACATGAGAGTCTCTTCTATCGAGAATTCCTACTGGCATTTGAGCATAATCATATTGAGATTCCAAATTCTGTTTATGATCCTGCTGAGTAATTGAGTCAGTAAACAAGCCCCAATCATTCGATGATTAGGGGCTTTTATTAATTTCTGTCAAATTGTTCTGTTAATCGAGGAATCAATTGATTCTCATCATCATAATATTCAACTGTGATTTGTTCTGGTTGAATATCAACGACCGCAAATGTCCGTTCGGGATGTTGTCCTCTAGATTGGTTTAAACTTCCAGGATTCATCATCAAAATATCTTCTGAATAATTTGCATATAATTGATGGGTGTGGCCATGAAAAATGAATGTTGCGCCTCTATTCTTACCATCTTTAAATAATGGTTCCAAGCCACGGTTCACTTTATTTAAATGGCCGTGAACTAAATACACGACACCTTCTGGTGTATCAACCATTTTTGATTCAGGAAATCCAGGGTCAAAATCCATATTTCCTCTAACTACCGCATCTACATCATTCCAAATAGGGTCATCTGCTGGAATTTCACTATCCCCGGTATGGAATATATAATCCACTTGCGATCGCCAATATTGTAATAATTCTTGCACTGTTAAATATCTTCCATGATTATCACTCATTATTAAAAACTTCATGATCTTCATTCTCCTTTAACCAAATTGGTAATTTTTGTTTCAACGATTGAATCGCTCGACCACGGTGACTTAATTCATTCTTCTCAGCCATCGTCATTTGCGCAAAAGTTTTTTCTTTTGGTTCATAATAAAATAAAGGATCATAACCAAAACCGTCCAATCCTTTCGGTTCATGGAGTATTTCTCCGTTTACACGCCCTTCTACTACAAGTGAATCCACGCCTTTGGCGCTGACTACAATGCAAGAAACAAAATAAGCCTCACGTTGGTGCGGAGCACATTGTGCTAATTCCTTTAATAATTTCTGGTTATTTGTTTGATCCGTTGCATTAGTGCCACTATATCTAGCACTATAAATGCCCGGTTCACCATCCAAACTAGGTACAACCAATCCTGAATCATCGGCCAATACGATTTCACCAGTTAACTCTGCGATTGTTTCTGCTTTCAATCGTGCATTTTCTTCGAAGGATTGACCTGTTTCTTCTACTTCTGGAAGTTCAGGATATTCTTCTAAAGAATGAATCGTTTCATCGAGCCCTATCGCTTCCATTAAGTCCCGAAATTCTTTTAACTTTCCATTATTTCTCGTTGCTATAATCAATAATTTCATCTCCTCTGATTACCACTTCTTGAACTGTCAAGTCAGGTTGGTTGAGCCATTGACGTGTAAAGTGTGCAAAATCTTCTCCGTCTCCTGTCGTGTAATACGCTTGGGTAGCTGAATTTTTTTGATTGTCATCAGAACTTCGACCAAGATTAAAATAGTCCAATAAAGTACTCACTTCATTGATTGCTTCTGCTCCCGAATCAATTAAAATAACATGTTCTCCCATCACTCGTTGAATCTGATTGCGAAGGAGTGGATAATGAGTACATCCTAGGACAAGCGTATCCACATTATTTTCTTTTAAAGGTTGTAGATCCTCATTAATAATATGCATGGTTTCAGCGTCATTAATCCTTTGTTCTTCCACAATCGGAACAAAACGAGGCACCGCTCGTTCATGGACTGTCATATTATTTTCTTTGGCATCAATGACCTTTTGATATAAATGACTCTCCACTGTTCCCTTTGTTCCAATCACACCGATTTGTTGATTTTCGGTCACTTTTATCGCAGCTCGACTCCCTGCATGGATGACACCGACAACCGGGATAGGCATTTCACGGCGCAATTCTTTAAGTGTCGCTGCTGTTCCTGTATTACAAGCAATGACTAACATTTTAATGCCTTTTTCCATTAAGAAAGCAGTTAACTGTTTCGTATATTGACGGACTTCAGACAAAGGTCTAGATCCATAAGGTGCACGAGCACTATCACCAATATAGATGATCGATTCGTTTGGTAATTGTTTTAAGCTTTCTTTAACGACGGTTAAACCGCCAAAACCTGAATCTAAAAAGCCTATCGGTAAATCACGCATAAAATCCCCCTTCTCACTAATATTTATTTTACCACAAGTATCTATTATTTCGCTTCTAATTATCATGGAACTAAAAAATTTGTAGAAAAAACACGCATCCACTCGGACACGTGTTATACATTGGAATATATCCGTTTAAGACTATATATCTTCTTTTAATAACGCATCATAAGATTTAGGCGATAGATAACGAATTGGAATATCCAGAATAGTCTTCGCACCAAATTGATCTAGATCAGCTAACGATTTTGCCGCTCGAGCACAGGCCACCAGTACACTTGCTGTAAATTCCGGATTAGAATCTAAAGTTAAGCTGAATTCAGCTAATTGTTGCGTATGCGGTGTTGTTTCTCCAGAGCGAATCACAAAACCACCATGTGGCAACTCTTGGTGTTCATGCTTTAATGTATTCTCATCAATAAAATGCACCACTGTTTTATAATCCGCAAAATAATTCGGCATGGTGACAATCGCTTCTTCAATGGCTTGTTTATCTGCCCCATCCTGAGCCACGACATAGCACTCACGTAAATGTTTATCTTGCGTGGTTAATTCTGCTCCTACACCTTGGCGTACTTGTGCAATGGCATCTGCCACAGGAATGGTATATTGAACCGCATCTTTCACTCCCTCGATACGACGTAACGCATCAGAATGACCTTGACTCACTCCTTTACCCCAGAATGTATGCGTCATTCCTTGTGGTAAAATAGCTTCCAATAATACACGGTTCAGCGAGAACAAACCAGGATCCCAACCTACTGATAATACACAGACTGAGTGATGGTCCCTAGCTATTTTATCAAGTGTCTGATAGTGTTGAGCAATCTGGGAATGATTATCAAAGCTGTCCACTGTATTAAATAACTGGGTATATTTTGGGGTCTGCTCTGGTAAGTCAGTCGCCGATCCTCCACATAAAATCATGACATCGATGGTTTCTTGATAGTCAGGTATCGCATCGATATGTTCGACCGTCACAGCTTGATTAACTGGACGAACGCCCTCCTTACCACGCCGCGAAAAGATGGCTATTAATTCCATATCTTCCTGTTGCTTGACGGCTAATTCAACCCCTTTTCCAAGATTACCATAGCCAATAATTCCAATTCTGATCATTTTATCACCTATTCATTAATTAGACTGTTTGACATTTAATTCAATAACCTCACCATTTTCGGTTGCTTTGAAAATTACTGAATCTCCCGATTCAACAAATGGCAAATAATCATTCAAAGCTAAATCAGCTTGATAAACTGTGCCATCAATCATAAAATAATACACTGTTTCCCCGTCAGCGACAACCGCTTGAATCTCTTCAATTCTTCCTTCAATCTCTTCTAAATCTGTCGCTTCCAGAATAGCCGTTTCATCGACAGGATTTTCTAAAGCATAATTTTGCATTAAGAGTTGCACATTAGGGGCGGTAATGACATTTTGATAATTTTGGGCATCAATTAAAGCATACTCTTTAATTAAGCCTTCATTGTCCTTCAAAGTCAAAATATATAAAGGCCTACCTCCGATATTAATCAATAATGGGAAGGTCGCTGTATATTCTGTTTCTTGAACGCTTCCTTCTGCAGATCGCATGGCTGAGAATTCTTCGGCTGCCGTTAAAGGATACATCACCGCATCTTTCGTACGCATATTGACAAGCATAAAACCAATATTCGATTCATCCGCAACAACAGAAGTAATCCCTGTATATAAATATAAATCATCGTCCATTGGTAAATAATTATAACCTTCGGTCGGTTGTGTCACCCCATTTTTCGCAAATAAGGCATTCCAAAATCCACCTGAATAATGTCCCTTCATTTGTAATTGATGAAGGATTAAATCTGCCGAATAGACACGATCCACCCAATCAGGAATATGGTCTAAGTCATAATCTTCTGTCTCTCCGGTCATGGCATTTAACAATATTACTCCAGATGGCTCAGGCTCTCTGAGGAAAAAATTCCTTGTATAGGTCGTTGCTATATAATAAGGATTGCCTTCATCATCAATCTCAAAGCTTGGTTGTTCGAAGATGCTGAATGGGTATTCAAATCGCAACCGCCGCAATACATCGCGGTGGAATAGATCAGCATCACTATATTTAATCGTTTGAGGAGGTGTTTCTAAAGTCACTTCCCCGGTTACATTGTGCACTTTAATATAGTGTGGGATTCCTTGCCGGAAGTTATTTAACCATTTGAAGAAGCCAGCATATTCTAATGGAGATACTCGATAAGGTACACTCTCGATATTAATCTGGGTATAATCATCTGCTGCTTCAAACTGAGAAACCAAATCAGTCAAAGCGCCTAATTGTCGGTCCCCTAATCGTTGGGCCGTATCACGGTCTACTAATGTAATTTGACTTAGGTCTGTTTCAGGAAAATCTTCAGCAAAATCTTTGCGCTCTACTTGAATCATTTCTGAATAATTATCAGCAAAAAATAATGGCGAAAAAATCAAATAGGATACACCGGCGACTAATGCCAAGATTAACCATGCTCCTATCATCCAAGCATATTTACTACCTTTAATTTTTAAATTCTTAAAATTAAAAGACCATGCCGGCTGTTTATTTTCAGTTAATTGAGTGACCACATCAAAACCATCCGCCATCAATTCAATCAGTAATATCACTGCTGTAATAATGAGTAAAAACATCCAAAATGCTGGAGATGCGTAATGGATGGGTGGGAGCACAATATAATAATAAATTGCAAGCCCAATTAGTGTTGGAATATATAACCATCGGATATTGTGTTTTTTTCCGGATGATTTCCGTTTTGTTGTTGAATTTGTTACATCTTTCATAAACTCACCTCTTGGTTTAATTATAGAGAAGTCAACGAATGCATGCAACTAACAATCGTTCAACATAAAAAAAGCATTCAAGCGAATCGCTCGAATGCTAATATTAACAATTATTTATATTGTTCTAAAACTTCTGTTAATCGCTGTTTATCATGCACACCGATTAATTTTTCAACCACTTCACCATCTTTTTTGATGAGTAGTGTTGGAATAGACATAATACCGAATTTTGATGCAGTTTCTTGTTCTTCATCGACATTCATTTTAAAGAAATCGACTTCATCCATTTCATTATCTAATTCATCAATGATTGGTGATTGCATACGACATGGGCCACACCATGGTGCCCAAAAATCCACCAATGATAGACCTTCGGAAGTTTTTTCTTCGAACTGTGCATCTGTAATTGCTTCTGTCATCATCATTACCTCCCATTTCTTTTAACTTTAAATTAATTATACGAGCTTCCCCTTGACAGGTCAAAAATATTGCTTACACTATTTGAAATACACCTGCGTAGATCCATGTCCACCAGCATTTGGCGGAGAATATTGGAAGCGATCAACTTGTGGATGTTTCTTGAGTGCTTTTTGAACACCGCCACGAATTGCTCCGGTCCCCATGCCGTGAATAATCGTAACCATCGGATGATTAGATAGCAATGCTTGATCTAAATATTGGTTCAACTCGCGCATGGCCTCTTCATAACGTTGCCCTCTAAGGTCTAATTGCGTTTTAACTTTATTTCCTGCTTGTCGCTGAACATTGACTTTTTGTTTCCGGTCAACTTTTTCTATGGGTTCGAGTTCTTTTGCTGGAATCGTCATTTGTAAGATTCCCATCTGTACAACATAGTGATCATCATCCGCTTGATCGATAATCGTTCCACGTTGCCCATATGTTAAAACTTCCACGTCATCGCCAACTTTTAATTGATTGGCTTTTTTAGCTTTTTTAAGGACTTTATTTTTCTTGAGATGTTCGGGCTGTTTTAAGTCACGCATTTTCTTCTGCTTATCGATTAAAACATGTTCCTTAATTGTTGTGTTTTGTCCTTGTTCAAGTTGAAGGTCGCGAATTTCTTGAATAATTTTATTCGCTTCTTCTTCCGCCTGTTGCACTTTCTCATTGGCTTCCTGACGGGCACATTTATTGATTGCTTCTTTACGATCAAGATAACGCTGGTATTCTGTTTTTAGGTCTTCAAGAAACTTTTCAGCCTCATCTAACATTTGTTGCGCTTGATCATTTTTTAATTCTGACTCTCGACGTTCACGCTCAAGATTAGCAACCAAGTCATTCATGGATTGACTATCAGTCGAAGTTCCTTCACATGCATCCTTCAGGATATCCTCTCTGAGGCCAAGCCGACTCGAGATATCAAACGCATTAGAGCGCCCGGGAATCCCGATTAATAAACGGTATGTTGGAGAAAGCGTCTCACTATCGAATTCCATACTCGCATTAATGGTTTGTGGCGTTTCATGCGCATACACTTTTAATTCTGGATAGTGCGTAGTCGCCATGACTACTGCATTTAATTTATGAATATAATTCAGAATGGCCATAGCTAAGGCCGCTCCCTCTTGAGGGTCTGTTCCTGATCCTAACTCATCAAAGAGCAATAATGATTCATGCGTTGCTTGGTCAATGATGGATACAATATTTGTCATATGACTGGAGAAAGTTGATAAATTTTGTTCAATAGACTGTTCATCACCGATATCGGCAAAGACTTGATCAAATAAACCTATTTGACTTCCTTCACCTGCTGGAATATGCAGTCCTGATTGGCCCATCAAATGTAATAAGCCTAAAGTCTTCAAAAGTATCGTCTTCCCACCGGTATTGGGTCCTGTAATAATCAATGCCTGATAATGTTCACCTAGAATAATATCATTGGGAACGATTTGTTCAGGATCGATTAAAGGATGGCGTGCTTGCCATAAAGCGACATGTCTTTGAGACGACAGTTTAGGTTGAACCGCATTGATGTGCCTTGCATAATTACCTCTAGATTGGATGAAATCCAACTGGCCCATGATTCGTTCATTATGACGAATGTCTTCATTATATGGCATTAATTGTCCCGACATTTCTAACAATATCCGGTCAATTTCTGCCTTTTCTTCTACTTGAAGCTGATTACGGCGATTATTTAAATTCACTACGACTTGTGGTTCCATATATAAAGTCTGTCCCGTAGATGATTGATCATGCACTGTTCCACCAATACTGGCACGATATTCCGCTTTAACGGGCAAGACATAACGATTATTTCGAATTGTGATGAGTGAATCACTCAGTAATTTCGCACGATTCTTGAGTATGTCATTCAATCGATCACGAACTTGTTCTTCAGCTTGCTGTTGCTGTCTGCGAACCTTGGCCAGTTCCGTAGATGCACTCGATAGGACTAGTCCTTCTTCACTGACTGTTTGTTCAATTTGGCGCACCATTTCAGGTAAATAAATCGATTGATCGACCCAATATTGTAATGCAGGATAATGATGATCTTCTTCTTGTTGCTGTTTGAAGAAATCACCAACTTGTTGAGTAGATTGCAACAAACGTCCAATGGCCGCAATTTCAGACCCATTCAGACTAGCACCTAACTCAAGACGTTTAATCGCATTAGATAAATTCATCATACTTGGGATAGGAATAGAATGATTTTTCTGAATAAGTGAAACCGATTCTGCTGTTTCATTTTGCCAAGTTTGGACGATATCATAATCGCTGGAAGGCTGAATATCTCTAATAAATTGTTTTGCTATATCTGTTTGTGTATAACTTGATAATTGTTGTAATATCTTATCGAATTCGAGTGTCTGATAAATTTTCAAACTCTGTCTAATCCTCCTATTTCATGTTGTGTTAGTTAGCGGTAAACCAGTTTTCGGTGACATAAGTTGACAATAACGGTGTTTGAGTGACAATCCAGTAAGCTAAAGGGCTATTTACAAATTGTTGTTGAATCCATTCAATGGGGATTAACGACAAAATAAATAAAATTACAAAAATGATGATATATGTAGCAATAAGATTTAATATGCCTCCTAATACTCCATTGAATTCCTTTAAAAAAGGATAATACATCACTGGACGAACTAAAACAGTTAATAGATTAGCAATGAGTAATACTAACACGCTAATCACTACAAAAGCTAACACATTATAAAATGCATCACTAATATAAAAACTTAATTCCTCGCTATAAATAGCTAATTGAGATCCCGGTTGAATGGATGGAAAAGGAATTATCATCTCTAAAATATCCGACAATGGACGATAAAGCATACTAGAAAGCACAAAGGCAATGATCATTCCTAATAATCGAATGATTTGGAGTGCCAGACCGCGACGATAACCAAAATAAAAGCCAAAGGCTAATAGAACGATAATAATAAATGTAAACATAATAATCCTCCTAAGACCTTGTTGAGTCTGATGAACGGCGCGTAGGTGTCTGAATGTTCCGCTCTTTGGCTGGGCGTTGTTGTTGCGTTAATGTCTCTAGTTGTTCTTCTAAATCCATAATCTGTTGTTCTTTCACAAGTTGATCAGAGATAGCGTTCACAGCCATTAATATACTACGATCCTGAATAGACAATTCAGGGGCTGCTTCTTTTAATTGTTGTAATTGTTGATTGACAATTTCGATGACAGCGGTCATATGTTGCGTTGATTTATCGCCGACAATCGTATATTGACGTTCATCAATTGTCGCTTTAAAACGATTCTTTTGATTCATAAAAATACTCCTTTAATGGTTTATATCTCTTTGAAGTGTTTATATTTTAACATAAAGCATGACATGAGTACACTTAACGGCTGTTTTAGAAGTATTTGATAATTTTTTATTATTATTCATTCTCTCTAAAATTATGGTAGGATATAAAAGTAATGAACCAGAAAAAGGAGCGCATAAATGAGTATTACTTTAAAGCTACCAGATAAACAAAGACAAAAAATGAAATCCTATTATCAAGATTATTTAGTGGATGCTGTTCCTTATAGTGATTTCCGAGCCAAAATTAATGGCACGACCATTACAGCCTATACCAGTGGTAAAGTCCTCTTTCAAGGCAAGCAAGCAGAAAAAGAGGCTCAGCAATGGGAAAATATTAGTGCTACCCCTATTCAAAAAGCAGTGGCTAAAAATGCTAGCGACGATTCCCTTCCCCAAAGATTTAGTGAATGGACCATCATCGGAAATGATGAAGTAGGCAATGGAAGTTACTTTGGAGCCCTTACTGTCGCGAGTTGTTATCTTCCTAAAGAAAAGCAAGCGTTAATTCGTGAATTAGGTGTCAAAGACTCTAAGCTATTAAGTGACACGCAGATTCGAGACTTAGCATGGCAAATCAAAGCAACTATTCCCTATGCTCTCACCATTTGTAATCCCTCTGATTATAATCGAGGAGTCGCTAAACTCAATGCCAATGGGATCAAAGTATCGCTCCATAATTTTACGATACAAAAATTATTGCGTGACTTATCAGAAGAACAGAAAAACAAACTGCAAGGCACCTTAATCGATCAATTTACACCTGAAGCAAACTATTATAAACATCTAAAAAATGAACATAATCCTTATACCGATCAATTGTACTTTGTCAAAAAAGGTGAAAGTCATCATTTAGCCGTGGCTTGTGCATCCATTATCGCCCGCGATGCATTTTTGGAGTCTTTAGAAGTATTGGGAGAGCCATACGGTGTCGTACTTCCTTCAGGAGCCAATCAAACCGTCGATCAATTTGCTGCACGTTTGATTAAACAATACGGTGTTGAAGTACTCGATGTAACGGCTAAAAAACATTTTAAAAATACGGAAAAAGCGATGAAGATTGCTGGAGATTAAGTGATATTCTTGTATCACTGATCTATATTTTTTCAGAATTTGCGAAAAATAATAAGAGGTCGTTATCCTTTACGATGATGACCTCTTATTTATAGAAAATATAAATTTTACATTAATAGAGCAACTTGCAATATTATGGCAATTAACCAAATATCTATTTAAAAATAATTAAGGCTTATTTATAACTCTCCACTGATTTCAAATCTACCAAAACTTAACAGTTTATTTTCTATCGGTTATTAATTATAAAAACGCAACATATTTTGATACGTTAAATATAAAGGTGTAAAGCGATTCGAATGTTTTTCATTCCAAGGCTTTGGTTGTCCACAAAAATGCAAGATACTCGTATTTTTCATAACCCAGTGAATATCGTACTCCCCTTTACTCCGCGCATAATAGCTATGATAGAAGCGTGCATCATAATTCCAATATTCTTCAGGAATCCATAAAATATCATCACCATATAAATAATTTAAAACATCTTGATCCGGTAACAAAGCAAATTTACCATATTTATCTAATATATCAGATATGTCTTGCCAATGAATGTTATGACGGGCCAGTTCAAGATCTATTAACAGCACACCTGAATTATAATAAGGATGGTCTAAATCCAAACGTAACTTATTCAATGGTGTGGTGACATCAACTAAACCAACATGACTGGCTGCAGCGAGCATTTTTCCTTCCAAATCTTTCTCCCATAATGGTCTGAGAGTGTTGATAATAAGTGTATCTGGATCAATATACAGCACTTTTTTGAGAAAAGCAGGCAAATAGTCACCTGCTAATAAACGAAAATACATCTCTTTCGGGTAACGTTTTTCTGTAGGAGCATTTCCCCACTGTGATCCTTCAATTTTTATCGCGTTAAATTCAAAATTAAATTGATCACACATATGATTTATTTTTTGAATCGTTTGTTTTGATAATGATTGATGAATCAGCCAAATGCGAAAGGAGTCCTCCTGATTATTTAAATAAATGGATAGCAGTGCTACCTTTAGGGGTTCGACATATCCGTCGTCTAGTGTAAATAATAATTCAATCATTTTTGTCCTTTCTTTTCTCATTGCGGAACCGTTTCAAAAAAGTAATATCTTTATAAACCACTACTAATTTGCCAACTACTCAGGATATACTATTACTTTTAATAAATTCAGAAATGACGGTTTTTAAGTTAGGTGTTCCTAACTCCTGTAATTCATAATGTACACGTGTATAAGGCTTATCGATGGTAATGACTCGTGATAAGTCGATGGGTGTGCCAATAATTACCGTATCACAGTCCGTATTCTGAATCGTTTGTTCTAAATCTCGTAATTGTTGCTCGCCATAGCCCATTGCCGGTAAAACTTTATCTAAATGAGGATATTGTTCATAGGTTGATTGAATACTTCCTACCGCAAAAGGTCGTGGGTCAATGATTTCTTTAGCACCAAAACGTTCCGCAGCCACACTTCCGGCTCCAATTTCCATTTCACCATGCGTTAAAGTGGGGCCGTCTTCAACAATAAGAACTCGTTTACCTTTAATTAACTCTGCTTGGTCAACAGAAATTTCTGAATCAGCTTGTAAGATAAGCGCATCTGAATTCACTTCGTTAATGTTGCCTTCCAATGTTTCAATCGATGCCTTTGTCGCAGAATCAATTTTATTAATAATCGCAATATCTGCCATCCTGAGCGATATTTCTCCTGGATAATACGTTAATTCATGCCCAACACGGTGAGGATCAGCCACTGTGATTGTTAAATCGGCGTCATAAAATGAGAAATCATTATTCCCACCATCCCAAACAATCTCATCACAACCATCCGGATCATTTTCCCCTGCTCTTAGAATAGCCTCATAATCTACACCAGCATAAATAATATTGCCACGTTCAACATGAGGTTCATATTCTTCCATCTCTTCAATGGTACAATGATGTTCTTTTAAATCCTCAATCGAAGCAAAGAGTTGCACTTTTTGCTTATTAAGATCACCATATGGCATCGGATGACGAATAGCCACAACTTTAAGTCCTTGTTCCATCAATAATTCGATAACTTTTCGAGAGGTTTGACTCTTTCCTGCCCCTGTCCGAACGGCTAATACGGAAATTACTGGCTTTGATGACTTTATAGCGGTTGTTTTAGGTCCCATTAATTTAAAGTCTGCGCCCGCCGCATTTACCAGTGCAGATACCCTCATTACCTCTTGATAGTTCACATCACTATACGCGAAGACACATTCATTCACTACATATGTCTCAATTAATTCCGCGAGTTCATCTTGTGAAAAAATGGGGATTACTTCAGGATATAATCGACCAGCTAACTCACTTGGGTATTTTCTTCGATCAATATCTGGAATTTGAGTTGCTGTAAATGCGACGACATTATAATTCTCATTATCCCTGTAGTAAGTATTAAAATTATGAAAATCACGTCCAGCTGCACCAATAATGATGACATTTTTTGCATCCATAATATCCTCCTCCAGATTCTTAAGTTTCTCTTGAATATATCATAAGAAAAAATATAAATAAAGTTTCTCTCATTATTTATTAATGATTTAATTGAAATTGTCTAGAAATTGTCAGAAAGTTACTTAAATGTTCCAAACATATCCATAGAATATGTTTGGGACAAACGTCGCCATCATATATTTGTTTGATAAATAAAAATTTACCTTTAAGAAGACTATTTAATAATATTTTGTCAAATTAATCAATTAATAAGAAAGACAACCCTTTCGGTTGTCTTTCTTAAATACGATATTAATCTGATAAAAGGATTAGAAATATACAAAATAATTGTCTGCATCAGGTAAAACTTAACGGATACTTAACCCAGACACTTCAACTAATGCTTTTTGTATCTTCTCCATTGCTTGGTCAATTGCTTCATCCGTTAATGTATCTTCAGGATTTTGGAAGAGGAGATGATACGCTAATGATTTTTTACCATCTTCAATATTATCCCCATCATACAAGTCAAATAATTCAACCGACTGTAAATATTGGCCTCCATTCTCCTCAATGATTGACACTAAATAAAGGTGTTGTGTTTCTTCATTTACCAATAATGCTAAATCTCTAGTGGACGAAGGGAAGCGTGGAATTGGGGACTGAATAGACATAGACTGTAAATGATTTAAGACCGCTGTCATTTTCACTTCCATAAAAAATGTCTCATCTGGCAGATCATACATCCGAGCCATTGTAGGATGAACCTGCCCTAGCAAACCGATACTCTCATCATCCAATTTAATCACTGCTGTTCTTCCAGGATGCATCTCTTCATAATCTTGAGTTAATTGATACGTTATCTCACTTTGTACGCCGACGGATTCTAAATAACTTTCGGCCATCCCTTTCAGATCATAAAAGTCATAAGATTGTTGAGAAGCATACCAAGTTGAAGAATTTTTAATTCCCGATAATAAAATCGCAAAGCGTTCTTCTTCAATCGGTTGTTGATTTTTTCCTTGGCCAAAGAAGACATTTCCAATCTCGTAAAAGGCTAAATGTGTGTTTTGACGCGCCTTATTAAATTGCGCTATTTCCATCATCGCTGGGAACATACTTTGACGTAGAACTGCTCGTTCTTCCGATATTGGCATCAATAATTCAACTTTAGGATAGTCCGGATTATCCATTAATGTTGCTTGTTCTTTTGATGTTAGGACATATGAGATGACTTGATTCAAGCCAAAACCTTCAGATAGTTCACGTGTTTTACGCTGTAATTGTTGTTGCTTAGTAAGTGTACCGACCGTCGTTTCACCAGTTGGCAATGTGGTTGGAATATTATCATAACCATAAATACGGGCAATTTCTTCCAGCATATCCGCCTCAATATGGATATCCCAGCGTCTTGGTGGAATAGAGGCGACCATATGATTATCCGCAAATTCTGTTTCGAAACCTAAACGTGCCATAATCGATTTGAGTTCGTCAAGCGTGATTTCGACTCCTAGTTTTTCGGTAATTGTTTGATATTTCAGAGAAATCGTATTTTCCTCGATCTCTTCGCTTGCCGATTCAATGACGCCTTCGACAACTTTGCCTTGCCCCAGTTGAGCGATAAGGGCTGCAGCTAAATCACCTGCTTCATGAACAGTCGCCGCATTGATACCTTTTTCGTAACGCGCGCTGGATTCAGAACGTAAATTAAATTTCTTCGAAGTAAGACGCACATATTCAGGATTAAAACGTGCCACTTCTAATAAAATAGTCGTTGTTTGATCCGTTACTTCGGAGTCATATCCACCCATCACCCCAGCCAAAGCAACAGGGGTAACCCCACTTTGAATGACGACATCATTATTGGATAATTCTCGGTCACTTTGATCCAATGTCTTGAATAGTGTGCCATCTTTTGCTCGAGTGACTTTTATGTCATGAGAGTTTAATGCGTCATAATCGAATGTATGCATCGGTTGTCCATACAATAAGAGAAAATAATTTGTCACATCGACGATATTATTA
The DNA here is from genome assembly GCA_015863185.1 of Aerococcaceae bacterium DSM 111020. Lineage (GTDB taxonomy): Bacteria > Bacillota > Bacilli > Lactobacillales > Aerococcaceae > DSM-111022. The sequence goes on from JACBXP010000015.1 coordinate 23,331, forward strand.
ATCGGACGTATTCCGGATTTCATCAGACGCATTTGCATCCAGACAGGACTATCTTGAATCGTCACATCTTTAATGATGCGTAATTGATAATGTGGACTTAAATCATTTTCTGTCACGTCAATTGTTACAGCATTCAATAATACATCATCTTGTACCTTTTCAGATTCGATGGTTGGATTGAAATGGACAGATTTATCTAGGACTGCACCTACTTCATAGACAGCACCACGAATACTCATGGCATCGGCACGATTAGGGGTTAAGTCTAACTCCAGAACAGGATCATTGAGTTTCAAATATTCCACAATGTCAGTACCCACTGGTGCATCATTGGGTAAAACATAAATGCCATCTGCATATTTCTTAGGAATGACATTCTCACTGATTCCTAATTCTTGTAGTGAACAAATCATTCCATTAGATTCATGCCCACGTAATTTACTCTTCTTAATCTTAAAATCACCGGGTAATACTGCGCCTGGTAAGGCAACAATCACTTTCTGTCCTGTGGCAATATTCGGTGCGCCACAAACAATTTGAACGGTTTCTTTCCTTACATTGACTTTTGTCAGATTAAGATGATCACTGTCTTCGATAGGTTCACACGCGACAACTTCTCCGACAACGAGACGTGACAATCCGTCACCAAGATTTTCAATCCCTTCAACTTCTAATCCTGTTTTAGAAAGTATTTCAGCAAAATCAAGCGGATCTACTCCTGTTAAATCCACATATTGATTAAGCCATTCCATTGATAATTTCATTTTATTGATGACCTCCTTTGAACTGCGTTAGGAATCGGGTATCATTTTGATAGAAATGACGAATATCATCGATATTGTGGCGGAGCATTGCTACCCTTTCAATACCTAAGCCAAAGGCAAAGCCACTATATTCATCCGCATTGACCCCTGACATCTCTAATACATCAGGATGTACAATACCTGATCCGAGAATTTCAATCCATCCAGTCTGTTTACAAATATGACAACCTGCACCTCCACATTTGAAACAAGAAATATCTGCTTCGACTGATGGCTCCGTGAAAGGGAAATAACTTGGTCGTAAACGAATATCTCGGTCTGCTCCGAACATTGCTCGAGCAAATAATAACAGTGTTCCTTTTAAGTCAGCCAGTGTGACCTGTTTATCAATGACTAATCCTTCAATTTGCTGGAATTGGTGAGAATGCGTCGCATCATCATCATCTCTTCGGAACACTTTTCCTGGAGAGATCATCTTCAAAGGTCCCGCATCAAAGTCATGTGTTTCCATCGTTCGAGCTTGAACAGGCGAGGTATGCGTCCGCAACATCACTTCATCATCAATATAGAATGTATCCTGCATATCCCGAGCGGGATGATTTTTAGGTAAATTCATCTTCTCAAAATTATACAAATCCAATTCGACCTCTGGCCCGTCAACCACTTGATAACCCAGCCCTAAAAAGAAATCTTCTATTTCTTCACGAGTTTGTGTCAATATATGGCGCGTCCCTGTGGTTGGTTTTCTTCCAGGAAGCGTCACATCCAAGGTTTCTGCCTCTAACTGAGCCTTCAATTCTTGTTCCTTTAATGCGGTTTCTTTTTCAGCGAAATGAGTATTAAAGACATTATGAAATTCAGAGATAGCTTTTCCTAAAATTGGCTTTTCATCATTATCTAAATTTCGCATTTCCTTGGAAATAGCAGTGAGTTCCCCTTTTTTACCGCTATATTTGACTCGAATTTCTTGTAATGCTTGGGTTGAATGCGCTTCTGAAATTTCTTTTTGAGCTGCTTCAGCCAGTGATTGTGTTTGCTGTTGTAATGTATCAATCGACATAATATTCCTCCTTTTTACACAAAAATAGCCCATCCCAAAAAGGGACGAGCTATCGTGGTACCACCCTTGTTCCCATAGTCAACTATGGGCACTTCAAACTCTTAACCGCGAGAACGGGCTCTTTTTCGTAGTGACCTACTTTACAGAGCAACTCCCAGAATGAAACAAAATATGTCTGACGATGAAATAGTCTCAGTCTCGCTATTTCTTCCTGTGGGATAGCATATTTTGGGTTCTGATCATCGTTTTTTAAAATTCTTCGTATTGATCGATAGTTTCATGACCTAAATAAGCTGGTCGGTATCCATTATTAATCATCATCTGATAGCGAGATGCTGCTGCCTTAGCAAGCATCGCACCGCCGACAACTAATTCTGTAATTGCCGCACGCTTATCCATGAATGTCACAATCCAACTCTCTTTATATTTAGGTAAGTCTTTTGTCGCACCAAACATGTGCTTCAATATGATATCACATTCTAATTCGCTAAGTTCCGTAAGTTTTTTTGCATTTTCTAACGCTATTCTTGGATGTTCATAATTATGACCTAAGCCACCCACTTCATGTTTATCTTCACTTTCATAGAAAAACAAATCATGAAGTAATCCTGCCCGAGCAATAGCTCGTGTGTTCAGGCCAAGACGTTTTGCCATGCAATAACTATAATAGGATACTGAAAGGGAATGTGCGAGACGATTTGTGACTTTATGATGCGTGAAGTGTTCTAATGATTGCACTTCTTCTAATGCTAATAAATCTTCAATCAGCTCCATATATTCTAAATCATCTTGCCAAAATTTACGCATTCAGTGTATTCCCCCTATATTATTTAATGACACTAGCCTATCACTTAAATGTGATAAAAAAATGAAAAACATTTAAAATTTTCGTAAGTTCAGTTATTAACGAACTTACTTAATAATATACCAGTTGCGACAGCAACATTCAAGCTTTCTGACTGTCCAGGCATCGGAATATAAACACTTTGATCGGCAAATTTGATTAATTCACTGGATACACCTTGGCCTTCATTCCCCATGATAATCGCACAAGCGTTAAAGGAATCAAGCGATTGATAAGAGACTGCTTGTTCATTTAAGGTGGTTGCTAGAATCGGAATGTTCTTATGCTTTAAGATTTTGATGCTATCCCTTAAGTTTTGCGTGAGAACCGGAAGATGCCATATAGATCCTTGGGTCGCACGTAAGACTTTATCATTATATATATCAACCGATCCTTCTCCCAATATCACTGCATCATAATTGAAAGCATCTGCTGTGCGTATCATCGTTCCGACATTACCAGGATCTTGAACATTGTCAATTAACAAATAATGTGTCCCATCTTGAGGGAGTGAATCTGATAACGGCATCTTAAGTACCGCGAACACTCCTTGATTAGCCGGTGTTTGACTCAATTGGTCACTCATTGATTGAGTTATTATATAGTCGACTTTGTCTTCGGCAATAAGCTCTCCACGGTAATTCTCGGAAATTATCAAAGCTTCAAAAGCTGCTTCGGGTAAATGTTTCAATGCTTCTTCGACTAAATGCTCTCCCTCGATAAGATAGGTCTGCAATCTTTTTCGATACTTTGCCTGATGCAATTTGCGCCATTGTTTGAATTGTGCGTTTTGGACGGATGTAATACGATTAGTCATGATCTGCTCGAGTGAGGCGGTAAATCGCTTCTGCATAAATGGCAGTTGCACGGAATAAATCTGTTAATGAAATAAATTCATTTGCTTGATGCATCGTATCCGTTGAATCTGGGAATAATGCACCATACGCCACACCTCTTGGCATTAACCGACCAAAAGTTCCGCCTCCGATCACTTGTTCATGTCCTTCGAATCCTGTTTGTTTCTCATAGACATCCAAGAGCGTTCTCACTAGTGGATCATCACCGGATACATAATGTGGTGTTTTCGCTTCAGTCATAGATACTTCTAAAGTATCATATTCAGCGACGGTCGCTTCAATGTTTTCTTGCATAGCCTCCGGTGATGTTCCTTGAGGAAAGCGGAAATTAGCATCGATCGTTCCTTTTTCAGACACATAATTGGCAATCCCAACATTCATCGACACATCTCCCATTAAGTCATCATGATGAGGGGCCCCAATCTTAACCGCATCAAAATCTTCATGGAGCAAATCACCTAATAATTGAATAAATTCGTCAGAAGCTGATAAATCCCATTCATAATTCATTAAGAAATTTGCTAAGAAAGTCGCCGCATTATATCCTTTCTCTGGTGTAGAGCCATGTGCACTTTTACCATTTAATGTAAGCGTGATTTCATCATCTTGAATCACTGATGATCCATTTAAATATGTGTATTCATTGATGAACGCATCGAAAGCCGCTGCTATGTCTTCCAAGTCTGGTCCTTCTAGTATTGCAACAGCTTGTTCAGGAACCATATTGGAACGCAGTCCTGATTTAAAAGAAATAAGTGTGTACTGTCCGTCCATGCCACTGCCTGGCTCAATCTCTAAGATGGCTGACACATTTCCTTTTTCACCATTGATTATTGGGAATGTTGCATCTGGAGAAAAGCCAAAGTCCGGCATAGGAGCGTGTTCAAAATAATAATCCATATCTTGCCAGCCACTTTCTTCATCGGTGCCGACAATAAAATGAATTTTCTTCTCGAATTCAACCCCTAATTCTTGGAGCATTTTGATGGCGAAATAAGCAGCAATGGTAGGCCCTTTGTCATCACTTGAACCTCTAGCATAAACGCGGTCATCAATAATTTGCGGTTCGAAAGGATCTGTATTCCATCCAGAACCCGCTGGTACGACATCTAAATGTCCTAAAATGCCCAGTATTTCTTCACCTTTACCAATCTCTAAATGCCCTGCCCAAGGTCCGAATTGTTTGGTTTTGAAACCATCTTCTTCTGCCATCGCTAGAAATTCTTCCAAGGCACGCTTCGGTCCAGGACCTACTGGCGCATCTTCGGTGGCATTTTCATCATCGCGAACCGAATCTATCCGCAATAAGCGGAATAAATCTTCCAATAAAGCTTCTTTTCTCTGTTCTACTTCATTTAACCAATTGATATTCATATTTCCACTCCTTCTTGTTCTTTCAATGATAACATGATTTTTTTGTGAGTGAAAGTTTTGTGAAAGCAAAAAATATCAATGACTTTTCAACAGCCATATTTCAACCTTTTTAAGAAGTATGTAGTATAATATAAGTAACAATTATAGGAGGTCGTTAGGATGCTTATCGATTCATCTTGCATTGAAGAAGTCTACCAGGAAACACTCGAATTACGTTATCACATCATTACAAAAGCTGAACAATTACAACAGAAATGGCATTTCGCGGATTCTCATGCTCATTCTTATTTTAATAAGCTCAATCTCAGTTATTATTTAGCTTTGCGTTCAGTAGATATTCGTCCCTTACAGAAAAAATTAGCCTACTTAGGACTCTCATCTCTCAGTCGTATAGAAGATCATGTATTAGAGTCAATTGACGCACTACTTGCGACCTTAGAAAGAATGACACAGGTTCAAAGTCCTAGAGACTACCCTATATTAAGTACCGAGGATCATAGCCAAGATTCAGCTGATAGTAATGCTCAACGCTTATTCGGAAAGGCATCTAATGATAATCATACCTCTATTATGGTTACACTTTCTCGAGATTACACCCAAAAAGATATCAATAAATTAGTCAGCAATGGCATGGGGATTGCCCGCATCAATTGTGGCCACGACGTTCCTGAAGTATGGCGTCAAATGGTTCAATTTGTACAAGAAGCAAATGAAAAACTAAACAAAGAATGTCGCATGTTCTTTGATTTGGCCGGGCCTAAAATCCGTATTAAATGGCTCGTTCAAAGTTCTAATCAACAAAAGATTCAAGTCAATGATACCTTTTTGTTAACAGGCAATCCGAATATTAAAATTTCACCTGATTATGCCTTTCAAGTAGGGGTAGATGTCCCAGAGTTATTGGATGCCGTCACGGTCGGGGACCCGGTACTCATTGATGATGGCAGTATTGCGGGAGAAGTTCAAGAACGTGTAACTGAGGGACTTCTTGTTAAAGTTAGCCGCATTAATAAAAAGAAAGGTGTTCGCCTAAAAACAGAAAAAGGCATTAACTTTCCACAATCTGACATTGAACAATCTATTTTGACACAAAAAGATCACCGTGATTTACAAGAGATTATCGGGATGGCAGATATTATTGGGGTCTCTTTTGTCAAGACAAAAGAAGACATGAAGACAGCAATCGACATCATACAAGCACAAAATCCGCATGAAGAGAAGATTCCGATTGTTGCTAAGATTGAAACTAAAAAAGGTGCCAAACATTTACCAGAAATTATCTTGTCTTTACCCGATAACCAACCCTTTGGTGTTATGGTAGCGCGAGGAGACTTAGCGGTTGAAACAGGATTTAAACGCTTGGGAGAATTGCAACAACAAATTTTATGGATTTGTGAAGCAGCTAATGTTCCTGTTATTTGGGCCACTCAAGTATTGGAGAATCTAGCCAAAACTGGGACACCGACTCGCTCAGAAATCACAGATATTACAGATGGCGCCGCCCGAGCAGACTGTGTCATGCTTAACAAAGGACCTTATATTGTCGATGCAGTCATCTTATTGAACGAATTATTAGAAATAGCATCCGAGAATTCTTATAAACAACAACCCCTATCGCGGTCTTTAAAAATGGCAGAACGCGTCTTTAAATAAATAGAAACCAGGAGATTCGTCTCCTGGTTTCTTTGTCTATCTATTATTTATCAATTAAGCCATAAGGAATCAACAATTGCTTCTCCCTATCCGTTAATTCTCGGTACTCTCCAATCGCTAATTCCGAATCCAACTCAAGGGGCCCCATCGAATGTCGATGCAATTGAAGGACAGTCTTTCCTACCGCTTCAAACATCCTTTTTACTTGATGGAATTTCCCTTCATAAATGGTCACTTGAATGGCTGTTTGATTCATTTCTTCATCTACTTCATCAATTTTTAATAACGCAGGTTGCGTTGTAAAATCGCCTAAATTCAATCCCTTATCAAAAGCTTCAATGTCATCTTGAGTTACTATGCCATCAATTAAAGCGTGATAGGTTTTGGGTACTTTCTTTTTAGGTGACAATAATTGATGGGATAGTTGACCATTATTGGTCAACAGTAATAATCCCGTCGTATCGATATCTAATCTACCGACTGGAAATAAATCGACATGATGATAATCTAAAGCCACCCAGTCAATCACTGTTTCATGCTCTCGGTCTTCCGTGGCACTAATAATCCCATCAGGTTTATTTAACAATACATAATAACAAGCTTGGTAATGAATCGGATCTCCCAAATAAGCTATTGTATCCTGATAAGGATCAATTTGAGCGTTTGGCTTTTTTGCTGTGGTTTCATTGATCGTTACCGAACCTTGATTGATAAGTTTTTTTACTTCTTTGCGACTACCGAAACCTGAATCAGCTAAAAATTTATCTAAACGCATTAAAATACCCTCAATTTATCTTGAATATCTTTCCAACGATCACCAATAATGAGTGATAATCGACCAAAGAAGCCGAGCCCAACGATGTAAACTAAGGCCGCAATTAAAACAGTAATAAATATTTTAACGAATGTTAATAGACGTCCTACCGGTCCAAATAACGCATTGAGGGAGAGATTCCAAACAAGGGCTACGACAGTCATCAATGCGGTCACAAGCATAATCACTAACACATGATTACGCATGCTTTTTTTATCAATCGGTAAAATACTATCAATTTTACGCCACATTAAAATACTCGAAATAAGGAAAGCAATCATAGTTCCTAAGAGTGCCCCATGTGCATGCAATAGGCCGACCAAGGGATATTGTAATAAGATCTTAACTAAAATCGCGATCCCTAAAAATTTCACCGCTGCGCGTCGATAATTCATCGACTGAAGAATGGTTGAAAAGATAGTATAAGCACCTAGAGCGACACTCGATAATGCCCCAGTGACTAATAACGCAGGACCAGATTCACTTCCTGTCGCATAGAAGAAACCATAGACATTATCGGCAATCGCCGCCATTCCAGTCGCTGCCGGTAACATAACAGCTAAGAAAATAAGTGTGATATTGGTCACTAATTCTCCTGTTTCAGTCAGATCGCCTTTTGAATAATTACGAGTGACTGCGGGAACTGCTGCGGTCGCCATTGATACTGCTAGCGATACGATGATCATCATTAATTTATCAACATCTAAACTGAGCACGCCATATAATTCACTAATCTCAACTAATAATAATGACGATGTCCGTTCTAGAATATGACTGAATGTATATGTATCAATCAATTGAATAATGATAATTCCTGACCCTAAAAGGATAAATGGAATACTATCACGCAACATCAATTGAATACTATCTTTAAAGTTGATACTTACTTGATCATTCGATGCTTCAACTTTTTCGCGAATCGTCCCCCGGTGACGGAAATAGATAACTACTAAATAACTTAAAGCAATCAATGCACCAATGAAAGCTGCAAAGGTAGAATGTACCACGGCTGTTGTTGCAGTACCTTCATAGACGCGCATGATTGCATAAGTGGCCGTTAACATATATGCCACACGAGCTAATTGTTCCAATACTTGAGAGATAGCGGTTGGACGCATATCATTAAAGCCTTGGAAATATCCTCTTAACAAACTCATCGCTGGTAAAATAATCAATGCTGGCACTAAAGAACGGATAACAAGGATGGCGCCTTCTGGATTAACAGTTGAAGAATTAACGGCCAGAATCGGAGCTAAGGCGAATAATAAAGCCGCAGAAACGAGTCCTGTTCCGACCATAATAAGCATACTATTCTTGAAAAGCTTATCTGCGACGCGGTATTCATTCTTCGAATGGAAATAGGCCATTTGTTTGGCGATAGCACTCGGAAATCCTGCTGTTGCGATCGCTAAAAATAGTGAATATGGCTTATAACCAACACTGTATAGTGTATTGGCTTGGGTATATTCCTGACCTAGCCATGTTGCCCAAGGTATAACATAGAGTGCTCCAATGACACGAGACAAAATATTTCCAATCGTTAACCATGTAGCCCCGCCTACAAAATGTTGGCTATCTTCAGTAGCGTCTTGATTAAACGAATTATCCTCTTCTTGTTCCATTGCTTGCCCTAATTTTTCCTGGAAATCAGTGATTTGTAAAGTGTCATGAAAGGCTTGATCGGTTACGATAGGCCCTGGTTCCTCATGTAATTCTTCAGATAAATCATCGACAACATCTTCATTCGCTAACTGATTTTCTGTTGACGCATCGTCCTGTTTCTCTGACTCTTCATATTTTGTTGCATCGTTATTAGCTGAAGATGGTATCTCGATTTCTTCTAAATGCCTCTCCTCTGAATTTATCACTTCATTCGTCGAAATTATCTCATCCGTTTCTTGAGGAGAAGGCATCGCATCATGGGCGCCTTCTGATTGCTCAAGCTGTCCTCCTTCTTGTAAATCATTCATTTGTTCACTTGATTCTGGTCGAATCTGTGTTTCTTTTGAAGTGGATGCTTGCTTCGCTTTTCTTCTTCTTTTTTTCATCCGTTCGATTAATTTCGGAGTCTTAGAGTCAGTTGTAGACTCAGTCGTAGAAGAGGTTGAATCCTCTTCTAACGACTGTTCTTGTTCGTCAAAATAGTCTCCATCTAACGGTTGATTCGCATGTCTTTGGCGAAAGCGTTCACGACTTTCTTCACGTAAACGACGTCGCTCACGTTCCAAGTCCTCTGTCGTAAATTTCATTGTTTGGTCTAAATAATTGGCCTGTCGTTCCTCTTGAGACCAATTGTCTGGTGAGTTGTCATGTTTTTCGTCCATGATTAAACCTCCTTATATTGTCTTAATTGGCAACGATGTTAACCAATTTACCAGGCACAGCAATAACTTTGCGAACAGTCATTCCCTCAATTGATGATTGAATGTCTTCATTATCAAGTGCAAGTGCCTCAAGCGCTTCTTTCGATAATTGCGGATCGATCATCAATTTGGTCTTAATTTTACCATTAACTTGAATGACAATTTCCACTTCATTATCAACAAGTTGATTCTCATCATAAGTCGGCCATGCTACTTCCGAAATACTCTCTTCATAGCCAAGTCTTTGCCAAACTTCTTCACCTAAATGTGGGGCAAAGGGGGCAAGAAGCTGAATAAATCCTTCGGCATATTCTCTTGGGAATATTTCAGCCGCCCGGGCTTCATTGATGAAAATCATCATTTGAGATATCGCGGTATTAAGATGCAATTGTTCGATATCTTCCGTCACTTTTTTCACTGTTTGATGATAAATTTTGGCTAAGGATGAATTCTCTTTATCCTGAATTTTCGTTGAGAGTTCGCCCTCTTCATCTAGGTAAAGTCGCCAAACACGGTCTAAGAAACGACGACTTCCTTCTAACCCTTTTTCACTCCAAGCAATCGAAGCGTCCAATGGTCCCATAAACATTTCATACACTCGTAGTGTGTCTGCTCCAAATTTATGAACAACATCATCAGGATTGACAACATTTCCTTTCGATTTGGACATCTTTTCATTATTACCACCCAAGATCATTCCTTGATTGAAGAGGCGTTGGAAAGGCTCTTCTGTCACGGCAATGCCTAAATCATAGAGGAATTTATGCCAGAAACGGGCATACAGTAAGTGAAGCACCGCATGTTCTGCTCCACCGATGTAAAGGTCGACATTACGCCATTTGTTCATCGCTTCTCTGGAAACTAATTGTTCTGAATTATGAGGATCCATAAAACGTAGGAAATACCAAGAACTTCCTGCCCATTGTGGCATCGTATTTGTCTCACGACGTCCCTTCATTCCTGTCTCAGGATCTTCCACATATAACCATTCATCAATATTTGCCAATGGGGATTCGCCCGTTCCGCTCGGTTGAATATTATCTGTCTTTGGTAACACAACCGGTAATTCTTCTTCAGGAACAGCGGTAGTGGTCCCATCCTCCCAATGAATAATTGGAATCGGTTCTCCCCAATAACGCTGACGTGAAAAGACCCAATCTCGTAGACGATAATTGACTTGACGTACACCTTTGTCATTTTCTTCTAACCAGTCAATCATCACTTGATTTGCTTCTTCAATATTCAAACCATCTAAGAATTGTGATTGAATATGCTCTCCGTCATCAATATATGCTCCTTCATGATTAGGGTCATGTTGAATAATGCGAATAATTGGTAAGTCATATTTTACCGCAAATTCATAATCACGTTCATCATGTCCTGGTACAGCCATCACTGCTCCCGTTCCATAAGAATAGAGAACATAATCCGCAATCCATATCGGAATTGCATCGCCTGTGACTGGATGGAGGACATATCCTCCAGTAAAGACACCTGTTTTATCTTTATTCAATGATGTTCTATCTAAATCACTTTTTAAAGAAACATCTTGAATATATTTTTCAACTGTCGGACGCATCTCATCTGTTGTGACAACCTTTACGAGTGGATGCTCTGGAGCTAAGACAACATAAGAGAGGCCAAATAAAGTATCCGGACGAGTTGTATATGTTTGTAACTTCTCAGAATGTCCTTTAATTTGAAAATCGATGGTGGCTCCTTCAGAGCGGTCAATCCAGTTACGTTGCATATCTTTGATACTTTCAGGCCAATCTAAATCATCTAAATCTTCTAGAAGCCGATCTGCGTAGTCCGTAATTTTCAGTACCCATTGTTTCATTGGACGGCGATATACAGGATGGCCCCCTCTCTCACTCAGCCCGTCAATCACTTCTTCATTGGCAAGAACAGTTCCTAAAGCTGGACACCAATTCACCATCACTTCATCTTCATAGGCAAGTCCTTTTTCGAATAATTTCACAAAAATCCATTGTGTCCACTTATAGTATTCAGGATCTGTTGTGTTAATTTCACGGTCCCAATCATAACTAAAGCCCAATGATTTGATTTGACGCTTGAAGTTGGCAATATTCTCTTCCGTAAATTCAGCAGGATCATTTCCTGTATCCAAGGCATATTGCTCTGCTGGTAATCCAAACGCATCCCAGCCCATTGGATGAAGTACATCATAGCCTTGTGCTCGCTTCATTCGCGATACAATATCGGTCGCTGTATATCCCTCAGGATGCCCGACATGGAGTCCTTGCCCCGAAGGATAAGGAAACATATCTAAAGCATAATACTTCGGATGATTAGGTCCTCGATCTTTTGTCTTAAATGTATGGTTTTCGTCCCAATAATCTTGCCATTTTTTTTCAATTGTTAAATGATTGTATGCCATTTTATTACCTCACTTATAATTATTTTTTAAAAAATCGCCCTATATTATCCAGTCCAGCCAGATAACATAGGGCGTTAAACGCGGTACCACCTATATTTATAATAATGAAATCATTATTAATACTCTCAGACTATAACGCGGTCAACGGCTTATTCTAATGGATTCATCGTTCAAATAAGCATACATTAAATGAGTTCAATAACGCCACATGACTTGTTTCCACCAACCACAAGCTCGCTTAACAGTTCCGTTATCTACTAGTTCTAATGGGTCTATTTCCTGAGTTATTATAACAAAATATACTTAAAGAAGCAAACATTCTTCATTTCTCACGCATTCTTTGCTAAAATATCCCAAAAGGAAGTGAATAATTTGTTAAATGCATTACATTATAGTCATCAACTATTAAATGCACTGATTATAAAGTTTAAAAACGGCATCTTTATTGATGGAACGATTGGTAATGGTCATGACATTCATCGAATTGTTTCCCATGACCAATTCGAAGGCCATGTCTATGGCTTTGACATCCAAGACGCCGCCATGGAAGCCACACATCTTAAATTGGTTGATGAAAATCCGATGAATTATACATTAGTTCAAGATACACATGCCAATCTACACAATTATTTAAAAAAAGATGAACCCATTCATGGAGCTATCTTTAATCTAGGATATTTACCTGGAGGCGACCATCAGATCACCACTCAAGCAGATCAAACCTTAACGGCGATTCAGGCTATTCTAGAACGATTAGAAAAAGAAGGTCAAATTATCTTAGTGGTTTATTCCGGTCATCCTTCTGGTAAAGAAGAAAGTGCCCAATTACTTCAACAACTGAGCTTAATTCCTCAAGAAACTTTCCAAGTTCTGACGTATCAATTTATCAATCAAAAAAATTCTCCCCCTTATCTCATAGTCATTGAACGCAAATAATATTTTTCTAACTAAACAAACCAATTGACCACACCTCTTTGATAGCATTGAGGATATGAGCAATTGGTTTGTTGTTTAATTTAATGCTTGTTGAATTGCTGCGACTTGATCGACCCGTTCCCAAGGTAAATCAATATCTGTTCGTCCGAAATGGCCATAGGCTGCGGTTGCTTTATAAATCGGTTGTCTAAGATTCATCATCTCGATAATACCGTTAGGTGTTAGTTGGAAAATTTCTCTAACTGCCTGTGTAATAGTAGCATTAGAATACGCACTAGTCTGGAAGGTATCAACCATAATAGATGTCGGCTCACTAACACCAATCGCATATGCTAATTGGATTTCACAACGATCACAAACCCCTGCAGCCACCAAATTCTTCGCAATATAGCGTGCCGCATAAGACGCTGATCGGTCCACTTTTGTTGCATCTTTTCCTGAGAAAGCTCCGCCTCCATGATGTGCTGCTCCACCATAAGTATCCACAATAATCTTCCGTCCGGTCAAGCCAGAATCGCCCACGGGACCCCCAATCACAAATTTTCCTGTTGGATTAATATAATAAGTTGTCTCATCATCCAACCATGCACTTGGAACAATGGGTTCGATAACATATTCAATAATGTCTTGATGTAATTGTTGTTGTTGCGTTTCTTCACTATGCTGCGTTGAGATAACAATATTGTCGACACGCAAAGGTTGTCCTGCTTGATCATATTCAATCGTCACTTGCGTCTTACCATCCGGTCCTAGATAATCTAGAGTCCCTTCTTTACGAACTTTCGCTAACTGATAAGCTAACTGATGACTCAATGAAATAGCCAATGGCATATATTCCGGTGTCTCATTCGATGCATAACCAAACATTAAGCCTTGATCTCCGGCACCAATTAATGAAGAATTCTCTTCTCCCGTGCTTGAATGAGTCTCACGTTCTTCAAGTGCTTCATTGACTCCTTGAGCAATATCTGGTGATTGTTCATCTAGTGAAACTAACACAGCGACATTATCAGCATCAAAACCATACAACCGATCCGTATAACCAATCTCACGTATCGTCTGACGAGCGATTGCTTGAATATCAACATAGGCTTCAGTCGTTATTTCTCCAAAGACTACGACCAATCCCGTGTTAACAATCGTCTCACAAGCTACACGAGCTAGAGGATCTTGTTCTAATATCGCATCTAAAATTGCATCGCTAATTTGATCCGCAATCTTGTCAGGATGTCCTTCTGTTACTGATTCAGATGTAAATAAATATTTTTCTTCTTGCATGTTTTTCCCCCATCTATTTTTTCTGGTTACAAGGCAAATTTACTCTTGAGTAAATCCTATCGGGATAACCATTTGTTCAACCGTCCACATTATACGTTAAATTTGCTGGAGAGTATAGTTTTCTTTTATTTAAATGATGATTTTGAGTTGTAAGAAAGTGTTTTTTTTCGTATCATAGAGATAATATCCCGATATGGGAAAGAAAGGTTAAATCATGAAACAATTCACTAATTTTTTGCAACATCCTTTACTCAAGATGTTCGTTTCACCACTAGCTACTATTCTTTATGGGACATTGGTCGGTGCTTTAATTAATCCTGGTATCAACTGGTTGGGGTTATTACTATTGGCTTTGATTGTCATAAGCTCCTATTTGATTTTGCATTATTTTAATTTACAAAAGAATCGGAACACCACGATGAATCAAGGCATTTTATATGCTTGTGAAGCTATTTTAATCATCAGTGTCATTGCTATGGCTTTTTCTAATCACTGGTTGATTACTATTTTGTTAGTATTGTATGTCATTTATATTCATATTATTTATTTTCCTTATAATATTTCCGGTACATGGTATCATTTAATTTTATCGGTAGCATATAATGCCATCTTTTTAAATGTTGTCGCACATTTTGTACAATCCAATCAATTTGATATCGCACAATTGACGCTATATATTCCCCTCGTTCTTTTCTTCTTGGGAATGCAATTTGAAGTTTTCCAGTTACAGAGTCGCTTAAATCAACGTAAGAATCAGATTTTTTATCATCCTTGGCTAGGCATGGGAATGATGATTTTGGGTATTCTAACAGGATTTTATTTTGCAGTGCCGTCAACCACTTATTACATTGTCCAAATACTTTTCGTTATTGTATCAGGCATTAGTCTATTACCACTGATAGTATCGACTCAGAAGTCGCACCAAAGACAAAACAAAATTAATTATCTAAGTGCTGTCTATTTAGTTTTCGCTATCCTCTATGCGTTAAGTGTTGTTTACTAATCTATGAATTATTTTTTAATTTTCACTCAAAAAAAGTCGCTCCATTGATCAATGGAGCGACTTTTTTAGTTACAATAACTGCTATTTTTGCCATAAGAACTGGTTGTATCGATGAGATATCCACTCTATCCCTTGACTTGATAGCAGTAAAAATGTAGGTAATTGTTGGATCAGATATCTTGAGCGTCCCGCCTCAAAAATTAACAAAAATATAAATAAGCCAATCAAGGTTAATTTTAGAAAAGATAACTTCTTACCTTGAAGTGGCACACAAAGTGCTGCGACAATGACTCCAAACCAAATGATTTGCCCTACAAATTGTCCAATATGATGGCGACAACCATCTGGAAAATAAATACTTCGTAAATATTGACGTATACTATTTTTAGGTTTTTCCATCGCAATTAAACCTGAGCCATCCGCGCCCATCGAAAAGGTTCCCGATCGTGTATTGTACTGTTGTTTATTCCAAAGGAATTTCGAATAACTAGTGAGACCATAATCTTCCAACCGCTCCTGAATGACTTGCAAAGCAAGTTCATTACCAGCTTCAGTATCTCCTGCATTGCGAATATAAATGGTGTCTTCGTAATTATATCCGCCATCATCTTTTAATCCCATCATCACAAACAATGCCCATGGCTTCCCTTGATCAGGATCTAGTTGAATAATAGTCTGATTCGCTAATTGATATTGATAAGTAAAAATCCCCATCATAAAGCAGATAATTGTAATCAATAGTTTCTTGATTTGAATCTTTGCGGTAAATAATCGAATAATAATGAAAGCGATATAAGGAATAATTAGAGAAGGTTTTATCAAATAACCAATACTTAAAAGAATCCCCAATAAAATAGGATAATACAGCTGATTATTATCTTTCTTAAAAAGAAAATAAAGAAAGATAGCCGTCAAAGTAAAAGAAAATGTATCCGTGTATGGAACAAGTATCCATCCGGAGAAACCAAGTGTTAAGATGGCCAATATAACCGCAATAACACCTGTTTTTTTGGTAAAGTGATCGCGAGCGATAAAATATAAAATAAAGATTCCAATATCAATGACTAAAATATTTAAAAATTGCCAAAAATACCATTCATTCCCCAAACCAGGCGACAATAAATTACCAAAGTAAGACCAGCCATACATCATAAAAAAGAAAAATGCATTGTTTGGATTTTTTGAAAGATATTCATTAATTTTTGTACCATCATTATCTTGCATGAGTTGTTTTGTGTATTCAAACACACCGCCAACATCCCAATCAGTATAACCGGATAAAGTGACGACTAAAATAAGTTGTATCACAAATAAAATGAGGAAAATAAAACCGATCGATTTGCCTTCAAATAATTGACCGAAACGCTTAAATAATCGCTTACCATAATAAAATAATTGCTGATAATAATTTTGTGGTAAAAATATATAGGTTAAATATAGAATAAATAAAACCATCAACAAGCAGAAGAAAAACTTATCAGATAAGGCTGATATTTGTTGATTTAAGAGCGACAATACACCTAATAAGGTCACAGCCATCAATCCACGATATAGCCCATCAATCGCTCGTTCTAACCATATAAAAACATTCTGTTGATTCATTTTATTCCCCATTTCATAAAGTGACTGTATTATAATAAAAAATAATCCAAGAGAAAACAAAAACTTCCAAGAGCAATGCTTGGGAGTCTTTGGCTAGCTAAATTATTATTGATAACGTGTATATTGACGACTATTACGATAACTACCAATCCACAGTAAACCAACAGCCACCGCTAAAACAGCAATAAACATCCACGAATAATTATAGCTACCCGTGAAGTCTGCGATACTTGCAGCAACAATCGATCCTAGCATCATTCCTAAATTCATCGCACTATTGACTAATCCGTATGCTTGAGCATAATTTTCTTCTGAATAAATTGAGGCAGTAATCAATGGTGTTGAAATCGTTCCCATCGCATTACCCAGTCCAAATAAAATCGAACCGACAACCGCAATCGCAAAGCTATTTGCCCAAATCATTAATAGATAAGATAATGCGAGTAATGTAGCTCCATAAATAGTACTGAAGACAATACCAAATTTATCGTTGATTGTTCCTAATAATAATTTACCGACAATACCTGCTGCCGAATAAACCCCCACTAAAGTTGCTGCTGTGGCAGGACCATGAATAATTTGGAAATATGGTGGGAATTGTCCCAACCCGCCATTATTCGCTATCCCTAGAAAGACTGTTCCTAAGATAAGCATAATAAAGAATAATTTCGAATAACTTTCTTTTACCGGCATATCTACACCAAAGTGCTGTTCATAATCTCCTTCATTCAGATTATTTGTTTGATCTTGGTATCCCAATGGGTGTTCCCCAATTTCGTCAGGTCGTGCTTTAATAACAAATAACACAAGTGGCACACATACCAACAATAAAATCAACGCATAATAAACATAGGTCATACGCCATCCGACATGTTGAATTCCCCATGTAACAAATTGTGAAAAAATAACCCCACCTACTCCAAGTCCACTAAATGCTAAACTGAGTGCCAGGCCTCTTTTTTCAATAAACCAATTGTTAATAAGTATTCCCACAGGAAGAATGGTTACTGCAGCAAAACCTGCCCCAACAAATATGGAAATAAGATAAAACACATAAATATTAGGCGCTAAACTATAAGCTCCATACGCCACTCCATATAAAATCACAGAAAATAATAAATATCTTTTAAAATTTCCCGTGCTATATTTAGAAGACATGAAAGGTGACACAAAAATACCTACACCTAACACAATCGCATTCACAATCGAGAAATGACTCGCTGTAATACCAAAATCTTCAATAATTGCAGTTTGATAAATATTAGCAACCGCAACAGATGCTGGACCTGTAATCATTAATATGATTGCACAGGCTAAAACAATCCACCAACCATAAAAAACTCCACGTTCATTTCTCAAATAAAATGCCTCCATATTCATATTAAATATAATCTAATATATCTTATCATAAAATAAAAAAGAGTCGATAGAAATCGACTCAATCTAAGCGGGTGAGGAGAATCGAACTCCCGACAACAGCTTGGAAGGCTGTAGTTTTACCACTAAACTACACCCGCATGTATTCGGTTAAAACTCTTCTTTGAAGCTATCGTAGTCTTCGCCATCTTTAATCGCTTGTTTAACCTCCCAATGGATCACAAGTGATAAAATAATCCTCAAAGCGACAACAAAAGCTAAAAGAACAATATCATTTATATTTGCGACAACTAATGTATGGACAATCTCTGCACCCATCTTAAATTCTAAACCTAAGGCTAGTGCTTCCCCAAGCATAATTTTCACTGCTCGATGTCCATAATTATTTTGATTATTATATAGGACAATTAATGTTCGAATGGAACCTGTTAAGATGATCATAACACCAATAAATTCCAAAAACATAATCACATATTCACTGAATAACATAAAATAATGTTGAATGAATTCGTACATAATATTACACCTCATATTAGTTCATCAGCAAAATTGCGGGGGTAGGATTCGAACCTACGACCTTCGGGTTATGAGCCCGACGAGATGCCAGCTTCTCCACCCCGCGATCATATTAATATAATGAGTTAACTTAAACTCAAAGGAGGATAAGGGATTCGAACCCTTGCACGCTTTTACACGCCTGACGGTTTTCAAGACCGTTCCCTTAAACCGGACTTGGGTAATCCTCCAAAATATAATGACCCCTACGGGATTCGAACCCGTGTTACCGCCGTGAAAGGGCAGTGTCTTAACCGCTTGACCAAGGGGCCAGTTTAATAATGTTTTTATATAAGGTAGCGCTTATGTTCAGCACTTCTTCGTTTGTAATGGCTCCTAGTTAGCATCTTGTGCTTCACGATAACCGCTTGACCAAGGGGCCAGTTTAATAATATTTTTTAAAGGATGCACTTAATTATGCTCTCCTATGATAAAAATTACGGAGAAGGAGGGATTTGAACCCTCGCGCCGGCAAAAACCGACCTACACCCTTAGCAGGGGCGCCTCTTCAGCCTCTTGAGTACTTCCCCAATTCCAATAAATTGAAAAATGGGCCTGAGTGGACTCGAACCACCGACCTCACCCTTATCAGGGGTGCGCTCTAACCACCTGAGCTACAGGCCCGTAAGTATTAAATTAAGCGGGTGAGGAGAATCGAACTCCCGACAACAGCTTGGAAGGCTGTAGTTTTACCACTAAACTACACCCGCATATAACGGTCCGGACGGGATTTGAACCCGCGATCTCCTGCGTGACAGGCAGGCATGTTAACCCCTACACCACCGGACCAATTGCGGGGGTAGGATTCGAACCTACGACCTTCGGGTTATGAGCCCGACGAGATACCAACTTCTCCACCCCGCGATAATATAATAATTGAGTATTAAAACTCTCAAAGGAGGATAAGGGATTCGAACCCTTGCACGCTTTTACACGCCTGACGGTTTTCAAGACCGTTCCCTTAAACCGGACTTGGGTAATCCTCCGAAATATGTTGATGGACCTTGTAGGACTCGAACCTACGGCCGGACGGTTATGAGCCGTCTGCTCTAACCAACTGAGCTAAAGGTCCTTAGCTAAATAGCGGCGAAGGGGGTCGAACCCATGACCTTTCGGGTATGAACCGAACGCTCTAGCCAACTGAGCTACACCGCCATATTATGAACAAATGGAGAATAGCGGGATCGAACCGCTGACCTCCTGCGTGCAAAGCAGGCGCTCTCCCAGCTGAGCTAATCCCCCATTATGTTTATCGGGAAGACAGGATTCGAACCTGCGACCCCTTGGTCCCAAACCAAGTGCTCTACCAAGCTGAGCTACTTCCCGATAATAAAATGCACCCTGCAGGAGTCGAACCTGCAACCGCCTGATTCGTAGTCAGGTACTCTATCCAATTGAGCCAAGGGTGCTAAATATATATGCCGAGGACCGGAATCGAACCGGTACGGAGTGTAACCTCCGCAGGATTTTAAGTCCTGTGCGTCTGCCTGTTCCGCCACCCCGGCAAGGGTGTCAAATCATAAATGAAAGGCAATATCATTCAATTATGAAGCGGAAGACGGGGTTCGAACCCGCGACCCCCACCTTGGCAAGGTGATGTTCTACCACTGAACTACTTCCGCATAAATGCCGGCTAAAGGACTTGAACCCTCGACCCTCTGATTACAAATCAGATGCTCTACCAACTGAGCTAAGCCGGCGTATTAAATTAAATAAACTTTGGCAACAAACATCTTTTTAATATCGCTAGCTTATGTCTCGCATACTCATCTTGTAAGTTGCTAAAGCAACAACAATATCAGCAGCAAAGCCGACGTATTAAATTACTATAGTAAAAATTACCAAATGCGGGTGAAGGGACTTGAACCCCCACGCCCGAAGGCGCCAGATCCTAAATCTGGTGCGTCTGCCAATTCCGCCACACCCGCAGGATGTTATTTACTATATGACCTGTGCAGGAATCGAACCTGCGACCCACTGATTAAAAGTCAGTTGCTCTACCGACTGAGCTAACAAGTCGTTATATAATGGAGGTTAACGGGATCGAACCGCTGACCCCCTGCTTGTAAGGCAGGTGCTCTCCCAGCTGAGCTAAACCTCCAATAAGATAAACAACCTGCGTGGCAAAGACCTACTCTCGCAGGGACAAAGTCCCAACTACCATCGGCGCTAAGAAGCTTAACTGCTGTGTTCGGCATGGAAACAGGTGTGTCCTTCTTGCCATCATCACCACACAGTTGTCTTATCTCAAGTGAACCTTCATTCACTCAAAACTGAATATCCTACACAAACGCCGATCCATTGTTTCATGGTTAAGTCCTCGACCGA
>JACBXP010000016.1 GCA_015863185.1 Aerococcaceae bacterium DSM 111020
AGATGGACTTTAATGAAGTGAACCAAGCGTTTATTTCTTCTGTCGCCGTGCGCAGAAATAAAATACCTAGAAAATCTTTAAACTATAAGACGCCGTTGGAGGTCTTTATTGAGAATGTATCAGAGTTGAATTATTTCTAGCTTAATTTGACAAATCAAATGGTTAATGATTTTCCCAATGATGTTAAAAATTGATTTTAGCAGTATTGTAAATGCAACAAAAAAACCAAATGATTAATCTTAACTACTGTAGTAAACTGGTTAATTAAACCATTTACCATATATGGAATTTCCGCCTTTTTCTTTTTGGTAGTATTTAGACCGTTTTTAAGTCCAGAACTAGCCAATGAATACATAGCTGGTGCGATTCTTTTAGGGGCAGCTCCTTGTACGGCTATGGTATTTGTATGGAGTGAACTAACAAAAGGTGATCCAGCATACACCATATTGCAAGTATCTATCAATGATATTATTGTTCTCTTTTTATATGCTCCAATCGTTGCATTCTTATTAGGAATAGGTAATGTTTCTGTACCGATGGGTACACTGTTACTTTCCATTTTTGTATTCATTGTAATCCCTTTGGCTCTAGGAATTATTGTTCGAAAATACGTGGTAAAACAAAAAGGTGACGATTATTTTGAAAAAGATTTTGTGAATAAATTTGATAGGACCACACGGATTGGTTTGCTACTAATTTTAGTTATTATCTTTTCATTCCAAGGTGAACGAATTCTAAGTAATCCATTCCATATTTTATTAATTGCTATTCCACTAATCATTCAAAATATTGTCATATTTTTCCTCGGATACGGTGGAGCTAAAGCGTGTAAACTACCATTCTCAATAGCAGCACCCGCAGCCATGGTTGGAACGACTAACTTTTTTGAACTTGCTGTAGCTGTCTCAATAGCATTATTTGGATTAAATTCTGGTGCAACTTTAGCAACCGTTGTAGGAGTATTAGTAGAGGTTCCTGTTATGCTATT
Source organism: Aerococcaceae bacterium DSM 111020 (assembly GCA_015863185.1). Lineage (GTDB taxonomy): Bacteria > Bacillota > Bacilli > Lactobacillales > Aerococcaceae > DSM-111022. The sequence goes on from JACBXP010000016.1 coordinate 989, forward strand.
ATTAGTCAAATTTTCAAATAAAACGAAACATTGGTTCGATGGCTACGAATATTAATTAAAAAGAGAAGAAAATTATGTGATAGAACCTTTTATCAACTGTTTTATTAACTTCAAATTTGAATGCATAATGGCAGATTTTATCTAATCTTTGATCGGAGTAGATGTCTGCCATTTTTTATTGCAGTCAAATTACAAACACAAAGAGAAAAATGAGAATAAATTCAATCATAAATTCACTCCACTAGATGCAGTTAAATCTTCCGCTAAAACAGTAGCACCTAAATTGGTTGCATTTTTTCCTGAATGGATAAGAAAATATTGTAGGATTGCTGAGCCGGCCACTGCCCTGTGAATGCTAAGCTGTACTAGACAGAAGGAGGTGCGGATATTTTCTTGGACCTAAATATAGTTGATTATTTATAGCGAACCCTAATGGATGTGTCGGGGAATTGTTTTTAAGCTACAAAAGACATCATTTTTCGAAAATCCATGATACTCATGCCACCTAATGATAATTTGATTCTTTCGTGATTATACCATTCAAGATAATCGTCTAACAATTTAATAAAGTGCTCAATGGAAACATCTAACCAATCCTCATCGTAAAAGAACTCATTTTTAAGCCGTCCAAAGAAACCTTCACATGCCGCATTATCAGGGGTACAACCTTTTTTAGACATGGAGCGAGTTAAGTGAGCTTGCCTATTTGGCATGCCTATTACATAACCAGTCACCCCTCTTTCAATCAAAAAGAATGGTTTTGGCTGTGAATAGTAACCTTGAAATTGATATCGATGTAGAATCATTCAATAAACTATGACCGCTTATAAAATTTATTACCTATCGATGATACGGACATGCGTATCATAAGTGAGTGAAGGAAAGCAAAGTTGATGATGACTTAAGAGAAGCCTTATTACAAGCTGATTGCAGAGAGTAGGATGAAAATGAAGTTAATCGATAAAATAAATAAATTCCGTGATGACCGAGATTGGCGACAATTTCATAATGAAAAAGACTTGTCCTTATCTATTGTTTTAGAAGCATCTGAATTATTAGAGATATTCCAATGGAAAACATCTGAAGAAGGAATAGAGAATATTGAGGCAATTAAAGATGAATTAGCTGATATTTTATTTTATTCATTAATGCTTGCTGATAACTTAGAACTAGATATTGAGGAGATCATAGAAGCAAAGTTAGCAAAAAATCGTCAAAAATATCCAATTGATAAAAGTTAAGGAAATAAACAGAAGTACACAGAGCTATAATTTATTTTTATTGAAAATTTGATCTTTATAAAAAATTGAGAGATAGAACCGAACCAAACAGCACTTTCTGTTTGGTCCTTTTTAATGTCAATAGACAAAAAGAAGATATTATTTTGATTAATAACAAACGATAATTTGAATATACGAAAACCATTGAAATTAAAAATAGATTAGACTATAATGAGAGGAAATTAAATGGAAGGAGTAACTTATGAGAAATGAAGATTATTATTATTTAAAAATGGAAACGCACTTTTTAACGGTGCCTTATCAAGAAGAAAAACGGCGAGTGCGTGTCTTATTACCGAAAGACTATCAAAAGGATACCGAAACATATTATCCTGTCATTTATTTTCATGATGGGCAGAACGTTTTTCATAGTGGTGAAGCGTTTAGTGGACATTCTTGGAAAGTTATTCCTGCGATTAAACGAAATCCAGAATTACCAAAGATGATAATCGTTGGCATCGATAATGATGGTGAGAATCGTCTAAATGAATATATTCCATGGCGCATATCGAATACGCCATTCCCCGGAGATATTCACTTGGGCGGTCAGGGGTATGACTATGCATCTTTTGTGATGGAAGTAGTTGTTCCTTTTATTAATGAGCAATATCGAACCAAAGCAGATAAAAAACATACAGCGATGATTGGCTCTTCTCTCGGAGGTAATATTTCTGCATTTATGGGAATTGAATACAACAATAACATTGGTGGTTTGGGAATCTTTTCATTAGCAAACTGGATATCAGAAATGGAATTCGCCGAATATATATCCGGCAAATCGATTGAACATGATCAACGAATCTATATACAAGTAGGTACCAGAGAAAGTAACGAGACCGACCGGCATTTTATTTATGGAAATATGAATCAAGCTTATCTTGATAGTACATTGAATTATACAAGGCGCTTGATTGAAAAGGGAATCTTAATTGACAATATCGATTTGAATATTTTTGCTGATGGAGAACATACAGAAGCTGCATGGGCAGAACACTTACCACAATGTCTGCGATTTTTGAGTCAAGATTGGTAAGAAAATATAATCACTAAAAGGAGCGAGCGACAATGAATTTTATACTGATTTCACCAGCATTTCCACACAATTTTAAACCATTTGCCTATCAATTAAAGAAACAAGGTGTGAATGTTTTAGGTATTGGTGATACGCCTTATAGTGAATTAGGCCATCAACTCCAGGAAACATTAACGGAATATTATTATGTACGGGATTTAGAACAAGTAGATGATGTGAAGCGTGCTGTCGCTTATCTCTATTTTAAGTATGGAAAAATTGATCGTATTGAATCTCATAACGAATATTGGTTAGAGCTGGACGCTGAATTAAGAGAAGAATTTAATGTGTTTGGTGCCAAGCCTGAAGAGATTAAGAAAACAAAATTTAAATCGGAAATGAAGAAGCTATTGAAAAAAGCTGGCGTTCCGGTTGCTGAAGGGCGAGTCATCCATACAAAAGCTGAACTTGAACCGGTTTTGAAAGAATTAGGATTACCGGTGGTTGCCAAGCCGGATAATGGTGTGGGTTCCGCTGCGACTTTTCGAATTGAAATCCCAGAAGATATAGAAGTGTTTCTGAATTATTATGATGAATCGATTCCTTACTTTATTGAAGAAATGATTTCTAGTAATCGATTAGGTTCCTATGATGGCTTGATTGATCAAGACGGGAATATCGTATGGCATACATGTCTGACTTATAAAGAACCGCCCCTCTCTTTCATAGAAAATAAATCAGATGTTGCTTATGTTATTCAAAGAGATATCGACCCCAAATTAGTTGAATATGGACAAAATATTGTCAAAGAATTTGGGATGAAAGAGCGTTTCTTCCATATTGAATTCTTTCGGATGCCTGATGGTGACTATATAGCACTGGAATACAATAATCGTATCGCGGGTAATTATGCAGTCGATATGTATAATTTTTCTGAGGGAATTGATTTATTCGCTGAGTATGCCAATATTGTTTTAGGACAACCTTTCCAAGGTAATCCTGATTTTTCTAAACAATACAGTGTAGGATTCACTCAACGTGATCAATATGATTATGAACATCGACGATCGGATATTCTGGCACATTATGGTGACCGAGTGAAACTAGTTGAACGGATGCCTGAAGCCTTTCAAGAATTGATGGGCAATGATTTTTATGCGATTGTGGCGAATACGCAAGATGAGGTCGATGAGATTATCGACTTTGCGCATCGAAGAAAACAATAATGGATAGGAGCGAACTATGCACGTAGAATATTTAAGTCATTGGAGTGGTGAACTAGGACAGGAAATGCCGCTAAATCGTTATGGGCATGACGGGATGCCAGTTGTTGTCTTTCCTTCGTCTGGTGGTAGCCATAATGAATATGCAGACTTCGGGATGATTGAAGTTTCTAAAGATTTTATCGAACAGGGAAAAGTGCAATTTTTTACACTTGCATCTTATGATCATGAAAGTTGGCTTAATGAATGGAAAAGTCCTCATGATAAAGCACGAGCGCATGAAGCATATGAACGTTATGTCATCAATGAAGCCATTCCTTTTATCAAGCACAAGACCTGGCGAAATGAACCAATGATGACAACGGGTTGTAGTATGGGAGCTTACCATGCACTCAATGCCTTATTAAAGCATCCAGATGTATTCCAAAAAGTGATCGCATTGAGTGGTGTCTATGATGCGCGTTTCTTTACCGGAGATTTTGGTGATGATGCGCTGGTTTATCATAATTCCCCAGCCGATTATATTTGGCAATTGAATGATGGTTGGTTCATTGATCGAATTCGGGCCGCCGATATAATTGTGTGTACAGGGTTAGGTGCATGGGAACATGATGGCCTGCCGTCCTATTATAAAGTGAAAGAGGCCTTTGAACAAAAGCAACTGGGTGGTTGGTTCGATGAATGGGGCGAGGATGTTGCCCATGACTGGGATTGGTGGCGTATCCAGATGCCGTATTTCTTAAGACACTTGTTCCCATAAATAAATGATTTTATTTAGCTGATTTCTTCTGTAAAGTTATAAAAGTGAATCATACATTAAGAGTCCCCGGTGTGAAGAACACATCGGGGACTGTTTTGGGTTATTCTTTTGAAAAGTCTTGTTGTTATTTTGATTGGATTCTACAATGGCAACAAATTACTTATTGATTCAGTTGAAGATAGTCAAGTAGTTCGTCCGTATGATTGAATTGATTATCAGGTTGAGCTGTAAAGTTAATCGTTTGATAATGAGGTAGCCAATACACCCCAATAGTATATACACCAGCATCTTTACCCGCGATAATATCTCCGTCACTAGCCCAAGAAAGACGGCTTCTTCATTCGATATTTTTAATTTATCTAATGCTTTATTGATGCCTTCAAGGTGTGGTTTAGGCCCAGTGAATTCGTCGCCAATAATCATTACTTCAAAGAAATTCTCCATATTTAATGCTTGGAGTGAAATCATTAAACTTCGACGTACTTTATCGGTCACAATTCCTAGTTGAAAGTTATTGTTTTTTAATTGCTGTAATAATTGAGGATTGCTTTATTGTCTTTGACATACTGGTTGTGCTTATCACGGTAGTAATCATAATAAACTTCGATTGCCGCTTTATAATTCGAATGTTGGATATTTTGTTGTATAATGCCAGTTTCTGATGGACCAAACATGTTCTTTATCTCATTAGGGGAAAGATTTTAGTTGTCGAATTATCTAAAGACCTTCTGAATGGATAGAAACAAATGGGTAATGTATCAGCAAGTGTTCCATCAAAATCGAAAGTTATCGTTTTAATCATAGCGTGGTCCTTTCTTATTTATGATACAGGTGGCTGTTCTTCGTTCACATGGGTAAGCACTTGTTCAAGAATACTGAAGACGTGTAAATCATCGAGCGTATAAATCATACTTTTTCCTTCGCGTTTTGATCTGACTAATCGGAAATCTTTTAAGGTTTTTAGATGGTGAGAAATCGCTGATTGTTCTTTACCGAGTGCATCTACAATATTCCCGACACTTAATTCCTTTTCTTTTAATAGAAAGAGGATAGATAATCTCGTTGGATCACTAATCACTTTAAAGAGTTTGCTGATGGTATGGATGGCATCCAAATCTATCGCTGGCGTATCTTGTTTATTCATCTACATTATTCCTTTCTTTAAAATTGTTCTTCACTATTATAATAACAGAATTTCTGTGAAAATTGCTTCAATTTCTAGATAAAAATAGGTCTCATTTTTTTTGAATCTTGACAGTTTTGTATAAGTGAGGTAATATGACTACATAAACATATGATTTGGAAATCATTTGATACAAATTTTAGTTTCAATAGAAAGAGAAAGAAATGGGGGTTAAAAAATGACAGAACAACATCACAATCATACATATCACCACGAACATGACCATCACCATAGTAAATTACCCATTGTCTGTTATATTATCGGCCTTATCATTGCAGTGGTTGCCTTATTTTTAGGTGCCGGTTATCAAGTATTACAAAATATCCTCTTTGTTGTAGCGACGATACTGGCGGGATATCATGTTATTGTCTTAGAAGGGGTCGGAGAAACTGTTGAACAATCGAAAGCAAATCAACAATTCACACCCAATTCACATATCTTAATGGGTCTCGCTGCACTGGGAGCTTTCGTGATTGGAAGCTATTGGGAAGGCGCTTTATTGATTTTGATATTCTCAGGTGCTCACTTCTTAGAAGATTATGCGGAAGGTAGAAGTCGCCGTGAAATAACGAGATTATTGGAAATGAATCCAACAAAAGCACGCTTGATTCAATCGAATGGAGACGTCAAAGAAGTGAATGTCAGTGAATTAACAGTGGGTGACAAAGTCCAAGTTCTTAATGGTGCACAGGTCCCCATTGATGGAGTGATTTTGTCAGGGCAAACTGCGATTGATGAGTCGTCTATCAATGGCGAAAGTATTCCTAAAGAAAAAAGTGCGGGTGATGAAGTATTCGGTAGTACAATCAATGGGACAGGCTCATTTACAATGGAAGTAACGACAGCGCCCGATGATACGGTCTTTTCAAAAATTTTACAATTAGTTAATCAGAATCAAAATAATCAGACCAAAGCAGCCAGTATTATTCAACGCTTTGAACCGAAATATGTCACAGGTGTTATTATAGTGATTATGCTGGTTATTTTGATAGGGCCTTTCTTATTTGGATGGACCTGGTCTCAAAGTATTTATCGCGGAATGGTTCTCTTAGTCGCTGCTTCCCCTTGTGCCTTAGCTGCTTCAACGGTATCCGCTACTTTATCAGCGACATCGAATTTAGCTAAGAAGGGCGTACTATCTAAAGGGAGCGTCTATTTGTCACAGTTGGCGGATCTTAAAGCAATTGCGTTTGATAAGACTGGGACCTTAACGAAAGGTCAACCTGAAGTGACGAATTATTATATTTTCAATCAGATTGAAGAGGATGCAATTATAGATATCGTGATCGCACTAGAAAAGGAATCGAATCATCCTTTAGCTGAAGCGATATTAAGAAAGTTTAAGCCACAAAATCAGATTACATTATCAGTTGAAAATCAGATTGGTGTGGGGTTAGTAGGTGATTATCAAGGAAAAGAATATCGCATTGGTAAACCAACTTCCTTTGAACAAGTACCAGAAAAAGTGATGCAGTTGAATAAAGAATGGGCAAATGAAGGAAAGACGGTCGTTTATATCGCTGAAGATAAGCAAGTCATTGGAATTATTGCCTTGATGGATGTCCCGAGTGAGCACGCAAAAGGCACCATCGAATATTTTAAGCAAGAAAAAATATATACGAGATTGATTACAGGGGATTCTGAAATCACTGGAAAAGCCGTTGCCTCCGAACTTGGAATGGATGATGTTGTTGCGGATGTGATGCCAGAGGATAAATCAACTATTATTGCAGAGCTGAAAGATAAATATGGCATATCCGGAATGGTCGGTGATGGGGTGAATGATGCCCCAGCATTGGTAAATGCCAATGTAGGTATTGCAATGGGCGAGGGAACAGATGTTGCCGTTGAGGTTTCTGATTTGGTATTGATGCAGAATGATTTATCGAAACTTGTTCAAGCACACCGGATTTCTTCAAAAATGAATCGAATTATCAAACAAAATATTATTTTTTCTATGGCTGTTGTTGTCTTTCTCGTGATAGTGAGCCTATTAGGCTTAACGGATATGGCAATCAGCGTTATTATTCATGAAGGAAGCACACTGGTCGTTATTTTGAATGGCTTGCGTTTACTAGGATCAGAATAATATTTGTTACTTTATTGCTAACAGTAGTAACTCAAGAAAAAATTAACCTCCTGAATCATTTAATGAATATCGATTCAGGAGGTTGTTTTCTATGTTCTTCTTAATGATTTGTACAAGTTATTGTTGTGCACCCATGGCACCATCAATTCGATATTGTGAGCCACTGATAAAGGCACTGTCATCTGAAGCTAAGAATAAGGCTAAATTTGCAATATCCTCTGCTTCGACATATTTTCCTAAAGGAATACTGGATGTATATTCAGCCTTAGCAGATTCTGCTTCTCCTGTATTCGCTTCAAGGACGTCCATCATTGAAGTATCAACAGGAGAAGGATGAATGGAATTTACTCGAACACCAGCTTCAGCGACTTCTAAAGCAGCAGTCTTTGTTAAACCAACAACTGCATGTTTGGAAGCTGCATATGGGGCTAATTGTGGTGAGCCTCTTAAGCCATCAACAGAAGATGTATTAATCACGCTTCCGCTCTTTTGTTCCATCATTAAGGGTAAGACATGCTTCATACCGAGAAAGACACCCGTCGTATTAATGGCCATGACTTTTTCGAAATCTTCTAATTTTATGTCAGTTAAATCAGTTTGTATTCCAGTGATTCCCGCATTATTGAAAAGAATATCGACTTGTCCAAAATGATCGATTGTTTGCTGAATATAATTCTTTACATCTTCTTCTTTAGAAACATCCGCAGGAACGGAAAGGATATTTTCTGCTGGTACGTCTAGTGATTGCACTGTTTCTTTTAAATCTTCCTCAGATAAATCAACGAGTGCGACTCGTGCGCCTTCATCTAAGAATAATTTGGCTGTGGCGATGCCAATACCACCTGCTGCTCCTGTAATAATTGCGACTTTATCTTTTAATTTTTTCATAAAAATTCCTCCTAGACTAATTTTTTTAAGTATTCGATTCAATTAAAACGAAAATTCTTCGAGATAAGCTTGTTCTTCTGTGACATTATTGTCATCCAATAATTGTTTTGTCGCTTCAAGCATAGGTGGTGGACCACAAACATGCCATGTAGCCGTTTGGAAATATTCTACAAGACCTTCTTCTTTAATAAAATCATTATCTACAAAGCCATGTGCAAAACCTTCTACTTCCTCGCCACTGAAGATAATGTGGTGAGAGAAATTTGGATATTTTTCTGCTAGTGCTTCTAATTCGTCGAAATACATCAATTCATTTTCATAGGCTACTCCCCAGAGAAAGATAATTCGACGATCAGAGTTTTATGCGATTTCTTCACGCAACACACTTAGGTTAGGTGTGACACCAATGCCACCAGATAGAAGAACCATTGGTTGATTTGATTGGCGTACTTCTTCAGGATAAAAGTCGCCATATGGACCTTCGATGGTAACTTTGTCTCCGATCGTTACTTGATCTAATGTCTCTGTGAAATCACCATCTTCTTGAATCATCACAATAATAGAATCTTGATGATAAGTCGGAGCACTAGAGAATGAGAATGGATGTGCCTCGCTACTGACTTGTGAGTCAATAAAGCGGAAGAAACCAAATTGTCCAGCGTGATAATTCATTCGTTGACCGTCTATTGGCTTTAATTCTATTTCATGGATGCGTGGTGACGGTTTATTGATGCGAGTCACTTTATATTTTGGTAATTGAGCGATACGAATTTTATAAAGAAGATACCATCCCAAGATAGTCACTGTATAAAAAGTTGTAAGAAAACGATAGGGGATATTTTCAGTCAAATAACTCACTTGATACACATGGAAATGAATAGCAATGACACTGACGATTGCTAAACGGTGCAACCATAAATGCATATTTCGATTCGCGTTATCTTTAAATTGCATTAACTTTTTTGATTGCTTGATAATCGTATCCGATAGGACAAATATGCCTGTGAGCATGACTACAACTAATGCAATGAGGCCAATATATCCTAAAATGGATGTATTTGAAAGATTCAAAGTGGTGACATTTTTCAATCCACTCCAACGAATACCAACATGAATAAGCAGAGTGACCGGTAAGGCCATCGCCATCCAAGCATGAACTTCATACATTTCTGTGAGTCCGAGTCTACGTTCGATTGCTTTCGGTCTAATCGAAATAATAACCAGGGTCAACATAATACAAAAAGAAAGTGTTCCAGTGACATTAGACATTAATTCATAAATGTTTGGTGGTATATAGTCTTGTAATAATGCGATTAAGAAACTGACAAACATTAAGATGGTTATACCTGGGAAAAACCATCTTAGTAAGACTCGATTTTTCATCATCTTCTCTCCTTTTTTGAAACTCTAACGTAACGATTCCAGTGATTTATTGAAACGACCGACAGCCTACGCTTAATGCGCTATATAACATTTCTACTATGAAAACCTTACCATTATATAGTAATAAATTCAAAAAATTCGCATCGAAAAAGGACTTAATTTACAAGTCAATTAAGTGATTGTGTGACCTGTTGAATCAGCAATGCCATGTTATAGGGAATCTTTAAAAAGATAGAATATTCAAAAGATAATGGATAAAATGATTTACTAAAGCTACACTTTAAAATCGCTCTAAATTAATTGACTGATCATTCAGTGAAATATATAATAAGAATGTAGAGACGTGTCGTATTAAATAGAAGGAGGAATTGAAATGACTTTTGATTATAAAGACCATGGCAAAGAACCTTATATTGTAAATATTGATGACTATACTACGGAAAATACGAACTATCGAACCACTATTTGGACCGGTGATAAATTACAAGTAACCGTAATGTCGATTGAACCGGGTGATGATATTGGTTTAGAAGTGCATCATGGCATCGATCAATTTTTACGCATAGAGTCTGGAAAAGGCTTGTGTCAAATGGGTGATGCGGAGGATAATTTAAGCTTCGAACAAGAAGTAGAGGCAGATGATGCGATTTTTGTACCGGCAGATAAATGGCATAATGTAACCAATACAGGCGATAAACCGTTGAAGTTATATACCATTTATGCGGGCCCTGATCATGTTCCCGGTACCGTGCATCCAACACATGAAGATGCGGAAAATGATCCAAACGAACATTAATAATTACTCAAATAAAGCAGTAGTCAAATCAGATTGACTATTGCTTTTTTATTACTATCAACAAAATATTGAACCATCTGAATGAATATCGTTGTTTTAATAATGGTTAATAGAGTGTCAATGTCGAACGATAAATCAATTTAGGTGATTAGTTAACGAAAACATCTGCCGTTATGTTAGAATACTAACAATGTATTTTAGTGCATGAAAATATGACATCTGTAAAGGGGAGATTATATTGGCGAGTCATACAATTGAAGAAAAGCCGTCAATGATTGACCGCTTGTTAAATGGATTGAAGGAAATATTTGCGCCAAACTTGGTTGCCTTAACGGGAGCTGGGATACTTAAAGGGATTATCATCCTATTACTAACATTTGGCATTATTCAACCAGAAACAGCTGAGCAATTTATTCTTTATCATATTGCGGATGCAGTGTTTTATTTTCTGCCAGTCTTATTAGCGTATTCTTCAGCGAATGTTTTTGGAGCGAATCCGGTGTTAGCAGCATCGACAGCATTGTTTCTAGTGCATCCTAGTTTCACTGAAGCCGCTACAACGATGAGTGGTGATTTCTTTGGTATTCCAGTAACAGACCATACTTATGTGTCGTCTGTCATTCCAATCATCTTAATTGTTTGGGCACAAAGTTATATTGAGAAAATTGTCAATGGAATCTTACCTAAAATCGTGCGGGGTGTCTTTGGACCAGTCTTTATTCTCGCCCTTACGGGTATTGTTGGTGCTTTATTAATTGGTCCTATTGGTTCATTTCTCGGTAACATGTTAGGGGTAGCCATTGGTTATTTAAGTCATTATGCAGGATGGTTAGTGAATGCGATTCTTGGTGGCTTCGGAATGTTTTTAATTATGGCCGGTGGTCATTATGCTCTGATTCCTATTGCGACTCAGAACTTAGCACAAACAGGGGCTGAGACATTAATGATGCCTGGTTTATTACCTGGAAATATGGCAATGGCAGGGATGGCTTTAGCAATTGCACTACGCACAATGTATAAAGAATACAAATCTTATTCGATTTCAGCCTTTGTCACTGCACTACTTGGCGTGTCTCAACCTGCACTGTATGGAATTGCAGTCCCAATTAAAAAGGGAATGATTGCGGTCATTGTTGCTGGTTTTCTTGGAGGTTTGTATGGCGGAATTGTTGGATTAGAAGGATATGCTTTATCTGACCCTGGCTTGGCAGCACTTCCTGCTTATATCTCACCTGATGGTACTTGGAGTAATTTTGTCCATGCTTTAATAACAATTGCGATTTCCTTTGGAGTGGCATTCGTCATGACTTGGATTAGTTTTAAACCACAAGATGAATTACCTGAATCAGAGATTCACGAAATTACAGCTGAATAATATAGCGTAAACTGCCCAGTGAATGGTATTCATTGGGCAGTTTAATGTATTGAAAATATTGAGGAGAGATTGTAATGCAATTTGATATATTATATTATCTCATTGAATTGTCCGAAACCCAGTCTTTAACAGAAGTAGCACGAAAAATGAATATCACACCTTCGGCATTAGCCAAATGATAAGCCATCTGGAAGAAGAATGGAATCTCAAATTATTTAGTCGAACTCCAGCAGGAACTTTTATAACTGCAGAAGGAGAAAAATACTTGAATCTGCTCGTGGAGTCATTCAAGCTTACCATCAGTTAATGGACCGGATTCAATTGATGCATGAGGAACCGGGTTCTCCGCTTAGAATAGGTGTCAGCAATGAAGTGCCGAAATTTTTATTGGCATTAATGCTTCGATTTCAAGAACAATACGAAACATTTCAAATTGAAGTAAGTGAGTATCAAAGCAATGAGATTATTCAATTAATTGATGAAGAGGCATTAGATTTGGGGCTCGTTTATCTGACAGCAAGGCAACTTAAGCGTTTGTCACATTTTAGTTTTCATGAATTACAAAAGGATCAAATTAAATTGTTCATGGCTAAGACACATTATTTAGCAGACCAAAAAGAAATTAACTTGGATCTTTTACTTGAACAAGATTTTATCTTATTTAAAGATGAACATATTATCGATATGGTTCGGGATTTCCAAGTGAAATATGGCACAATGAAAATCATGACAACGACATCTTCGATTCGTGTATTGATTGAAATGTTGACGAAATTTCAAGGTGTTTCATTGATTCGTAAAGAACAGATTAAACAAAATTTATTAGAAGTCCCTGAAGATATTTTGATCGAGAAAGAGCTAAAACATATGGAATATCAACCATTATCATATGGTTTGATTTATCGTAAAGATCATTTGTTTACTTCATTGGAATCTCAATTTATAAAAGAGATAGAAGAACAATTCTATTAAGGTTAACTTAATAGTTGTTAACAAATTAGAGATACTCTCTTCATCTTATTAATGTTAAATTATTCACAATATATAAATTAGGAGATGAAGAAATGGAAAAACAGTTAACAGACAAAGTTCAATTTCGCAATGGTGGAGAATTAAACTATCGCATTGTCCAAGCACCCATGCAAACATGGAGTGGCTTAGATCGAGGACGCGTATCCCAAGCGACCAAAGATTATTATGCACGTCGTGCGAATTCTGCTACCATGGTGATTACAGAGTATTGTTATGTATCTGAGTCTGGTGGACCAGCGCGCACCACATCAACGACTGATCAACAATTAGGAATGTTCGATGATGCACATAAAGAAGGATTCGCAGAAATTGCAGAATCATTACAGAAAGAGGGCAATCTAGCAGTAATGCAAATAGCTCACGCGGGAAGAGAAGCAAACTATAGAGGCAGACAAGGCGAAACGGTGTATGATCCCAGTGCAATTGATTTTTCTTTTCTTGACTATCCAGTAACAGAATTATCAAATGATGATATCGAACAAATTATTCAAGATTTCGCGGATGCTGCTAAAAGAGCGATTGATTTAGGTTATGATGGTGTCGAAATTCATGGTGCCAACCACTATCTCCAACAACAGTTCTTCTCAAAATTCTCTAACAAGAGAACGGACAAATGGGGTGGCAGTCTTGAAAATAGAATGCGTTTTGCAGTGGAAGACACTCGAGCGGTCACAGACACGATTAAAGAACATGCCCCAGAAGGGTTCATAGTTGGTTATCGAATCTCACCGGAAGAAATTCACGGTTCGAATGAGGGGTATTTAATTGATGAATCCACTCAATTAGTGAAGACATTAGTTGAAACATTTGCTTTGGATTATATTTATGTTTCAATGGCGAAATACAATGACACACCAGCTAAAGATGATAAGACATATGCTGAATACATGTGTGAAGTAATGGACGATGAAACAAAACTCATTGTGGTTGGAAATGTTATGAGTGAAGCAGACGCTCAAGATGCCTTGAACTATGCTGATTTAGTGGCTGTTGGGCGCGCAACATTAATGGATCCAGAATTTGGTGGGAAAATTCAAGCTGATCGTGAAGATGAAATTATTCAAGAAATATCTCCGGAACAAATTGAAGAATCCAAATTACCAGATGGTATTGTCAATGTCTTCTCGACACCTGCAATGCAACCTATTTTACCAGGGAGAGAGAGTATTTATCATCTACATAAAGGCGGCTTAAATGAATCGACCATTAAAGATGGAACCACTTCTTCTTATAATATTGTAGAAGAATAAGATTTAACCTACTTTACTTTTAGAAGGCTTTGATTGTGAAGACAATTGAAGGTTTTTTATTAACAAGAAATTTCCGTCTTATCATTTGAAGAACAGGAATCTAACTTTATTTTCACCCTTGAAGGATTATGTTATACTAACAACAAATTGCTTTTTTAAAGTTAGAGAGGGTTCATATCATGAACAGAAAAAGTTTAAGGTCATTTATTTTATTTATTTTTGTGGGAGTCTTGTTTATATTTAGTCGGCAATTAAATATTGAGGCCATTAGTTATCCGCAGACGCTCGAACATTATTCAGGCGAGACTGAATTGAATGAACGTCCAGAGAGCATCGTTGTCTTAGATTATGCAGCTTTGGATACTTTGGATGCTCTAGGTGCAGGGGACCGCATTACCGGCATCATTCAAGGGGTACTGCCTGAACATTTGAAGCAATATGGAGAGTTACCAACAGTTGGAACGCCAAAGGAAGTTGACATTGAAGCGATTGCTAAATTACAGCCAGATTTATTGGTGATTGGGAATCGACAAAGTGAAAACTTTGACCTATACCAACAATATTGGCCGACCATTGATGCGACAGTGTCATGGAGTGACTTATCGTCTGAAGATATATATACCGCTCGTGTCTTAGCATCCGTGGAATTACTAGGGATAGCGACGGATACAGAGCAAGAAAGCAAATCATTACAGGAAGCAATCATTGACAAAGTTGCTGAGAATAAGGATTTAGGAGCTGATTTAGGGCAAGCCATGACATTGATGAGTAGTGGCGGAGAAGTGACGATGTATTCAGAGTCTTCACGATTTGCTCCGATATATGAAGTCTTCGGCTTTGAACGTCCAGACATGTCAGTTACGGATCAAGGAGCACATGGAATGAAAATTTCATTTGAAACCATTCGTCAACAAAATCCTGATTGGATCTTTGTGTTAGACCGTGACCAAGCCATTGGCAGACAATCTGAGGCACAGCCTGCTGAACAAGTCATGAATAATCCATTAGTTCATAGCACGAATGCTTATAAGAATGATCAGATTATTTATCTCAACCCTCAGGAGTGGTATTTAGTGATGACTGGGGCACAAAATTATCAAAACATCCTAGATGAAATTGCTAACCAAATTCCAAAATAGGAGAATGATTCGAGAGAGCGTGAGTTCATGCAAGAAAAGACAGTCAAAGGGTGGCATTATATAAGTGCTGTCCTTCTTTTATTCATATTATGTTTAATCTCCTTGTCACTTGGAACCGAAGACGTATCTTTATTATCCTGGTTACAAGGGCAAGTGAGCGATTCTGCAAAGGAAGTGATGATTGTTTCACGAATTCCTAGAACTGTTTCGCTGGTATTGTCTGGTAGTGCACTGGCTATTGCCGGATTGATGATGCAAACATTTGTCCAGAATCGTTTTGTAGAGCCATCCACTACGGGTGTGACTGAGTCTGCAAGTTTGGGACTTTTAATCGTCACATTCTTAAAGCCTGAGATGTCTTTAATGGGGAAAATGTTATTTGCTACGTTGTTTGCTTTGATAGGATCTTTCATACTCATTACCGTCATCAATCGGATTGGAAAAGGGCATTTGGTTGTGGTGCCATTAATTGGCATGATTTTATCAGGCATTATTGGTGCCGTCGGAGATTTTTTGGCTTGGCAATTTAACTTACAAAGTATTCTTCAATCAATGAACTTGGGTGACTTTTCAGGGGTTCTCCAAGGTCGTTATGAGATTATTTATATTGAACTTTTATTATTATTTGCAGCTTATTATTTTGTTGATCGTTTTATGATTATTGCATTAGGAAAAGATATTGCCACTAATTTGGGGATTAATTATTCACTATTTATATTGATTGGCTTAGCACTCGTCTCATCGATTTCGGCTATTTCACTCGTTGTAGCAGGATCATTACCTTTTTTAGGGATGGTTGTTCCGAATGTCGTGTCGTTATTTTTTGGTGATCATTTAAGAGAAACCTTGCCATTAGTGGCTTTGGGTGGAGCGATACTTCTAATCGTCAGTGATATTCTCAGTCGACTCCTCGTCTATCCTGCGGAAATTCCCGTCGGTGTAGTGATTGGTGTATTGGGGTCGGGTACAGTGATAATATTATTACGCTATTATATTGATGGTCGCGTATGATGGAAAGTGAGGTTAATAATGGAAGAGATGATCACACTTTATCGGACGAATCGAAAAACCATTCAGAGACAATTAATGTATTTAGCTATTGTGGCTGTCATTTTCGTGTTATTTTTTTTACTTTATGATTTGGATACGAAAGCACCAATGATTCTTTCGTTACGTGGGAGCCGATTAGTAGGATTACTCGTTGTCGCTGTAAATTTAAGTGTTTCAACGGCTCTTTTTCAGGGAATCACCCAAAATCCTATATTAACGCCAAGTGTCATGGGTTACGAAGCTATTTATTTAGTGATCGTCACCTTACTGCTATTTTTAAGGAATAGCTTGAATTTACCGAGTATATCGCCTGCCATTTTATTTACTATCCAACTAGTTTTAATGGTGCTAACGACCGTTACTTTATTCTCTGTGCTCTTACGCAGGACGAATACACGCGTTTATTTATTATTGCTATTAGGTTTGATTCTTGGGACTTTCTTGCGTAGTATCGTGTCTATGTTGTCGGCTATCATGGATCCTAATGAGTTTATGATTGTACAAGATGCTCAAATGGCAAGCTTTAGTCTCTTGGGTTCACAATCTTTAGTGCTATCTGTTGGGATATCTGTTATTAGTTGGATTTGGCTTTATTACTATCGTTATCAATGGAACACATTGTTTTTAGGTCGTGATTTAGCGATTAATTTAGGCATTGATTATAGCAAGGCAGTGAAATTCTGTTTAATGAATATTGCAGTGCTTGTTGCTTGTTCGACTGCACTGGTAGGTCCACTGATGTTTTTCGGACTATTGAGTACGCAAATGACCATTTATTATTTGAAGACCACCGAAGTGCCTTATTTTTTACCAGCTTGTGGATTAATGGGGATTATTTTATTAGTAGGTGGACAAAGTTTGCTAGAACATGTCTTCAATCAGGCAACGATATTACCGGTGATACTTGAGATTTTTGGTGGCATTATTTTGTTGATGATGATTAAACGTGGGGTGAAGCAATGATTCAGTTAACCAATCTTTCTATCAGTTATCAAGACCACGATGTGATTCAGAATTTGAATCTCACTTTACCCGATAATCAATTGATTGCTTTAATTGGGTCAAATGGTGCAGGAAAATCAACATTATTAAGTGCGATTGGACGGATTACTCCTATTGATTCCGGCAGTATCATAATAGATAATCGAAATATCAATGATTGGGCTTCAGATGATCTGGCCAAAACAGTTGCGTTCTTGAAGCAAGAACAGCAATTAATGATGCGGTTAAAGGTGTTTGATTTGATTCTCTTAGGACGATACCCTCACAGTAAAGGGCATTATAATGAGGCTGATTTTCAAGTTGTGGTTGATGTATTGGAGTCGTTGGATTTAGCTCCGATAGCGGATGAATATTTAGATCAATTATCTGGCGGCCAAAGACAACGTGCCTTTATCGGAATGGTGATGGCTCAAGATACGAAATATATTCTACTAGATGAACCTGTCGCAGCATTAGATATGAAACATAGTCGGAATATGATGCGTTATCTGAAACAGTTAGTCCAAACACAAAACAAAAGTGTCGTCATGGTGTTGCATGACTTAAATCTTGCCTTGGGTTATGCGGACTATCTTATTACGATGAAAGATGGAGAAATTATTCATCAAGGAACAGTGGAAGATATTGCCACACCAGCATTATTTAGACAATTGTATGACTGTGAAGTAACCATTTCGACGATTAATGGCCGAAAAGTTGTATATCCAGAACTATAATACGATGAGACCCTCTTAAGGGTCTTTTTTAATTGTTTATTGACCTCAAAATTTAGGCCATATCCTTTGGGGTTTGAAAAATATTGTGGTAGTATCACGGGGTACAGTTACTCAATATGCTTAAGAAATGAGGCGCTTAATGATAGAATTTAACAATGCATCGAAGCGATACGAAGATCAACAAGTCTTAACAGATATTTCCTTTGAGATTAAAGAGGGAGAATTCTTTGTATTAGTTGGTTTATCTGGCTCTGGAAAAACAACCTTATTAAAGATGATTAATCAATTAGTTACTCCAGACACAGGTGATATCTTAATTGATGGACAACCGATAACTCAATGGAACTTACGCGATTTGCGTTTGCAAATAGGTTATGTTATGCAACAAGGAGCATTGTATCCTAATCTAACTGTTAAGGAAAATATTTCATTGATTCCTAAGATGAAAGGCTGGACGGCAGAAGACATAGATCAAGCATTAGAAAATTTGATGCCAAAGATCGGCCTTGATCCCGAACAATATTTATCGAAATATCCTGATCAATTATCAGGTGGTGAAAAACAACGGGTGGGTATCTTAAGAGCGATTATTACTCAGCCTAAAATAATTTTAATGGATGAGCCGTTTTCAGCATTGGACCCTTTAATCAGACGTGATCTACAAGAATTAACCAAAGAATTGCATTCTGAATTGGGAATTAGTTTTGTTTTTGTAACTCATAATATGCGAGAAGCAATTATGTTAGCAGATCGCATTGCGATTGTTCAAGAGGGACAACTAGTACAAATTGACACACCAGATAATATCTTGAAAGCTCCTGCGACTGATTTCGTCTATCGTCTTTTCGAAAGTGAGGACCTAATATGAGTGATGTATTGAATGAGTTTCAAGCCCGCTTTCCTGAATGGGTAAGTGCTCTTTTGGAGCATTTGCAGATTTCTTTGGTAGCGATATTGATTGCAATTTTAATTGCGATACCTGCGGCTATTCTTGTGATGCGTCATCAGAAACTAAAAGAATTTATCCTACAAATGACAGGAGTATTTCAAACGATCCCTTCATTAGCCTTATTAGGACTTTTTATACCTTTCTTAGGTATTGGGCGAGTTCCGGCTATTGTGGCCTTGGTTATTTATGCGATTTTCCCTATTCTTCAAAATACAGTGACAGGATTCGAGCAAATAGATCCCGTCCTAGAAGAAGCGGGAACCGCTTTTGGAATGAATCGCAAAGAAAAATTATTAACCTATCAAATTCCTCTTGCAATGCCGGTGATAATTTCTGGAATTCGTACAACCACAGTTTTAATTATTGGCACAGCCACATTAGCTGCATTGATTGGTGCAGGTGGCTTAGGATCCTTTATCTTATTAGGGATTGACCGCAATGATTCCGCTCTTATTTTAATTGGAGCCATTAGTTCAGCATTATTAGCTATTTTATTTAATATCTTATTAAAATGGATAGCTCGTTTACCTTTAAAACAAATGGGGTTAATTTTTCTAGCTGTAGTTCTCTTAACCGGTGCGTCATTCATGCCCCAAGCTTTTCAATTTGGCGGGCAAGATACATTGGTTGTGGCAGGAAAATTAGGAGCGGAACCAGAAATTCTGATGAATATGTATCAACAATTAATCGAGCAAGAGACAGATATCGAGGTCGAGATAAAACCTAATTTCGGTAAGACATCTTTTCTTTATGAAGCATTAAAGTCTGGGGAAATTGATATTTATCCTGAATTTACAGGTACAATTGTTGCGTCATTGTTAGAAGAGGATGTCGCAGTAGAAACAGATCCAGAAACGGTTTACCAACAAGCCAAAGATGGTATTTATGCACAAGATGACTTAGTCTTACTGAAGCCGATGGACTTTCAGAATACGTATGCTGTGGCGGTGACGAAAGAGTTTGCTCAAGAAAATCAACTTGAAACGATTAGTGACTTGCACCGTGTAGAGGACCAAAGTCAAGCTGGCTTCTCATTAGAATTTGCGGATAGACCGGATGGCGGTGTTGGTTTACAGGAAGTGTATGGGTTAAATTTAGCAGTATCGACCATGGAACCATCACTTAGTTATAGTGCGATTGCAACGAATGATGTACAAATAATCGATGTCTATTCGACAGATAGCCAAATTATTGAATATAATCTGACCTTATTAGAAGACGACAAACAACTATTCCCGCCTTATCAAGGAGCCCCCTTATTGAGAGAAGAAACCTTGGCTGAATACCCGATGTTAGAAGATATTCTAAATCAATTGGCAGGTAAAATAACTGAAGAAGAAATGCAACAAATGAATTATGCTGTCAATGTTGAAGGAGAAAGTGCCCAAGATGTGGCACATGATTATTTAGATTCAATTGGCTTATTAAAATAATATAGGATGAAACGAGTGTGGCTGATATTAGTCACACTTTTTTAATTTAATGAGAATGGTGACTTTAGAAAGTTTATTTGACCGGGATAAGTATTAAAATCTTACTGTAAGCGGTGAGGCAATTAGTTCTTAACAATCGAACTATAATTTTAAGTTATAGCTTCAATTATTAGAACGTATTTGTAACCGTTCACAAATCACAGTATATTAAATGTATTATACAGAAGGAGGTTTGGTGATGGAAAGAAAAGTCAATCGTTGGATTATATTGTTCGCTGCTATTATTACGAATTTATGTTTAGGTGCAGGATATGCATGGTCTGTATTTCAGGCGGCATTGTTGGATGCTAACCCTGAATGGTTACAAACACAAACAGCCATTGCATATTCTATTTCTTTTGCGATGGTACCTCTAGGAATGATTATTTTTGGGCCGAAGGTCGATCAGAACGGTCCCAAACGTTATGTATTTCTTGGTGGGATATTATTTGGATTGGGAATGTTCTTGACCGGGTTTGTTCAATCAATCTTGATGCTATATGTTACTTATGGGGTCATTCTAGGGCTGGGAATTGGTGCAGCTTATGGTGCGGCCACTTCAGTTGCTTCAAAATGGTTCCCTGATAAAAAAGGATTAGCTGGTGGTTTAACGGCAGCAGGATTTGGATTAGGGCCCATTATATTTGCGCCAGTCGCAACTTGGATGCTGGAAAGCCGAGATATTTATTCAGTGTTTAAGATACTCGGTGTTATTTTATTAGTGGTCATTTGTGGGGCCTCATTCTTCATGAAAAAAGCACCGGTTGTGGAAACGAGCCCCGGAACTGTCGCTCCAGAAGGTAAAAACTTTAAAGAAATGCTCAAAGAGAATAAGTTCTGGTTGTTATGGGCTATCTATACACTAGGGGCTACAGGCGGTATGATGATTATTTCATCAGGTGCTTCAATCGCTACTAATTATGCTCTAGGAAATCCCGTCACGATTGTTATGCTTGTGTCGATTGCGAATACTTTCGGCCGTATTTTCTGGGGTTCTGTTTCAGACCGTATTGGAAGCTATCCCACGGTTATTGCCATGTTTATTGTGATTGCTACTGGCTTATTCTTGACGACCTTAACGCAGTCACTTGGTTCAATCGCTGGGATTGCTGGCTTGATGATGGTTGGCTTATCCTTTGGAGGTTTCCTCGGCTCATTCCCTGGGATTACGGCTGAGAATTGGGGCGTTAAACATGCAGGAACGAATTATGGATGGATGTTTACCGCTTATGGTGTAGCTGCTGTCTTTGGACCAACGATTGGTTCGATGATTCTAGATCGCACCGGTTCTTACACTACCGCTTTCTTTATCGTTATTGCGATGGCCTTGATTGGGATTGTGTTACAATTATATTACTTAAAGCAATATAAGAATGGATAAAGAAAGGAGAGGTAGCAATGGAAGAGATTCTTCCGAATATATTTACCTTTCAAGTTGAATTACCGCAGAGTCCACTCAAAGCAATCAATCTTTATGTTATAAAAGATAAAGAACGGATAGTTTTATTCGACACGGGTTTTAATCGTCCCGAATGTCAGGATCAGCTCTTGGAACATTTAAGTTATTTAGGTCAGCCTTTAGAAGATTATGAGCTAGTATTGACACATATGCATTCTGACCATACCGGATTGACGCAACTTTTTGCAGAAAAAGGATGTCCAATTTATACGAGTAAAATAGATGGCGATATCGTCAATGCAATGGCTGAAGGATCTTATTGGGATATGATGTTAGGATTTCGTGATTTATACGGGATGGAAGATGAAGAGATTACGATTGAAGATAATCCCGGTTATCGCTATCGCTTGAGAGAAACTTTCAACTTCCAAATTTTAACACCAGGGGATACCTTTGATATAGGTGACTATCATTTCACTATATTAGATCTTAAGGGACACACCCCGGGACATATTGGGTTTTATGAAGCTGAAAAAGGATTTATTTTAAGTGGCGATACTGTTTTAGATCCGATGACACCAAATATAACTTATTGGGGCGAAAATGAACCGAATATTTTACAATCTTATATTACAACACTCGCCCAATTGAAGACATTGAATCTGAAATTAATGTTAGCAACGCATCGTAAACCGATCGATGCACCGAATGAACGCATCGATGAATTAATTGCACACCATCAAGAGCGGTTACAGGAAATTATCGATGTGATGAAAAAAGACCAAGAGTATAGTGTGCGTGATGTGGCCAAACAAATTAGTTGGCGAATCAAGGCCAACCATTGGGATGACTTTCCTAAAGGTCAAAAATGGTTTGCTGCAGGTGAAACGTTGGCACATCTTGATTATCTTTACCATCATGGTTTTATTCAGCGCACTGAACAAGCGGGCACTTTCATCTTTAGAAATCCCCACCAACGCATTGATATACCATTACCTGTGGGATATTAAATGAAAGGAGTAAATCATCATGGAAATTATTCAAATGTACTACTTTTATCATATTGTAGATAACAATTTTAATTTGTCTTTAACGGCGAAGCGATTACACATTTCTCAACCAGCATTGAGTCAATTCATTAATCAATATGAAGAAGCTAACGCCATCGACTTATTTGTTCGTGAAAAAGGTCGACTTGTAGGACTCACTGACGCAGGGAAGAAAGTTTATGATTTTGCGGTACAAATTACCAATATGTATGAACAAATGGAAGATGCGATCAAACAAGAATCCCTTAAGCAAAAAGGGGGGATCAGGTTTGGTCTGCCATCACTTATTTTAAGAGTTTATTTCTCAGAATTATTTCCTAAGATGATTCAGGATAATGTTGGGATGAATTTGCAATTGGTTGAAGATGGATCCAATCAATTACGGGAACAATTAAACCGTGAAAATTTAGATATCGGCATATTAATTGAACCAACAGACTTGGATGATGAAAAATATGAACAAACCATCATTCAAATTGATGAAATGGCAGCCTTTATGTCGGCCAATCATCCATTAAACAATGTCGAAAAGCTAGAATGGTCTGACTTGCAAGGTTATCCACTGGCGACTTTCAATGAAGATTATATTACCTATTCTCTGTTATGGAATAAATTGGAACAAGTGGGATTAACGAATCAAATTCGTTTTACTGCTTCCGCTTGGGATTACCTTATCGAAATGACAAAAGAAACCAATATCGTCACCATCTTACCGCGTCCTATCTCAAAACATTTGGTAGAAGAAGACTTTGTGGTGAAGCCATTTTATGATGCGATTCCTTTTAATTTTTACTTATGTCGTCCACGCAAAAAGCGTTACTCAGGTTTAGAAGCATCCATTTACGAGCAAATTCTCGCTTATTTTTATCAAATTAATGAACAATAAGTGAAGGCTTAGGAGGCTTCCTCTCTTGACCTTGAAAACGTTTTCAAATAAAATAGATTATAAGTACATTAGTTATGGTTATTTAGGAGGAATTTTCATGTCATTTAAATTGGAGGATGATCAAGATAGCCAAGGTGTTATAGGAAGTGTTGTGAGATTAACTCATGCAAAATAGAGTATTTAATCAATATTTGAATGATTGTAAGAAATCATCGTCGTTATTAAAATGGCTCAAAAATCAAGATACTTCAGTCTTTCGTGAGGCGACTAAAGCCTATGATCAAGCAGGGGTCTATCCAAATGACTTGGTGCATGCAATCATACAGCAACCTGTCTATACTAAATATCTCACCGGTCAGCATCAATTTCAGAGTCGATTAGAGTATTATGAATTCATGCGAGAATTGGCGACCCTTTTTCCATCATTGGCGTCACTCATTGCGATACAGACAGATTATATTCTCTATTCATTGAGTCGTTTTGCTAATGATAAATTCAAGTCACAGTATTTGGAGCCGACTTTGGACGGTCAATTGATTGGTGCCTTTGCTTCGTATGAACATGAAACCATTACGCAATTAGATCGAATGAAGACGACGGCTGAAGAACAAGCGGATGGGTATGTTATCACCGGCATAAAAAATATGGTGTCCATTGCTGATGTTGCCGATTTCTTCATCGTTGTAGCGAAGTGTCATACGGGTGACTTGGGATTGTTTATAGTGGATAAAGACACTGAAGGATTGACGATCGGTGAATTGACAGAAGTTGGAGGCCGTCAAGCTTTTCCAGTATTTCCAGTTATCCTTGACAATGTGGAGGTACCGAAGGAAAAACGTATTCTTGGAGCATTGTCGGGCCTTGAAATGCTAAAAGAAATACGTAAACAATTAAAAAAATCTATCACAGTTATTGCCTACGGAACGGCATCGGGAGTGCTAGAGATGGGCGAATCTTATTTAAGACAAGATCGTAATCTTGGTCGGCCATTAATCGCTAGTCGAACCATTCAAGAAGATTTATCGTCACTTTACATGGAGATGTCTGTATTAAAACCAAACATCCATCAGATGATTATGGAGAATGTGAATACCGATATTGAATTGGCGATTCTCAAATATAAATCCTGTGCTTTAGCAGTGAATATGAGTGAAAAATTACTTCATTTATCTGCTGGTTCAGGGGCGAAAGATCAAGCAGAATTTGCTCGATACTATCGTGACGCACAAATGTTAACAGATTTTGGTGGCAGCCCGGCCACACAAATGAAAATCATATCGCAGAAATGGGAAGTGTTCCCTAATATTACATAGGAGGATAAAATATGTTAGAGACATATAAAAAATTATATCAAGAAAAATTAGTTGAAACAGCTGAAGAAGCCATTGAAATCATTGAACCAGGTGAGGGGCTTGTTTATCCATTAGGTGCTGGGGAACCCCCAACATTACATAAAGCATTGTCCAATTATGAAGGGCTTGATAATAACCGCCTTTATACAATGCTCACCATGAATCCAGTGATTAATGTTGGTCGTGAGAAATTAACGCATTATTCGTTCTTCTTAAATTCACCAGACCGTAAACCATTCAATAATGGTGAGACAGAACTTATCCCATGTAATTTCTCAAAAATTCCAGAAATTTTGCATGAACGTGAACCAGAACCCGTTATTATTGCGCTTGTATCACCAATTGATGAGAATGGTTATTTCTCATTAGGTGTCGGTGTCTCTTACGTTGGTCCTCAAATTCCGCATGCAAAGAAAATTATCTTAGAAGTCTCTGATAAAATGCCACGAACTTTTGGTATTATGAATGAAATTCATATTAGTCAAGTCGATAAAATTATTGAGACAAATGTTGACCTGCCAGAATTACCAGAACCAGAGCTGACAGAGGAAGATATCAAAATAGGTAAATATGTTGCCGATTATGTGAAAGATTATGACACCATTCAAATTGGAATCGGTGGGATGCCGAATGCAGTAATGAATGAATTGGTTAATGCCAAGGGACTAGGACTTCATTCAGAGATGTATACTTCTAAAGCACAATATCTAGCAGAAGAAGGGGCTCTGACAAATGAGCATAAACAAAATTACGTTGGGAAATCTATTGCGACATTTGCCTTAGGTCCACGTAAAATGTATGATTTTATGGACAATAATCCAACCATTTTCATGGTACCATGTGATATTTCTAATGGGTTGAAATATATTGGCGAACATAAACATTTTGTATCTATCAATGCGGCAGTTCAAGTAGACTTACTCGGACAAGCGAACTCTGAAAAAGTTGGATCAACATATTATTCATCGACAGGAGGTCAAGCAGACTTCGCTAAAGGAGTTACTTTATCCGATGATGGACGTGGTTTCATCTGTCTGAAATCAACCGCAAAAGGCGGAACTGTTTCAACGATTGTGCCAACATTAGATGATGGTGCAGTTGTTACAACCAATAAAAATGATATCGATAAAGTTGTTACGGAATTCGGTGTGGCAGAATTACGCAATAAGACAATTAGTGAACGTGTCGAAGCATTAATCGCCATTGCACATCCAGACTTTAGAGATGAGTTAACAGAAAAAGCAAAAGAAATGGGATATTTAGCATAATAAAGGGGAGAGGTTGTAATGAAACGCAACCTCTTTTCAGACTGTAATTTATAAGGAGTGGAAATATGGAAAAGTTTAAAGCATATGTTGTTCGTGAAGAAAATGACCAAATCGTTCATCGATTAGAAACTATTATTCAAGATAAATTATCCGAAGGAGATACACTCGTTAAAGTAGCGTATTCCTCTATTAATTATAAGGATATGCTTGCACTCGAACCTAAAGGCGGCGTCATTCGCCACTATCCGATGATTCCAGGGATTGATCTGGCAGGAACAGTTATTTCATCTGAATCTGATGATTATCAAGCAGGAGACGCAGTCTTGTTAACTGGATATGGATTAGGGACAGTCCATACTGGTGGTTTATCCGAAGTGGCGCGTGTCCCTCATGAATGGCTAGTGAAATTACCAAAAGGATTGGAACTTCGAGATGCGATGATTTATGGGACTGCTGGTTTCACAGCAGCATTATCCATCGACGCATTAGAACATCAAGGAATGACAGTCGAAGATCAACCAGAAATTCTTGTCACCGGAGCGACAGGTGGCGTAGGAAGTGTCGCGATTCAGATTCTTCATCATTTGGGTTATCAAAATATTACTGCAACCATCCGTAAAGATTATCAGGAAGAAAAAGCCCGCAAATTTGGGGCAACAAATATTTGGGATATTAGAGATTTAGAATCAAATGGCCGCCCATTGAATAAACGTCAATACAAATATGTTGTCGATACAGTAGGTGGAGAATTAACAGCTGATATTCTGACAAAAGTTGATGAATACGGAAGTGTAGCAATCAGTGGTAATGCTGGGGGAGCTAAATTAGAAACAACAGTTTTACCATTCATTTTAAGAGGAGTGAATCTCTTAGGAATTAACTCAGTAGAAATATCACATGAAGATCGTGTGCGTATTTGGAATAAATTAGCAACCGATTGGAATGTAATTGATCAATTGCATCATCAAGAAGTAACGCTCGAAGAATTCAATCAAGTGACTGAAGAACTTAAAGCCGGAAAACACTTAGGACGTACCATTGTCAAAGTAAATTCGGAAAAATAGTGATTGTTAAAGGATAACATTTGATTATCGATACATCAGATTAAAATTACTGAACCAAAAAGGCGCGTAAGCGTCTTTTTTGTATAGGAAAATATTGACTGAAAATCGTGTGACATTGATTGAAATCGTTCACCTAATCGTATACGATGAATGAAAGAAGGAGGGAATGCGAATGAATGCATTACAACAGTTATTACAGCAATTAAAGGAATATCGATGGGTAAATTTAACACATGATATTACGAAAGAAATGCCACTGTATCAAGCATTTGAACCATTGGTTCCAAATGTTATTACGACATTGGAAGAAACTGGTTCAGATAATCGTACCTATACCTTAGCGACATCTCATGGCACACATACGGATGCACCGGCTCATTTTATGCCTGGTGGCCGGACATTTGCAGAGATCGATTTAAAAGAACGCGTCCTGCCCCTATGTGTCGTTCATATCGAAGAAAAAGTTACAGAAGATAATGGTTATGCCGTCACTGTTGCTGATCTTAAGGAATGGGAAGCGGAACATGGTCGCTTTCCTGAAGGATGTTTTGTTGCCTTATCGACAGGGTGGTACCATATGGCGACAGATCAAGAAACATTCGAAAATCGCAATGAAGAAGGCGTTGAAGTAACACCGGGGTGGTCGATTCCTGCCCTAGAATTCCTTAGTCGGGAACGTCATGTTCAAGCCATCGGACATGAAACACTGAATACGGACTCTGGGGTGGAAGCAGCGGCCTCTGATGCGCCTCTACCTTTGCCAGCGCAACGTTTCTGGTTGAATGAGAACAAGTATCAAGTGGAGATGCTTAAGAATTTAGATCTATTACCTGCGACTGGTTCAATTATTTTTGTTACCTTGCCACATGTTAAAGGAGCACCCGCATTTCCCTCAGAGGTGTGGGCGATAGTGCCGAAGGAATAGATATACTGAGAGATGGAAAAGTTTTACTTGGCATTAACATATTGTTGCTATAAGTTTCAAAAATTATTTTTAAGGAAAGTAGCAAAAGGAGGCGCTATGTTTAAAGCAGTAATATTTGATATGGATGGCGTTATTGTGGATACAGAACATTTTTTCTTCCAGGCAGCGCAAGAAATTATGGAACAAGAAGGTCACACAATCACCGATACATATTTTTATACCTTTACGGGAACGACGGATGAATATACTTGGCGTACTATTAAGGAAGATTATCAATTACCTGAGACCGCAGATGCATACATCTCTAGAATTTTAGATGTTGTCGAAAGATTAAAAGAAGAACAAGGACTCACTTTCTATGACGGAGTAAAAGAATTTATTCAAACACTTCATCAAAAAGGTTATCAATTAGCCATTGCATCTTCTTCTGGGATGGATGATATTAAGACCGTTATCACAACTTTAGGAGTAGAAGATTATTTTGACGAATTGGTGACAGGAGAATGGTTTGAGGAATCTAAGCCAGATCCTGAAACCTATTTAGACACTGCCAGACGTTTGGGAGTTGACCCGGAGCAATGCTTAGTCATTGAAGACTCTCATAATGGAGCAAAAGCGGCAAAAGATGCTGGGATGACGTGCATTGGTTATGTTGATCCGAAGTATCCACCTCAGGATTTAAGTATCACTGACGCGACAGTATCAGATTTTAAAGAGATTCAAGTTGATGCATTAGACGAGTTGTAATAATGTTGTGGTTGTTTGTTTAATTAAGTCGCTAAGAATAATCAAAAAGAATATTTTGGAGGTATTCATGTCTATAAAATTAATCGCTATCGATATGGATGAAACATTTCTGCGAACGGATAAAAGTTATGACCGGGAGCGTTTTAAAGAAATTTATGCTGAACTGAAGAAAAGAGATGTTATTTGGTTGGTGGCAAGTGGAAACAGTTATCATCAATTAGTAGAGCAATTTGATGAAACAATTTTACCGGATTTGTATTTTGCCGGAGACAATGGAAGCTTTATTGTAAGGGACGAAGAAGTTTTAGAAACTTGTGGTATGGAACGCGACTTGTATCTTGAGATAATCGATTTTATCCAAGAGAAATTAGGTGAATGTTACTTCATCTCAACAGGTTCAGAGTCTTACATTCGAAAAAATAGCCCGATCTATGATGAGGCAAAGATATACAATGGAATATTGTATGAGATTGATGATTATCGAGAAATTCCTGAAGAAAAAAAGCTTATAAAATCTCGATTCATAATGAAACGGATGACAGTTTGGCAGATAATAAATTATTTACAGATAAAATCAACGAACGTTTTCCTGAAGTCTTTTCGGTGACAAGTGGCAATGTATTTATCGATATTATAAATAAAAATAGTGGAAAAGGTCATGCAGTAGAGTATTTACAAAATAAATATGGTATTTCTATTGATGAAACAATGATCTTTGGTGATAGTATGAATGATTTGAGCATGGTTCCACGAGCGAAATATTCAATTGCGATGGCTAATGCTGATCCAGATTTTATGAAACACTGCACCTATAAAATAGGAACCAATGATGAACAAGCAGTATTGGATACGATTGAAGCATTTTTAGATGGCGAGTTGGAGAGCGTGTTGGGAGATTGAAGTGAAACTAACTAATTAAAAAATTAGTGTTTCTGAATGATTTTGACATTGAGAATGATTAATGTTTTGAATAAAAATTGTAAAGGGAGAAAATCAATGAAAATTTATTTAGTTCGTCATGGACAAACATTATTTAATCTATTAGGGAGAACACAAGAATGGTCTGATAGCCCTTTGACTGAATTGGGAATGAATCAGGCACATCAAGTTGGGAAATATCTAAAGGATATAAATTTGATTATGTATTTTCTAGTGATTTAAAACGTTCTATAGATACTACGAAAATTATTAATGAACATTTACATATGCCTGCAGAAATACGCCTTAAACCAGAAATTAGAGAGGCTAATTATGGTTCATTTGAAGGCGGCGATGATAGTGAAACTTGGGGAGATATATTTGAAAGGTTTGATCTCTCACAAAATACAGTGCTTACTGATTTTAATGCGATTTTTGATAAAACAACTAATGAAAATATTAGGAATTTACTAGCAGAGTCAGATGCATATAATCTAGCAGAAAAGTATACAGACTTAAAAAATAGATTTATAAAATTTACAGATGAATTAAAAAGTATAAAAGACGCAGAAAATGTCTTAATAGTTTCGCATGGGGGATCAGTTCAGATGCTATTAGAATTATTATTGCCTGATGAGAAGGGTTTGACGGAGGTAGACAATTGTAGCACCTCTATCGTAGATACGAAAAACGAGAAGTTAATTGCTTTTAATGAGACAGGATATATTAAAAAGCAAGTTTTAACTAAGTTATAATTTTTATAATACTTGATTTAAAAAAGAACTAAGCTTTAGATTGTTGCTTAGTTTTTTTCTATGGTTAGGTTTCAATAGTACAGTAGTTTGTAAGGATTAAAAGATCATATTTGTTTCAATATTTAAGGATTTCATTTAATTCTACTTATATTTAAATGAATTTAGCAATAAACGTTTGGTTTTGTTTAAAAGAGTTGTTTTTTGTTTAAATAATATTGACTTAATATTGAAAACGTTTTAATATATAAGCAGTGAAGAAATAAAATACTAGGAGGTGATTTAATGTTGAGAGATTTAATTTATAAAGACACTATCTATATAAGTGATGGAGGTGATTTGGAAAAAGTATTATACCCAATTGTGGAAAATTTGACTGAAAAGAACTTAGTTCATACAGATTTTTTGAATAATTTGCTTTTAAGAGAGAGCAATTATCCAACTGCATTAGATTTAAGTCCAATAAATAAGAAATATCATAATATTGCAATTCCACATACTGAATCAGAATATGTAAATGATTCTCGAATAATAATTGTTCAATTAAGAAAACCAATAAAAATGAATAATATGATAAATCCAGAGGAAACTTTAGAAGTGAAAATGTTATTCATGTTATTGAATAATAATCCTGAAAAACAAGCTAGTTTACTAGCCGATGTGATGGATTTTTTTAATCAAATGCCTGAGGACAAAATTATGGAATTATTCAACAGTTCAAATATCGAAGAAATATTGAGTATACTAAATGCAAAAATATAGATAAAAGGAGAGAATAATAATGATAAAAATATTAGCAGCCTGTGGTGCGGGAGTAAATTCAAGTCATCAAATCAAATCAGCTATAGAAGAAGAGATGGGTAAAAGAGGCTATGATGTGAAATGTGATGCTGTGATGGTGAAAGATATAACAAAAGATATGATGGATAAATATGATATCTTTGCACAAATAGCGAACACTAATTTAGGATTTGAAGTTGAAATTCCAGTGGTTAATGCTGGCCCAATACTTTATAGAATACCAACGATGGCTCAGCCAGTATTTGATGAAATTGAAAACATTATAAAAGACAACTGATATTTAAAAAGGAGCAATAATAATGAGTAGTTTGATTGAATTTTCAAATGCTATTTTTCAACCGTTACTAAATTTAGGTTCAGCAGCTTTAATGACTATCATTTTAACTGTTATAGCTCTATTCTTTAGAGTTAAATTTTCCAAAGCGTTAGAAGGGGGGTTAAAACTAGGGATTGCGCTGACGGGTATTGGGGCAGTGATGAATATATTAACATCTTCTTTTTCGGCCGCACTGACGGATTTTGTTCAAAGTACCGGCCTTGAATTAAATATCACTGATGTTGGATGGGCCCCTATGGCAACTATTACCTGGGGATCTCCTTATACTCTATATTTTATGTTTATTTTAGTGATTGTAAATGTGATTATGTTAGTCACCAATAAAACCAATACTCTTGATGTAGACATATTTGATGTTTGGCATTTATCGTTAGTCGGTTTATTTAGCATTTACTCAGGAGCGAATCTGTTTGTTGCTACGATTTTAGTTGTATTTATTGGTATTTTAAAGATTATTAATTCAGATTTAATGAAGCCGACATTTAATGATTTGTTAGACGCACCAGCAGAAAATCCAATGACGACAACCCATATGAATTATATGATGAATCCTATTATAATGGTATTTGATAAAATATTTGATAATGTATTACCATGGTTAGATAAGTATGATTTTGATGCAGCGAAATTAAACAGTAAAATTGGATTTTGGGGTTCTAAATTTGCTATTGGAATTTATTTAGGAATTTTTGTTGGGATTTTAGGTGGTCAAAGTCCTCAGGAAATCTTGACTTTAGGATTTACAGCAGCAGTATGTTTGGAGTTGTTCTCTGTAATTGGATCATGGTTCATTGCATCTGTAGAACCCTTATCACAAGGTGTTGCTGATTTTACTAGTGAACGATTCAAAGGCCGTACATTTAATATAGGGCTAGACTGGCCTTTCATTGCTGGTCGGGCAGAGATTTGGGCGGCAGCAAACGTTTTGGCGCCAATCATGCTACTAGAATCTTTAATTTTGCCAAAAAATGGTATTTTGCCGTTAGCAGGTATTATAGCTATGGGACTAACCCCTGCTTTATTAGTAGTGACAAGAGGGAAGATAATTCGAATGATTATTATAGGCGCATTGGTTTTACCTGCCTTTTTATACGCAGGTACAATCATGGCACCATTTGTCACAGAAACTGCTAAATTAGTTGGTGCGTTTCCTGAGGGGATTTCAGCAAATACGTTAATTTCGGGTACAACTATTGAAGGTCCAATAGAGAAATTTTTAGCATATTTTATTGGTCAAGCAACTCAAGGACAAATTGAGTTTGTGATTTATGCTGCTATTGCAATTGTGATCTATACGCTGTTGTTTATATGGTATGCTAAACAAATGAAAAAACGTAACCTGGAATATCAAAGAACTGAAGACTAATAATATTTTTGCTGAAATAATTAATATATTGATATTTAAGACCTGAGTGACTAATCATTTAGGTCTTAGTTTTTTTGATAAGAGTATCCACTTTAAAAAAGAAAAAGGTGATTAATTTGTTAAAAAAGGAACGTCATTTAAAAATTCAACAATTAATTAATGAACAAAATATAACAACTGTAAATGAAATAGCAAAAGCTCTTGATGTTTCTGATATGACAATTCGACGTGATTTTACTGAATTGGAAGATTCCGGATTAATCGAACGCGTCCATGGTGGAGCAATTAGTAAAAGTCCTCAAGTAAGAAAAGAACTATCACATGATGCAAAAAAGATATTAAATAAAGAGAGAAAAGAAATAGTAACAAATCAATGCTTAGACTTGATTGAAGACAATGATGTAATATATCTTGGTCCTGGAACGACACTTGAATTATTAGCTTCTAAAATTACCAATCAAAATATTTTATGCGTTACAAATTGTTTTAAAGTTTTTCAACAATTATTAAATAATGATGTTGAAGCATTATTATTAGGTGGTCGTATGAGAGAAAAGACTCAATCATTCGTTGGTGATATAACAATAAAAAACTTAAAATCATTTAGCTTCCATAAGGCATTTGTCTCATGCAATGGTGTGAAAGAAAATTTTGCTATGACGTCAGCTATTTCTGAAGGGGCAACACAAGAAGAAGCCTTAAATAATTCGGATGAAAAATTTCTACTTATAGATTTAACTAAAATAGGTGTAAAAGATTTCTATAAATTTTATAAGTTGAGTGATTTTACTAATATAATTATAGATGAAGATGATGGTAGTATAGAATTATTTGTTGATGACGCGACAAATTTTTTGTTCTAAAACAAACAAAAACACACAAAAAAGACAAACAAAAACGAACACCCCTATTGACATAGGTATGAAAACGCTATTCAATAAATGAAATAACAAAATAGGAGGTTTTGCAATGAGACGAGTATCAGCAGAAAAAATTGAACACTTGCGTAAATTATCGACAAAAGATGGGGTGATTTCGGCTTTAGCTATAGATCAACGAGGATCTTTGCGGAAAATGATTCAAGAAGGTGGCGGAGTTGAAGATATTCAATCAGCAGTAGAGGAATTCAAAGTATCAATCTCTGAAGAATTAACTTCTTATGCATCTTCAATTTTATTAGATCCAGAATACGGACTTCCTGCTGCGGAAAAGCGTGATTCAAGTGCTGGCTTATTATTGGCTTATGAAGAAACTGGATATGATGCCACAGAACCAGGAAGGTTACCAGATTTACTCCCTGAATGGTCTGCGAAACGGATAAAAGAAGCTGGCGCAAATGGTGTTAAGTTTTTATTATATTATGATGTTGATGAAGATGAAAAAATTAATGACTGGAAGCATGCTTTTGTAGAACGTATAGGTTCGGAATGTGAAGCAGAAAATATTCCTTATTTCTTAGAAATTATAACGTATGATGCTAATGATGATAATTCAAAATCGCTTGCTTTTGCTAAACAGAAACCTAATAAAGTTAATAAAGCAATGAAGATATTTTCTCAGGATCGCTTTAATGTAGATGTTTTAAAAGTGGAAGTTCCTGTAAATATGAATTATGTAGAAGGATATACTAAAGGTGAAGTGGCGTATTCACGGGAAGAAGCATTAGGTTACTTTAAAGAACAAGAAGAATCAACTTCTTTACCATATATTTACCTATCTGCTGGAGTGTCAGCAGAGCTGTTCAATGATACTTTAAAGTTTGCGAAGGAAGCTGGTAACTCATTTAACGGTGTTTTATGTGGTCGTGCTACGTGGAAAGATTCAATTCCAATTTATGCAAATTCTGGTGATACTGCTACTCGCGAGTGGTTAAAATCAACTGGAAAAAGTAATATTGAAACCTTAAATGATGTTTTGTCACAAACAGCAACACCTTGGCTTGATAAAATTCAAGAAAAATAGGAGAGAGTTCAATGAATAGAGAAGAAGTAACAATGATAGGTTTCGAAATCGTTGCTTATGCAGGAGATGCACGTTCCAAGTTATTAGAGGCCTTAAAGTTAGCTAGAACGGGCAAGTTCGAAACAACCGATAATTTAATTAAAGAAGCTGAAAATTGTTTGGCTGATGCTCACCGTGCTCAAACGGATATGCTTGCTAAAGAAGCTGGTGGGGAAGAAATAGATTTAGGTTTTATTATGGTTCACGGACAAGATCATTTAATGACAACTATTTTATTAAAAGATATTATTCATGATTTAATCGAAATGTATAAAAGAACGACTTAGGGGTGTATGCTTTATGGATGGTTTAGTAGCTCAAATAGAAAAAATGAAGCCTTTTTTTGAAAAATTGTCACGTAATATATATTTAAGAGCAGTTAAAGACGGCTTTATTTCGGCAATGCCAGTTGTACTATTCTCAAGTATTTTTATGCTAATAGCATATGTTCCGAACATATGGGGGTTTCATTGGAGTCCTGAGACTGAAGCATTAATAGTAAAACCTTATAATTATTCAATGGGTGTGTTAGGGCTTTTAGTTTCTGCAACCACAGCAAAAGCATTAACAGACTCTTATAATAGGTCAATGCCAAAGACAAATCAACTCAACTCAGTTTCAACTATGCTAGCTTCGATAGTTGCATTTTTACTTTTATCAGCTGATGGAATTGAAGGCGGTTTTGGTAGCGGGTATTTAGGCACAACAGGTCTTCTATCTGCGTTTGTATCAGCGTTTTTAACTGTCAAGATATATCATGTTTGTATAAAAAATGAAGTGACTATTAAAATGCCTGAGGAAGTTCCGCCTAATATATCTCAAACATTTAAAGATGTCATCCCTTTTGCGATAACTGTGATGTTAGCATATGGTATTGACTTAATGATTCGAAATATAAATGGAACTAATTTTGCTCAAGCTGTAATTGAGTTATTTCAACCACTGTTTTCTGCAGCCGATGGTTATCTAGGAATAGCTTTAATTTATGGTGCAATGTCATTTTTCTGGTTTATAGGAATACATGGTCCTTCCATTGTAGAACCAGCTATTTCAGCAATAGCCTTTGTGAATTTAGATGCTAATTTACAAATGTTACAAGGTGGAGAACAAGCTGTTAATATCATTACACCTGGACTGCAATATTTTGTGGCAACAATGGGGGGGACAGGTGCGACCCTAGTAGTACCATATATGTTTATGTGGTTAGCTAAATCTAAGCAAAATAAGGCTGTTGGTCGGGCGGCCTTTATACCAACTTCATTTGGTGTAAATGAACCTATATTATTCGGAGCACCATTAGTATTAAATCCTGTATTTTTCGTGCCATTCATTCTTGCGCCAATTGCGAATGTTTGGATTTTCAAATTCTTTGTTGATGTTATTGGTATGGATAGCTTTTCATACTTTTTACCGTGGACAACTCCTGGCCCAATTGGTTTAGTTCTAGGTACGGGTATAAATTTATGGTCAGTAGTATTAGCGGTGGTTTTAATTGTGGTTGACGTTCTAATTTATTATCCATTTTTTAGAGTATATGATAAAGATATACTGGAAAGAGAGCATGCTGAGGCGTTGTTAGGTGACCAAGAAGATAGTCAAGAAATCAGTCAACTAATAACAGAAGAATTGATTGAAGATTCAGTAGATGAGAGTAGTAATAATGTTATAACTGATGAAATAAATGTATTAGTTATCTGTGCTGGTGGGGGAACTTCGGGTTTACTAGCCAATGCTCTGAAAAAAGGAGCTGCGAAAACTGGTGATGCAATTGATGCCACTGCAGGTTCCTATGGTGCTCATTTAGATATAATGCAAGACTTTGATTTAGTTATTTTAGCACCTCAAGTTGCATCTAATTATGAAGTCATAAAGCAAGATGCTGATCGTATGGGTGTTAAATTAGTGAAAACTGAAGGGAAACAATATATAGATTTAACAAGAGATCCCGAGGGTGCTTTGGAATTTGTTAAAGCACAATTCTGACTTATAGCTAAAAGTTATAAGGTGCCGTTTAATAAAGGAGATTAATATGACTAATAATTTTCCAGAAAATTTTTTATGGGGAAGTGCAGCAGCTGCTTATCATTTTGAAGGTGCTTGGGATAAAGACGGAAAAGGCCCCGCAGTTTCGGATGTGGTTCCAACAACACAAGATAAACGAACTGAAAAACCTGAACCAGGTAATTTAAAACATCGTGGTGTAGAATTTTATGATCGTTATAAAGATGATGTAAAACTTTTTGGTGAATTAGGTTTAAAATCATTTAGAACATCAATAGCGTGGTCAAGAATTTATCCTAATGGCATTGACGAGGAACCAAACGAAGCTGGTTTAAAATTTTATGATGATTTACTTGATGCTTTGTTAGCGGAAGGTATTGAGCCAATAATAACTTTAACACATAGTGGAGAGATGCCACTTTATTTAGCAGATAATTTAAATGGTTTCGCTAATAAAGAAGTCATTGACCATTATTGTAAATATGTCGAGACAGTTGTCACAAGATACAAAGATAAAGTGCGTTACTGGTTAACCTTTAACGAGATTAATGGATCAGAAAATATGCCGTTTTTTTATGCAGGTGTATCTCAAAACAAAAATTCCATTTCAGAGGCTCAAATGCGTCAAATTTATTTTAATATCTTTCTAGCTAGTGCAAAGGCAACGAAAATCATTCATAGGATTCAAGAAGATGCTATGGTTGGTTGTACAACAATCCAGGGCCCATATTATCCTTTAACTTCAAAGCCTGAAGATTACTTCGCTGCGTATAGAGATAATCGAGATCGTTTAGCTTTTATACATGTTCAAGCTAAAGGAGAGTATCCTTCTTATAAATTGAAAGAATTTAAGGAAAAGAATATTACTTTGGACGCAAGTGAAGAAGAATGGGCATTGATTAAAGAAAATACAGTAGATTATATCGCATATAGTTATTATTTAAGTGGAGTTAGTGCAGCAGATCAATCTGCTTCTTCTAAAATGACTGATGTAGTTAATGTAATCAGTGAAAAAATAAATCCATATTTAGAGCAAAATGAGTGGGGATGGTCTATTGATCCTATCGGTTTGAGAACAACACTTAATGTTATTAATGACTTGTATGGACTCCCGCAATTTATTGTTGAAAATGGTCATTCTCAAATTGAAGAACTAGAAAAAGATCAAGATGGTAATTTAACAGTGATTGATGACTACCGTATAAAAACTTTATCTGATCACTTAGTTCAATTGAATGAAGCAATAGGCGATGGGGTTAAAGTGATAGGATATACTAATTGGGCTGTTATGGACTTTGTTAGTGGAACTACTGGTACTATGAAAAAACGTTGGGGCTTCATTTATGTTGATTTTAATGATAATCATGAAGGAACAATGGAAAGATATAAGAAGAAGAGTTTTGATTGGTATAATAAGTTGATTCAAACTAATGGAGATATTTTATTTTAGTAGTAAAGTTATTTTTTAATCATTATTTGAAAACAAGGTAATAGATTATTACTTTCAGTATGTGATTGTATTAATATTTAAGTTTATTAGAGAGGTTGAGGAGAGTACAATCGTATGATAATTAGTCTTCAGCCTCTTTTGTAATTATTTTGGAAGGTGGATATTAATGAAAGTGTATTTAGGTTCAGATAAAGATGGCTTAATGTTAAAAAATGTGGTAAAAGAATATTTAGAAACTAAAGATTTTGATGTTATCGATAAAACCCCAAATGGTGCTGATGATTTTGTTGATTCAACAGTTGCCGTTGCTAAAGAAATTATGGCAGATGAAGATGCACGTGGCATTTTGATCGATAAGTTTGGAGCAGGGAGCTTTATAGCAGCTACAAAAATGAAAGGTGTGATTGCTGCTGAAGTTTCGGAGGAACGTTCTGCTTACATGACGCGTGAGCATAACAATGCAAAAATTATCACAATGGGACAAGAAATTGTGGGTGAAGGGTTAGCTAAAGAAATCTGTAAAGCATTTTTAGATGCTGAATATGATGGTGGACGTCATCAAATTCGGGTCGATATGCTGAATGCTATGTGTTAATTTGTTTGTTAGAAAGGAAGTTTTAAACGATGAAAATTGCTATAGGTTGTGACCATATTGTAACTGAAGTTAAAATGCGCGTTTCTGATTTTTTGAAAAGTGAAGGTCATGAAGTGTTAGATATGGGGACATATGATAACACACGGACTCATTACCCTATTTACGGAAGAAAAGTCGGTGAAGCTGTTGTTGATGGAGATGCTGATTTAGGTGTTGTAATATGTGGAACAGGTGTAGGTATTACTAACTCGGCTAATAAGGTTCCCGGTGTAAGAGCAGCACTAGTGCGCGACATGGCAACAGCGGTTTATTCAAAAGAAGTTTTAAATGCAAATGTCGTTGGTTTTGGTGGAATGATTGCTGGTGAATTGTTAATTAAAGATATTATCACAGCTTTCCTAGATGCTGAATATAAACCAACCCCCGAAAATGAAAATATTATTAATAAACTAGATGCAATACAAGAAGGTACAAATGTTGATGACTCTGCTTTATTTGATGAGTTTTTAGAGAAATGGGATAAAGGCGAATATCATGATTAGGAGGCTGTTATGATACTAACAATTACTATGAACCCATCAGTCGACATTTCCTATCCTTTAGATCATTTGGCAATAAATACTGTCAATCGTGTTTCTAACACTATAAAAACGGCTGGTGGTAAAGGTTTAAATGTTACTCGTGTATTAAAAGATATGGGAAATGATCCGATAACAAGTGGAGTTTTGGGAGGACATTTAGGAAAATTTATTATTGACGCTTTAGATCAACAAGGCATTAAAAATGATTTTTATCAGATTGACCAAGAAACTCGAAACTGTATAGCTATTTTACATGATAATGGGCAGCAAACAGAAATTCTAGAATCTGGTCCTGTTTTAAATCATAACATAGAAACAGATTTCTTAGATTTTTTTGAAGCAAAATTATTGTCCTACCCTATCGAAGTGATTACTGTATCTGGGTCATTACCTCAAGGGATTCCATCCAATTTTTATAGTAAGCTAATCAAAATTTCTAGTAAAAAAAATATTCCATTAATATTAGATACTTCAGGTAATTCATTAAAAGAATCAGTTTTTAATTTACAATCAGAGAAACCATTCTTAATAAAACCTAACGAAGAAGAAATTATTGCTTTGACTGGTAAGGGAATTGATAATTCTGATATTTATGCATTAAAAGAAGCGTTAATGGCATCAGATTTATCAGAAATAGAATGGATAGTGGTTTCATTAGGCGCTGATGGATGCATTGCTAAACATAAAGATAAATTTTATAAAGTTAATATACCGAGTATCTCAGTCGTAAATCCTGTAGGTTCAGGAGACGCAACAATAGCGGGATTTGCGTTAGCTATTAGTCAATCAGCTAGCGATGAAGATATCTTAAAAACCGGCATGACAACTGGGATGTTAAATACACAAGAAAAATTGACTGGACATGTGAATCCTAAAAATTTTCAAGAATTATTCCAAAAAGTAACTGTCGAATTATTTTAAAGGAGCATAACATGAAGAAACTACCTAAGGACTTTATTTTTGGTGGAGCAACTGCTGCATATCAAGCTGAGGGGGCCACTAAAACAGATGGAAAGGGACCAGTAGCTTGGGATAAATACTTAGAAGAAAATTATTGGTACACAGCCGAGCCTGCCAGTGATTTTTATAATCTTTATCCCGTTGACTTGAAATTAGCTCAAGAGTTTGGTGTTAATGGCATCCGTATTTCTATCGCTTGGTCGCGCATTTTCCCTAAAGGATATGGGGAAGTGA
>JACBXP010000017.1 GCA_015863185.1 Aerococcaceae bacterium DSM 111020
ATGAGTCATGACATTTCCTACCTTTCATTTTGTTTAGACACTTATATGATAACGGAAATGCATGACTTTTTGTATGCACAAAAATAGTGCTGATGATTTCTCATCAACACTAAAAATTATAGAACCGGATTTCATAGTCCAACTTAGGGGGTCAATTTATGATTATTGATTGGTATGAACAATTATTTACGTATCACTTTTGCTCCTAAAGTGCCTTCGAAATGGGACAAAGCCCACTCATGACCTACTTCATTAAAGCTAGCGACACCTGCTTCTGGTACAACTATCTGATAACCTAAATTGTACGCACTGACAGCTGTATGTAAAATACAAATATCCGTGACAACACCCACTAACCAGACTTCTTTTATTCCTCTTTCTCTTAATCGTAAATCCACTTCCGTGCCTGTAAAGGCAGAATAGCGACGTTTATCTGTGAAATAAAGATTTTTATGATCTAAATATTTTTTAACAGCTTGACCTGTTTCGCCATAAGAATGACGACCATCAGAATCTTTTAAATTATGTGGTGGAAATAATTCTGTTTCAGGATGATAAGGATCATTTAAGACGTGTAAATCATCAGCAATGATGACATATTCATCTTGATCAATAAAATCTTCAATTAATCCAGCAATATAAGAGTCAAGAGCTTGTGCAGGTTCACCAGCAGTGAGTGCTCCATCAGTGGCGACAAAATCATTTGAGTAATCAATGACAATCAATGCTTTTTCCATATTGTACCTCTTTCTTCAAAGAATCTTAGAAATGAATATTAGACAAGATTGAACCATTTTTTCGCAGTACTTTTACCGACATTTTTAGCGGCGCGTCCAATTGTTTTAACGATATGGCCCGCATTATCTTTGACAACAAGTTTTAATTTAGGCAATGCTCTAACGGTCGCATCATGTCGAATATCTTTCTTATTAATGGGTGTCTGGCTCGTGAGACAGTCTTGAGTAATAATCCCTACTCTTAATGTTAAGAACGAATTGACGGCACCTTCTAATATTGAAGAAACAACTAGATTAGCGATTGGGACCATTCCAGGAACAGCAGAGACAACACTTTCGCCTAATACAGAGGTGATAATGGGTTCAATTTGATACTCGATTAAATCAATATCTTCAATCGCACGTGCCATTAAAATCACACTCGCAACCTGTAAATACAATTTAAATAGACTATGCAAACTAGGGCGTGTACCATAAATTTTTGCAATTTGCCAAACCATCCGTAGAAGTGTGTATAAAACAACTAAACTGTCCAGAGATCCATTTTGTGAAACAGCAGTTGTCAGAAAGATAGCATTCGCATTTTCTTGGATCAAAGGATTTGTTAGTGTTTGTAAATGTTGGAGGCCTTCAGCAACTTGGTCAGAAATATCTCCATCATCATCCCAATTGAGATCTTGCAAATACGGGTTCTTTTTCAGTTGTGCATATACTTGTTTTTGGTAGATGACGATTTCTTCTTCACTTGCATCCGCATCTAATGTTAAAACCGTTGGTGCTGAATTGAACTGTTGATAAATTTTAAAGATCATGACAATCAGTGCAACGATTAATACTGTTACTATACCAATGGCAAGATATGGATGAATATTATGTAATAGTTGATACAGTAATATGAATTGATTAATTATAAAAATAGCTAGAATCATACCTAAAGCATACAATCCCCATTGTAAAATTTTCTTTAAGTCACTCCACCATGTTGTCATACAATCCCCCCTTTTTAATATTATACAATATTGTAAGATAAACCGCCTAGGACAAAAGACTGATTCAACGAATTGATTGAGAAATCATCA
Organism: Aerococcaceae bacterium DSM 111020; assembly: GCA_015863185.1. GTDB lineage: Bacteria > Bacillota > Bacilli > Lactobacillales > Aerococcaceae > DSM-111022. The sequence continues at coordinate 1,817 of JACBXP010000017.1, forward strand.
TAAATAAAATCGAGCTATGACTAATCTATTCTGAAATTCCGAGTGATATCTGATAGCTAATGAGACATTTATGACAAAGCTATCACTTTAATTACCAGCATGGGGACTGTATTAAAACATACTTAATAATAAAGAGTCAGAAATGATTATTTCTGACTCTTGAGTGTAATTATGTTTATTGTGTGATGCGTTGCCAAAATCGGTTAAGCCAAGATCGATGACTTCTTTCTTTACTAGTCATCTCTAATAAACGCGAGCTTCTTTGATTGGCTTCAATCATTTGCTGTTCTTGAGCATTTAGAGGACGAACATTTTTTGCATCAGGTCTTGTGTATTCTCCCGAGGGTTGTAAAATCCGGGCTTTTAATGTGTCGTTTAATTGTAAGTCAAGTACATGAAGAATACGAGCTTCAATGACTTTATCTAAAATAGGAAATTCAATTTCTACCCGTTTAATCATGTTACGAGTCATCATATCTGCGGAAGATAAAAAGACTCTTCGTGCACCATGATTATTAAAAGCATAAATACGACTATGCTCTAAAAAGCGACCCACAATGCTTCGGACATGGATGTTTTCTGAAAGACCGGGAACTCCTGGCCGTAGACAACATATGCCTCGCACAATCAGATCAATCGTTACACCTGCTTGACTGGCTTCGTATAATTTTTGGATCAGTTTTTTGTCTGTCAATGAATTCATTTTTGCAATAATATGCCCGTCGCCATGTTCTTTTTGATGAGCAATCTCTTCGTCGATATAATCAGCGAGTGAATCACGTATAGCAAATGGTGCCACATGTAAATGAGTATAAGACGGTGTCTCACTAAAACCACTAATATAATTGAAAAATTTTGCAGCATCTTCTCCCATTTCTGGATTAGCAGTCATAATCCCCATATCGGTATATAAATTAGCTGTCTTGTCATTATAATTTCCAGTACCTAAGTGTACATAACGCTGAATCTTATCTTCTTCTCGTCTAACAATCATCGTAATTTTACTGTGTGTTTTTAATTCGCGTACGCCGTAAAGGACATGACAGCCGACTTCTTCGAGTTCCTTCGCCCAAAAAACATTATTTTCCTCATCAAAACGAGCCTTTAACTCGACCAGCACGGTCACATCTTTGCCATTCTCAGCGGCGGTTTTGAGTGCTTGAATAATGGGAGAATTTTTTGATACACGATATAAAGTTTGTTTGATGGCAATCGTCTGCGGATCTTCACTGGCTTGTTCAATAAGCGAAACGATGGGCTTAAATGAGTCATATGGATGGTTAAAGAATAAATCTTTTTCTTTGATCGCATCAAAAAGCGATTCACCCGTATATCTAGGATTGATATAAGCATTAAAGTTAGAATAGAGATGTTGTGGGTACTGTTCTCCAATTTGATCCTTCAAATCATTTAAGAAAGTTAAATCTAAAGGACCGTCTATAAGGTGTACTGAACGATCAGATAATTCTAATGATTCTTGTAAGAAATCATGATAAGTTTTATCAGTATTTGGAATAAAACGCGTGTCGACTTCTAAGCGAACAGCTGTCCCTGTGCGACGTTTTTCAATATAATCTTCGATTAAATTAATTAAATCAGACGCACTATCTTCTTTTATGTCAAAATCCACACTACGAGTAATTCTAAATGGGAAGGCATACTGCACAGTATATCCTTCAAACAGGCTTTCTAGTTCTTGAATTATTAAATCTTCAATCAAAATAATGCTTTTAGTTTCTTGATCTCCTAAAGCGATGTAGCGATCTAATAATGTTGGCACAGGAACAATGGCTGTATGTTCTTCACCATCTTTAGATAATTGAACAAAAATATTCAATGCTTTATTTTTTAGGAATGGAAAAGGCCGATAAGCATCAATTCCTAAAGGTGATAGCGTAGGTAAAATCAATTGATGATAGTAATTCCTAGCAAGTGCTAAGTCTTTTTTTGTTAAATCTGCCACTGCACAAATTTTATAGCCTAAAGGCTGTAATTTTGTAATTAAAGTTTGATAACGACGGTATTGATATTTTGTATTTCTACGGTGTAATGCACTAATTTCATTTAGGAGCTCATCAGGAGATAATTTTGTTTTATTTTCGGCAATAGCAACGTCTCCCAAATATTGATCGATAACTCCTGCTACGCGAACCATAAAAAATTCATCTGCATTTGATGTCCCAATGGCTAAAAATGATAATTGTTCTAGTAAGGGGTTATTTTCGTCATAAGCTTCATCAATGACACGATAGTTAAAGTCAAGCCAGCTTAATTCACGGTTAAAGTAGAGTGACGAATCTTCAAAATCATGTATTAGATTAGAAGGTGGGTGAGTGGTATTCATGATCTATTCCTCTCTTAATTATAAACGGGCGGTTTAATGAGCATATGAAAAATTTAGAGACTATGTTTACTAATATAATGAAGGTCTAAATTACCAATCAAAGCTCTTTCCAAATGTTTTTTGTGACGATCAATTTTATGTTTTTCAGCAACAATCGAAGCATGATGATAAATATGAAGCGTAAAGTCATCTTTCCCTGATTGCTCTAAGTCAATTTGCTGTATCGGTCCTGTACGTGATTCGTTTAAGGCCTGAGCAAATTTTAAGACACCACCTAATTTTTCTAGAAGATTTATTTCTTCTTTTGTTAACCAGTCTTCGAAATCTTCTAGGTATTGATTGAATAATGAGCGGTTACGGTAACTGGCAAGTAAAGCTAATTTGAGACGTCTCTTATGTGAAAAACCAAGTAAATCCATATTAGATAAAATATAGAACGTATGTTGAGAATCAGCGTCTACACTTATGAAATCACCAAATCGATATAATGCAGCGGCGAATTCAATTAATTCTTGCATTTCATAAGAATAGTCAATGACTTCCAGTTCAGTTAATTGAATGTATAATTTAATGGCTAAATCAATGTTTATTTGAATACCATAAGTATTGACTGGTAAATCCTGTATAAGATGACGAATTGAACGAATTCGGATTAAATGACTATCAACAGGATAATTGTAATTATCATTGATATGTTTAAGGATAATCCCTTCTCGTAATCCTTGGGTAGAGATAACAAATTCATCTGTCTTAATTGTTTTCATTAATTCTTGAAACACAATGGTTGCAGGAATGATTAAATCAATACGATCAGTGCTGAGACCGTCAATATTTTTCATGTCTTTATAATCTGTGTCGACGAATAATTGTAACGTTTGTTCTATATATTCACTCGTCATATTAAAACCATGCAATCCTGCCATCGGATAGTGAACTTGTCGTTGATATACATTGGCGACATTACGAGCTGAACCGCCAATCGCTGTGATCGGTAATTTTGCTTTTTTTAGCCAAGAATAGGATTTGAATTGTTTACGAACATATTGTCGTACTTGTTCAATGGCTTCCGGATCATTATGTGCCTTACCATTAAAGAACATTTTAGATAAGCTAACTGCTCCAAAAGGAAAACTGTGTGATTCTTTAATCGTATTGTCCGAAATGAGTGTCACTTCACAACTGCCCCCGCCAATATCTACGGAGATCGTATTATCCATTGTGGTAGAGTGAATGATAGCATAAGCACCGTAACCAGCTTCGTCTTGTTCAGAGACGATTTGAATGGTTAAGCCAGTGGCTTGTTTCACTTGCTGAATAATGTCTTGTTGATTAGAAGACTGGCGGACAGCCGCTGTAGCCATCGGATAGATATATTGAATATTAAATTGATCAGCAATGGACTTAAAGCTTTGAAGTGCTTCAATGAGAATATCAATGCCTTCTTGTGTCATGACAGGTTCTCCGTTGCTCTCCTCGATGTATTGTGAGAGTCGGGCTGGGGTTTTAACATTGTGTGTTTCTGTAAAATTATATAATTCATCAATAGTGTATAGAACGAGCCGGATAGTATTTGACCCAATATCTATGAGTGCAACACGATTATTCTCCATGATATCTCCTTTATTTTTGATAAGTTTCAATGTTTTCAATTAGTTGATTAATTGAGTCAACGACTGTGCCATTCAATTTAATTAATCCAACTGTATAAAGATTAATATAACTAAATTGAGACTCGGCTAATTCTTGTAGCGCATCCAGTTTTTGTTGATTGGTTGCACCTTGTTGTCGAGAATCTGTATAGAGTCCAATAATAGGAATTCCCGCTTGATAGGCGATACCAATTTCAGAAGCAACTCCAGGGTCAATCGAAAGACCATCTAGGACCGCCACTAGCATATTGCTATCCAGGAGTGCGTCAGTATCTAGTTGTGCAATCATTTTAGAGTCTGCATAAGATTGTTTATCATTGATATCTGCTTGTTCCTGGGGAAGAAAAACATCTATGTTAGGAAAACTTTGGCGGATCTTCTCAACAACATGCTCGTTATATAATAGTTCAGCTTCACTAAATAGTGGTGCTGCAAAATAAATTTGCATCAAAATTCCCTCCAACCTCTTTTTACCTTATTATAGCGGACCCCAAAACGACTATCAAACATCTTATCCTGAGTAAATATTCCCATTGAATTATAGTATTGTGATAGAATAAAATTCATAAAATATTAAGAAGGAGGATATTTATTTGAAAAGACATGAACAAGGATTTAGTTGGTGGTATTTAATATTAGGTGTTATTCAATTAATTATTGCTTATATGTTGTTTAACAATATCGGTTTAGCAACTCAAGCATTTGTTTATTTTTTAGCTTTTGGTGCTATTTTAAATGGAATATTCCTTTTAATGCTTCGTCAACGTATCAATGAAAAAACTTATCAGAGTACGTGGTCACTTGTTCTGTTTGGAGTTATTGCAATAGGATTCGGACTATTACTATTGTTTAATACTCGAGCGAGTCTTCTTGCAATACCGATTATCGTATCCATGATGATGATTTCAGAAGCAGTTAGTATTTTAATGCAAGCTTTTGCAGCACGCAGAGTAGGATTTAATGGTTGGTTTTGGTTTAACCTTATTATTGGTATTTTAGGGTTGATTCTAGGCTTCTTGTTATTGTTTAATCCATTAGCTGCTTATATTGCAGTGGAATACCTCGTAGGACTTTATTTTATCATTTTTGGTATTCGAAATATTTTATCTGCTTTCTAAAAAAACAAAGTGACATTGATTGTTGTACAGTCAATGTCACTTTATTTTAGTAATGATTAAGAAATTGATGTGCAGCAGTAAGAATTTTTTTGTCTGATTCATAATTCAGTTTATCCAAGGCTTTTTCAAATGATAGCCATTGAGTTTCAATGACTTCAATTTCTTGTCTTCTTGCTTTTTGATTTTTAGCTTCTGCAATAAAATAGATGACATCTTTGATAATCCCAGCACCAGGAGAATAGGTGGTCACTTCTCTAAAACGCTCGTCAATGCTAACGTCTAGACTTGTTTCTTCGTAGATCTCACGCATGGCAGTCTCAATTTCTGTTTCGTCTTTTTCGACATGGCCTTTAGGAAAGGACCAGTGTCCTCCATTTTGATGTTGAATGAGTAAATATTCTGGTTTTTGTAAAGTGTTAATGTAATAAACAACAGCACCACAAGATTTTTCGTGTTTCATCATGGTCTCCTTTTTATAATTATTTTCTTTAGTATAATATAAATAACGATGGAGGGTGAAATAATCAGCGGAAGAATCAATTATTTACTTGAAAGAAAGATTGAATTGAGACCATTATTTAACACGTAATGCTATCTGAACAGATAAAGCGATGCTAGAAGAGATTTACCCAATATATATATGCTTAGTGCATTAATGGCATCTGATAAGCTAGTGTCGATGACGTTGAAATACTGTTGCTTAGAAATGGCAACGCAAAATCTTTAACAGTAGTATCTTTTAAAACTCGTCGTGTTATTATTCCGGGTTCAGGATTTGTGAATGGAAGAAATATATCATTTATTCTCAAAATATCGTTCACTCTTAAAATGATTCGTATTTAATTTTAATTCAAATGATTAATTTGATTGGTCGTACAATAAGCAAAGATTTATTTGTTTATTTAGAACAATTAGTAAAATAAAAATAGCATAAAGACACTAAAACTGAAATGTGTTATATTATGTGTATCAAACCAATTAAATGGAGGGGTTATTATGCCGTTATTTACGGACTTAGGCAAAAAGATATTAGGAAAAGGAATTCGAATTGTTTTTCCTGAAGGAACAGACATTCGTGTGCTTGGAGCAGCGGTGCGTTTGAAGGCCGATAATTTATTGAATCCGATTCTTTTAGGGAATCCAGATGAAATTGAAGCTATCGCGGACGAAAATCATTGGACATTACGTGATATTGAAATTATCGATCCTGATAATTATGAAGAAATTGATCAAATGGTGGCTGCTCACGTAGAACGCCGTGCTGGAAAAAGTGACGAAGAGAAATCACGTGAAGCATTAAAAGATGCTGCAACATTTGGTACGATGCTCGTCTATCAAGGTTACGCTGATGGTTTAGTATGTGGGGCTGTTTATTCAACGAGTAACACTGTTCGGCCAGCATTACAAATCATTAAAACACGGCCAGGAACTAAATTAACAAGTGGGGCGTTTATTATGCTACCGCGTGAAGAAGATGGACAACGTTTCATCTTTGCGGACTGTGCGATTAATATTAACCCAGATGCAGAGGCACTTGCAGGTATTGCCGTTGAGAGTGCGAAGACAGCTGAATTATTTGATATCGATCCGAAAGTAGCAATGTTGAGTTTCTCGACAAAAGGTTCAGCATCTTCACCAGAAGTGGATAAAGTGGTTGAAGCGACACGCATCGCAAAAGAAAAAGCACCTGATCTAGCGATTGATGGTGAATTACAATTTGATGCAGCCTATGTATATGACGTAGCGCAAAAGAAAGCACCTGAATCAGAAGTAGCTGGTCGTGCCAATGTCTTTGTCTTCCCAGAAATTCAATCAGGTAATATTGGTTATAAGATTGCTCAACGTTTTGGTGGTTACCAAGCGATTGGCCCAATCTTACAAGGATTAAATAAACCAATTTCTGATTTGTCTAGAGGATGTAATGAAGAGGATGTTTATAAATTAAGTATCATAACCGCTGTACAATCATTAATGGATTAAATTAAAAAACTTCTCTGTTATTACAACAGAGAAGTTTTTTCGTTAGAAAGGTTAATACTGGTTAAAAGAAAAAGAGCGAGAAAATCGCTCTTTAAATTTACTTCGAATTATTCAGCTGCATCTTCTGATGCTTGATCTGCAACTTCTTCTGCCGCTTCAGTCATGCCAGGATTATCTAATTCTACTGCATTTGCTTCAGAAGGGACGAGATTCATTGGAATTTGATCAGCGGTACCGAAATACCAAGCGATTGTGTCGCCATTTTCAACGGTTTGTGAAACCACTCCAAACTCAGCGTATTCTCCGTTTAATAGATAAGCCCAAGTTTGCTCAGAAGCATAATCGTTCGTGTAATCTCCGATTTGGTCGATGACTCCTTCTTCTTCATTGAAGTTGAAGTCTAGTCCTTCGATAGATTCCATTGCTTCTAGGACACTCATGCCGTCTGCATTTTCTGCAACAAATGTTTCATATGGTTCTTCCGCACCATCAACATAAAATTCGAAGTTAACACCTTTAGCTGTTGGATCTTCATCGTTAGCTTCTTCGGCATCTTCCGATGATACCTCTGAATCAACGGATTCAGAAGACTCAGAATTTTCTTGTTCTGATTCAACTGTTGATTCAACTGTTGACTCTGAAGAGGATTCGACTTCTTCAGTAGTATTGTTATTACAAGCTGCTAAAATCAATGCTAGTGCAGCGGTTGATAAAATTTTTAGGAACTTTTTCATAATATGACCTCCTATTTATTGTAAACCTTTACTTTAGATTAGCAATTTTCATATAATATGTCAAACAATTACTACAAAATAAGGTTTCCCTATGAAATATTTTATGCTAACATTAAATATTGAGTGTAATTATTACTCATTTATCTGTGAGTTCGATATAATGAAGATAAAATAGAGGAGGGGAAGTATGGAAATATATACACATTCATCTCAGGAAACTCAGTTGTTTGCTACCTTACTTGCCCAACATATAAACAAAGGGCAAATTATCCGACTGGAAGGCCCACTTGGGAGTGGTAAAACAACTTTTACTCAAGGCTTAGGTCGTGCATTGGGCATTCAACGAGCGATAAAAAGTCCGACTTATACGATCGTTAAGAACTATCCACTTGAAGAAGGGGAATTTATTCATATTGATGCTTACCGTTTAGAGGATGGTGGAGCAGATACAGTGGATATCGATGCTTTTATGCATCCAAATGCCATTACATTAATAGAATGGGCACAATTTATTGAAGATTATTTGCCAAATAAATATCTTACAATTCACTTTGCTTTGAGTGATGATTTTAATCAAAGACGATTAACACTCGAAGTTGTTAATGGAACCCATCAAGATCAAGAAAGACTGGAACAGCTAGTTAAAACATGGAAGGGGAGAAAAGAACATGGTAATAGAAGTTGAAATTCCATGTGAAGATGGTAAGCTTGATTTACTCATTCGACAAGCAGAGCCTTCCGATAGTCGAGGACTTATTTATTTATTGATGGAGTTAGAGGAAGAGTCGGACTACTTACTGATCGATCGTCCGACAGATGTGACGAATCAAAAACAAATTATTAATCAATACGCTGTTTCGTTAAATAGTATTTATTTGGTATTAGAAGTCGATGGTCAATATATTGGGATTGCTGTTCTAGCAGGTAATCAACATCCCCTGCAGAAACATCGTGCATCTTTAGGGGTCGCTATTCTACAAGAATATTGTGAGTTAGGTGTTGGAAGTTTATTATTAGAGTCATTGATTGATTTTGCAGAAAATTCTGGAATTGAAGTCATTACATTGGAAGTCGTTTCAGAAAATAAACGTGCGATTAATTTATATAAAAAATATCAATTTTATGAAGTTGGGCGCCTCGCTAACTACTTAAAATATCAACAACGTACATACGATGCAATTTTGATGGAAAAAAGCATCAAATAAACTGTATTAAAGGAAGTAGAAAATGAATTACGATTTATTAAAAGAAGAATATCCTAGTTTAACATTGAAATATAATGAGCCCCTATCGAAATACAGTTATACTAAAACTGGTGGTCCAGCTGATGTGATTGCTTTCCCTGAATCGACAGATGAAGTTAAAGCGATTGTGAATTGGGCTAAAGAATATGATGCCCCTTTAACAATTCTAGGCAATTTAAGTAATTTGATTGTCCGCGATGGTGGAATGGAAGGCATTGTTATTATTCTAACGGAAATGAATCAAATCTCTGTTCAAGATAATTGTATCTCCGCAGATAGTGGTGCGACATTAATCGAGGTTACTCACCGTGCAAGAGATCATCGATTAACCGGATTAGAATTTGCTTGTGGAATACCTGGAAGTATGGGTGGAGCAATCTTTATGAATGCTGGGGCTTATGGTGGTGAGATATGTGATATACCTTTAGAGGTAGACACAATATCAAGAGAAGGCGAGTTAAAAACTTATAGTCTTGACCAATGCGAATTTTCTTATCGTCATAGTGTCTTTCAAGACAATCATGATATTATCTTAACGACACGTTTGTGGCTCCAAGATGGTGAACTAGACGTTATTCAAAATGAAATGGATCGCCTAACTGAATTACGTGAAAGTAAGCAACCATTAGAATATCCTTCTTGTGGAAGTGTTTTTAAACGACCTGAAGGATATTTCACTGGAAAATTAATTCAAGATGCTGGTTTACAAGGGCACCGAATTGGTGGAGCTGAAATATCAAAAAAACATGCCGGCTTTATTATCAATGTTGACCAAGCAACAGCGACAGATTATATCCAGATGATTCGCTTTATTCAGCAAACAATCTGGGATTTAAATCAAGTCAGACTAGAACCTGAAGTACGCATCATCGGTAGAGAGTAGAGAGTCTTTTATGGACTCTCTTTTTTGCGCTTTTAAATATCAATCCATATAAAGTGCATCTAATGGTAAAAAACAATAGCAAATAAAGCCAGATTCACGTATAATTTTCTTGCGCTAAATAATGACGAGAAAGTAATAAGGAGATGATAATATGATGGATTATAGTGTTGAGTTGGAAGGTGTGTCACAGTCATTTGGTGAGACACAGGTTCTTAAAAAAATAGATATTAAGCTAGAAAAAGGTAAATTCTACACTTTATTAGGCCCTTCAGGGTGTGGTAAGACAACTCTTTTAAGATTAATTGCAGGATTTAATGAACCGACCACAGGCGAAATATTTATCAATAATGAACGTATGACTAATGTTCCTGCCAGTAAACGAAAAGTCAACACGGTCTTTCAAGATTATGCTTTATTTCCACATATGAATGTCTTCGAAAATGTCGCATTTGGTTTAATGATTAAAGACCTAGATAAATCATTGATTTCTCAAAAAGTTCAAGAAGCACTAAAATTAGTCCAATTAACAGGTTATGAAGAGCGTCGTATTCAAGATATGTCAGGTGGTCAAAAACAAAGAGTTGCCATTGCTAGGGCATTGGTTAATGAGCCCGAAGTTTTGTTATTAGATGAGCCACTTTCCGCGCTTGATTTAAAGCTACGAACAGATATGCAATATGAATTAAGAGAGTTACAGCAACGTTTAGATATCACATTTATTTTTGTAACCCATGATCAAGAAGAAGCTTTGGCCATGTCTGATTGGATCTTTGTATTGAATAATGGTGAGATTGTTCAATCGGGTACTCCAGTAGATATTTATGATGAACCCATTAATCATTATGTGGCTGATTTTATCGGCGAAAGTAATATTATTCCTGCTACAATGATTGAAGATTATCAGGTAGAATTTGTCGGTCATATCTTTCAGTGTGAAGATGGCGGGATACCGAGTGGAGAAGCAGTAGAAGTTGTGGTAAGACCTGAGGATATTAGTATTACTCAGCCTCATAATGGGCAAATAAATGCTAAAGTGGATACCACACTTTTCAGAGGCGTCTTTAATGAGATTATTGCTTATGATGAAGAGGGGAATGAGTGGATGATTCATACGACGAAAAAAATTGAGCCTGGAACCATTATTGGTTTAGCCATTGCTCCTTCAGAAATCCATGTTATGCGGTTTAATGAATCAGAACAAGATTTTGATGCTCGATTAGAAATGTATGATGAGGGAGAACACTAAAATGAAAGAAACAGCAAATCAACGATTAGCGATACCATATGTGTTGTGGATTTTGTTTTTTGTTCTCGCACCACTTGCTTTACTAATTTATCAATCATTCTTTGATATTCATGGACAATTAACATTTGAGAATTATTTATATTTCTTAACATCAAAAAACTATTTATTGATGACAGTCAGTTCTTTTGTCCTAGCGATGATAATCACTATATTGACACTTTTATTAGCATATCCAACAGCTTATTTGCTTACGCAAACAAAATACAAACTATTTTGGAGCATGTTTATTATTTTACCTACTTGGATTAATTTATTGCTTAAAGTATATGCTTTTATTGGTATTCTCAGTCAAAAAGGTCCAATTGTTGATTGGTTGAATAATCTAGGCTTTCATAAACCTCAATTATTATTTACAAATATATCTTTTGTGTTAGTCGCTGTTTATATTGAGTTACCATTTATGATTCAACCCATTTTTAATTCGATTGATGAAATTCCATTGAATCTTATCGAAGCGTCTACGGACTTGGGGGCGTCTGGTTGGCAAACAGTGAGAGCAATCATTTTTCCCTTGTCATTACCAGGAGTTAGAAGCGGGGTCCAAACGGTTTTTATACCCTCACTTTCTTTATTTATGATTACACGGTTAATCGGGGGAAATCGGGTGATTACTTTAGGGACCGCTGTAGAACAACATTTTTTAGTGACGCAAAATTGGGGAATGGGAGCAACGATTGGCGTAGTTTTAATGGTGAGTATGGTGTTTGTCATGTATATCACACGTGAACGAAGAGGTGATTATAATGACTAAAAAGATAAAATGGTCTTCAATGTATTTATGGTTTATTTTTTTAGTGATGTATCTCCCTATTGGGTATTTGATTTTTTATTCCTTCAATGCAGGTGGAGATATGACTTCCTTTACTGGATTTACATGGGAACATTATGTGAATTTGTTTCAAGATCAGCGTTTAATGAGGATTGTGATGGACACGTTTATATTAGCACTGTTATCAGCATCTATCGCAACATTCATTGGTACATTTGGCGCAATCTTCATTTTTTATATCAAGGGTTATGGATTAAAACAAACAATCTTGAGTTTAAATAATATTTTGTTGGTTACGCCAGATGTCATGATTGGCGCAAGTTTTTTGATATTATTTTCAACGCTTTTACCGATTAAGTTGGGATTTTGGAGTGTATTATGTGCTCATATCGCTTTTAGTATCCCTATTGTGGTATTAATGGTCTTACCACAACTTGCAGAAATAAATCAAAATATGATAACAGCTGCCCAGGATTTGGGGGCTAACTCTCTCCAGATATTAAAACATATTCTTTTACCAAACCTTACGAAAGGCATCATCTCTGGTATCTTTATGGCTTTTACATTTTCACTGGATGATTTTGCGGTAACTTTTTTTGTAACAGGAAATGGTTTCTCAACAATCGCTGTAGAAGTCTATTCTCGAGCACGTACGGGAATAAGTTTAGAAATTAATGCTCTCAGTACAATTATGTTTATTATTTCGATTTTACTTGTTTTAGGTCATTATTATATCCAATTGACAGAACGAAAGTTAGATAAGAAGAAAGGGGTATAGCTATGACTGTAATGAAACGTTTCTTTATTGGTGTTTTGTTCGTTACAGGATTGCTATTACTAGGTAAATATTCTCTATCTGTAAGCAACACTATCAGTGGTGATGAAATGATTCATTTTTATAATTGGGGCGATTATATTGACCCTGAGATACTAGATGATTTTGAAAGTGAGTCAGGGTATTCAGTAATTTATGAAACGTTTGATTCTAATGAAGCAATGCTAACAAAAGTACGACAAGGCGGAACATCTTATGATGTCATCGTCCCAAGTGAATATATGGTGGAAACGATGATTGAAGATGATTTGTTATTGCCTCTTAATCATGACCTACTTCCAAATGTTAAGCATATCGATCCACAGTTTATAGACATGGTCTATGATCCAAAAAATATGTACTCGATTCCGTATTTTTGGGGGACATTAGGCATTGTTTATAATGTCAAAGAACTAGGAGAATTAACTTTTGATAGCTGGGGAGAATTATGGAATCCAAATTATGGCAATGAGATTTTAATGATAGACGGTGCTCGTGAAGTACTTGGTATTGGATTACAAACATTGGGGTATTCTCTAAATGATAAAAATGAGGCTCATCTAATTGAAGCGACGAAAAAAATGAAATCACTGATGCCAAATATTAAGGGGCTTGTTACGGATGAGATGAAGATGCATCTAACAAATGGGGAGGCTCTAATTGGCGTTACGTATTCTGGTGAAGCGGTCGTTGCAATGGAAATGAATGAGGATCTCGAGTATGTCGTTCCTAAGGAGGGTTCAAATATTTGGACAGATAACTTATCTATACCAAAAGGAGCCGATAATATTGAAGGCGCACATGCACTCATCGATTTCCTCTCACGTCCAGAGATTGCTGCTCGTAATGCAGAGTATATCGGTTATGCTACCCCAAACGAAACAGCACTTGGTTTATTAGATGAGGAAATTATAAATGATTCGAGTAATTATCCTACAGATGAAGTGATTGAGAACCTAGAGTTCTATGAAAGTTTAGGTAAATCCACTTTAGTTCGTTACAATGACTTATATTTAGAAATTAAGATCGAACCGAGAGATTAGTATGAATTTACCATGAAAAATAATAAAAAAGAAGAACCTATGTTACAATATAATTATAATTTATGAATGAGGTGACCGATGAAACGAATAATTCGTCAAATATTAAACTTCGCATTCGTCGGAGTATTAGCGACCGTCATCGATTATCTTGTCTTTGCATTGCTTTTTAATGGAATAACCATTCATTATTTAGTGGCCACCATTATAGCTTTTGTTGTTTCTACAATATTCAATTATTGGGCAAGTATGCGTTATGTTTTTACCAGTCGTTATCAAGATAATCAAAAAATGCGCGAATTTTTAATTTTTGTAGGATTGAGCATTTTAGGATTGATGCTTACGACGGTTTTAATGAAAATAACGGTGGATTTGTTGCTGATTCACCCTAATATTGCGAAGATACTTGTGACAGGTTTGGTTATGGTGTTTAACTTTATTACACGTAAAATTTTTATTGAAGGCCATTAATAATCGGAAAGAGGGTATTATGATAAAGTCAGATACGATAACATTAATTGTTCCATGTTATAATGAGGAAGAAACACTGGAACTATTTATGAAAGCAGTTTTAGAAACCCAAAATAAAATGCCAGATGTGTTCATTGAATTACTTTTAATTAATGATGGTTCTAAAGATGGAACATTAAATCAATTCCATATTTTGGCGCAAAAATATCCTGATCGAATCAATTTTTTATCATTTTCGCGTAATTTTGGGAAAGAAGCAGCGATTATTGCTGGATTGGAACATGCTGAAGGCGAGTGGGTGGGCTTAATAGATGCTGATCTTCAAGATCCACCTGAATTATTAATTGAAATGCATCGATTAATAACAGAAGAAGATTATGATGTTGCAGCTACTCGAAGAGTAGACCGTGAGGGAGAACCACCTATTCGTTCTTTTTTTGCGAACTTATACTATAAAATTAATAATCATATATCAGATATCTATATTGAAGAAGGAGCAAGAGACTATCGATTAATGAATCGAGCTGTGGTTGATGCTATTCTTCGATTGCCTGAAAGAAATCGATTCTCAAAAGGTTTATTTAGTTGGGTGGGTTTCGATGTCGCTTATATTGAATATCCGAATATAGAGCGAAGTGCGGGAGAAACATCGTGGTCTTTTACGAGTTTATTCAGTTATGCACTAGAGGGGCTGATGAGTTTCTCTGAAATGCCATTAAATATTGCAAGCATCATTGGATTTATAAGCTTTATGATTGCTCTTATATACGGTGTTTTTATTATCGGAAAAACATTGATTTATGGGCCAACCACGCCTGGTTGGGCATCTTTAGCGGTCTTGATACTCGGAATGGGAGGGCTTCAATTGCTCTGTTTGGGCATTGTTGGCCGCTATATAGGGAAAATATTTATTGAAAGTAAGCAAAGACCTTTATATTTGATTAAAGAAAAACATCAAGTTGAAGATGATTCTCATACAGAATAAGAAAAACACCGAAGTAATGACTTTTTCATTATTTCGGTGTTTTATTTTTGAGAAATTAAATGGAGTTGTCATAAAGTGTTGCGATTGTTTGTGCTAATTCTTCAATGGAGCGATTCTCGATATTGATTATCGAGATTCCTAATTCATGATATAGATCTTCAGCGAAGATAATTTCTTGACGCACACGATCCAAATCTGAATATTGATTATTTTTGGCCATTCCCATCAATTCAACACGTGTGCTACGAATATTTTGAATATATTGTGGTGAGGCAGTGAGACCAAATATTTTTTGGGGATCCGCTTCATAAATTTCTTTAGGAATACGTAATTCGGGAAATAACGGTAGATTTGCCACTTTATAGGATTGATTGGCTAAATACATACTCAAAGGTGTTTTTGAAGTTCTGGAAATTCCTAGAAGAATGATATCCGCTTCTTCGTAACCTCTACGACTTTTTCCATCATCGTATTTTACAGCAAATTCAATGGCCTGAATTCGATTAAAATAATAATCATCCAGTTGATGTAGGGTACCCGCTTGTTGTATCGGCGCTAATTTAGTTTCTTGAGAGATTAACTGGACCAATGGATAAATGACATTATGGTACATTATCCCTTGTTGTGATGCGGTATGTTCTGCGAATTGGTTAAGTTCATCACTCACAAGTGTAGCTATAATTAACGCATTCACGCGTTGAGCCTGTTCCATGATGTTTATAATTTCTTCTTTTGAGCTAACAAAAGGGAATCGTTTCATTTGAGTATTTTCTATATCAGGAAATTGAGCTAGCGCAGCATTGGTTGCTTGTAGTGCTGTTTCGCCAACAGAATCAGATAGAATGTATACAGTGGGTCTCATCTTTACCTCCTATTTTTCCTCTAAACTAATATCAACGATTAGATCAATGATGGCTGTCAAATCTAATTTCCCGACGATATCACCATTATTGTCGATTACTGGTAAAGTGTCTACTTGATGTTTACTTAATAATGATGCTGCTTTTAAAATCGTGTGATCTGGTTTGGTGCTAACAATATTTGGCATTCGAGTCATACTCAGTGCCACTGCCTGAGAATGCATATTCCCCACCAATGAGCGGAGTAAATCTTTACGTGAGACAATCCCAACTAATTCATCTGAGGAATCGATGACAAAAAGAGTTCCGATGTCATACATAAATAACTGTGTCACAGCATCTTCAATTGTTTTGTCCTGATATATCAGCGCAGGGGGTAGCATAATATCAGACACTAGATATTCACTAAGAGAATCTTGAATCAAAGAACTCGTTGTTAATCCAGAATAGATGTAACCAACTTTAGGACGCGCATCAAGAATACCTGTCATGGTTAAAATTGCAAAATCAGATCGTAAAGTAGACTTAGTGAAACCAATTTTTTTAGCGATATCATCTCCTGAAATGGGTTCATTTTCTTTGACGATTTGAATGATTTGCTTCTGTCTAGGTGAAAACTTCATTGCGTCCCCTTTCTATCTTATGAATGAGATTAAGAATTGAGTTTATTTTAATGATAAATAGCGGCTTGTGCAGCAGCTAAACGAGCGATGGGTACTCTGAATGGTGAGCAAGATACATAATCTAAGTCAATGCGATGAAAGAGATCGATAGAGCGAGGATCGCCTCCTAGTTCGCCACAGACCCCCATCTTAAGATCTGCTGATGATTGGCGTCCTCTGTCTACTGCCAATGACATTAATTCTATCATTCCTTCAGAGTCAATTGTCTGGAAAGGATCGTGAGATAAGATTCCCGTATGTAAATAGTGATTTAAAAACTTTCCTGCATCATCTCTTGAGTAACCAAAGGTTAATTGTGTTAAATCATTGGTACCAAAACTAAAGAAGTCGCTGTCTTTGGCTAATTTATCGGCAATTAAACAAGCTCTAGGTGTCTCGATCATTGTCCCAATAGTATAGTGAATTGATTGTTGGGCAGTTTCTTGGAAAGCATCTAAATGTTTCTTGATTTGTTTTCGCAAGAGAATAAGTTCTTGCTCGTTACTTATCAATGGTATCATAATTTCTGGTTTAATTTGAGTGTTTTCTAACTGATTTTGAATTTCGATGGCTGCTTGGATAATCGCTTCTCCCTGCATTAAATAGAGTTCTGGATATGAAAGACCCATTCGGCAGCCACGGTGCCCCATCATCGGGTTTATTTCTTTAAGATTTAAAATTTGATTTTCCAAAGAAGCTACAGAAATTTCTAAAGACTCGGCTAATTTTTGGATTTCTTTATGTGTTGTTGGTAAAAATTCATGCAAGGGTAAGTCAAGAAGTCGAATAACGACTGGTTTGTCTTGAGTTAATTTAAATATTGCTTTGAAATCGTTGATTTGAAAATCTCTGATTTTTGTGAGGGCATCTTTGCGCTCATGTGCATTGTTGGTTAACAAGAAGCGACGAATTTCTTTAATGCGGTCTGCATGGAAAAACATATGTTCAGTTCTAACAAGCCCAATACCTACGGCGCCAAAATTCAATCCCGCTTGTATATCATTGCTGGTTTCGGCATTCATTCGAACTTTTAGTTTCGCAATTTCTTCAGACCAGCTCATTACTTTATCAAAATCTTGATTGACTGTTGCAGCGACAGTTGTTAAGTCACCAAGATAAATTTTTCCTGTTGAGCCATCGACAGAAATGATATCACCTTCATTTAATATTCCCTCCGGATAGATCAGTGTTTTAGAAGCTTCATTTACTTCAAGTTCATCGCATCCTGCAACACATGTTTTTCCCATACCGCGCGCAACGACTGCTGCATGAGAAGTCATGCCACCTTGACTTGTGACAATAGCTTCTGCTGCATTCATTCCGATAATATCTTCTGGGGATGTTTCATGTCGAACTAAAATAACTTTTTCTCCGGCCTCACTACGTTCTTTTGCATCTTCTGCTGTAAATACAATAGCGCCTGAAGCAGCCCCTGGACTCGCTGGTAAACCACTGTCTGTTATCAATTCGGCTTGATGAATTGCCTGGCTTTCAAAAGTTGGATGAAGAATTTGATTGAGTGAAGAAGGATCAATCGTCATTAATGCCTCTTCTTTGGTTAATTTTCCTTCGGCCACCATATCTACAGCGATTTTGATTGCTGCATGTCCGGTTCTTTTTCCATTTCGTGTCTGCAGAAGATAGAGCGTCCCTTCCTCTACGGTAAATTCAATATCTTGCATGTCTTGATAATGATCTTCTAATTGTTGTGTGAGATCGAGTATTTGTTGATAAATTTCTGGTTGGAGTGCTTCAAGACGACGTATCGACATCGGTGTACGAATACCGGCTACCACATCTTCTCCCTGTGCATTTACAAGATATTCACCATAAAGTTCGTTTGTACCATTGGCTGGATTTCGAGTGAAGAGAACACCTGTACCAGATTGTTCACCTTGATTCCCAAAGACCATTTCCTGAATGGTAACGGCAGTCCCTAAGTCATGAGGGATATTGTTCATTTGACGATATACCATGGCTCGTTCATTGTTCCAAGACTTAAATACCGCTTCCACCGATTGAAAAATTTGTTGATAAACATCTTGTGGAAAAGCACGACCTAATAATTGATAGTAAATGTCTTGATAATCTTTAACAACTTGTTTTAAATGATGCGCACTAATCTCTGCATCTGTTTGATAGTTAAATTTTGTTTTGTATTCTTTTAGACAATTTTCGAAATGTTGGCTATCTATTCCATCGACAACATTGGCGAACATTTGAATAAATCGACGATAACAATCATAAGCAAAACGCTCGTTGTTTGTTAGTTGAGCAAATTTAACAACATTCTCGTCGTTAAGTCCTAGATTCAGTATTGTGTCCATCATACCCGGCATTGAAATTTTGGCTCCTGAGCGTACAGAGACTAATAAGAGATGATGGGGATCATTGAAAGATTTATTACAAATAGATTCTAATGAGTGAATAGCGTGAGTGATCTCATCAATCAGGGGTTGTGAGAGTGTTTGATTCTCTAAATATTCTAAACAAGCTTGTGTTGAAATAGTAAAACCTTGTGGTACTGGTAAATTTAGTGCCGTCATTTCGGCTAAATTGCACCCTTTACCACCTAATAAATCAGTCATCGATGCATTTCCTTCGCTAAATAAAAACACTTTTTTCATTAAATCTCCTCCAATGATGTTTTTTTAGATTATATAATACGCATTATATAAAGTCAATATTGCTTTATTATTTAAATAATGCGCACTATATATTTGGGGATAAAAAATGCTGAATATTTATCAACAATATTCAGCAGTATAATTTTATTCAATTATTTTTCTAGTGCATGTAAAGCCCAATCGCGATCTATTTGGATGAATTTTCCTTTGGGTGGTGATTGATTCGGTGAGTGTAGTTTGTCTTTGGCAAACACCTCAAGTGATTCATGATAATCGACAAAGAATTGTTCAGATTCTAAGATATAATATATTTTAGGTTGGTTATTTACGATTGTAAAGAAACGTTGATTGATATCGGCATCAGGTTTTTGTTTAATAAATAAGCCATCTGTCAATAACTTAATAATTTCCATTGTTGCATCACTCACTTGATTGAAATGTGAAATATAAACTTTTTCGATTAATTCAGGAATATTTTGTACTAAACGTAAATTGTAATCAGAAACATCGAGATGATCTGGTATTAAATTCAACAAATTATTTGCTAAAGTTTCACTATATTGTTGATTGGCTAAGTTTATAATCAATAATTTATTACTGGGGTCATGATAAATCATTTGGACTTCTACTTGTCTAACAGCTCCGCAATGAGGACATTCAAAATGATATAATTGATTATCCAAAAGTTGCTCAACCAGTTCAGGCATAGTTTGTGTATTAATATATGTAATAACCTCTTTAGTCGTTGGTTCTTGGCAAACAGGACATTTTAATGAATGGTTTGTCATAATGAACTTCCTTTCAATATGTTAGTGGCCTTTATTGTAACAAAACTTTGATAGAAAAACGATGCAATTCTCATAATTATACTCTATAATAGTGTTTATAGTGAAAGTGCTATCATCATCTGATGAAATTAATGATGGAGGTAGAAAGATGAGAAATCAAGCCAAAATGGTTGCTGGCCGGAAGGCCGTTGAATATATAGAAAATGGGATGACTGTTGGTTTAGGGACAGGGTCCACAGCTTATTATTTTATTGATGAATTAGGACGACAAATTCGAACGGGTCATCTTCAAAATATTCAAGCAGTAGCTACCTCAAAACGTTCTAAGGAACAAGCAGAATCTTTAGGAATTAAAGTAGTGAGTCTTGATATGGTAGAGTATATTGATGTGTTGGTTGATGGAGCGGATGAAACGACACCCGACGGGAGTGGCATCAAAGGCGGTGGCGGTGCGTTGCTTTACGAAAAGATTGTCGCTATGGCAGCGAAGAAGAGTATTTGGATTGTCACACCAGATAAAGTTGTTGAAACGTTAGGGGCATTTCCGTTGCCAATAGAAATAGTACCCTTTGGCAGTTTACGCTTATTCGATAATCTTAACCAAATGGGGTTAAATCCACAATTTAGAAGATTAGATAATGACTCGCTATTTATCACTGATTCTGGTAATTATATTTTAGACTTACATTTAGAATCAATCCAGGCTCCCCATCAATTAGCTCTAGAGTTAGACCGTATGGTTGGGGTCATTGAGCATGGTTTATTCTTAGATTTAACCGATCGCATTATTGTAGGCTATGAAAATGGCGAGACACATCTGTTTTCGTGTGATAGAGGAGCGATGCAGTCATGAAAATTTTAGATTTGATTGAAAAAAAGCAAAGTAACATTCCCTTATCACAACAGGAAATTGATGAATTGGTCGTTGCCTATGTCAATGACGAAATTCCTGATTATCAAATGAGCGCATTTTTAATGGCTATATATTTTCAAGGAATGACAGATGAAGAAATTCAATATTTGACAATGGCTATTGTTAATAGTGGAGACCACTTAGATTTATCACAAATTCACGGAGTAAAGGTTGACAAACATTCGACAGGCGGAGTGGGAGATACAACAACGCTTGTTTTAGGGCCCCTTGTTGCGAGTTTAGGTATTCCTGTTGCTAAAATGAGTGGGCGTGGTTTAGGTCATACAGGTGGAACCATTGATAAATTAGAAAGTATTCCTGGATTCCGCACGGATATTTCTGTGGAGGAATTTATTGAGTTGGTTAATACAAATAGCCTTGCAGTGATTGGTCAGACAGGGAATTTGACTCCAGCAGATAAAAAAATTTATGCACTGAGAGATGTTACAGGGACTGTTCAATCGATTCCTTTGATTGCCAGTTCAATCATGAGTAAAAAAATTGCATCGGGTGCAGATGCGATTGTACTCGATGTAAAGGTTGGCGATGGCGCCTTTATGAAGAATATCGATGAAGCGCAACATTTAGCTGAAACCATGGTTAATATCGGTAATCAAGTAGGACGGAAGACAATAGCCATATTATCAGCAATGAATCAACCATTGGGTGAAGCAGTCGGGAATAATTTAGAGATTATTGAAGCGATTCATACTCTACAAGGTAAAGGGCCAGAAGATTTGACGAAACTTTGCTTAGTTTTAGGTGCCAATATGTTAATTGCCAATGGACATACGGATGATTTTTCAGAGGCGAAAGATTTATTATCAGAACAACTAAGAAATGGACAAGCGTTTGATAAATTTGTTGAATTTATTAAAGCTCAAGGTGGAGACACATCTTATTTATACGATACATCCCTATTTCCAAAGGCGAAACATCAAATTTCTATCAAGGCAAATACGACGGGCTATATTACAGGATGGGATGCACATGAGGTAGGAGAAGCAGCGCGTATTTTAGGAGCCGGACGTCTTAGCTTACAAGATCAAATTCAACCAGAAGTGGGAGTTGTTCTTAATAAAAAAATAGGCTCGCATGTAGAAAAAGGAGAACAAATCGCTGTGCTTCATAGTAATCAATTGGAAAGCCACGAAGCAATACAACGGATGCTTGATGCAGTCACAATAGGAAATGAAAGTATTGAACCAGTATTAATTTTAGACAGAATAGCTTAATGACAATGAAAGGGGGATATAATGTTTCAGGAGAAAGTAAGGCAATTAAGACTTGAACATGATATGTCTCAAGAAGATCTAGCGGATATTTTAGGCGTGACACGCCAATCTATCTCGAAATATGAAAACGGAACAGCAGAACCTAGTTATGATAAACTAGCTATCTTGGTAGATTACTTTAATGTCAGTTATGATGATTTATTGGTGAAAGATACGATGGTTACATCAGAAGAAATTGTTTCTGTTAGAGAAGAGAATAAACCTTTAACGAAGAAGAAAGAAGTTAAAGAATCTACTATCGAAGTCATTAGTCTCTTAGATGACGAAGCAGAGTCTAATTTTGTTGATTTTGTTGTGACTGAAAAACCTGCTTATTTTGAACTAGATCATAAGCCGAATGCTGTGCTTCAGGGTGTCCCTGCTAAGACAGGGGGAATTTTTAAGCCACGTAATGTAGATCTAGCGTGGTATAAAAAAACTGAAGATGCATATCGCGAGAGGGATGCAGCCAAACAAGCGCTCGAAGACAAGAAGAAAATGTATCTTTTAGAATATTATGTCCCAGTTAAGAAACATGGATTTTTTAGTGTTCAGATTGCTGAAGAAGAGTAAATAAACGATTTAAAAAACCTCGAAATTGTCTGCAAATTGACGTGCACATTTCGAGGTTTTTTGGATGAAAGATTGTTTGAAAAATCGTTAAGCTTCAAAATTAAAATGACCATCGATATCATTGTTTTGTATCACTTGCTCGTATACATAGGAGGCAATAACGACATCTGTTGCTCCGACCCCAATGGGGATACATAATATGATATCTTCCTCGATAGGCTGATTGAGTCCGTGAATAGCAATTTCAGGTAATGTTTGTTGGATATCATCTTCAGATATTTTTCCTTCGCTTTGTAGATGTGTTAATGCACCTCGATGGAGGGCTTGGTCTTTATGATCAACGATAATACGGTCGGCGCGGAGAATAGCTGAATCCGTGATTTCTTGATAAGACCCCATAGGAAAAATAACAGTTCCGGGCTTTAACATCTCAGAATCTATAATCGGTTCTTTCGCTAAGGTTACGGTAATAATAGCATCAACATTACAGGCATCTTGCGGTCTATCAGGGGAAACAATGCGAATGTCTCCCTTTACCAAAGATTGTGCATCTTCTTTAAAACGTTCGGCCGATTCAGTTCGATGATTCCAAATCACTAATTCATGAATGTCAATGACGCGAGAGATAGCATCAAGATTTTGATGTGCTTGTTGTCCTGTACCAAACATTCCAATGGATATAGATGGCTTTTCAAATAAATAATCAATAGCGACTGCCGTTTGAGCTCCTGTGCGGATATTTGTGATATATTGGCCATCTAACACAGCTTTGAAGCCTCCGACTTCAGGGTCAGCAAGTAAAATCATTCCAAAGATAAATGGTAGACCTGCTTCACGTCTTTTTCCGGCAATGCCACCGACCCATTTTAGACCGGCAATGGTGTCACTGCCAATATATGCAGGCATAGCATTTAAGAAACCATCATGATCTGGATAGGCATCTAATTCACCTAAATCAAGATTTACTTTACGTGGATTTTTAGTTGTTTCATCGCCCATACCTTGGTAAGCTTTCCTGACTAAATCAATAGCAGTGTCCATGTTGACATACTTCTTTATGGTTGATTGGTTGATGAGAATAGTATCTTGGCTTGCTTTCATATAAGTCTCCCTTTCTTGTTTATTATTGGCTGTTGTGTTTTGTTGGTCCTTATTTTGTTGAATAATTATTAGCGAATGTGTTCAGATTTCCGGTTGCATACCAGTCTACTTCTTGTAATTCGGATATCGTTTCAACACCAAGTAATAACATCATCAATTGAATGGCTTCTTTCCAACTTTCAATGAGTTCAATCGTTTGATCGACTCCTAATTCATTGACAAAGTGTAACATTTTACCTGACATACCGGCAGCCTGAGCTCCCATAGCAATAGCCTTTACAATATGTGTAAAGTCAGTGATACAACCACTAGCGAGTAAGTTTACTTGTTGTTGGTAGGGAGCCGCGGCAATTAAGGATTCTGGGGTTGTTTGTCCCCAATTTGATAAGGCCGACAAATCAAGTTTTGTGCGGCGATCGTTTTCGATGGTGACAAAGTTTGTGCCACCTCGACCACTAACATCAATATTTTCAACACCAATATCGATTAATTGTTGAATAGTTTTGCGGCTCATTCCAAAACCGACTTCTTTAACAATCACTGGAATATCTAGTTCTTGAACCATCGCTTCGATGTTTTTGAGCCACATTGAATAGTCACGATCTCCTTCAGGCATAACGACTTCTTGAGGAATATTGACATGTATTTGAAGAGCATCTGCTTGTATCATATCGATGACGCGCTTGGCATTTTCTAATGAATGATGCGCTCCTAGATTGGTCATGACAAAGCCATCTGGGTTATTTTGTCGCATAATAGTGAATGAATCAATGACATTAGGGTCCTTTAAAGCAATACTCATCGATCCTGTTGCAATTGGAAGGCCTGTTGCAGCGGCAACTAATGATAATTTTTCGTTATATTGTTTAGTGAAATCTGAACCACCAGTCATTCCATTGATATAAAATGGAACAGCATGTTTGTGATTTGCCCATTTAGTGGAGAGGTCGATCCTGTCATAATTCGTTTGATTAAATGAGTGATGGATAAAACGAACTTCGTCAAAAGGGGAAACCTTTGCTTCTGTTTGTTGATCTAGGGCAAGACGAGCATGGTCATCTTTACGTTGTCTTGCTAAATTTGGGTCTTGAGAAAGAGTCATTATTTACCTCGCATTCTTAAAGTGTTTTAGGTGCAATTTGCAGTGATAAAGGTGTTACACCACCTTGTCGCCACAATGTAAAAAGTTCATTATTATTGGATGTGTTACCATGTTTAGCTTCAACCGCAATACCGCAATCTCCTCCTCCAGCACCTGAGGATTTCCCGCCCATATTTAAAAGTTGAGCCGATTGGACTAAGTGTAATAGCGATTCGGTCAAAATATTTAAATGATATTCTGAAGCGAGCTGGTTGAGTAAAGTGTGATATAAGTTAATGAATTGAATCGTTCTATCAGAATCTTTACATTCCAGTGCGTGAAACAATTTAATCACTATGATATGTGCTTGGGAAACAAAAGTTTGATATGGAGCAGGGTTTTGTTTTAATTGCTTTTTCAGCGACGAGACTAATCGCTCTGTAGAAGCGGGTTTGCCTGTCCATCCAAAGTAAATGTTTACTGGAAGTGGTTCTGGAACAGGCATAATTTTTAATCCTGGCCATTCTACTTCTAACAAAGTACCAATAGAATGATTAGCATCGAGTTGTTGCTCTAGCCATAATCGATCTAAGGATTGATAAAAAACAATGCCTCCGTAACTACTAGCAGCTAAGTCGCCGAAACTACCTTGAACATTTAATTGGGTCTGAGCGATGGCCCCTAATTTGTATAAAATAGTTCCTGAACATGGTTTTAACCCGTATAGTTTTAATAAGCTCAATATAACAGCTAAAGTAACAGCCCCACTTGAACCAAAGCCAACCTTTTGTCCGTTAATGTCAATCATATCGCTTTGAATAGTTAACTGATAGTCCATTAATGGGATATTGAATTCAAGAACTAATTGTTCAATTAAATGGATAGCTGCACGGGTATATTTCCAAAAATCTTGCTCAGCGGGGGATAAATGGTCCCAATTTAGTTGAGAATCGGACGTGCGCTGATATTTCCAATGATTTTCATTCGAAATGATTGTGCCGTGCTGAGGTGTTGTTGATCGCTCCACATCCACGGTAATATAACGATTGACTGCCATAATTAACGCAGGCTGATTGGGTGTGAGTATGGCATATTCTCCTGCTAAATATAACTTTCCTGGAATCTGTGCTTGCGCTTGTTGCTCAGGAGATACTTGATAAAATAACTGTGAAATCATCATCTTGTCTCCAATGGTTGACCGAGAGAGTCGATAGAATAAGGAGCACGTCCTGGGAGACTGATAATTAATTGATCCTCATTGAAGTCTTCCATGAGGATTTTTTTGATTTGTTCAATTTGACTGAAAGGACATAGGATTTTCACATTAGGCCCTGCATCCATGGTGTAATAACAAGAGAGACCTTGGTCGCGCATTTGTTGAACTTTATTGATAGCAACGAGTGTTTTGGGTTCAAAATAATTAAAGCTAGGATTTGCTGCGAGCATGGTTGCATGCATCTTCATTGCATTATGTTCCGCAATGCGTCCCATTGCATCAATGTCTCGTTGTTTAATAGCCTGGAGCATTTGATCTAGATCCTGCTCTACTTCACGTGGCCAAAGCTCATAAAAAGGAGAGCTTTCAATAGTATGTTGCATCCCAATTCGACTGGAAATTTTCTTTTGCTGAGAATTAATAACCACAATAAGCATTCCTATATCCCAGTCCGCTGAATCAATTTCTTCAGCGTAACTGGAATCGCTGTGATGGCCATAACCACGATGCCACATAGCCAATCCGCCAAACAAGCTTCGGGTAGAACTACCAGAACCTTGCCGAGAAAATGTAGATAATTTTTCAGAAGAAAAATTCAACTGTAATGCGTCGTTAATGGCTGCAGATAAAGCAGCAAATGCTGAGGCTGAGGAAGCGAGTCCAGCAGCTGTAGGAACATGGTTGATACTTTCAATTGAAACCGGTAAATGAATACCACTTTCTTTTCGGAACAAATCTACAAAACGAATGATTTTTTTTGTTTCTTCTTGGGATTGTTTTTGATAATTTAATGTAAAGGTATCGTTTTTTAAATTTGGAGAGAAAAGAACTTTTGTATCTGTATAAAGGGATTCAAGTGTTAAAGATAAACTACTGGTCATTGGTAAATATAACTCTTGATCTCTTTTTCCCCAATATTTAATGAGCGCAATATTTGTATGTGCACGGTAAATAGAATGATACTGATGATTCACTAGTTCTCCTCCTCATTCATAGCTAAGTTTAGAATCCAAGTGTTCTGTGCACCGGCTTGTTTCATTGCATCTGCAATCGTTTGAGCAATTGTCTGTGTTTCAGCTAAGGCAATAGCACATCCGCCTAAGCCTCCACCTGTTAATTTGGCTCCCAGAGCTCCAGCATACCAAGCTGCACGAATAATATGATCAAGTTTAGGATCTGATATTCCTAATTGGTTTAAATAATAATGATTATAGGTTAACAATCGTCCTAATTCATTGGTGTCTTGTTGTTTGATTGCTTGATAGCCTAATTTAACAAAACGTTCAATCGATTTTAGGGCATCCTTTACCATTGATGGGCGTTGTTCGTATAATTGACGAACCTTTCCCACAGCGATCTTTGTTTGTCCTTCAATGCCACTATCAGCTACGATTAAGAAAGCTTTTAAATTTATATCAAATGGAACAGGCGGTTCACTCTTTTGATACATCACTGGTCGATGGGAACTAGCCATAAGCGTGTCTATTCCGCTGGTTGTTTCATGAGCGATAATCTCAGCTTGATTAACAATCATTTTTAATTGATAGTCTGATAAGTGAACTTGATAATAATCTGTAATCGCTCGCACTAAGGCGACGGAAACGGCAGCCGAAGAACCCATACCTCGCTTAACCGGGATATTGCTGGTTACTTTATAATGAAGAGGTTCCTTCGGTAATGCAAAACTATCTAAAGTTAATTGTATCACTTGTTTTAGATTGTTCATTTCGTCAGGCATTTCAGCAGCTGTCCCCGTAAAATATTCACTTTCAAAATAACTAACAGAGTGATTGTTTTTTTGGACAATCACTTTTGTTGAGGCTGCTGTAAAAGGAAGTGCAATTGCCGGAACACCATAGACAACGGCATGCTCTCCCATCAAAATAATCTTACTATGTGCTTGACCATGACCGATAGAAGGTGTCTGCTGATGGAGTGTATCATGCGTCGAATAAGACATATTTTCTTCGTTCATATGCAACTCCTTTAAATTTTATTTATCTTAATCATTTTACATTGTAAAGGCATATTAATCAAAAAAAGTACAAAAATTAATATACATCACAATTTGCATAGAATGAGAGATATAATTTTATCTGTTGTAATAAAAGGTGTTGTGCTAAAATAGAGGAGAAATGGAGATTAGATTGGGGCGTTTTGATGATCCAAGATGAAATATTTATTCAGTTCACTCGAAAACAATGGAGTGAGTTATTTCATAAACAGCATGACTTAATAAAAGTTGATGACTTAGATGAATTAGTGTCGCTAAATGACCGTTTAACCAATGCAGATGTACGTGAAATATATCGTCCATTGTTACAATTTATTGATATTTTTTATGAAAATAAATTAGCATTACGCAAAGAGCGACAGGAATTTCTTAAACTAGACAGAAAAGTAAGTCAACCATTTGTGATTGGAATTTCTGGGAGTGTTGCGGTTGGAAAGAGTACCGTTGCTCGTGTTTTGCAAGAACTTTTAGGAAAAGTTTACCCAAACAAAGAGATTGCCTTACTCACAACAGATGGCTTTTTATTCCCAAACAAGGAATTAGAAAAGCGGGGGATATTACATCGTAAAGGATTTCCTGATAGTTATGATATGCCTTCTTTTTTATCTTTTATGACGAAAGTAAAAACTGGAGCTGAAAGAATAGAATATCCTATCTATTCTCATCATATTTATGATATCGTGCCAGATGAGGTGGGGGTTCTACATAAACCAGATATACTCATCATGGAAGGGATTAATGTTTTTCAATTACCTGAAAATCAACAATTATACGTAAGTAACTTTTTTGATTTTTCAATTTTTGTTGATGCAGATACAATGGACATTAAAAAATGGTATATGGAAAGATATTATATGTTGGTAGAATTAGCGAAAGATAATCCGGATAATTATTTCCATAAAATGTCAAAATGGTCAGACGAAAAAAAGGAAGCCTATGCTAATGAAGTTTGGTATACTATCAATCTAACAAATTTGGTGCAGCATATCGCACCAACAAAAGAGCGAGCACAGGTTGTGTTGCATAAATCAGAAAATCATTTAATTGATTTGATTTCTGTACGAAAATACTAGAAAGAAGGAAATTCATGGAAACCATTACTGAAATAGAAAAGATTATTGTTCTAGACTTTGGTAGCCAGTATAATCAACTCATTACACGTCGTCTAAGAGATTTAGGTGTCTATAGTGAGTTATTATCGAATAAAAAATCGGCACAAGAAATTGTCGCTGAAGGAAATGTTAAAGGAATTATTTTATCAGGTGGACCGCGTAGTGTCTATGCTGAAGATGCCTTTGAAGTGGATCCTGAGATATTCGAACTAGGAGTACCAGTTCTAGGGGTTTGCTATGGTATGCAATTAATTACCAAACTATTCGATGGTAAAGTAACTGCTGGTGAAGTACGTGAATTCGGTCAAGCTTCAATCGAAGTGAATAACAATGCCTCCGGAATTTTTAAAGATTTAAATGAAGAAGAAACAGTCTTAATGAGTCATGGCGATCTGATTAAAGAAGTGCCTGATGGTTTTAAGATCACTGCTTCATCAGAACAATGTCCTATCGCAGCTTTTGAAAATACAGCAAAAGATATTTATGGGGTTCAATTCCATCCAGAAGTTAGAGCAACAACGCAAGGAAGTGAAATGTTAAGAAATTTTGCTTTCGAAATTTGTGGGGTTAAAGGCAACTGGTCTATGGAAAACTTTATCGATATCGCCATACAAAACATTCGTGATATGGTAAAAGATAAAAAAGTTTTACTTGGTTTATCCGGGGGAGTAGATTCAAGTGTGGTTGGTGTATTACTGCAGAAAGCAATTGGTGAACAATTAGTATGTATTTTTGTTGATCATGGGCTCCTTCGTAAAAACGAAGGTGACTTAGTAATGGAATCGCTGGAGTCATTTGGTCTTAATATTATTAAAGTTGACGCTAAGGACCGTTTCTTTAGTAAATTAGCGGGTGTATCTGATCCCGAAAGAAAACGTAAAATTATTGGAAATGAATTTGTTTATGTGTTCGATGAAGAGGCCGCTAAATTAGATGGAATTGATTATTTAGCACAAGGGACATTGTATACAGATATTATTGAATCTGGAACAGACACCGCACAAACAATCAAATCACATCATAATGTGGGGGGCCTGCCAGAAGATATGC
This sequence comes from Aerococcaceae bacterium DSM 111020, assembly GCA_015863185.1. Classification (GTDB taxonomy): domain Bacteria; phylum Bacillota; class Bacilli; order Lactobacillales; family Aerococcaceae; genus DSM-111022. Next base: position 32,425 of record JACBXP010000017.1, read on the forward strand.
AGTTTGAATTGATTGAACCATTGAATACACTGTTCAAAGATGAAGTGCGTGCATTAGGTACAGCTCTGGGTATGCCAGATTCGATTGTTTGGCGTCAACCTTTCCCAGGCCCAGGGTTAGGAATTCGTGTTCTAGGTGAAATTACCGATGAAAAAGTAGAAATTGTGCGTGAATCTGATGCAATATTACGTGAAGAAATCGCTAAACACGGTTTGGATAAAGATGTTTGGCAATACTTCACCGTCTTGCCTAATGTACGGAGTGTTGGTGTAATGGGGGATGGTCGAACTTATGATCATATGATAGGTATACGAGCAGTGACATCGATTGACGGAATGACGAGTGAATTTGCTCGCTTGCCTTGGGATGTGTTACAAACCATCTCAACGCGTATTGTCAATGAAGTACCGCATGTTAACCGTGTCGTCTATGATGTTACAGGTAAACCGCCAGCAACTATCGAGTGGGAATAGTATCATTAATTTCGATAATCAATGATAAACGAGTGTTTCGGACATATTTTGTGGTTAGGCTCATAAATTCCTGTCCTTAATAGAATATTCGGAATTAGTGGAATAATATCACTTATACTTATGCATGAAAGCTGTAATTTAATTTACAGCTTTTTTTGTGTATTGTACAGAAAAATTGATGATAAAGTAATAAATTAGCGAAAGGTACAGTATTCGAATATAATATAATTGAGGATAAATATTCTTTGATAATTTTTAATAACAAAAGAAACGAGGTGTGTGAATGGATGTTATTTTAACTGCTGATGAAATAATCATTAGAATACTTTTATCGGCATTTATCGGTTTTATTATCGGTTTTAATCGAGAAAAGCATTCAGCTGCTGGTGTACGAACCCATATGATTTTAGCCATTGGAGTTTGTGTGATTACTCTAGTACAAGTAGACATGACTGCAGAAACGATTTTGTGGAATATAGAGCATCCAGATTATTTAGGAGCAGTGAGTAGTGATATTGGAAGATTAACTGCTCAAATTGTTTCTGGAATTGGCTTTTTAGGGTCAGGATTGATTTTAGTTCGTAATGAACGAACGGTTGATGGTATGACGTCAGCTGTTTCATTATGGACTGTTGCCAGTATCTCAATTGCTGTGGGATATGGTGAATATTTAGTGAGTTTATTAGCGACTGTTTTTCTGATTATTACCTTAACCACTATGAATTTTAAAAGTACACGCTTTGGTTTAGTGAATCTTAAAGTAGCATTTAGAAGAACAGAAATTAATCGTGATTTATTAAACCAATTCCTTGAAGAATTTGATGGAAAAATTGTGAATTATACTATGGCTAATAAGAAAGATCAGCAAGACACGGAGTATCATTATTCGTTTGAAATTGAATATCGTGGATTTATTGATCGCATCCAATTTATTGACCGATTTATTGAACAATTTGACGATATTATCTTTATTGAGCTTATTTAAAAAGTAATCTCTTACTAATTCAGCAATAATAAGGGCTCTATGTCAAATAATGTTGACGGAGTTTTGACGACTGATATTTCAGTCGTCTTTTTCTATGCACTTTTTCGTTTATTATACTTTATGTCTGCGTCTTCGTCGTTAAAATATAAATGTCGTGGT
>JACBXP010000018.1 GCA_015863185.1 Aerococcaceae bacterium DSM 111020
CACCACGACATTTATATTTTAACGACGAAGACGCAGACATAAAGTATAATAAACGAAAAAGTGCATAGAAAAAGACGACTGAAATATCAGTCGTCAAAACTCCGTCAACATTATTTGACATAGAGCCTAAATGTTGGGCTATTGTTCTGTCATTGGATCTCAAAAATTTCAGCAAAAAATGATCTGTCATCAATGACGCTTAATAATGCAATAACGTTTGATAGTCATAACCTTCAAGTAAGTCTGCACCATTCAGATCATCTAGTTGAATTAAAAAGCTACAGCCTACGACTATACCGCCTAATTTCTCTACCAAATCAATAGCAGCTTTAACAGTGCCTCCAGTAGCCAATAAGTCATCTACAATTAAGACCCGTTGTCCCGGTTTAATAGCATCTTCATGCATCGTCAAAACATTTGATCCATATTCCAAATCATAAGAAACTTCAATGGTTTTTCGAGGTAATTTATTAGGTTTTCTTACTGGAACAAAACCGATTCCTAATTCAAACGCTACCGGACAACCAAAAATAAATCCACGTGCTTCTGGTCCGGCAATAACATCAACTTCTAATTTTCGTGCATAATCTACCATTTGTTGGACAGAATAATGATAGGCCTCACCATCTGCCATTAAAGGTGTAATATCACGAAAAATAATACCTTCAGTCGGATAATTGTCTACACGTGCAATATATTTTTCCAAATTCATTTTGTCAATTCCCTTCAACCATGTGTTTAACTGTCTCAATGGGTTCATAATTCATTAACTGTTCAACTCGCATGGCTTCTTCATAATTTTGATACGCTTTGGTCAGCGTTAAATCTATTTTGGTTTCTGGAAGTTTTTCAACATTCTCTATCACACCATTTTCTATTGTAACAAAACCTGCTTCAAAAAACATTATAAAAAGCAATTTTAATATTGTTGTCGATAGGCCTAATCGTTGTGATATACGTGCTAAATTCTCGCGAATGGCAAAGGCATCTTGATTTCTTAGCCAACGGAAACATTGAGCTGTATCATTTCGTGTCGGTAAGCCTGCCATATATTTGGACTCATGAACATAACTCCCTAGATAAACTTCATCAAAAGAAAAATTTTCAAACAAACGTTTCAATGATGGCATAGTTGGAGCTGGTTCCATCAAAACTACTTTGGATTGGTTCAATTGATTCGGTAATTGATCATAAAGATAAATCTTAGAATTGCGGCTCACACGAGATTCAAATTGTTGTGCCAGGCTGTTATGCGAAAAGATATACACTGCTTCATCGAGTGTCCATAATGCCTCAGGTATTCGACTCCCACGACAATCAATCCACACCGTTCGATCTGTGCCTAAATCAAGCAATTGCAATTGAGGTATCCGTTGATTATTCCATTCATTAATGGACAATTTGCCAACAAGATGAATGGGTTGACCCGTCTTCAAAGATTGAGCTTGATCCATCATATGAAAACCAATTGTCTGTAATTCACTGCCTCTGTGCGATTTATTTTGAACGGTCATTTTTAAATGATTTTTATCTGAACCAATCGCGCGACATTGGCTAATAACAGATTCCTCAATCTTCACAATCGGTTCTTCATTTTCCATTCCAAAAGGTTGAAGCAAATCAAACTCTTCGACTAAATCTTCGTCAACTTGTTCAGTATTTAAGACGATGTCAACCGCTAATGTTTGAGGTTGCTGGATGATATTTTGCAATGGAATCATCGATTGATTCATTTGTTCTTTAAATGTAAGAAATTGATCCACCTCTATTGTCATGCCGGCTGCTTGACTGTGTCCACCAAAATCTTTGATGGAGGCCTTATTTTCAGTCAACAACTCGAACAAATCGACGCCCTCTATACTTCGGCCACTTCCCTTTAATTGGTCATCTTGCTCTTGAAACAAAATGGTTGGTCGATGATATTTTCGAACGATTTTTCCGGCAGTGATTCCTAAGACACCTGCTGCCCAATCTGGACTCGATTCAATAATTATATCCGGTATCGTTTCATAAGTGGCGAGTTGTTGTTCAACTTCCGACATAATCTCTGATTCAATTTGTTTACGTTCGGTATTCTGGCGTTCAATGAATGAAACTAATTCTTTCGCCTTTTCAATATCTTGTGTCAGCAATAACTCTAATCCTGGGCTGGGATCTCCTAAACGTCCAACCGCATTTAAGCGCGGTCCAATCACAAAGCCAATTGTTTGTGAATTGACGGATTCAATATTTACGGATGCTGCTTCTAACATGAATTGTAGCCCTATTCGTTGGGTATGTTTTATTCCTTCCAGGCCAGCTAAGACAATGGTTCGATTTTCATCGGTTAAGGCCATCATATCAGCAACAGTACCAATCGCTGCTAATTCCATAAATTCAGCTGGCACTTCTTCAAATAGTGCAGCAATCACTTTTAAAGCAACTCCTGCACCACTCAGTTCATGAAACGGATAATTTCCTTCCGGATGAGCCGGATGAACAATGGCATAGGCTTCAGGTAATGTTTCTTGTATCTGATGATGATCGGTAACAATAACGTCCACTTCTTGAGTGTTAGCATAATGAATTGCCTCATGACCTGCTACTCCATTATCACAAGTAATAATTAATTCAACCTTTTCATTCTCAATGAGTGACTGATAACGGGATAGGTTAGGACCGTATCCATCCGTTAACCGATTCGGTAAATAATAGGTAACATTTGCTCCTATTATTTGTAATCCTTCATATAAAATGAGTGTACTTGTTATACCATCCGCATCATAATCCCCATAAATGATTATCTTTTCACCAGCTTCTACCGCTGCTTCAATTCTTTCAATGGCGCGCTTCATATCATGCATTAAATAAGGTTCATGAAATAGTTGTGGTTGTGGTTCGGTAGCTTCTTGAATCGCTTCTACGGTAGTTAATCCTCGGCGAATACATACACGCAAAAAAGCGGGCGAATGATTCAGTCCCGCTTCTTGTAAGGATGACAAAATGGTCTCTTCATCTTCTGCTTGTTTCGTTGACCAAGAATATTTGGCTAAATTTAACATGGTATCGCTCCTAATATCTGTTACGTCGACCATTAATAAATATCATCCTTTGATGAAGTATCAGATACGGGTGTCTCCACGAGCGAATCATAAACGGTCGTATTTCTGTCTTTAAGGTCTTTTTCACTTAATTGTGATCTTAATTCGGCAATTTTTGCATCTTTATCAATTAATTCTTGCTTTCGTAAATCTTTTTCTTTTTCAACTTGGCGATTTAATTTCTTGATTTCTCTTGATTTAGCACTTGTATTCGTTGCAGCGCCAATCATTCCTACAATGACTCCTAGTAAAACACTAAAAAGAATAATTAAAACTAAAGGCGTTTCAAAATGCGTAAAAATTAAGTCTAATTCAACACTTTTAGTGTTTTGAATGGCGAATACAGTAATGATGATTAAAATGATGATACCCAAAATTAATTTCGCTTGATTTTTCATATTGTTCCCCCTTACTCTATATAGCTAATAATAGCATATTTTTTTCTTAATGAATATTCGAAAGCCTTAAGGTAATCATAATTCGATTTCCAACAAATCATGCGCGATGCGAGTATTTTTAAAGATTTTCTGTGTTTCTTTTTGCATACGTTGTATATCTTGATAGAGATAACGGGCACTAATATGATTAATCAAAAGCTGTCCAACATTCGCTCTTTTTGCTGCTTCTGCTGCTTGGGCTATGGTTGAGTGATAATATTTGTTAGCCATTTTAGCTTCATTACTGGCATGCGTCCCTTCATGCACTAATACATCCGCATCTTGAGCTAATCGTTGAATATTCTCATTCGGACGTGTGTCACCTAAAATGGTAACAATGCGTCCTCTTTTAGCCGGACCAATAAAATCAGCGCCATCTAATTCAGTTCCATCTGCCAAGATCACCGTTTCACCTCGTTTCAATTGTCCGAAGATGGGCCCATTTGGTATATTGTAAGCTGCCAATTGATCCACTAATAATTCCCCAGGTGCGTCTGGTTCTTCCACCCGATAACCAAAAGACAAGACCCCATGTTTTAGTGGGAGATAATTAATTTTCCAGCCATTTTCTAAAGAAAGGCTACCTCCATTTGGATCTAATTCGATAATTTCCAATGGATATAATAGATGAGATTTCGATACTTGCAATGAGACTTTAATAAATTTTTCAATACCAGGTGGGCCATAGATTGTTAACGGTTCTTGATCCTCTCCCGCTTGAAAAGATCGACTACTCAATAAACCAGGCAAACCAAAAATATGATCTCCATGTAAATGGGTAATAAATATACGGCGAATTTTTCGTGGACGAATTGTCGTCTCTAATATTTGGTGTTGTGTAGCTTCTCCACAATCAAATAACCAAATTTGATTTAATTCCTGGAGCAATTTTAATGCCAAAGCACTCACATTTCTAGATTTTGACGGGACACCTGCCCCAGTTCCTAAAAATTGTATTTCCATGAAAAACCTCTTTCTATGTCGTCATCAATTAAAAAAGACAGTAATTCCTGATAATCAGATGATTCCAAAGCATTTTTACGGCAAATAGAGTATTGAATGTCGTTGCAATGAAAATCTGTCATGGAATTAATGTCTTAATAATTTTTTACTATGTCTACTTATTTATCTCAAACGATAAACTTCTTTAGCAATAAATTTCGCTAATTCTTGAGCCCCTACCGTTGTCGGATGGGCTTGATCGCTTTCCCTTAACCATTCTGGATGATTCGAAGCAAAACTAGCCCAATCAATAATATCTACATTTCCATAACGATCACTGGCTTGTCTTAATTGATTATTAGCATCCATTGTCCAAGCTCTTTGAGCATTCGAAGTGACAAAGTATATGTCCCTTTGATCACCCACGACACTAATAATATCATCAATTTGTGTTTGCCCAAAAGTCCCATTTGATCCGAGTAGAAAAATCACTGTATCTTTAAGCAATCCTTGCTCTTCTAAGGACGCTATATCAGCATAACTATTATATAATTGTCTGCCTACCGCACCGTCTATCACTGCTTTAGGAAAGACTGCTTTTACTTGATTGGCTGCAGATAGTAAAGTTGAGTCCCCAAAAAATGTTACATCTAATCCATTGGCATATAACAATTCCTCCTGACTCAGGCCTTCAATATTATTAATGGCACGAGTTTCAGTCGGTTCGCTCTGTTCTTCAACGACTTGTTCCTGATTGGTCTGAATTAAGGATTCTAATTCAGCAATATCTTCAGATCCAGAACCCGACTGAACTTGTGCGATAATAGCTAACAATGAAAAGACTAGATAAATACCGGTAAGAACCTTAATTGTCATTAAGGCTTTTCCACTTTTCGCTAATACGCTCAATTGATAGTGCATTTTTTTCCAATTGAAATCTTGACCGATTGGTAAATCAATAACTTCTTGTTCAAATAAACGGTAACTTAATTCGGCAAATAGTATCAGCAAAATAAATTGCACCCATAACATCAGTGAATAATTGAGATTGGTAAAGATTGCTAATTTTGGAACAATTAAATAAATTGGATAAAACCACAAATAATAAGAGTAACTTCTTCTTCCAAGCCATGTTAAGGGCTTGAATGAAAAGAGTGTGTGCCAAATCGAATCATTGAATGTCAATATCACATAAAACACTGCAACGATTAAAGTAAATAGGAACATTCCAAAATAATAAGCAAAGTCTTGTGTTCCATACATAAAAATCATCATCAGTATGATGAGAACAAATAATATCGCTCCCACCCCATTAATAATGCGTCGCTGCTTACCTTCGGTAATCGTATGTTTCAAATTCAAAGGAAGGATAAATCCAATGGCTCCCCCTAATGTATAAGCAAAAGCTCGTGTGCTAATACGAAAATACACATTGGAAGGATCTTGGCTTCCAGAATAGAGATAAGCCATCGTAATAAAAGAAACAAGCGATAAAATTCCTAGCATCACACTCGCGGTCGGTGCCTGACGATGAAATGAATACACTATTTTCACTAACAGTGGTGTCAGAATAATAAATTGTGCTAATAGAGAAACATACCATAAATGACTAAAGGGATTAGGGGCAACCGCTTCAACAAAGTAAGAATAGTCATTCGCTAATTGAAAATAATTATTAACAAAAAACAATGAAGCGATACTTGTCCCTCTTAAATTCACTAGAAAATCAGATGCAAATACCAGAACAAAAGCAGAGACGAATATAATAAGCCATAGCATCGGAAAGAAAAGTCTTGATAGACGTTTTTTATAATACTTTAAAACTGAATAAGGTTGATGCAATTCTTCTCTTTGATAGAAGTAACGAACATTCATAAATCCTGCAAAGAATAAAAAGATATTAACTGCCAGATAACCACCTGGAAGGAAATGTTCGTAAAAGTAATAACCAAGGATTGCTAAGATCGCAAATCCTTTTATGCCATCAAAAGCAGCAATTCTATTGTTATGTTTTATTTGTGACATTCGATCACCTAATCCATAAATTCAAATTGATAACCGGATAATTCAATTGTATCGCCCGACTGCGCGCCAGCTTCACGTAATGCTTGATCAATTCCCATCGAACGCATTTGCCGAGAAAATCGTTGAATACTTTCGTCATGGGCCATATTCGTCATCGCGAATAATTTTTCAATCTTCTCACCACTAATTAAATAATAGTCAGCATCTAGGCGATGAATTTCAAAGGGTGCTTGTTCTTCTTCTAATTGATAGTGAACAAAATCTACCGCTTCCTCTTCTTCCAAAGGCACAAAATCAAGTTCTTGAACCATTTCATATGTTCTCTCGAGTAATGAAGTCAAGCCTTTCTTTTGATAAGCACTAATTTCGAATATTTCAGGAATAGCAATTTCATGTTCTATGGAATAAGCTTTCACTGCTTCCATAAAGTCTGGTAAATTCTCTCTCGCTTGTTCTTGATCCATTTTATTAGCAACGATAATCATCGGACGCAATAATAACCGTTCATTGTAAGCTGTTAATTCACCCATAATATTTTTGAAATCATCAATCGGTTCACGACCATGAACTCCAGCCATATCAATGATATGAAGTAAAATATTCGTTCGTTCGATATGTCTCAAGAAATCAATCCCTAAACCAACACCTTGAGATGCGCCTTCAATTAAACCAGGCGTATCTGCTACAACGAATTCACGCTGATTATCCAATTTTACTACACCAAGATTTGGAGTCAGTGTGGTAAATTGATAATCGGCAACTTTTGGTTTGGCATTACTAATAACTGATAATAGGGTTGATTTTCCAACACTTGGATAGCCAATTAACGCGACATCAGCCAATAATTTCAATTCAAGCGTTAACTCAAATTCCTGGCCAGGTTCACCCTTTTCGGAGATAGAGGGTGCTGGGTTTTTATGAGTAGCAAAACGTGTGTTTCCCCTTCCGCCACGTCCACCTTTTGCAACAGTGACCTTTTGTCCATCTTCAGTCAAATCACCAATGAGTGCATCTGTTTCACTATGACGAACAATGGTACCTGGTGGGACAGCGACAAGTAAATCTTCAGCATTGGCGCCAAATTTATTTTTACTCATACCATTTTCTCCATTTTGGGCTTTGAAATGGCGATTATATCGAAAGTCCATTAAGGTCCGTAATCCTTCATCAACCACAAAGATGACATCGCCACCTTTACCACCATCGCCACCTGCAGGGCCTCCATCAGGAATATATTTTTCACGTCGGAAAGCCACCATTCCATCGCCGCCTTTACCGGCTTTGACGTTAACTTTTGCATAATCTAAAAAAGTTGACATATTTGGCTCCTTTATAATTTTTTAAAATTTCGTAATAATTTCCCGAGGATCTAGCATGAGATAAATATAATTAGTTAATGACGCCATCGTCGCATAACGATTATTTTTAATTTGTTCATCATCCGCATTGACCATATTATTTTCGAAATAGTTATTAATGGGATGAACTAATAATTTAAAGTTGGCAATTTGTTCCTCAGGATCTGTCTCAATTCTTGGTAGATCACCAATAACAGAAATTAATTGACGTTCGGAGTGAGATTCCACAAGAGACTCATCCATCGTCAGTGGTCCTTGATATTTAACTCCTAGATTCACCACACGTGTGAGTGCCTCAATCATATCACGGTATTCTTGTGGTTGAATTTTCTTCATTGCTTGCAATTGAATCGCGGCATTGACATTATATAGTAAATCCAAACCTCGAGCATTCTGAACTGCATTAATAATATCATAATCAATGCCTGCTTTATTGAGTGCTGGTTCTAGACGATTTTTCATGAATTGAATCAAAGCGTCTGCAATCGCTACATTATTTTCTTCTTTCGCTACTTTTTCACGAATAATCTCACCTAGGTCAATGTGCCATCCTTGATCCATTAGAATTTCAAGGATACCAGTCGCTTGACGTCTTAACGCATATGGGTCATTGGATCCCGTTGGTTGCATATCATGCTTGAAATAACCCAGTAAGGTATCCAATTTATCAGCGATGGCTAATAAAGCACCTGCTTCTGTATCTGGTAAAGCGCCTCCCGATGTCACTGGGAGATATTGTGTTGCAATCGCTCGAGCAATCTCATCATCTACGCCAAATGCTTTCGCATAATACTCACCCATATAACCTTGTAATTCAGAAAATTCATCTACTACATCCGTCATTAAATCAAATTTATAAATGGTCGCTGCTTCTTGAGCCGTTTGCATCGTTTGTTCTGATAAGGCAATGGCTTGCCCAAGAATGGGAATGAGTGTATGCACTCGCTCTTGTTTTTCTTTAATCGTACCAATTTTATAGTGTTCATTAACATTCGCTAATTTATTTACGAAATCATCAATCGATTGTTTCATATCATTTTCGTAGAAGAATAAAGCATCTTCTAGTCTCGCACGCAGGACTTTCTGATTCCCACGAGCCACATTTTCAATAAATTCTTCATTCCCATTACGAACCGAAACAAAATATGGAAGTAATGCGCCGGTTTTTTTATCTTCAACATAGAAATAACGTTGATGATCACGCATTGCCGTGACAGAGATTTTCTTGGGAATTGCCAGATATTTTTCTTCAAATTCAGCCGAAAATGCAGTCGGCCATTCAACTAAAGATGTTACTTCGTCTAATAATGCATCATCGATAGGTATATGCCAATCATTGTCTTGAGCGATACGTATAATTTGATCATGGATCATTTGTTTTCGCTCATCATAGGATGCAATCACATATTGCTCTTTTAATTGGTCTTGATAAGCATCTGCCGAACGAATATCAACGGCACGACCCAAGAAGCGATGCCCTTGCGATTGACGACCTGCTTGTACTTCAATAAATTCAAACGGAATCACTTGATCATCCAGTAATGAAACAAACCAATGAATCGGTCGAATATAAGGTGTATGGTAATCGTGCCAAGTCATCGATACTGGGAAAATCATATGTGAGATGACTTCAACGATTTTTGGTAAAACATTTTCAGCTTGTTGACCGGGTGTGAATTTTTGGATGAAGATGTAATCTTCTCCTTTTATCGGTTCAACAATGAGGTCATTGACGGTGCCACCTTGTCCTCTAGCAAATCCTTCCGCTGCTTTCGTCCATTCTCCGTCAGCATCCTTAGCAATCTTTAAGGCTGGACCTTTAACTTTTTCTTCAATATCCTCTTGGCTTTCACTTAAGTTACGTACGATAACGGCTAATCGTCGCGGTGTGGCAAATGATTCTATCGTAGAAAAAGTCAAACGCTCATCTGTTAGAAAATCACTGACTCTTAAACGTAATTGATCACTTAAATCACTTAAAAAGCGTGCCGGAACTTCTTCTAAGCCTATTTCTAATAAATAATTTTTTGTCATAATGATTCCTTTCTAAGCATTTGAGACATCTTGTTTCAATAATGGATAGCCTAACTGTTCTCGTTTTTCGACAAAATTTGTCGCAACTGCACGAGCCATTTTTCGTATTCTTGCTAAATAACCAGCTCTATCTGACACAGATATAACACCTCTAGCATCAAGAAGGTTAAAAATATGAGAACATTTCAAAATATAGTCATAGGCAGGATGAACTAATTGTTGCTCAATACAAGCCAACGCTTCTGCTTCATAGGCCGTAAATTGTTCAAATAACATGGCATTATTTGACGTATCGAATGCATAACGCGTTTGTTCATATTCAGGCTGTTGGAATATTTCACCATATTTAATTCCCGGTGCCCAATATAAGTCATAAACATTGTCTACATCTAGGATGTACATAGCTAATCGCTCTAATCCATAGGTCAATTCACTAGTTACCGGATCACAAGTTAGACCGCCAACTTGTTGGAAGTAAGTAAATTGCGTGATTTCCATGCCATCAATCCATACTTCCCATCCTAGGCCAGCACAACCAAGGGAAGGATTTTCCCAATTATCCTCAACAAAGCGGATATCATGCTCTAATGGATTAATGCCTAAGGCTTTTAAACTATCCAAATATAATTCTTGAATATTTAAGGGTGAGGGTTTCATGACCACTTGGAATTGATGATGTTGGTATAATCTATTTGGATTCTCACCATATCGGCCATCTGCTGGTCTTCGGGATGGTTCCACATAAGCAGCATTCCAAGGTTCTGGACCTATCGCTCGCAGAAATGTATAGGGGCTCATTGTTCCGGCTCCTTTTTCTGTATCATAACTTTGCAAGATTAAACAGCCTTGTTCTGCCCAGAATTGCTGTAATGTTAAAATCATATCTTGTAACGTTGTTGGTTTCATAATTATTCTCCTCCAAATAAAAATACCGTCCCTATGAGATCATTTTAATCTCATAGGGACGATGTCATCGCGGTTCCACCCTAATTCTGATCCATAAAAAATCAGCGCCTCAATTATATAAATTATGTTAAAAATGCCTACGAATCGTTCTAGCTCTCACCATCCTAGAATCGCTTTACTTTCTTATTTATCATTAAATCATTGATTATTATTTTACTGAGAAATAAGGACAATGTCAATTAGTTTTCTTCATCTTGAGTTTTATCCTTTTCCACTGCTTTTTCTTTATTTGATTTTTCACGTGAATTCTTTAATTTGTTGATTTCTTGTTCCATTTTTGTTAATTGATTAAGATAAGATTTACTTTTCAACCGTAATCCTACATATTCATCATAGATAGCATCCATTAGACGTCTAATTTCTGCTAATAATTGTGGGGATAATGATACATTCTGAATATCCTCCAATGATAAACGTTGCAAATGTTGTAATATATATATTGCATTCGGGTCAGTCTGCATCCGATGACTATCTTGATGATAATGACGCGGACATAGTAATCCCATTTGCCTAATACTCATATCAAAGGGACCTTGAATCGTTTGACAATATAAACAGTGTTCGAAATTAAAGTATGTCCCAAATTCAGGCAATAAGCGTAATTCAATATAGGCAATAATAATCTCTGGAGCTATGTGTTGGTCCAATTTATTTAACGTTTCACTTAATAGTTGATAGATTTCAGGACGCGGTTCATTATCCGGACAGGCAGCGTCCACTAACTGACTAGCATACACCGCATAAGCTTGAATAACGGGATCCATTTGCACTTGTCGATACATATTCAGTGTGTTTGCTTCCTTGAGAAAGGATAAACTATCTTGGTTAATCGTTCCAATATAAGAATGCTTAGTCAAAGGCAAGGTATGACTATTCAAAGAATGGTTCGGTTTATTTAATGCTTTAACAAAAAACATTTTTGTTCCATAATTTTGCGTAAATATTTTCACCAATGCATCTAAATCACGATAAGGACGCTTAAAAAGGACAATGCCTTCAAACGATTCGTTCAATTCATTGCCCCCTTATTTTTAATAATCTTCTGTTCGATAACCTAATTCAACAAGCGATTGTTTACGATCACGCCAATCTTTTTGGACTTTTACAAATAAATCGAGATATACTTTGTCTCCGAGTAATTGTTCGATATCTCTTCTAGCAAGTGTTCCTATTTTCTTAATCATTAATCCTTTGTTTCCAATAATGATCCCTTTTTGACTATCTCGTTCCACATAAATGACGGCACTTATCTCTACTTTATCATCTTTATTCCGTTTCATACTTTCCACATGTACGGCCACAGAATGAGGTATTTCTTCTCTGGTTAAATGTAGAATCTTCTCACGAATAAATTCAGCCACAACAAAATATTCCGGATGGTCCATAATTTGATGCTCAGGATAATATTGCGGACCTTCAGGTAAGTACTCTTTAATGGTATTTAATAAGTCAGGTACATTGTCCCCTTCGGTCGCACTTATTGGGAAGACTTCATCAAACTCGTAATCACTAGTAAATTGTTCAATAATACCTAACAAATCATCCGAATCAACTAAATCAATTTTATTAATCAACAAAAACACTGGCACATCGACATTCTTCACACGATCAATGACTAAACGATCACCTGGGCCCATTTTTTCATTGGCATTAACTACTACAAGGACAATATCAACACCTTGAAGTGAGGAAAAAGCAGTCTTCAACATAAAATCCCCTAAAGCATGCTTCGGTTTATGAATTCCCGGTGTATCTATAAAAACAATCTGTGCTTCCTGGTCTGTATAAACTGCTTGAATTCGATTGCGTGTAGTTTGAGCTTTGTCGGACATAATTGCAACTTTCTGTCCAACAAAACGATTCATTAATGTCGATTTCCCTACATTGGGACGTCCAATTAATGTAATAAAACCTGATTTAAAGCCATTATCTTGATTAAAATTCATACATTCCTCCTAAAATAACATTATTAATTTGGGGACAAAGATAATCAGTCCAATAGTTACAGCTACAATCGCTGTGATTAACACTGCTCCAGCGCTGACATCTTTGGCTAATTTTGCTAGAAGATGATAATCTTCTGTTACTAAATTGACGGTTGTCTCAATGGCCGTATTGATAAGCTCTGCTGTAATGACACCACCAATAACGAGTATCAATAGCATCCACTCTACTGCATTCACTTTCATCAGCCAACTAAATAATGCCACAATAACTGTCATCAATAAATGAAAGCGAAGATTGCGCTCATTTTTTACTGCATGAATAATGCCATTCCAAGCACAAGCAAATGTTCGAATAGTCCGCTTAATATAATATACAAAATTCATTTTAACGCGCCAATCCATATTGCTCGAGAATTTTCTCTTGGATACCGAACATTTCAGCTTCTTCTTGTTCAGTCATATGGTCAAAACCATTCAGATGCAAGAAGCCATGAATTGTCAAAAAGGCCAATTCTCGTTCATAACTATGCCCATAGTCTTGGGCTTGCTCGATGACTTTATCATTCGAAATGACAATATCTCCCAAATGAACGATAGGCAGATGACTAAAATCAATCGGATTACCGATAACATCCTCCATCATACTGAAGCTCAACACATCAGTGGCACGATCAATTTGTCGATAGATTGCATTTAATTCCCGTATTTCATTGTTATCGACGATGGTCACATCTACTTCCGCTTCATCCGATACATTTAAATAATTTGCTCCTAATTCAATAACATCTTGAATGATCTGCATTGAATGGTTATTTAATCGTTGATTTTCATCAATAATCTCAATCTTCATGGCTTTCCCTTTCATTTTCATTTATTGGGCAACTCAGACAATTCTTAAAGGCTAAGCGCCATTGTTTTCACTATACGCTCGAATAATTTCTGCGACGACAGGATGTCTTACAACATCATCCGCATCAAATTTGACGAAGCGAATATTGTTAATGCCTTGGAGAATTTGTTTGGCGTCTCTTAATCCAGATTTAACACCTCGTGGGAGATCAACCTGTGTTTCATCTCCATTGATGATCATTTTTGATCCGAAACCTAGTCGGGTCAAGAACATTTTCATCTGAGCTGTAGTTGTATTTTGTGCTTCATCCAAGATAACAAAAGCATCATCGAGTGTCCGACCACGCATATATGCTAAGGGAGCTACTTCAATAACTTCTCGCTCCATTAAACGCACTGTCTGTTCGCGTCCGTAAACAGCATGTAACGCATCATAAATCGGTCTGAGATAAGGATCCACTTTTTCTTTCAAGTCACCTGGAAGAAAACCTAAATTTTCTCCTGCTTCAACAGCCGGCCTTGTCAGAATAATCCGCTTGACTTGTCCTTCTCGTAAGGCTTGTACTGCCATGACCACAGCCAAAAAAGTTTTTCCTGTCCCTGCAGGACCGATACCGAAAACAACATCTGATTTTTGGACAGCTTTTACATATTGTAACTGTCCGAAATTTTTGGCACGGATCAATTTCCCATCAAATGTCTTACCGACAACTACTTCAAATAAATCTTGAAAATAATTCAATTGATCATTTTTTTCCATTTTAATAGCAGTAATCAAGTCCATTGTCTGAGGGGTAACACCTTGTTGTAGTAATTGCAATAACACCCTAAATATATCACGAACCGCTTGAACGTCTACTTCAGATTCTCCTTCGATTGTAATCTCTTCACCGCGATTACTAATCGAAACAGGATAATGAGACGCAATCAATTTGGCTTGTTTATCATGAGTTCCCAGTAATGCCATTAACCATTCTGGATTCGTTACGATTACAACTTCTTTAAAATTTGTCAAATAGGTACTCCTTTATAATTAGTGATTGTGCTGTATGCTATGTTATCTCAATGTGATCCGTCATATCTAATTGCATATATTGAGCTGTTGGCATGGTAATATTCTTGGCTTGAAAGCCATCATACAAAGCCAATTGCATGCGGCTATTATTGTATGCTAAACGATGATAATCAGAAAAATAGGTCACCGTAATCTCAAAGCCTATGCCTTTAACTAGAATATGTACAGAGGGCTTCTTTTCCGTATTGCCGATTGCTAAACTCTTCTCAAATGCTTCGACATCATCCGGTTCTGCATGTTCAATAATTTCCTGATGCACCTCATAAGCAATCCGTGCCGCTTCTCTAAAAGCTAATTCTCGATCATTATCAAAGTCAATTAAAATTGAAACATCTTGCTTGATAAATGGTGATTTATAAGAATAATTATGCGACGCTTCTTCGAATATTTTCCGATTCGGTATCATCAATGACCGCCCCGTTGATTGTTGGGTTGAAATGATACTCTCCACTTCTAATAAATGGATTTGGAGAAAGTCAATATCTAATACATCCCCTTTAAAACCAGCAATTTCGATTCTGTCACCTATATCAAATGGCTCGCGAAAAGAAATATAAAGATAAGCCATAATATCCAAAATCAAACCTCTAAGTGCTAACACTGAAACAAATCCGATGATGGTAATGACTAAAGCGAGAGATTCCATCCGAGTGAACCATAACTTCATAATGATACCCAATGAAATAAAAAGAGTCGCGAGGCGTTTCCATCCAATGGTAATTTGTAAACGTTTCGGATCATCGATCCAATTATTTAATAGCCACGTGAGGCCACGACTCATTAATAATAATACACCGATTAAAACTAATGATAATAAGATTCTTTGGAAAAATTTGGCTGGATCTTCAATTCCTGTATTCAGATAAGCTAAATAATCCTCATAAGACAATTGACCACTCCTTCAATAAATGTGAGTATATTATAACATATTTCATCATGAGAAATAGCTAAAGCATCACCTTTGCTAGAATTATTTGATTCAAGAATAAAAAAGAATAACAAGTTGATTGACAGAGGCTTCTAATTATTAATATTAAACTTAGTATTTAAGTCAGTCAGCGATGTTTTACCCAATAAAAAAACATCGCAGTGAGCGATGTTTTCACATTAAACAATGTATTTAATTGAGTCACTTCAATCATTCTAAAATTAATACTTGCGTTTACGAGCTGCTTCAGCTTTTTTCTTACGTTTAACACTAGGTTTTTCGTAATACTCACGTTTACGAGCCTCTCTTAAAGTACCGGTTTTAGAAACGTTACGCTTAAAGCGACGAAGAGCGTCGTCTAATGATTCGTTGTCACGAACAACTGTTTTAGACATAAATATACCCTCCTCCCAAGCTTTTAGTAACCTTTCTTAGACCTAAAATCTAATAAAGTTCAAAATCTATTATAGCATTGCTTCTTGTCATTTCAAGTGTTTTTATAAAAATTTAAGTAAAATATGGAAAAAGTATTCAAAAAACACAATCAGACGATATTAACCCGCTTGAGCGCATTGCGGACACAATCCAAACACTTCAAAACGATGACTTTGTATTTCTGCTCCAGATAAATCTGATTCAACTTGATCCATTGGACAAGCATGAATAGGAATTACTTTTCCACATTGAGTACAAATAAAATGATGATGATGCGTATTAGGAAAGCAACTTACTTTAAACATTTGCTCTTGATTATATTCTGTCATTTCTAGAATTCCTATCTCTGCAAAATCATATAGATTCCGATATGTGGTATTGTAGCTCATGGTCGGACGATCGGCACTCAGACGCTCATGAATTTCAGTGGCTTTAAAATAACGTTGATCATTCGAAAAAATATCAATTAATTCACGACGTTTCTTCGTCAGTTTAAAGCCTGATTCCTTCAATAACTCATAGGCTCTTTGCGTCATTTCATCAGGTGAATGAACGGTTTCTGAATGAGAATGGGTCAAAGCTATGTCGCTCCTTTCTAGTTTATGATAAAATACAGATGACATTGTTAGAGGAGGTTACTATGAATAATCAAACGGAAAATCCCCCTGTATTACATTATTTTATCTTATCTGATTCCATTGGTGAAACAGCCGTCAAACTCGTTAAGTCTATTTTAGCACAATTTCCTACAATTGACGCTAAAATGCATCGTTATACTTTTATTTCTGAACCGGCCCATTTAAAACGTATCTTAGAAAAAGCCAACCGCTTAGATGCATTGGTCTATATGACCATTGCGGATAATGAATTGGCCAATTTAGCAGAAAAATATTGCGTGCAAACAGGACTCATTTGTTATAATTTAATTCAACCTTATGCTCTAGAAGTAGCCCGTCGCACGGGAGTTCGGCCGAGTGAAGTATCGGGTGCTCAGCATGAATTGGACGATCAATATTTTAATCGTGTGAAAGCCATGGAGTTTACGGTGTCCTATGATGATGGTAAGAATCCTAATGCTTTAGAAGAAGCGGATATTGTCATTTTGGGTGTCTCTAGAACCGGTAAAACTCCCCTCTGTATGTATTTGGCAGTGATGGGTTATAAGGCGATGAATCTTCCCCTGATACCAGAAAATGATTTACCACCCCTTCTCTTTGAAATTGATCCAGGAAAAATTATTGGTTTAACAAATGATCCTACGATTCTCAATAAACATCGTCTCAGTCGAATGCGCGAATATGGCATGTCTCAAACTTCGCGTTATTCATCAAAAGAACGCATTGCTGAAGAATTAGAATATGCGGACAAATTATATAAAGAATTAGGTTGTCCTGTTATTGATGTCGCAGATCGGAGTATTGAAGAATCGGCCAGTATTATTTTAGATATTTTGAATTTACCAATCACTTGGCACTAAAATGAGTCAACTCTCTGATTTACACGTTATTATGAGGCATTCTTTTCATCTTCAGAATAAAAAGCTCCAAAAGTTAGATTTTCGCTAACTTTTGGAGCTTTTTTTAACAATCTTTTCCCTTTGCTCAGACCTCTTGACTGAGAATATCTTGCATTAAGTGCGGATTAAGAGTTTGGTTTTTAAACATGGCTATTTCAAATTGATAAGGCGGTAACTTCACTTTACTGCCTTCCTCGATTGGAACCCACGGTGTTTCTAATAATTTAGGTAAATCTGAAAACTCAGGTAGATGGACAATACGATTCAGTGCATCAAAACCAATTTCTCCTTGGCCAATATTAGCATGGCGGTCCTTATGACTGCCGCATCCATTTTTAGAATCGTTGATGTGAATCACTTTGAGACGGTCTAGGCCAATAATTTTGTCAAAAGCTGTCAATGTCCCATCTAAATCATGAACCACATCATACCCCGCATCATGAATATGACAAGTATCTAAAGTGATGCTTAACTTTTCATTATGTGTCACGCCATCGATGATTTGTGCTAATTCTTCAAAAGTACGACCAATCTCTGTTCCTTTACCAGCCATCGTCTCTAACGATATTTGCGCTGTTTGGTCAGGTCTTAATACTAGATTCAATCCGTGCACTATTTGTTTGATACCAATATCCGTTCCCGCACCTACATGTGAACCGGGATGAAAAGTAATTTGATCGGCACCTAAATATTCAACTCTTTGAATTTCCTGTTGAAGAAATTCAATCGCGAATTCATGATATCCTTCTTTAGTAGTGTTCGCTAAATTTATAATATACGGAGCATGTACAGTGAAAAAAGCTAAATCATGCTCTTCCATCCAAGCAAACGCTTCATCTCGTCTAAATAATTCAATATCTTTACGACGTGTATTCTGTGGTGCTCCAGTATATACCATGAACACCGAACTACCATAACTGGTGGCTTCTTTAGCTGAGCCGAATAACATTTCCTTCCCACTCAACGAAACATGCGAACCAATTAACATCTACAGTCTCCTTTCATTAAATGATGGACACTTATTTTTTATTTTTGCGTGATTGTTTTACTGCTAAATTTAATTCTCTTAACTGTTCTTTTGCCACAGCACTTGGTGCCTCTGACATTATATCCATTCCACTACCTGTTTTAGGGAACGCGATGACTTCACGAATATTTGGTTCCTCCGCTAGAATCATGACTAAACGATCTAATCCGAGTGCCAATCCTCCATGTGGTGGGAAGCCATATTCTAATGCGTCCAACAAGAAACCAAATTGATTGTGTGCTTCTTGTTCAGTGAAACCTAATAATTGGAACATCTCATCTTGCATTTCACGTGTATGGATCCGAATTGATCCCCCACCAATTTCATAACCATTTAATACGATATCATAGGCCTGAGCTAATGCTTCTTCTGGGTGCTCTTTTAAAACCGTTAAATCATTATCTTGAACCGCAGTGAATGGATGATGCATTGCAACATAACGTTTTTCGTCCTCATCATATTCCAACAGTGGGAAATCTGTCACCCAAACAAAGGCTAATTCTTCTGTATTATATAATTCATGAACTTCTCCAAGATGTGTTCTTAGAGCTCCTAAAGCGTCCGCAACGATTTTTTCATTGTCTGCCATAAAGAAGATAATATCCCCGACTTCTCCATCTAACAACCCTACTAATTCATCATAGTCATCTGATAAGAATTTAGCGATAGGTCCATTGAAGCCATCTTCAGTTATTTTTGTCCATGCTAATCCTTTGGCACCAAATGGTTTTACAATATCTAATAGACCATCAGCAGTTTTACGTGTATATTCATCGGCTTTACCTTTAAGATTAATCGCTTTAACTTGTCCACCTTCATCGACAGCATTACGGAACACCCCAAATTCGGTTGTTTTAGCAAAGTCCGAAATATCTTTGAATTCTAAACCAAAACGAATATCTGGTTTATCTGAACCATATTTTGACATCGCTTCTGCATAAGTCATTGTTGGAAATGCTTCTGTAATTTTTTCTCCACGTACTTGATAAACAACATCTTTTAGCATTTCTTCAACCAGTGATTGTATTTCTTCTTGTGTCAAGAAACTTGTTTCCAAGTCCACTTGCGTGAATTCTGGTTGACGGTCCCCTCTTAAATCTTCATCGCGGAAGCAACGAACAATTTGATAGTAACGGTCATATCCTGCACCCATCAATAATTGTTTATAAATCTGAGGCGATTGAGGTAAAGCATAGAAACTATTCGGTTCACGACGTGTAGGAACTAAGAAATCTCGAGCACCTTCTGGCGTTGATTTGTTTAAGAAAGGAGTTTCCACATCGATAAAATCTAATTTATTTAAATAATTACGAATCGCAGACGTTACTTGATGTCTTAATCTTAAATTATTTAACATCTCTGGACGTCGTAAATCTAAATAACGATAACGTAAACGCAATTCTTCGTCTGTCTTCTTATCTCCTTCAATATAAATTGGCGGAGTTTTACTTTTGGCAAGAGTAGTTAATTTAGTGGCTACCAATTCCACTTCGCCAGTTGGTATTTTTGGATTTACAGATTCTGGATCCCGTTTTTCGAGTGTTCCAGTCACTTCAATCACATACTCACTTCTCAAATGATCGGCTTCTTCCATTTGTTCAGGAATATACTGACGATTAAACACCACTTGACAGAATCCTTCGCGGTCTCTTAAGTCGATAAAAATTACTCCACCTAAATCCCGTCGTTTTTGAACCCATCCTTTTAAGGTGATCTCTTGACCGACGAGTTCTTCATTCACTAAACCTGCATAAATTGTTCTTTCTGACATATTTACTCTCCTTTAAAAAATTCATCAATAACACTTGTGTCAGCAGTCAATTGGCGATAGATGCCAAAGAAATTTTTTGCTAATTCATCAACGCTGACTTCTAGCTGTTTATTTTGCTTATTTTGTTGACTTTTTAGTGTCACAACGCGTTCTTCTACTTCATTCGATCCAATCGTAATAACGATATCCGCCTGATATTTGTCAGCCGTTTTATATTGCGATTTCATACTCCGCCCTAAGAAGTCGCGGTCGGCGATTAAATCATGTTGACGGGCATATTGTACAATCTCTTGAGCGAGATGATTACCTTCTTCGCCCATCACTGTTACAAACACATCAACCCCTTCATCTTCTGGGAGCTCGACTTGTTGTTCAGTCAATAGAATTAATAGACGTTCTATACCTAACCCAAAGCCAAAACCTGGAGTTGATGGCCCGCCTATTTGTTCGACTAAACCATCATAACGTCCTCCGCCACATACCGTAGATTGTGCTCCAATCGTATCGTCATTAACGATAATCTCAAAAATTGTGTGTTGATAGTAATCTAAGCCGCGCACAATGCTTGGGTCCACTTTAAATGGAATATCTAACATTTGAAGCATCGACTGCACTTCTTCAAAATGTTTGCGACTCTCTTCGCCTAAATAGTCCAAGATCATCGGCGCATTTTTAACCAATGTTTGGTCACCTTGATCTTTACTGTCCAAGACACGTAATGGATTATCATGTAAACGACGCTTCGAATCTTCACTTAATTGGTCAAAATGTGGTTCAAAATATTGAATCAATGCTTCTCGATAAGTCCCTCGTTCTTCATTTGTTCCCAGAGAATTTAAATGAATCGTGAGGTTTTTTAATCCGAGTTCATTAAAGAAATCCCATGCTAAGGCAATCCCTTCAACATCAGTCGCAGGATTCTCACTTCCGAAGACTTCCATGCCGATTTGATGAAATTGACGACTGCGACCTGCTTGTGGCCGTTCATATCGAAACATTGGCCCTACATAATAAAGTTTTAATGGCTTGGGGAATTCAGGACCGAATAATTTATTTTCCACAAATGCCCGAACGACACTCGCTGTTCCTTCGGGTCGTAATGCGATGTGACGGTCACCCTTATCATAAAATTCATACATTTCTTTAGAAACAATATCTGTTGTATCGCCAACAGATCTTGAAAATAAATCAAATGATTCAATCAAAGGAGTACGTATTTCACTAAAATGATAGCGTTCAAATACATCGCGAGCAACATCTTCAACATATTGCCACAAATAACTGTTTTGTGGGAGTATATCCTCTGTTCCTTTTAATTTTTGCATTCTTTTCTCCTAACTAAAAAACGCCCTGTAACAATGCGTTACAGGACGTTTTAACGTGGTACCACCTATATTCATAAATTTAATAAAATTTATCTCTCAACCTTAACGGGGTTAACGGAATAACTTTGCATTATTCTCCTCAATAGTGTCAACTTTTGTGTTGTTGCCTTTCACCGTTTACAACTCGCTAATGATACAAAAGCATTGTCTATCTCATCGGATTTAGATATATTCACAGAATACATTGTGAAAAGGATTTTGTCAAATACTTATTCAATAATTCTTGAATATTTCAATCTTGTAACAAAGATAAGAAACATTTGAAAACTCTATGAAGCATTATATAATAGTATCATATGCTTACTGTTAAGATTAGAAATGGAGGGATATTATCGAAAGAGTAAAAAAAATCTTAACTTTACTAATGACTCGGAAATATTTTCCGTTATTTATCTCATTTATGCTCTTACTCATTAGCGGACTCTCCATTTTGGGTTTAATCAATCAAGCAACGATAAAATTAGATACCGAAGTACCTATAACACTTAGGGAAGAACCCGGTACAAATCAAGTAGCGATTGCTGAATTAGAACCTGGAACAGAGTATCAAATTCAAAAATCGGAAAATAATTGGTTACTCATCGAAACGCAAAACCAACAGACTGGTTGGATTCCTAATTGGCAGTTAGAAAATCCCATGATCACAGATGATCAATCATTAGCCGGTCAGGCGACCGATAACACGGTCCTGTACGCCGAAGATAATGTTTCAAGTATCGCCTTAGAAAATATTCCACCAGATACCTATTTCCCCATTCAACATGAAAACAATGGATGGGCACAAGTAGAATATGCAGGACGCATCGGTTATGTTCAAAGTCGCTTTGTTCATATTCTTTCACGGGACGAAGTTCCACAAGAAGAACTTGAGAAACAAGAAGTCATCCCTGAAGAGATTGCCGAAGAGGAAGAATTAGATGAAAACACCGTGATTATGCGACAAGCAAATCAAGTATTTTTAGAACAACCGGATTATGATAGTGAAGTCTTATATAATCCTGATATGTACGAAGAATTTCAATTCATAAGTGCCACGGAAAATGAACAAGGGGAGTTTTACCTTGTTGCCAATAGTAATGGGAATCGTGGGTACATTGAATCGCGTGTAGCGTCACTTGCGAACGACTCTATCAACCATCAAAATGAACAAAAAGTCCATTCGATGAATGATGCAGTTATTGTGATTGATGCTGGACATGGTGGGACCGATCCAGGTGCAATCAGTCAAGATCAATCGACTTATGAAAAAAACGTCACACTTTCAACAGCTATTTTTCTTCAAAATTATTTAGAAGAAATGGGCGCAACCGTTATTCAAACACGTGCTGATGATATGGATGTTTCTTTGGCAGATCGTGCAAATCTTAGCAATCAAAATCAAGCGGACGTTTTTGTCAGCCTTCACTATGATGCAGGATACGATCCAGCTTTATCAGGAACGACCTCCTACTACTATCATCAAGCAGATTATGATTTAGCCCAATCTGTTAATGAGCAATTAACACAAGGCCCTCTGAATAATCATGGCGTTTTATTCGGAAATTTCCAAGTGTTACGAGACAATCAGCAACCCGCTTTACTATTAGAATTAGGTTATATGTCAAATCCTCAAGATTTAGGATATATTCGTTCTGAAGAATACCAACAAAATATTGCTCAAGCAATTGCTAATGGTATTCGCAATCAGATTGAAAACCCTACGGATTAATAATCAATTAATAAAATATATAACACCCCTGGAAGTGAATGATTCCAGGGGTGTTATTTTATCATTTTTTAATAATATATCTTTTTCATATGAGATAAGATATCAATAAATGAATGGTGCTTTTTTTAAAAATATGAATTATAAGTCCTTATTTTGTGAGTCGATGAGGATGGTCATTGGTCCATCATTGATAAAATCAATCGCCATATGGGCACCAAATTCTCCAGTCGCAATCTCCACATCATATTGCCTCAACTGTTCATTAAAATATTCATACAAATCTTCAGCTTGTTGTGGCTCTGCTGCATTAACAAAACTTGGCCGGTTACCTTTCCGTGTGTTCGCATATAATGTAAATTGACTAATAGATAATACTGCACCACCTACATCCGCCAATGATAGATTTGTTTTCCCTTCAGCATCTTCAAAAAGACGCATATTTGCTACTTTTCGTGCACAATACTCGGCATCTTGTTTTGTATCTGAGTGAGTGACTCCCACCAAGACCATAAAACCATGACTAATTTGACCCATCACTCGATCTTCGACTGTTACGCTAGCTTGTTGTGCTTTTTGTATTACTAATCTCATAGAACCCCTCTCTAATTTGATAACCGTTCTACTTCATAAACATCTGGGATTTGTTTTAATTTGTTCATCAACTCATTCAATTGAACCGTATCTTCAATTCCAACTTTTAGTTCGACAACGGCTTCATCATTACCTATCGGACGAGCATTCACGCTTTTTAATTGATTAATCGTATGATCAACTAAATGTAGACAGTCATTGACGATCCCTTTTCTGTCAAAAGCCGTCACTTTAATTTCTGCTTCATACACATTATCTTCCGTGCTTTTTTGATCCCAGTAGACATCAATCATGCGCGATGATAAGTCTTTTTCATTGAGAATGTTTGGACAATCTTGGCGGTGCACGGAAATACCTCGTCCTCTAGTAATGTATCCTACAATTTTATCGCCAGGTACTGGATTACAACATTGACTCAATCGAATCAATAAATTATCAGCACCTTCCACTACAACGCCACTTTCATGAATGGTTTTACTAACTTTTTGTTGCGTTTGCTTAGGGGAAGGTGTTTGCGACTCTTTCTTTTCAGGATTTTTCCAGCCTAAGAAATTAATCACTTGTGCTGGTGATAATTCACCTAAACCAATCGCAGCATATAAGTCTGTTAGTGAATTATATTTAAAGCGTTCCAATAATCGATCTTCTACTCTTCTTTTCGAAAGATTCTTGATGTTTTGGCCTACGGCTTTAATTTCTTTATCTAATTGATGATAACCTTGTTGACTCTTTTCATCGCGTTCCAGTAATTTGAAATAGCGTTTAATGCGATTACGCGCTTTACTGGTCTGGGTTAATTTCAACCAATCTCGACTCGGCTTGGCATTCGCATTCGTCAATATTTCAACGAGATCGCCATTTTTCAGGACATAATCCAATGGAACGATATCCCCATTAGCCTTAGCTCCAACGACTTTATTACCGATTTCTGTATGAATGTGATAAGCAAAGTCAATCGGTCCGGACCCTTTTGGCAGTTCAACTACATCACCTTGTGGTGTGAAGATATACACTTGATCTTTAAAGATATCTTCTTTGACAAAATCCATAAATTCACTTGCATTATGTGCGTCATCTTGTAATTCTGCCAAATCTTTGAACCATTTTAATTGCTGTTCAATATTATCAGTTGTTTCAACTTTATCTGTTTCTCCACGTTTGTATGCCCAGTGTGCTGCCACCCCATACTCTGCTACTTCATGCATTTGATGGGTTCGAACTTGAATTTCAACCGGCTTACCTTCTGGACCAATAACTGTCGTATGAATGGATTGATATAAATTGGCTTTGGGCATTGCAATATAGTCTTTAAAACGACCTGGCATCGGTTTCCACTGAGTGTGTACCGCCCCCAAAACAGCATAACAATCTTTGACAGTATCTACTAACACACGAATGGCTAGTAAATCAAAGATGTCTTCAAACGATTTCTTTTGATCTACCATTTTGCGATAAATGGAATAGATATGTTTGGGTCGGCCATAAATATCTGCTGAAATGCCTAGTTCAGAAATAGCGCTATCCAGTTCCTTTATGGTATTTTGAATATAATTTTCCCGTTCTTGTCTTTTAGAGTCCATCATTCTAACAATCGAATAGTATGCCTCAGGATTGATATATCGCAAAGAAATATCTTCCAACTCCCATTTCATGGAGCTCATCCCTAAACGATCTGCAAGAGGAGCATAAATTTCTAATGCTTCTTGGGACTTTTCAACTTGTTTCTCTTCTCTTTGAAAAGTTAGTGTTCGCATGTTATGCAAACGGTCCGCTAATTTTACGATGATGACCCGAATATCTTTAGACATTGCGAGTAACATTTTGCGATGATTTTCCGCTAATTGTTCTGCTTTGCTTTGAAATTTAACTTTCCCTAATTTGGTCACACCATCGACAAGAAAGGCAATGGTAGGAGAAAAAATCTCCTCCATTTCTTCCAAGGTAATGGGCGTATCTTCTACGACATCATGCAAAAAACCAGTTGCGACGGTGTCCGCATCCATTTTTAACTGTGCTAGTATTCCTGCAACTTGAATTGGATGAATAATATAGGGCTCACCTGATAAACGCTTCTGTTCTTTATGGGCCTCAGTCGCAAAATCTAATGCTTTTTCAACTAAAGCAATATTTGTCTCAGACATATATTCTTTACACAGAAAAATGACTTCCTGTGCTGTCAAATCTTGATTTTTCCCCATACTATCACCATCCTTTATTTATTAAGATGGGTTCACAATCGCAATTCCTTTTGAAGCACCAATTCGAGTCGCTCCTGCCTCGATCATATCTAATGCTTCCTGGCGATTTGATACTCCACCACTGGCTTTAACGCCCATTTCTTCGCTGACTGTTTCACGCATTAATTTAACATCTGCAATCGTTGCACCACCTGTTGAGAATCCTGTCGACGTTTTAACAAAGTGGGCTCCCGCTTCTTTAGCTATTTCACACACTTTTACTTTCTCTTCCTCAGTTAACAAGCCTGTTTCGATAATCACCTTAAGTATGGCTCTTCCGTCGAGTATTTCTACTAGACTTTGAATATCTTGTTGTACTTGATACCAGTTACCAGATTTAACAGCCCCAATATTAATGACCATATCTAATTCATCCGCACCTTGGTCAATAGCGATATTCGCTTCTGCCACCTTAGCTGCAGTTGAAGTCGCTCCCAATGGAAAACCAATCACCGTACAGACTAAGACATCATCATCTTTCAATTGTTCCGCTGCATAAGCAACCCACGTTGGGTTAATACACACTGATTTGAAATCATATTCGCGAGCTTCTTGAATCAAAGTATCAATTTCAATCTGATTTGCATCAGCCTTTAATAATGTATGATCGATAAATTTATTTAATTCCATAATCATCCTCTTTTCTTACTGTATTTCTAAAACATAACTTAACACACTTAATAAATAAATAGGTGCAGTTTCAGCACGCAAAATTCTCGGCCCTAAACTCATTGTTTTGAAGTCAATTTTTTTTAACTGGTCGACTTCAGCAGGGTCAAAGCCTCCTTCAGGACCAAAAACAACTAATAATCGTTCTCCAGATTTAAGCTGTTGTGACCATTCATATAGTTGATGATGGCGTCCTTCCTTAGCTGTTTCTTCATAAAGTACGACTAGATAATCATATGGGTCAAGATTTTGAGATAAATCTTGAAGTGTCATCAATGAATGAATCATTGGTATGTGATTTCGGCCACTCTGTTGTGCAGCTAGTTTAGCAATTTTACGCCAACGCTCAGCACGTTTGTCAAATTTTGCTTCGGTTAATTTAACGACATTTCTTTGCAACTCTAAGGGGATAAAGTCATACATGCCTGTTTCAGTAGCTTTTTGAAGTAACCAATCCATCTTGTCATTTTTTAATAATCCTGAAGCAATCGTTACATCTATCGGTAACTCAGCTTCACTTTGGATTTCTCTTATAACTTTCAATATAGGGGTTTTAGCTTGAATTGTTTGAATGACAACCAAATAGATGTGTTCATCTTTGTCTGTAACCCTTAGCTCGTCCCCTTCAGTCATACGCATCACATTAAGCATGTGATGATTATCTTCTTCATTAAGAGAAAATTCTTGATCGATTGTTAAAACATGGTTATGAAAATAGTTCTGCATGCGAAACCTCTTCTTTTTGTGCGACATAGCCAAGCCATTCACCTAATTGATTTTTTTGGACGACTTTAAATTTATGTTTCGTCAGTGCTTTTTCGATTTCAGAACCTTTATCTTCCAAAATGCCTCCTAGAATTAAATAGCCATCTTGTGTCAATTCACGATGGGCATCTTCTAACATATTAACTAAAATATGTGGCAAAATATTAGCAATAATGATATCGAAAGGACCAGTTAAGCCCTTCATTAAGTCATTCACAGCAAAATGAATCGCTTTTTGATCGATTAATTCTTGTATACTCGATAATTTTTGTAATGTTAAATTCATTTTTGCACTCTCGACTGCTTGAGGATCTAAATCATACCCTGCGACACTCTTGGCACCTAAAGCTGCCGCAATAAAACTCAATACACCAGAGCCTGTTCCAATATCTAGGACGCGTTCATTACCATGCATATAAATTGATAGTGATTGGCCGCCTAATTGAGTTGTTGGATGATTCCCTGTTCCAAAAGCGACCCCCGGATCTAAATAAATTACCATTTCTTCATCGTTCGGTTGATAATCTTCCCAAGCCGGTACAATTACTAAATGACGACTGATACGTTCTTGCTGATAATACTGCATCCAATTTTGTTGCCAATTTTCATTCGCGATTGTTTCCCAATGAATGTTAAACGTGTCGTCTTCAAAATGACTTAATCCTGCTTCAATCCGGTCTTTAATCTGTTCGTTCGCAGTCTCAAAATATCCCCATACTTCCACAGCATGCTCTAAATATTCTTGCGGCAATTCCATCGGAATCTCACCAAATAAATTCGGATTATTTTCTAAATAATCTTGAGCGTATTTAATCTCTGTCCCGAGAGCACCCTCTTCAAATAGTTGAAAGTTTACATAATCAATCAATTCAGGTTCAATCGATGCAAAAGAAATAATTAACTTGTGCCATTCGCTCACTGATCTGCCTCCCTACTATCTGGTAGAAAAACACGTTCATCACTATAACGGCGTTGATCAATGATGCGTTGACGAATTAATTGATAATCTGAATCGATCCATTTCGCTTGAAATACCTTTACGTCATCTCGATGCAAAAATTCATCAAAATGCAAGGGAAGCTTCTGGACAATTTGTTTTAAGTATTTCACACAAGCAACGAGTTCACCATATTTAATGCCTTGTACCGCATCCACAGGAATAACTTGTAATAAATCATCCGATGAAAGGTGGTAACGATTCGCATCATAAAATAAAACACGTGTTTCATAAATAATTTCTGCGGAATCATTTTGTTGCCCTTCTTTATTCTTTAATAAATATTGCTCATTATTCTTTAAGGGACATTGTAAATTCATTCTCACAGCGTGCGACTCATCAAGCCAAGTGATTTGCCACTCAGCATGGATATTATGTTCTTTCATTAATCTTTCAAGAACGGTCATAATATTTTTGCGGCTCATTGTTCCCCTCCTCGTATTCTCTATAGTATGGCTGAATAAACTCACATATTCAATGCTTTTTATTGGTTTATTCATCAATATTGATTATAATGAAGATAAGTTTGGTGTCTATTTCAAAGAAAACTAAAAAAATATTCTTTGATATTTATTAATAAACATAGTACACTAATTGATAGTCTTATTATACAAAAAATATTCGTTTATAACATAAATTTAGAGGTGATTTCATGGCAGAGAAAAATTTAACTGCAAAAGATATTCTGCAAAAGGAGTTCTCAAAATCCTTTAGAGGATATAGTTCTGCAGAAGTGGATGAATATTTAGATAGTATCATACGTGATTATGATTCCTATCAAAAAGATATTGCATCCCTAAAAAACGAAAACGAACGATTGATAAGTAAAGTTGATGAATTATCTAAACAATTAGCATTATCGAAGAAAAACAGTCCCGCTGCACCGGGTACTGGTGTGACAAACTTCGACATTCTAAAGCGTTTATCGAATCTTGAAAAACATGTCTTCGGTTCAAAAATCGAAAGTACCGATGATACCGTCGATTATTCACAAAACACTAAATATTAATCATACCATGTAAATTTCAGATAATCGCGGGTATTTTTACCTGAGGAAAGTCCATTCTCGCACAAACTGAGATGTTTGTAGTGTTCGTGCTTAGCGAAACAATAAGCTAAGGTACCTTAAGGTAACGGCAAGTTAAAGGCCTAATGTTCTTAGAGAGCGATGGCTGAGTGCTTATAAAGTGCCACAGAGACGAGGCAATTTAGAAATAAATTGCGTGGAACGCGGTAAACCCCTCGAGCGAGTAACCCAAATTTGGTAGGGGCACTCATGTGACCAGGAATTCAACTGAAGCATGAGACAAGAAATTGTAGATAGATGGTTATCCAGTGATAAGTTTGCCTACAACTTATCATTGACAGAACATGGCTTATAGAAATTTACATTCGTAGGTTAGACTCTGATTTCAGAGTCTTTTTTTATAATAATATAAAGGAGTCTCATATGACAAAATATTCTCTTATTGCAACTGCTGCAGCAGGCATTGAAGGCATTGTTGCACGTGAATTAAAAGACATGGGCTATAAAGTCCAAACTGAAAATGGACGCGTTCGTTTTGAAGGCGATGCTTCCGACATCGCTCGGACCAATATTTGGTTAAGAACAGCTGATCGCATCAAAATTGTCTTCGGCGAATTCGAAGCGACCAGTTTTGAAGCATTGTTTGACCAGACTTATGCACTCCCATGGGATGATCTCTTGACATTGGATGCTGAATTCCCCGTTTCTGGTAAATCAATCAAATCAAAATTACATAGTGTGCCGAATGTGCAACGAATTGTAAAAAAGGCCATTAGTAAAAAAATGCAAGATGTCTATGCGCGAAAGACTTTTCTACCCGAAACAGGAGCAAAATATCCGATTGAAGTTGCCATCCGTAATAATCGTGTCCTCTTAACCATTGATACTTCTGGTTCAAGTTTATTTAAACGAGGCTACCGTGAACATAAAGGAGTCGCCCCTCTCAAAGAGAATATGGCGGCCGCCCTTGTTTTGTTAACCACTTGGCATAAGGATCGTCCTCTGTATGACCCTACTTGTGGTTCCGGAACAATTCTTATCGAAGCCGCATTAATAGGCCGAAATATTGCTCCTGGTTTGAAACGTTCTTTTATTGCTGAGGAGTGGTTATTATTAGATCAGTCTGTCTGGCCAGCCATTCGTCAAAAAGCTGAAGCAGCCATTGATCATGAAATTGAGTTAGATATTTTAGGAACAGATATTGATCTTCGTATGATTGAGATTGCAAAAGACAATGCGGAACAAGCCGGTGTCGGTAATGATATTTTTTTTAAACAGATGCAATTAAGTGATTATAAAACGGACCGTGAATACGGTATCTTAATCTCTAATCCGCCCTATGGGGACCGCATGTTATCCGAAGAGGACGTGCATGATTTGTACCGTCAAATGGGTGAAATCTACCAACAAATGCCTACTTGGAGTAAATATATATTATCCAGTGACGAACAATTCGAAACCTATTATGGAGAACCAGCTACAAAGAGAAGAAAACTTTATAATGGCTCTTTAAAAGTCGATTATTATCAATATTGGTCCACTCAGTAAAAAAAGTAAGCTAGCATTTAATACTGATTAAATGACTAGCTTTTTTACTTTACCTTGTTGATGTAAAGCCTGTTTGGCAATCGCATCAACGCCAGCATTCGCCTTTTCATGGGCATGCTGAATAATATAATTATCAATCGTTGCCAATTCTTTTCTAATGAGCCTAAGCCATGGTTGATAGTCTTTGTTTTTGACATAATCCTTTTCAACGGAATCCACCACAATTTGACTGTCAGAATAAATCAATAACCATTCCTGACTTAATTTTAAAGAACCAATCAATTTCAAACCACACCATAGAGCAATGAATTCCGCAATATGATTTTCTGCAACATGACTGATATAATATTTAAATATATTCGGCTCTGACTGAGGTGAGTGAATAATAATTCCAATGCCCATTTCCTTCGTAGCTGGTTTAAACGCAGCATCTACATATAATTTAATCATATTTCCCCCTATATTCGATACGTGAGGTGATACAGTGACAGATATACTAGAAATACCAGATGATGGTGATAAATATTTTCGCTTAGGTTATCAAGCGGCCAAAGATAATCGGCGTGAACAAGCTTTAAGTTATTTGACAAAAAGTTATCAACTAACTCAATCAACAGAAGCTTTAACAGAGCTCTTGGCCTTATATTATCAAGCACGAGAGATTGATTTCATAATATCGTTTATTAAAGACCATGAAATTGAAACGGCGCGTTTTCTTGAGAATCCAACATTGGCGGAAATCTATCTATCGATTCCTTTAAGTTCGACAGACTATGATCAAGCATTGTTGACACTTTATGAATTTAAAGAGCAAATACCTTCATATTTCGCATTGGACACGAAGATACAACAAGCCATCCTGCAAATTCGAGACAAACGTTCAATCAAAGCAAAATGGCTCGACTGGATCAATGATAATGCATCAAAGCTAATGGTGGCTGAATTTAACACACTGTCGGCACAACAACAATTAACTTATCTAAATATCAGTTATACTCTTCCCTTTAAACAAATGAAAGCACACTATCAAGCGATTCTCTTGGAAAAACACGTGCTTAATTTTGTTAAAACAGATCTTTTACACTATTATGCTAAGCAATCCTTTGAATTTGAGTTTGAATTCACTTGGTTTAATGAACTTAAAACGTTGTCGAATCATTCTCTTATTCCATTGGAACAAGATACGGTCTATCTTCAAGCACTAGAACATATCGTCATATTGAGTGAACAAGAAAATCCACATCTCACTGAAATGATTCAACATGCACTACGTATTCAAGCGATGATTTATTATCCTTTCACTCATGAGCTACTGGCCAATCCTATTGCTTGGTATCATACCTATCTGGGGCTCAATGGTCTACAAGAATTTACTACTGATAAAACAGATGTGAATCCAAACTTGATCCAGACAATCCAAAAAGCCAACCAAGAGTATATTCAACTAATGGAAGAGCAAATCATTGAATAAAATACGGACCAATCCTATTAAATTTTATAATTATTTTATCATTTCAATGCCAACTTTTGTAGTGACGGATTTTTGCATCGATTTTATTCCGGCTCTATGTCAAATAATGTTGACGGAGTTTTGACGACTGATATTTCAGTCGTCTTTTTCTATGCACTTTTTCGTTTATTATACTTTATGTCTGCGTCTTCGTCGTTAAAATATAAATGTCGTGGTG
>JACBXP010000019.1 GCA_015863185.1 Aerococcaceae bacterium DSM 111020
CCAGCTCAGAGAGCGCTGTGGCGATGACTACACTCGTCTATTCAAAACAGTAACAGCAGATAATGGATCCGAGTTTGCTTCCTTACAAGAAGCCCTCCAAGAGACAGTAGCCGTCTACTTTACGCACTCATTTGCTTCTTACGAAAGAGGGACGAGCGAGAATCAGCATAAATTCATCCGGCGCTTTTTGCCGAAAAGTCAAAAAATATCGGAAATTAGTGATCAGCAGATTTTGCGCATTCAACAATGGATGAATCGCTACCCACGAAAGATTTTGGACTATCAAACCCCTTTCGATTGTTTTTAAAAGCTTTTCGTCAAGAAAGGGCTACAGCTTAAAATCTGTTTGCCTTGACAACGAACCTCCGCCGGGCTGCCTTAAAGGTTGGTGAAAGCTGGGTTAGCCAGCTTTGGCCAAGAGCCTACCAGCCCGATGCTCATTGTAAAGCCGAACAACCTAGTGCACATATTTCAGATGAAGGTTTTTAGTTTTGACAAAGTGGCTAACTTAAACTTGAAATTTACGTAATTATTTACTTAGACTTTTCCTCTGAATAAATGTAATCAGCTTCCTCTAAGTATTGATAGACTGCCGTATAAGTCTCGCAAACATCATCTGGGATGTGATAGTTATCAGTGATTTGCCTTAATTTGTCGAATTCCTCTTGATAATCCTCAGCATTATGCTTGGCTTTACTGACCAGATCTTCATAGACTTCTCTTACTTCAAATACTTCAGGATGGTTTTGACCATGAACCTTTGTAATTGCTCCTGTATATAGAGTCAGCATTTCTTCGTTATTCGTAATAAATTCTTGAATCTTCTCCAAGATTTACCCTCCTTTGATTCCACCCTCGGTGTCTGGCTTAGGCAGTTTTAACATTAGACTTGAGCACTTCATAGCCGAGATTTTCAATGGCTTTTTCAATCTCTTCAATCGATACTTGGCTTTCATCAAAATCTAATTTTACTTTGGAAGCATTAAATAATACCTTGACGCTATCTGCATCAACACCCTTTAGGGCTTTAGAAGCACCCTCGATCTTCTGCATACAAGATGGACAAGTTAAGGTTTCTAAATTCAATACAGCTTTACTCATATTACATTCTCCTTTTCAATTTATCATTATTTGTTACTACACAGCTATTATAACGGCAAGCATTACAATTTAAATTGACGCCGGTCAAGTTATCTCAATTTATATGTCAAAAGTCTCATGGCGTTCAAAATTACTACCAATATCGACCCTTCATGAATGAGCATCCCAATCGCCATATCCATCCAGTCGGAGAAGAAGACCATTAGAATCAGAGCTACAACCACTGCTATGGCTATAAAGATATTCTGCTTCATATTGGCATCAGTAGCTTTGGTAAGGCCTAGGGCATGGTTCAAGTGGTCAAAATCAGAGTTGACTAGGACAACATCAGAGGTTTCAATCGCCACATCTGTTCCAGACCCCATGGCAATTCCGATATCTGCCAGAGCTAGAGAGGGAGCATCATTAACCCCGTCACCAACGAAAGCCACAATCTGTCCCTGTGCTTGTAAGTCTTTCACATAATTTGATTTGTCTTCTGGAAGCATGTGTCCCTTAGCTTCTGTTAAGCCCAATTCTTGAGCCACTAAATCAACTGTCCCTTGGTTGTCTCCAGAAGCAACGACCAAGTTCTTCACTCCGAGTTCCTTCATGGTCTGTAGCTGCTCCTTAACACCTGGACGAATTTGATCGCGTATTCCGAAGAGGGATACAATCTTGCCATCTACTGCGGTCAAGACTAGGGAATTACCACGTTTCTCGAAGTCTGATGCATCTTTGAGCATTTGATCGGTAATCGTGTAGCCTTGATCCTCCATCAGATAGAGATTACCTACAGCTACTGTATGGTTATCAACCTGAGCAACAATCCCTCCACCCTTAACCACATCTGTTTGACCTACTTCAGGTAAGTCTTGCAGGTTAAGGTGCTTCAAGATAGCCTTGCCTAGAGGATGGTCTGATTCTTCTTCAATTGCTGCTAAGTAGGTCATGACCTCATGATTGTATCCAGGATATTGCTTCTCATCGGCTACTTGAGGATTACCTACAGTTAAGGTACCTGTCTTATCGAAGATAATGGTATCTACCGAGGCAAAATCTTGGATAACTTCAGACCCCTTAAGTAAGATACCGTTCTTGGCCCCATTTCCAATCCCTGCAACGTTAGAGACAGGGACACCAATAACTAGGGCACCTGGACATCCTAGGACTAAGATGGTAATCGCCAGTTCAATATTTCTGGTCACAAGTCCTACAATTAATCCAAACACAAGAACTGTAGGAGTATACCATTTAGAGAACTTGTCAATAAATTTCTCCGCTGCTGACTTAGAGTCTTGAGCTTCTTCAACCAGTTCGATAATCCGACCAAAAGTTGTATCTTCACCGACTGCAGTCGATTGAATATGTAGGGTTCCGTTCTCTAGAATAGTCCCTGCGAAGACATGATCCTGGTTGCTTTTAGTAACAGGCAATGATTCTCCAGTAATAGATGCCTCATTTAAGTGGCCTTCACCTGCAATAACAAGCCCGTCGACTGGAACTTTCCCACCCGTCTTAACTTGGACAATGTCCCCTTCCTCCACTTCATCGACATCCACTTCTAGGAAAGTCCCATCAGCTTGTTGGACAAAGGCCTTCTCGGGAGCCATACTGGTCAGTTCTTTAATAGATGAACGGGTATAGTCTAAGGTCTTACCTTCTAACCAAGAGCCGAATAAGAAGAGAAAGGTTACAATAGCAGATTCTTCATAGTTTTGAATAAATAAGGCGCCGATAGCAGCAATAGAAACAAGGACATCAATGGAAACAACATTAACTCTCAAAGCAGAAATGGCTTGGATAGCCAGGGGCAAGATCCCTAGGATACCAGCCAGAAGAAAGGACCCCTGGGCTAAGGGTTCATTATGTGCACCATAGTGACCATAGAAAGCTAAGAGAATTAACACTAACTGTAACCACATGATTTTATTTTTATTCGATAAGATCAATTTTTGCATTGTCTTTACCTCCTGAGTACTTTTGTTGACTCTATCTTATGTCAAAGTTACTCGAATTAAATTGATCTAAATCAAGTAGTCAATGCAAATAAAAAAGCTATGATATCAGCATCATACAATGCTAATATCATAGCCTCTCTGCAGCTAATATTATTCAGAATAGAACAAGAGGTCGTCAACATCATGAATTAGGATTCGGTTATGACTAATCTGGTTGATGAGCCCTTCATCTTCCAATTGCTTGAACTTACGGCTGATTGTTTCAGGAGTTGTTCCCAGATAAGAAGCAATATCTTTCTTGGACATGGGTAGGGTAACTTCAACATTGACCTCTTCAGCTTGGACAAGATTGGCTAAGTAAAGCGCAATTCGGGTGCCAACTTTTTCAGTCGAAATATAGGTAGTGTGTTGGTCAGCTGACCTTAATCGATTGGATAATTCACGTACAATTTGTAAGGACACCTCATGATAATCAGCCATAATCTGAAGCAAGTCTTCCTGATATATGGTACAAATGGTTGTCTCCATCATGACTTGAGCGTAATCCTCAAAGACTTCATCAGGATTAAAAATACCCGTCTCACCGATAAAATCTCCAGGCTTAAGAACTCGTATCATTTGTTCTTTGCCAGATTCAACCATTCGGAAGATTTTCACTTGTCCTGTATTAACTATATAGATGGCATTGGATTGGTCACCAGGCTGGAAAAGATAATCCAACTTGTCTAATCTCTTATGCTTGACCTTTGAGCCAATCAAGGTCAACTGTTCATGACTCAAGTGATTAAAGATTGGAACTAAATGGACACAATTATATTTAGCCTTATTTCTATTCTCTGTCATCGTCTCATCCTTCTCAAATTTCATCTTATTAAGGATATACATCCAATCAAACTTTAACAGATTAAATTAATAAAAAATTGACCCATATCAATTTTATGCATTGATTATTGCATTTGAATGCCTAGTTTCCTGCTTGGAGCTTACTTGGCAGCAGTGGAATTTCCTCTTAGAGGGGCATCAGAAGGGGTCGCCTAATAAGGTCCTCCAGGTCTAGCTTCCGGGGACAAATATTGGGTCACAGGCATATTCAATAGGACCAAATCTATCATGGGTAGGATTACAAGTAAGAATATCCCTAGAAGTCAGCAAAAATCATTACACTAATCAAAGCTTGATGCTGAGATTGGCTAGATAATCACTGCCATACTTAGAAAGCCTATTTCTAGGGTCCTTCGATTCATAAAAATCAATCATGGCAAAGCCAGCTTGAAGCTGGCCTCGTATCTGACCTTCTAGGGTATGGCTAAACTCATAGCCATATTCTGGATTAATGACCAGCTTTCCTTCTGCCTCAAGCTCCCTAAAATCAAAAGGTAGAGCATATTTTAACATCAGTTCCCGATCTGGGAAGTCGCAGACATCATCGCCATCATACATATAGATCCAGGGATTCATGTAGCCCACCATTAATAGGCCGCCTTGCTTTAAGACTCGATAGGATTCTTGCCACATATTCTCTAAAACAGAAATATAGGTGTTGGAGACAGGGCAAAAGATAATATCAAAGCTCTCATCTTCAAAGGGAAAGGGCTGGGTCATATCGGCCCGGACAGTTGTAATCTCAATCTCTTCTCTGGCCGCAACCATTCTGTCCTTGTCCAATTGTTCTTGCGAGAAGTCCATAATCGTTGTCTCGTAACCTTTGCCCGCAAAAATGGGGCCCTGTTGGCCCCCACCACAAGCTAAGCCTAATAACTTATTGCCTTTGGCTCGGTCAAACCATTCAAGGGGAACAGTCTTGCCGCCTACCGTCAGGCTCACCCTAAGGTCTTCTTCCATCGCCTGTTGATATTCTTGACTAGTTAAGGGAAGCGTATAAGGATTCCCCTTCTTCCTTGAGACATTATTCCATCTATCTTGGTTGAATTTTACGTATTGGTCCATATTTTTACCTGTTTTTATTAATATTTTAGAGACCAGTCACCCAATTAGTTGGTTACTAGCTTCCTGGACACCATGTTTTATGGAAATGTACCTATATAAATTAAACTCACGGTTGACTTTGTTTTTATAATGCTATTTCGCCCGCTAAAAAATCTTCTGCATTATAATTTTTTATCCCTGATTTTGAAAAATCAAGCGTATCCAAACTTAAGATAATCTTTGAATAGTTATCTGCTATCATTTCAAGCGGTCTAAATTCACGTTCTCTTGTCTTTTCGTCCATTAAACTTAAACTTACTTGAATATAAATTATTTCCTCATTTTTTTCACAAATAAAATCAATTTCATATTCTTCGATTTCCCCTGTATAAATTATATAGCCTCTACGAAGAAGTTCTAAATAGACAAGATTTTCTAAAATATGACCATAATCTTTGTTTGCCCCGGAGCTTAAGGATGCCCTTAAACCTGGATCAACTCCATAGAATTTATTATTTCTTGCAAAGACCTTTCTTCCTTTTAAATCAATTCTTTCTAATTCATAAATTAAATAGGCTTCTTCTAAGTATTCTAGATAAATCGATACAGTTTCTTCCTTTGAATTAATCCCCAGCTCAGATTTTATGGTATTAGCAATTTTCCTAATTGAAAATTTCGACCCAGAATTTTGAATGATAAAGCTAGCTAAGGCCCTTAAAAGATGACTATTATTTATGTTATTTCTGAGCATGACATCTTTTAATAAAACCGAATCTAGTAAATCATTTAGCATTGTTCTTTTTGAGTGATTATTTTCAATGCCTACAAGTCCTGGAAATCCACCATAAGTCAAATAATCTTGTATTGTAAAATCAGGATCTTTTAATCTGGATTCCCTTAAGGAGAACGGGTAAACCACGATCGAGACATATCTTCCAGCTAAATAGGTAGTGAGTTCAGATGAAAGTAGTTTAGCGTTTGAACCTGTAATGACAATATCTATTTTATTATCTAAATGAAGAGAATTTATAGCAACTTCCCATTGATTCACAATTTGAATTTCATCAAATAACAAATAATAGTCTAAATCTTCTTGAGTTTTTTCTTTGATGTATTTGTGGAGGGCCGTACCCTCATGTAATTCGATCGTCTCGAGATTTTCGAAATTTAAATAGATAATCTGTTGGACACTAACTCCATGGTCTTGTAGCCATTTTTTATATTGATACATGATAGTAGACTTACCAGATCTCCTAACACCCGTAATAACTTTGATGACATCTTTATTTTTCCATTCTTGCAACCACTTAAGCTCACATTCTCTGGTTATCATGCCTACTCCTCCTGGACGATATATTACATAAAATAATTATATCACCCTAAGGGGGATGTTTCAATGATGAACGGTTACTATATCTCTCTCGCGGGGATATTCTATTAATAATTGCAGGATATATCACCTTAATAGGCATATTTTCATTCCTAAGCTCCTCTTCCGCTTCCATTTTATCACCATGACCTCATTAGATATGAGCCTAAGAAGTGGCCCTAGTCATTAATAGAACACACTCAGCAGCCGACTTCTGCCAATCAGGCTACGGCTTCGCCTTCCCTTCTTGGGAAGTCCGTGCATGGGTCTCCGTAATTACTTACTGCGTCGCTTCGCTCCTTGTAAGCAATACTACGGCCTCAACCAGCCGACTTCTGCCAATCAGGCTACGGCTTCGCCTTCCCTTCTTGGGAAGTCCGTGCATGGGTCTCCGTAATTACTTACTGCGTCGCTTCGCTCCTTGTAAGCAATATTACGGCCTCAACCAGCCGACTTCTGCCAATCAGGCTACGGCTTCGCCTTCCCTTCTTGGGAAGTCCGTGCATGAATCAAAAACATTAAATTTGGAAGTGTCATCCTCATAAATTAGTATTGTATAGTCGGAACCAAGAGTATGGTAAGATTGGTTAGAAATGAAAAGGGTGCTTTTTTAAAGTAATTCATCATTAATTCAAGCCGGTACTACTTTGATTATTTTTTGAGTAATAGGAATCCAAAAAGTCGACCTAATGTCAGAGACATTAGGTTGACTTATAATTAAAGGTTAATCATTAACTTCCTCAATCTCTCCAACACCAATAGGAAGGGTGGTGTGTGGGCCGTACTCTTTAACCGTTCCTTGAACCGTATCAGGTAAGTTTATAGTGTCGGGTACACCATGGATGAGTACCGTCCGTTTATTCAATTGAAGGTCATCAGTGCCGAATTTCTCCTTAAACTTAGCCCGTAAGTCTTTCAGTGGAACTTCATAGGAGTAGGACCAATTTCCCTCTGCATCTGAATGGGGATAATTATCATGGGGAATACACATATTATGGGGAGCATCATCAAAAGGAACCATCGTCTGTCCTGCTACTGCATATAGCTCAGGTAAATCAATGATACCATCTCCATTGGTGTCGTCGGCTATCGTCGGCACTTTCCCTTTGCGGTCATCGGTAAAGCCATGGAAATGACTCCAATGCATCATATTTGGGGGAGTTCCCTGTGCTTCAATCTTAATGATAAGTAACTCTTCCTGCTCGATTAGTTCGGCATATCCAGTAACTTCTGTGCCAATAATCTCTGCATTAACTGGCTGAATTTCAGCCCGATACTTTCTATCCATTGTAATTCCTCCTATGTGTTTATCCTTGTTAAAGACTCTGACATTGCAACTTTACCAATTAATGAAGCCTCTGCTTCACATCCAAAGAATAGCATGAGCAATTCTGGATAAAATTGATTTGAATCAAGATTCTACACGAGTGAATAAAAATATTAGTTTGTCAAATAAAGATGATCATCTTTTCTTAATACCATCATCTGTCATCTCACAAGATGACTGAGAAAGTAACTATACTATAACTTTTTCTCCCTCATTTTTAATCGAATGAGGGAGATAAGTTATTGTTGAAGGTATTTAGTAGAGCGACCTTGACCGATTTTTTTTATTTTTCCTTGTTCCTGCAAATCTACTAAGGCACGCTCAACAGTAGTCAAAGAAATATCTGGTGCTAATTCCATTATTTTCTTCTTACTAATAGGGCTGAGTGATTTATTAATAATAGCCTCAACCCTTTCTGCTTTGGTTAATTTACGATGCTTCAAATGGTCCACTCGATCTTCGAATTCATTATAAGCTTTTAAGATAACTCCTAATAGATAGCTTACAAAAGGTTCATAATCATTCTTTGCCTTATGCCAATCGAAGGATGAAGCCTGTAAAGACTCGTAATAACTAGCCTTACTTGCCTCAATCAGCATTTCGATACTAATATATTTACCCACAATGTAGCCAGACTTATATAAGAGCAATAATGTTAGCAATCTAGA
Source organism: Aerococcaceae bacterium DSM 111020 (assembly GCA_015863185.1). Lineage (GTDB taxonomy): Bacteria > Bacillota > Bacilli > Lactobacillales > Aerococcaceae > DSM-111022. The sequence goes on from JACBXP010000019.1 coordinate 8,332, forward strand.
TATGCGTCCGTTCCCATCATGAAAGGAATGGATACATAAAAAATCTAAAATGAACATAGATATTAATAACAAGGAATCATGGCGCTGTTCACTCATGGCTGCATTAAAATTTGAACACAAGGCATCCATAGCTGAGGGCGCTTCAAAGGTAGAGACAGATCTAAATCTAATCGATTTCTCACCATCAATCGACACTTCAGTTATAACATTATCAGTGTTTTTGTAGTTGCCAGCCCATTGATTCCCTGAATAAGAGTATAGATTTTTATGTAATTGAAGGATGATACTAGAATTAATAGGGATATAATCATAGCTTTCATGAATCGTAGCCAGCACATCACGATAGCCTGCGATTTCTTCTTCCGACCGATTTCGAGGTTCAGATTTCTTCTCTAGCAAGACTTTCACACGTTGATCAGACGTATAAATCTCCTCAATCCGGTTAGATGACACTGCACTTTGAACTTTGGCGACCTCTACTAAGGAAGTTAATATATCCACTTGCGCTTCTATGAATAATTCTTGCCGCCCCTTCCTTTCCCTAATATGACCTAAAAGGGAGACAATATTAGGGGTTAATAATTTTTCGGGCTCTTTTCGATAGTCATACATTCTCACTCATATCACCTCTTTCTCCCTCATTTTACTAATTGATGAGGGAGAAATCAATCTTGATGAGGGAGAAAAATGAACATTTACTATCAATAACATGGAAATTCATAGTGACAACAATCCATAAATTTCATTCAACTTTACCCTATGAATCAAAAAAGAGTTCCAGAGCACTTTAATAGTGTTCAGAAATCCTAATCTAATACGATTTATATAACTTTTCGATACATCAATACTACACTCTCAAATAGCCGATGGTTCCCATAGGCCCCTTCACCTTTTGACCGTCCGTGCATGGAGTGTTCTGTATTGATGACGTCGTCCCTTTGGTTCTAATCATCAATAGAACACTCGCAACATGCAATTTTTAGGCTAATCCTCACTGTGTGCAATCATTGATAAGCCAATATTTCTACCCTCTAAAATAATAGGTATAACAATTAGGCTAACTCATATAATTATACATATTTTTTTCTGCCTTTAATTACGCTTTCAATTACCACATCATCAAGTATCTCTAGTTCATCATAAATGAAATACTTTACTATCTGATTCAAAACTCATGTTATCTCTAATTGCTTTTTTGTATCAGTGATACATCGAGGATAATTAGTTAGATCATCCCCGTGAGTATAATAATTTCTGGTTTGTACTAAAGAATTCACAATTGAACTAATACTGTCGCTCGGACTTTTATGAGGTAGTTTTAAAAAATCACTTTTGACGCTAGAGTCCAACTTTTTAAATAAATATGTGAGTCGCTTACTCAATGTTAATTCTGGATTATACTTAATATTACGAATAAACCTCTCCTGGTATTTTTTATCTTCAATGTTCTCCTCTACAAATTTTATCAATGTTTCTTTAGACTGTTCTAACATTTCATCTACCTGCTCAGGCTTAGATGTATCCTTAAAATTTCTTTGATACATTTCTAAGTTTTTAATAGCATTCAATAGTTTAGCCTCACAAAATAGTTATTATTTATATCATTTAAATAATTGTCGATTATTAGAGAAAGCTTTTCATTCTTGTCATACCAATTTTTCAAGATTGTATCGAAATCATCTTTTATATCAGTATAATGTAAATAAATTTTAGTTTTTGCATGAGATCTGTATTGGGAATAAATATAGTGAGCGGGAATGGTTTTTCTAATTTTACCTTCAATTGCTATATGAAAATCTATAAAGCTATACTCAGTAGGTAAATCTACAAATAATTGAAACAGGCTTTTGAATAGATCAATATGCTCTTTCAGTTCTCTCAAAGTTAAGTTTTTCCCATCATTAGATTCTAATCTCCAAAAGTGTTCTTCACTCAAGGCATTAGAACTCCTCTTGCAAATAACATCGCTACTATATAGTAGATTTCTATCTTGCAGTGAAAATTTATCTACTTCACCTTCTAATAAGTCATAATATATGCACTCTGATTTTTGCTTCACCCTTCTTTTTATTACTGGAGAATTCATCCATAAATTCATATCTCTCTAACTAAATTTACAACTTGTACATGCAATACAGTTAAGCCCATCATTAATTAAATTTCGACATAATTCTTCTACTTTGTAATCATAATAAGCATAATTAACATGCATGATAATACATTTATTTGAACTATATTGAGTCAAGGCAAATCCCGGTGAGTTCAAATTGTATTTTGTTCGCATCGCATTCTCAATTATTACAATCCTACCATCTTGACTAAAGCCTATAATATATTCTTCTATTTCTTGTTCTACTCCAATATATTGGACGCCACTATCTTCTTTGATATCGTTCAAATCACCATACAAGTTTAGTAATAAAGAATTATTTTTAAATATTAATTTACCAGTTATTCCAGAAGATATATCGTAACCAGGTATAGTCCACACACCCACCATCTCAAAGTCTGTATCAAGTCTATAATTTTGCTTCATTTTTCCCTCCTATCACATTATTTCTTCGAACTATACCTCTTACTAGCCCGCTCAACCTTCTCACCTTTTCGAATAACATTACTCCGCTTGACTTTTTCTACTTGCTCCGCTTGAAACCTCTCTCGACCAATAATACCTAAATGGTTATTCTCTTTCATTATATGCTTGTTGGGTTCCGCCTCAATTTCCAGTATAACATCACCGATATACTTTTCATTGCTTAACATCGTAGCTATGGTTCTCTTTGGCCAGGTATCCTTTCCTCTAGGTGAAGGGATTTGCTGGTCTTTTAACAACTTGACAATCCCAATAACACTTTCTCAGTTAAGATACCAATCAAAGATTTGGTGAACAACTTTTACTTGCTCGGGATGAGGGATAAGCTCTCCTTGATCATTGTGAGTATACCCATAACATTTTCGATGATATAATCCCGAACTTCCATCCATTGCCTTCTGCCGATGCCTCATTTTAATATTCTGACTACGTGACTCATTCTCTGCTTGGTGAATAGCTTCTAGTACACTCAAAATTAACTCATTGGAATCCTTACTCGAATCGAGACCATTCTCGTCAAAAATAACTCGAACCCTTGCTTGACGAATCTCACGATATGCTTCCGATGTTTCAACAGTGTCTCTTCCTAAACGACTGACGTCTTTGATTACAACGACATCCAATAAATGATTCTTGCTATCTTCAATCAAACGATTTAATTCTGAACGCTTAGTGCCGCCTTTAGCAGATTGAATTTCAATATACATATCGACAATTCTAAAATGGGGAATACGACTAACACTTCGAGTTAAACCAGATATCTGATTAGACAAGCTTTTGAGTTGTTCGTCCTTAGTAGAAGAAACACGACAATAGATTCCGACACGTTCGATAGGTTTAGGCCGAGGTGGGATAAACTGCACCTTGGGATTATCGTCCATCACAAATCCTCCTAATCAGGCTAATTATCTTATGACATTATATTAAAGTAGGCTAATTAAATCAGTTAGGAAATCATTTACCGGATCTTTAACTTAAATGCTATTGTATCAATATTTATTTTATCGACCAGTTCCCCCATACATATCTCTAATTTTTCTAAAAAAACACACACTGAGGTAATTTTTCAACAAAAAAGAGGCTTCCTAACATTCAGTTAATGCCAAGAAACCCCTTTGTTATGCGGTTTATGCACTTGTACGTGACATCAATACTATCGACTCAACATGTGTCGAAAAGAAAGGATGGATTGAAAATAAGGAGTTGGGGCAGTTGTATGGTTGAAGTTAATACTATAAAATACTGTAAAGTTACTCCGAACTACTCCGATTTACCCTACTTATTTTTTAATCTCTAGCAAGGGTATAATATTGTTTGGGATCGCGTTTGGAGTTTCCATGCCAAAGAAGAACATCTTTATCTACTAGACCTCTTAATAACTTACGAGCCGTAGCATCACTCATTTCAATTATTTCTGATGAGCCATTACCGAACTTCTCTCCATCAATACGACGCGCCTTGAGATGAAGCCATACCTGTCAAATATTAGTAACCTGAATATTTTTAATTGAAGTCCTCTTTGAGGGAACATATCAGTTCCTTTATCCGATTTGAAAAAATGCCTCCGACAAGTTGAAATCTTGTTTGTCTCGAAAAACTTGTCAACTCAATTTTTATCCCAACAATGAATGTATCACTTTAACAATGGTTAATCCGTAATCAACAAAGAAGCTTTTTTGTTCTTCCGAATAGGTTTTTCTTTCCGATATTGCATCATCTGTGGTATGCCTAAAACAATGCATTTTCTTTCTATAGCTTGTTACTGTATCATTAGAAATATAATCAAAACAAATCGTAGAATAATCAGGTGTAAGAAACTTACCGTTCTTCTTTAATAAACTTTCTATTAAATTTGCTATCTCTGCAAGTTTTTCATCTGTGCTCATATTATTGAACGATGCTTGTCGGTTTGATATCTCAATAAACTTTTGATTGATTGAATCATCTATATCAACATAGGTTGATTTCTGTTCAAATGTCAACCTTGCAACAAAGGTTCTTCTAACAGCATATCGAACAGTTCCATTATCATCATCTCCCTCTGCAATAATTCTGTTCCTAATTTCTCCATAAGTAAAGTCACTAGGCGCAACAGGTGGTCGTGCCAACAATCTAGGAAATTCTTTTATCTCATATCCTACTTTGTATAGATAATACGATATGAGATAAAACCAACATTTATTTGCATTACCAGAAAAATCTACATCCGGCTGGCATAATTCCCTAAACTTTGTTATCGCTTCCTCTGCATCATACACCTCAAATTCATAATCCTCTACTTCCGTATAACCACTAAATATATTGTATTCATTATTAACGTTCTCAATCGAATCGTAAAAACGATAATGATATTCATCCTTTTGTATATTTTGGAAGTAAAAATCTTTTAAATCCATACTGACACTCCAATTCTTTTGATCAATTTCGTAATACATCATCAGATAATCATCACTACAAATTCTAATTTATAACGTTACTCGGGCTCATTACCGCTCTTTATCTCATCACCATCTGGTAAAGTTCAAAGCTCGATAATACAAGCATTATCCTTAAACAAGATATTGTATTGCTAAAGCAATTAGTGATAAACATCGATTAAAAAGATAATCGTAATAGCGGATATCGGTGATATCAATCTTATTAGTTTCATGATGACGAATGCGGTATTTATTTCCTATATCTGTCAAAGTCTTAAATTCAACATTAAATAGATCTAAAAATTTTTCATTCCCGTTTGCCATATCATTCACTATTTTTTCTGATGAATGTTTCTTATCTAATGTTGTATAGTAAGTTTTCAAGCGTTCTAATGCATCCCATATCTTTTCAACTGAATCTTGCCGAGCTGCCGGGTTTGGTGTTTTATATAATGCAACTGCATCTTTCAACAACTCTATTGTGCCTTGCTCATGTACCGATGTAAAAGAATTTTCTATTTCCGCTGTAAGCGGACTGTTCTCTACAATTCTTTCAATAATCTTTTCGTCCGTAAGTTCATATAACAACCCAGACTCAGAGAATATTTCATTTATGGCCTCTTGAAAATTTGCAAATACATCTGAAGAATTATGGCAATCTATCGTTTGGTAGTTTCGGTATCTCTCATTATTCCATCGTTCTGAGATATCCTTAATATTTTGTGCAAAGAACTCAATTAAGTCTAAAAGCGAATATTGATCGTATTCATCTCCATATTGAGGTGTGCTAATACTGTCATACTCATCCCGGAAGAGAGAGGGTATTCTTATCTTTATTCTTGTTGTAAATCCGTTTTCATCAAATGCAATATAGTCCCTATCTGTAAAGTCGTGATGACAATTTAGAGTGAAAATATGTGTTAAATTCTTTTGATATCTTTTGCAGCAATCTAAGAGCAATGAATACATATCTCTGTTAATAGAATATGTCTTTTCCTGCGGTGCTCTTATACCATATCTTTCAGAGTATAATCTCATAAGCCATCTCCTTATAAATTTGTTTTATATATTAAGCCACTAAAATGACCATCATTAACTTAGAATCTATTTCCGTGGGTTAATTTTATCACCGAACAAGTTCCAATATCGAAAAACTACACTTAAAGTTCTTATTTACCAAAATTACTTTTCTTCGTCAGCCTTATGATACTCTCTTTTCCCTAACAGTTCGTTATCAGCTGAAATTGTAGGATCAACCCAGCCAGCCTTTCTTGACATCCACTCAATGTTTTCTTGATTAGCTTTATTACTTTCTTTCAGAATATGTACAAACTTTCTGATTTTGTTAACCAGCTTATAGTCTGAAAGTATATTCAGAAACTCTCTTGTTTTCTTTTTTTCTTGGTTTATACTCTCTTGAAGAATCTTTGCCTTTTGTTTTTCTATTAAATAACCCCATAAATTCTTCCCCTTGACTTTCCATCTATTGGAAACTATTCCTTAGTTTATACATCTTCTCAGCCGGTTTTACTTCACTATCCTGTCGGACGACATTGCTTCGCCTGGCTTTTTCTTGTTGGACAGCTTGAAATTGTTCGCGACTGATAATCGCCTCATGATTATTGGGATAATAAAAATCTTCATCTGGGTTTGTACCTTTTAACCTGACATCACCAATATACTTCTCATTCGACAAGAGCACATCCACCGTTCGCTTTGGCCATTTACACAATGAAGAATAAAATCATCTTTTCGTATCAAGGTCATGGTAGTAAAACCTTGATTCTTATGTTCAGCTTTATTTAACTTAGGTGACCACACAAATCCACCAGCCCGTTCATCATCATAAGTTATTCCTTGATATACAAAATATACACTCATAACTAACTCCTTTTATTATTTCATTCTTTTATTATTCTATTAAATTATAACAAAAAGATAGACAGAGAACTATACGTCATTCCCCATAGCTCTCTGTCTATCTTATTTTTCGATTGTGAAAATATCGCCTGTTTTCAACTTAACATTGATGACCTCTTCTTTAATAACGACACCCGCCACTAATCGATTAACTAAACTTTCATCATAATCTTCAAGTTTTATATGCTGAGCCTTCAAGAAAGCCTTGATGTCAGATAATCGCCTACGTTTCTCTTCATTAGTTGCATTAGCAATTAACAAGACTTGTTTCTTCTCTCTTAAGTCATAGATTTGTTCAGCTAGTTGTTCGTATTCTTCTTTTTCGTTTCCATTTATGTACAGTTGATTTTGCAATTCATGTAGCTGATCATCCACGTCCTCGACCGTTTCATCGTATTTTTGATTCAAGACTTTTTTGATGTTCTCTTCTAATGTATCTAAGTAGTCACTATCCTCTATCAATGAATTAATAACTTCAACAATCACTTCATGTAACAAATCTTCCTTTACTGTTCGAGCCTGACATTTAGAGGAGCTGTCCATTTGGGTGACACATCGCCAGACCACTGATTTACTGCCTCGACTATTCCACTTGACCCGTCTAAAAATTTCACCACAACAGTCACATATGACTTTACCAGATAAAGCATACTTTCCTTAGTAGAGCCGCTTATTCTTTCGTTTTCCTGAATACAGATTACTTCGTCTGGCTTTTTCCTTCTGTGCCAGATGAAAGATGTCTTTAGAGACAATTGACTTATGATTATCCTCGATATAATATTGAGGAACCGCCCCATCATTAAGAACTCTCTGCTTGGTTAAACAGTCAACCGCATACCATCCCCTATTTTTCCTCGGCAAATCATCTTGTGGGCAAGATTTCTACTTTTTAAAGCAAAAATGAGGTCTCTAGACATTCATCAAACGTCCAGAAACCCAGTCCTTATGCAATTTACTCCTTAGTTTTTTCAATCAATACTACGGTCTCGACATGTGTCGGGGGTAAGCTATGGATTGAAATGGACATGTCGGGTGGGGAGTTTGGATGAAATTAATAACATATATTAAACCCGGATCATCATATTGATAGTCCGGGTAATCACTGTTATTCTTCTCCATATTTATCAAAAATCTCATCAGTTTGTTGTCTTACCAACTTCACATCCTGTAATGTCGGCGTCCGACCTTCAATCATATTAGAAGAAATAGCATAAAGGGCAGCATGATATTTCAGACGAGACTTCAATTTAACACCCATAATTGAAAGTTGATTTTCATTAACTGGTATAACATTTGAAACATTCTCCATAATATATCTTCCCGTATTTAAGTATATTATATCATGGAACGCTCATTTATTCAGCCTTAATAATATACTTTTATAAGCATCCCGTTACCCAACGATGGAAGTGAGTTGCGACTTTTTTAATTCGATGTCTTAGGCAAATAATAGTGAAGATTATTTTGAGCCTCCTCACTAATTCATTCCAGTTGAATGTTAATGACGCCAGTTTACCAGAGTGATAGTGCATCTTTAGATAACTATTTTATACTACTTAGAAAGTGATTTCTTTATGGTTTTAGTCATTATTACTTCATTCCACTCCTCTTGCTTACCTGTTTCAATATATCCTTCAGTCTCTAATAAATGTCTCATAGCTTCATTGCCTACCACATAATCAGATACTATCTTTTCGTATTCTTCTTTAGCGGATATGTAATCTTCAATTGCTCGTAATGCTTTTCTTCCAAATCCTCTTGATTGAAATTGATCACCAATAATAATCCGCCAAACATGAACAGTTTTTTCTTCTATTTTAGTGATTAGTGCTAAAAACCCTAGCTTGAAATCCCTGATTTCTTATATATCCAGGTATCGAATGTTTCAGTTGTATCTGTCAAGAACAAACTTTTTAGTCTCATCGCAGCGGAGTCTACATGATCTGCTTCGAAAACGATTGACTGATGGTCTTTATAGAGTTCATTAACAACAGCTAATGCAAAACGATCAAATGATATTTCATCTCTTGAACTAACATAGGCAATTTCATTATCATTAACGAAAGCAACATGATGGATATCATTACTAGATCCGACAAAATAAACTTCAGCAGGCATGAGCTTTATAAACTCGTCAAAAGTACATGACAGAGGGTTAATTGGTTCATGAGTATCTTTATAGTATTTAAACATCAATTTACAACAGTCTTTATAGTCACTTTGACTCCAATTCGCTTTAGATATATCAATTTGTTGAGGGGACAAAGCCATTTTCAAATCCTTTTTCTTAACTTCCATTTCATAGCAAATTCTAACTTTTTTAAATCCCTGAGATGATAAGAAGGATGCTTTCTGAGTTTCAAGCGAAGATAACATAACTTGCAGTGAACTTTTCTCTTCATCAGTAATCAGCTGAAATATATTCGTATCTTCAATTCTTACTAAACTATCCAGATCAAAGTTAATATAACAATTACTCATATGGTATGGATTTCGATATGTTTCGATTTTAGCCAATAGCACTCCGTCTTTTTCTACTATATACCCTTCTTTGTGCTTAGTAATATTCATGTCATATCGACTCCTTTAATTAAACATCTTCAGAATAAAATACCCAACAATGAGTGTCAAGACATTGAAGAAATTTTGATCGAAGCAGAGTAAACTGCATTCTTGAATGATCATTCATTATCAGCACCCATAATCAGGGTAATTATCTATATTAATTATATCAAGCTTCATACTCTCGACTAGTTCACCAATGCTCACACCCATTTTTCAGCAAATCATCGAATTCTTAATCAAAAACATCTTATGAAAAAAACAAGTTCCTAACACCTTAAAAGTGCGTAGGAACCCTATTTTAATGTGTTTATCAGTATTTTCATGACATCAATACGACACACTCCACATGTTTTGAGATGAGTCTATAGCTGTCAAATAAAATTGTTCCAAGCCCTTTTTTATCAATGGGCGTTTACGGGAATATATCCAAGATTGGATGTCGTTTGTGGGAACATATCTAGTTATTTTCGATTTCTTGAATAATCTCGGTAAAGAAAATGCTTTAATTTTATCCACATTATCAAACTCTTTTCCACAGATAAAGCCTAGTTATCCACATTTTGATAACAGCTAATGATCGAGCATAAAAGTTGTATATCGAATATCATTCGTATGAATAATTTTCAATCCAACTCTCGAAGCTATATATTCCATTGTTTTAGGTGTATAAAATGATATATGACTCCAATCTCTAATATAATGCCAATTCAAAAAATGAGACGAATCGTTATGATGAAATAATGTCATCACCGCTAAAATCCCATTAGGCTTCAACAAATTAGCAAAAAGTTCAAAATGCTCTATAGGATCTTTTAAATGTTCGACAACTTCAGTTGATGTAACCAAATCATACTTTTTCCCAATATAAACTTTTTCTGGTGAATAAAATAAAACGTATATATCCATTTGATAGTTATGGTGACGTGTCAATATTTGAACCAAAACAGGGGATGGGCCACTCCCAAAATCTAATCCTTGATTTCCACCTGTTCCATAAGGAAAAACTGCGTCATTTAAAAACTTGTAGAAAAATTCAACATACCTAGCATCCTCAATCGAGTTATTATGTTTATTATAAATTTTAAGTTCTTCTTCTTTTGATACTATATGTCGATCATCCTTAGAAATAAATTCACAATTACTGCAATAGTGATAATCTGCAATTTTAGGATGATGAATCACCTCTGCTTCTGATCCACATAATTTACATCTATGATTCATGTTATATTCAACTCCCTTATTTCTATTCCTGACTCAACCCCTAATGCTTTTTTGCTTTGTAGGTAGTACTTTGGAATCTTCTTTGCATTTCTTCCTCTAACTCATTATCATAGTTCTTTGTATGCTTATGCAATGCATTAATAAAATCTTCAAAATAAGGCACCTCATCAAACAGGTTTCTATTTCAACAAAGAAATTATAGATTTCTCTGTAATAAACCACAGTGTATTTTTCACCGCATGAAAACTTACTCAAATCAATGCGGTTGTAATTTGGTGAAAAAATAAAGCAGCTCACAGTTTTCTTGCAATACTCATCATCAGTTGTAACAAATTGATAGTGTTTTTTTAGCTGAGACTGTACTTGATTGCTGTAGATATCATGCCTTTCATTAATACCATTAATGCTCGATTTGATTTTATTCTCTATTACAACAGCATTATTTTTATCATAAATTAAATTGATCTTTTTAAATAGGTGGTTGCTTCGCTTTCCTATAAATATTTAGTGACGATATAATTGTTAATTACTTGATCAATTGTATCTGTAGGTTTTATTATATTTTCAATATTTAATAGAATTTTATTTACTTCTATAAAATAAGCTAGATCGTCTGTTCCAAATTTAGGAATCCACTCCAATTTGCCTACTCCTTTAGTTTTTTGATTTATACCTTCTTTTCTTCCTAACTACCCCATCATGTGTTCTAACCAAATTACTCCGCTTAGCCTTCTCAGCCTGCACTTTTTCAAATATATACTTAGAAATAATAGCCGGATGGTTGTCCTCCGCTAGATAACTATCTTCATACTCATTGTCCTTAAACAAATGAACGTTCCCAATATACTTCTCATTACTCAACATTGTTTCTAATGCACGTTTTGACCACTTAGCTTTTCCTCTGGAGAGGGAATTTGATTTTCTTCGAGTAACTTAATTAAGCCTACAATACTTTCCCCTTCAATATACCAAGCAAAAATCTGCCTAACAACTGTGGCTTGCTCTTCATTAACAATTAGCAAACCATCTTTATCATGATCATAGCCATAACATTTTCGATGATAGAGTTTTGATGTTCCATCCATCGCTCTGTACCTGTGCCCCAATTTGATATTCTGACTGCGGAACTCATTATCAGCTTAAGCTAAAGATTCATAAATTGTTAACAGTAGCTCCCTATCATCCCTGGCAGTATCAATGTCTTCTTGATCAAAAATTAGTCGAACTTTTAATTCCTTGAGTAATCTTACTGTCTCTAATGCTTCAATCGTATCTCGGCCAAAACGACTCACACTTTTTGTGATAACGATAGTTACTTTTTTATTACGACAGTCATCAATGAGACGATTATACTCTTCCCGCTTTGATTTTGCTTTGGCTGAGGCTACATCAATATAGATATCAACTAACCGCCAATCCTCAACTAAGGAAACTTTCTGAGTTACGGCCGAAACTTGATTAGCTAGACTTAGTAACTGATCTTTTGTATTCGAGCTTACACGCGCATAAATTCCCACTCACTTATGTTTCAGTTGACGCCTAGCTGGATTATAATGCATGTTGTTCTTTAAATTCATTGGTTCCCTCACTTTCTAGAATGACTTAACTAATTACATTCAGCCTAACTATCTATATAGAATAACCTCATGATGAGTAGACTACTTAAATTTATTTTTATTCATTTTTTATATGAAAAGATGTTGACCAATTCCCACATACTACCTATTAATTTTTGGATACAATTCCCAACCTCAACCATTTCCAATCCAATTATACTAAAAAAACAGCCCCTTGAATATAGTATGCACATTCAAAAAGCTGATATATCAACATATTACTCTTTCACCTTTTCCATCAATACGATACACTCCACGTGGCTCGAGTGGTCAGTATGGATAATATTTAATATTTTAGGGATGCCTCGTATGTGGGAATATGTTAATCAATAAGCATCTTATAATTATTATATCATTTTAGAACTTTTGATTTGTCAATATAAGCTAGACAAATGTGATTCATTTATGTGACTCAAAAATACTTCTAAAGGTGTTTGATAATCTAAGGATTTTCTAGGTATTTGATTTCTCTTATTAGCTACCGCAGAAAC
>JACBXP010000001.1 GCA_015863185.1 Aerococcaceae bacterium DSM 111020
CCAGCTCAGAGAGCGCTGTGGCGATGACTACACTCGTCTATTCAAAACAGTAACAGCAGATAATGGATCCGAGTTTGCTTCCTTACAAGAAGCCCTCCAAGAGACAGTAGCCGTCTACTTTACGCACCCATTTGCTTCTTACGAAAGAGGGACGAGCGAGAATCAGCATAAATTCATCCGGCGCTTTTTGCAGAAAAGTCAAAAAATATCGGAAATTAGTGATCAGCAGATTTTGCGCATTCAACAATGGATGAATCGCTACCCACGAAAGATTTTGGACTATCAAACCCCTTTCGATTGTTTTTTAAAAGCTTTTCGTCAAGAAAGGGCTACAGCTTAAAATCTGTTTGCCTTGACAACGAACCTCCGCCGGGCTGGCTTAAAGGCTGGTGAAAGCTGGGTTAGCCAGCTTTGGCCAAGAGCCTACCAGCCCGACGCTCATTGTAAAGCCGAACAACCTAGTGCACATATTTCAGATGAAGGTTTTTAGTTTTGACAAAGTGGCTAACTTAAACTTGAAATTTACGTTTTAATACGGTTAATATTATTAGTGAAAAATTAAATAAAAGCACTATGTTATGGGTATTCAACCTCATTGACATAGTGCTTTCAATGTTTGAATAATACATTCTAAGGAGCGATTACTTTTTAAAACGCACTTCGTTAAAAAGTTATTTAATGATTTTAATAATTGGACTATCTGTATTAAGATTATCGCTCGCAACATCTGTCACAGATGCAAAGCTGTCAGTATTAGTAACAATCACTGGGGTTATAATAGGATATCCTGCCTGATTAATAGTATCAATATCAAAGTGAACAAGTTTATCGCCTGCCTTAACAGTTGCTCCTTGCTCAACTAAAGTAGTGAACCCTTCGCCTTTCAAATTAACAGTGTCTAATCCAATGTGGATTAAAACTTCAACACCACTATCGGTTTTGAGACCAACAGCGTGACCAGTTGGAAAAACAGTCGTAATCGTCCCTGAAGCTGGCGCAAAGACAGTTCCTTCTTCTGGATTAATTCCTATACCTGAACCCAAAGCGCCTGAAGAAAAAGCTGGATCAGGAACATCTTCTAATTTGACATATTGTCCTTTAATAGGGCTTAATAACACTTCTTCAGCACTATTTTCTTTCTTGCCTTTTTTAAAAACATCAAATAAAGCTACCATGGTTATAGACTCCTTTTTTAATTATCAAATTTAATGCGTCAATTTTATTTAGTAAAGTGAATAAAAATGATTTAATCAATGGATAGCCTATAGTGATAGAGTTTGTTGATAGAATAAGTAAATATTTTTGACACCGTTTACACAAAGATAAATTAATGCTAAAATGAATTTATCGAACATGCCTTGCGATGTGCGAGGGGTGTTTTTTGCTGAGTACAGGTAATAGTCAGCAGATAAATAAGTAATAGGAGGGAAGTAAATGGTAGGCATTGTATTAGCTAGTCATGGTCAATTTGCAGAAGGCATTTTACAATCTGGAAGTATGATTTTCGGAGAACAAGAAAATGTTGCGGCTGTAGTGTTACAGCCGAGCGAAGGACCAGATGACATTAAGGCAAAGATGGAATCAGCGATTTCCAGTTTTGATGATCAGAATGAGATTCTATTTTTAGTAGACTTGTGGGGTGGGACACCATTCAACCAAGCCAGTACACTAAGAGATGGCAATCCGGATAAATCTTTTGTAATCGTTAGTGGATTGAATCTGCCAATGTTAATTGAAGCTTATGCATCAAGATTTTCAATGGAATCAGCGGAGGAAATTGCTTCACATTTGATTGAAGTAGCCAGAGACGGCGTTAAAACTTTACCGGAAGACTTAATGCCTGTTCAGACAGACCAAGAAGTTGGTCAAGGCGAGGGGAATTTCACAGGAGCCATTCCTGAAGGAACTGTTCTAGGAGACGGAAAGATAGATATTGTGCTTGCACGAATTGATTCTCGTCTTCTTCACGGACAAGTTGCAACGTCATGGACGAAATCAACGAAACCTACACGTATTATTGTTGTATCAGATAAAGTAGCGCAAGATGAATTAAGAAAGAATATGATTGAGCAGGCAGCGCCTCCTGGAGTGCCGGCCCATGTTGTTCCAATTGAAAAAATGGGACAAATTTATCAAGATCCACGTTTTGGAACCACTCGTGCGTTACTTCTTTTTGAAAATCCAGATGAAGTCGTTCGTGCAATGGATGCAGGACTTGAATTAGATGAAGTGAATTTAGGTTCATTATCTCATTCAACTGGGAAAGTTGCGGTTAACAATGTTCTTTCGATGGGACCAGAAGATGTAAAAGCATTTGATATCTTAAAGGAACGCGGAGTCAAGATCGATGTTCGAAAAGTCCCTTCAGATAGTAAAGCAAATATGGAAAATATTATTAATAAGGCCAGAAAAGGTCTTAACATTTAGGAGGGAAAAAGATGGACTTAAATTTTATTCAAATCATTCTTATCTTACTAATAGCATTTTTAGCTGGTATGGAAGGAATTCTTGATCAATTTCAATTTCACCAACCACTAGTGGCATGTACTTTAATTGGTCTTGTAACTGGTAATTTGGAAGCTGGTATTATATTAGGTGGACAGTTACAAATGATTGCTCTTGGTTGGGCAAATATTGGAGCAGCAGTGGCACCAGATGTGGCCTTGGCCTCAGTTGCCTCAGCCATTATTCTTGTTCTTGGAGGGCAAGGTACAGCAGGTGTTTCTTCAGCAGTGGCTTTGGCAATCCCATTAGCGGTTGCCGGCTTAGTGTTAACGATGATTGTACGTACATTAGCGGTTCCAGTTGTTCATTTGATGGATTCTGCGGCACAAGAAGGTAATTATCGTAAAATGGAATTATGGCATATTCTTGCTGTAATGATGCAAGGACTTCGAATTGCTCTTCCAGCTTTACTATTATTATTTATTCCAACACAAACAGTTCAAAGTATGCTTCAAGCGATGCCTGATTGGTTAACAAATGGTATGGCGATTGGCGGGGGGATGGTCGTAGCAGTTGGTTATGCTATGGTCATTAATATGATGGCTACTCGTGAAGTTTGGCCTTTCTTTGCACTAGGTTTTGTTGTGGCTACAGTCACTGATTTAACTTTAGTTGGTTTAGGGGTTATCGGTGTTGCATTAGCATTGATTTACTTAAACTTATCAAAACAAGGTGGCTCATCAGGAGGCGGTCGCAATCATGGTGATCCTCTAGGTGACATCATAAATGACTATTAAGAAAGGAGATTAACAAATGAGTGAAAATAGAATTGAATTAACAAAAAAAGATCGCTTATCAGTAGCGATGCGCTCACAATTATTGCAAGGATCATGGAATTATGAACGTATGCAAAATGGTGGTTGGGCATACTCAATGATACCTGCATTAAATAAACTCTATAAGAGTAAAGAAGATCGAGCAGCGGCATATCAACGACACATGGAATTCTTTAATACACATCCTTATGTAGCTTCACCAATACTAGGAGTGACACTCGCGCTTGAAGAAGAGCGGGCAAATGGGGTTGAAATTGATGACCCTGCAATTCAAGGGGTTAAAGTTGGTATGATGGGGCCTTTAGCAGGAGTTGGTGATCCTGTCTTCTGGTTCACGCTAAGACCTATTTTAGGAGCATTAGGTGCCTCTCTAGCTTTAAGCGGTAATATTTTAGGCCCAATTATTTTCTTTTTAGGATGGAATATTATTCGATTTGCTTTTATGTGGTGGTCGCAAGAATTTGGCTATCGTGCTGGTTCAGAAATCACCAAAGATATTTCTGGAGGTTTGTTACAGGATATCACTAAAGGTGCTTCAATCTTAGGGATGTTTGTCTTGGCGGGCTTGGTTCAGCGTTGGGTAAATATAAATTTCCAACCTGTTGTCTCCGTAGTAGAACTCCAGGAAGGTGCTTATATCGATTGGGCTAATTTACCAAGTGGTTGGGAAGGAGTTCAAGAAGCCTTCTTGCAATATAATGCTGGCTTATCTCTAACTCAAACTCAAGTAACGACACTACAAGATAATTTAGATTCTTTAATACCAGGACTTGCAGGTCTTGCTTTGACTCTATTTTGTATGTGGTTGTTAAACAAAAAGGTTTCTCCGATTGTTATTATTTTGGGACTTTTCGCAGTTGGAATTATAGGCCATGTTTTAGGGCTTTTTTAGGAATTTAAAATGATAATTGAACCGCTTAATACAGAGATTGATATGATAACAGATGGAACCAGTTTTCTTAATATGGCAGACTACGGCAGTATCATCATTGGGAATCAAGGGTTTGAATTTTATGATGAGAAAAATATTCGTAACTTTATTCAAATACCGTGGTCAGAAATAGATTTTGTTGTCGCATCTGTATTATTTAAAGGGAAATGGATTCCGCGATTTTCTATCGAAACAAAGCGTAGTGGTGATTTTATTTTTGCTGCTAAGGACACGAAGCAAGTTTTAAGGGGAATGCAAAAATATATTTCATCTGAACAAATGGTTCAATCGCTTAGTTTTTGGCAAGTCATACGGCAAGGACTCCAGTCAATGTTCAAAAGATAATTTAAACCGCTCATTGTTTTGAGCGGTTTTATTGTTATTGAATAAAACAAAAAAGATGAAGGAAAGGGTATTTATGGAAATTATTTATAAGCAAGTCACTCCTCCTGAGCAAGATCATTCAGGTGATTTTATCGAATATTTAGATTCAACTTTTGAAGAAAGACATAAAAAGATATTACAACGAATGAAAGAGTTTAATATTAGTAGTTTAGTCATTTATGCTGATAAAGAACACGGTGGTAATTTTGAATATTTGACGGGATTCATTCCCCGTTTTGAAGAAGCATTGCAAGTACTTATGCAAGATGGTAGTAGTTATTTGATACTTGGAAATGAAAATTATAATAAAGTAAAATATTCTCGTATAAAAAGTGTAGGGATTCATTGCCCACTATTTTCATTGCCCAATCAACCAATGGATGGATTCCAAGATTGTGAAACATACTTGTCTCAAATACCTTTCGATGAAACAGGAAAGATTGGATTAGTAGATTGGAAACTTTTAACCAGAGAGTTTGATGAAGAATCAACAGTTACTTCAATACCGCATTATATAGTTGATTCGCTCATTGACATGCTGGGTAGAGAACGCTTAGTTAATGCGAGCCACTTGTATATCGACCCCGGATATGGTGTAAGAGTAACAAATAATGCTAATGAAATCGCGAAGTATGAATTTGGAGCTTCATTAGCTTCAGATGCTCTTTTGGATGCATATAATACTATCGAAATTGGCGTGAGTGAATTTGAACTTGGTTCGGCTTTAAATAAAGCGGGGCAAAATCCTACGGTTGTCACCATAGCAGCGATAGGAGAAAGATTTGAAGGGGCAAATTTATATCCGCGCTCAAATAAATTGAAATCAGGGGATAAGATCGCTCTGACAGTAGGTTATAAAGGTGGTTTATCCAGTCGCACGGGTTATGCGGTAAAGTCATTAACAGAACTAGAATCAATTGATCCTCATTATTACGAGGAAGTAGTTCTACCGTATTACAGAGCATATCTCTATTGGCTACAACATATTGAACTGGGGACTGTTGGAGGGGATTTTTATGAGAAATTTGCAAAAATTTATCCGCAGGAAGTTTATGGTTGGAATTTAAATCCTGGACATTTAACAGCGGATGAAGAATGGTTATCTTCCCCTTTTTATCAAGGTTCTGATCGTATAATTCAAAGTGGGATGATCTTTCAAGTAGATTTTATCCCTAATCAGTCTGGGCATCAAGGAGTATCTGCTGAAGCGACAGTTGCGATAGCAGATGAAGCATTGAGAAATGAAATTAAGAATCAATATCCGGAACTTTATAATCGATTTCAGAAAAGACGAGATTATATTGAATCGACTTTAGGGATTTCTTTGGCTCCTCACTGGTTGCCAATGGGGAGTACCTTGGGGTATTTAAGGCCCTTTATGTTAGATAATTCAACCGCATTAGTATTGAAATAATCATCTTAAGGAGGATACATGTTACAATTAGCGACAATAGGAACATCTTGGATAACAGAAGAATTTATAGAAGGTGCTTTAATGACGGGGAAATACTCATTAAACACAGTATATTCACGTCATCTTGAAAAAGCAGACCAATTAGTAGATAAATACAATGGGGGCTATGCCATAGATGACCTTGACCAGTTATGGCAAGATAATTCAGTGGATGTTGTTTATATTGCGAGCCCTAATCTTTTACATTTTGACCATACGATAGCTGCAATTAATTCAGGGAAACATGTAATCGTAGAAAAGCCAATTTTTACTAATTTAACGGAATGGGATAAGGCACATGAATTAGCTAAAGAAAAGGGAGTTTATTTATTAGAAGCAGCAAGGCATATACATACGAAAAATTATCAGCATTTAAAACAATTAATAAAATTCAAAACAGAAAAGGTAACGTATCCTTTCTTAGGTGCGAATTTGAATATTGGGCAATACTCTTCGAAATATGACCGTTATAACCAAGCTTTGAAAGCTAATGAGCCAGTCCCTAACGTATTTAACCCTGAATTTGCAGGAGGAGTCTTAATGGACCTAGGGGTTTATCCGATTTATGTAGCGATTGATTTATTTGGCAAACCAATCAGTGCTGATTATAAAGTAATTAAAGGTCAAAATAATGTTGATTTATTCGGCCATGTTATTTTTGAATACGATGGTTTTAATGTGGTCATATTTATTTCTAAAGCTGTTCATTCACAATTACATAATGAATTTTATTTTGATAATGAAACGGTTAGAGTAAATAATATTACAGATATCGATCGAGTCGAAATGTTTTCTACGAATAATGGTGAGATTGCAACGCTTGCATATGAAGTAGAGAATACATTATATGATGAAGCAACAGCATTTGCTGATATTATTTTAAATAATAAAGTTGAAGATTATAAATATTTAACAAATTTAAGTAGAAATGTCAGAGAGGTAATGGATCAACTTAATCAGTCAGTTTAATGGTAATAATCTTTCTCAATATAATCAATAAAAGCCGAATATAACTTTTAATTGTTTCTGAAAATACAATTTACCGTAACCAAAGGAGGTACTCCATTTGAAAGAAAAAATGTTAGCAAGTGTGGAAGCTGGGGGCACAAAATTTGTTTGTGCCATCGGAGATGAGAAAAAGAATATTGTTAAAACGATTCAATTTCCTACCGAGGATCCAGAATCAACTATTAAAAATCTTTTAGATTTCTTACATCCTTATAAAAATAAATTAGAAGCAATTTCTGTTGCGTCTTTTGGACCTATAGATATTAAATTAGATTCGGATACATATGGATATATAACTTCAACACCTAAGCGACATTGGGAAAATATAGATTTGATTGGTCCGCTATCTGATGCTTTTAGTTGTCCTATCTTTTTCACAACGGATGTTAATGCATCCGCCTATGGTGAGATGCAAGCTAGAGACAAAGACAACCTAGTGTATTATACGATTGGTACTGGTATTGGTGGTGGAGTAATTATTAATCGAAAACTATTGTCTGGAATAGGACATTTAGAATTAGGACATAATTACCTAGCGAAACATCCAGAAGATGTGAATTTTTCTGGAGTTTGTCCATATCATGGAGCTTGTTTGGAAGGATTAGCTTCTGGTCCAAGTATTGAGAAAAGATTAGGCACTAAAGGAGAAAATGTATCATCAGATCATCCAATATGGGATATTCAGGCATATTATATAGCGCAAGCAACCATTCAAGCTACCTTAAGTTATCGACCAGAGGTCATTGTTTTAGGAGGCGGTGTAATGGGACAAGAGCATATGTTAATGCGAATAAAAAAACATTTTGAATGTTTACTAAATGGATATGTTCAAATTCCAAAAATTGATGAATACCTTGTTACACCTTATTATGACAATAATATGAGTGCCACCTATGGAAATTTTTCGCTTGCACAATCTTTAATATCTGAACAATAATGTTGTGGCTGAGTTTTTTACAAATGACAATGGAATAAAATAAAGGGGGATAATGTGGAACCAATATTTTTAAAGCCTGCGTTTCAAGAAAAAATTTGGGGTGGGCAAAAGTTGCAAACAGAATTTGGAATGGATATTCCGAGTGATAAAACAGGTGAAGCGTGGATTATTAGTAGTCATCCTAATGGGAAGTCAACGGTGATTTCTCCCGCAAAATATGAAGGATTAGATTTAGAACAACTTTATTCAATGGAGATGGATCTCTTTGGACCTAATCAGCCTAAAAAGTTTCCGTTATTGGTTAAAATTATTGATGCGGATAAGAATTTATCGGTTCAGGTACATCCCGATGATGATTATGCACAGAAAAATGAAGGTCTCTCTGAACTAGGGAAAAATGAATGCTGGTATATTATGGCTGCAGAACCTGATGCAAAAATTATTTATGGGCATCAGGCAAAAACAAAACAAGAACTAATAAATTCTATAGAAAATAAACAGTTTAAAAAACTATTTAAAGAAATTCCAGTGAAAGAAGGAGATTTTTTTGATGTGCCAGCGGGCACGATTCATGCTATTGGTGAAGGCATTACGATACTAGAAATACAGCAAAGTTCTGATACAACATATCGTGTATATGACTATAACCGGAAAGATGCCGAGGGAAATAAACGTGATTTACATATTGACCAAACATTGGATGTAACTACTGTCCCCCATGAAGATAGCCCTCACAATAAACAAGCAATAGAATACGAAACAAACCGTTTAATTGAACTTGTCCAAAATGATTATTTTTCTGTTTATAAATTATCAGTCGAAGAACGGGCAAAGATAAAATTAGATAAAGCTTATTATCTTGTGACAGTGATATCCGGGAAAGGTAGTATGGAATTAGATGGTGTAGAATATCCTTTGGAACTTGCGGATTCTTTTATACTTCCGTATGGGGAGAAGGAGTTATTTTTTAAAGGAGAGTTTGAGGCAGTTATGTCAAAAGTTAATTAGTGTCGTATAGAGAATTATGTTAATTTATTATAAAATTGATTTTTTTAGATTTTACAGTCACTTATATATATGAGATCTTTGTGATTCTTTATTATTCATCGATTAAATTATAATAGCCCTCTCGAAAGTTAAATGGTCAAAACAACTTTTGAGAGGGCTATTTGATATTTATCCATGACCAACTATATTAGTTGTGCATAAAGATTTAGCAGAACGAGCATTAAAAGCCCACCCTGAAAAACAAATTTTCCCGATTGAAAATTATTTAAATGATGATGCTTTGAAGGATTTGCTAGTAGAAATAAAAAATTCGCGTCAACAATAAACGCTGAACTGAGTTTCATATTAATTTTATCATTCAAATAACGAACGATTGTTTTGCAGTCGTTCGTTTATTTTTACTTTGATATGTTTTTAATATATTCTTAATTCAGTTACTTATTTAATCATTAGATAATACACGATTATAACAGGAGAATAAACCATGAACACCCTCTGCATCGACATTGGTACATCAAATATTAAATTCGGTTTTTATCAACAAGACATCCAGACGTTTTCCCAGACGATTCCAGTACAAAGTCATCAATTAGAAGATGGTCACACTATTCAGAAACCCGATCAAATTATTGCAATCATAAATGATTCAATTCGAGAAATGATTGCAAAACATTTTGATATTGATAGGATTTCTTTTTCAGTACCTATGCATACTCTCATCCATCGCAACGAAATGATATTGTGGTCTGATTTGCGTGCGAATGATTGGGTAACGCAGTTTAAAAAAGACTTTCCTGAATTGGCACAACAATTTTATCAGCGAATGGGAACGCCGATTCATCCAATGTCTCCTTTTGCTAAAATCGGCTATTTCATAAAAGTGGAAAACCAATATTTAGATTATTACCATGGTCTCAAAGAGTATTTAATGAACTATTATACAGGTAAATTTGTGGTTGATTATTCGACTGCCTCAGCGACTGGGCTATTTAACCTCACTACCATGACTTGGGATGAAGAAATATTAAATTTTTTAGGCGTCAATGAGAATCAATTAGCGACATTAGTTGATACAGATTATATCTTACCGATATTACCAGAAAGAACGAAAGCATTAGGATTGAAAGCTGATGTGGAAATTCACATCGGCGCGACCGATGGTTGTTTAGCCAGTTTAGCAGCTTTTGAAAATGAAAATATATCACAGGTGCTGACAATCGGAACATCTGGAGCAGCACGTAAAATAGTGACCCGACCTATGGTTAGTACAGAGTCTAAAGACATACAAAACTTCTGTTACTATATCCGTGAAAATCAATGGGTGATTGGTGGTCCGACAAATAATGGCGGAAATATCTTAGAATGGTTGGCTGACTTATTGTTTGAGGATAAAGGCCAACTTTATCAGCAATTGCCTTACGTATTAAATGAGATTGCACCTGGCTCAGAAGGATTAAAAATTTATCCTTATTTGAATGGAGAACGCGCTCCACTATGGGATGCGAATGCTCATGGACTCATTAAAGGATTGCGAATGAAACATACAAAGCAACACTTTATGAAAGCAACGGTGGAAGGGATATTATTTAATCTACGCATGATTTCTAATGGACTGAATTTAAAAGGACCAATCTCATTAAATGGTGGATTCTTCCAAATTGAAGGATTAGTCCAGTTAACAGCAAATATACTTCAACTTCCTGTATCATATACTCAAGCATCTGAACCGATGGATGGTTTGATTGCTTTGGTAAATGGTGGAACTCATATTAAGAGTGAAGAACAATTAATCGTTTATCCTGAGCCTATGCAAACAAATAATTACGATCTAGTTTATAAACACTGGATAGAAGAAGTACAATAATCACTATTTAGTTAATGATTAACTGTTTAGTAGAAAATATATACTTAAAAAAAATCGAATTCAATTAAGAATTCGATTTTTTATTTTATGCTTGAATAACTGTAACACCATAAGATTCTATCTCACGAATATTTTGCGAAGAAGCGTAACGATCGGTAATAAAAATATCAATTTCATTAATATCACAGACATGAAAGTTTGTATTGTGATTAATTTTAGTATGATTAGCTACAAGAATCTTTAAACCATTAGAATTTTTCAAATATAAATGATTGAGTGTCGCTTCATGAAGGTTATTAGTCGAAATTCCGCTAGAAACACTTAATCCCGAACAACCAATGATAGTCACACTTGAATAAATGCCTTCAATAGAACGAATGGCGCCATTACCTACTAATGCATTTTGTCGATTAGGACGTATTTCGCCACCAGTAACTAATATATTTGAAGAGGGATTATTTTGATAATTTAATATTTTTAAATTATTGGTGAATAAATTAATAGGTGTGTCTGTTAAATAAGCGAGGGTGTGTAAGGCAGTAGAACTGGAATTAATGAAAATTGTTTCATTCTCTTTGATAAATTCAGCTGCTTTTTCCGAGATAGAATTATTTAGATTGCGGAGCATGTGTTCATCTGCATCCAAATGGTCTTCGTTAGAGACTAGCCTAGCTCCTCCGTGAAAGCGTTCAATGAGTTTTAAATCCTCTAATTCATCCAAATCTCTTCTAACGGTCATCGTTGAGACATTAAAAGACTGTGCAATTTCATCAACACCTATGGAATTGTTTTCTGTTTGTTTTATGAGCTTTAAAATATTATTTCTTCTAGATTGTAGTTCTTCATTTGTACTTCGCATTTTTATCACCTGTTTAATGTTATTTTATATTATTTTATGATAAACGAACACAAATATCAACAGAACAAACATATATAACTTTGTTAATGAACATAAAAAAGGGTATTATAAAGCCAGTAAGAAAGCGTTATCAAAAAATGGAGGAGGATTTTTTATGAAGAAGATTACAGACGTTACGAAACAAGCATGGTTAGAAGCGACATTTCCGGAATGGGGAACTTATTTAACGGAAGAAATTACTGAAATCAATGTGCCAGAAGGTAGTTTTTCAATGTGGTGGTTAGGTTGTACGGGTATTTGGTTGAAGACACATGAAGGTACGAATATTGTGATGGACATGTGGAACGGAACAGGTAAACGTTCTCATGGAGATGGGACAATGCGTGAAGGTCACCAAATGATGCGAATGGCTGGTGTAAAGAAAATGCAACCTAATCGTCGGAATGTGCCCTTTGTAATTGATCCATTTGAAGTAAAAGATGTCGATGCTTTAGTTGTTTCTCATATTCATTCTGACCATTTGGATATTGTTACGGCAGCGGTAATTGCTGAAAATTCACCAAAAGCAAAATTTATCGGACCCAAAGAAGTTGTCAATACTTGGATTGAGTGGGGGGTCCAAGAAGAAAGAACAATTATTGTTAAACCTGGTGATATTGTGGAAGTAGAAAGTGTGAAAGTTAAAGCTTTAGAATCATTTGATAATACGGCATTAATCACAGTAGATGACCCAAATGAAACACTTGAAGGAAAAATGCCAATCGATATGGATGAAATAGCAGTTAATATTATTTTCGAAACAAGTGGCGGAAATATTTATCATGGTGCCGATTCACATTATTCCGTGAGATTCGCTAAGCATGGAAAAGAAAATGATATTGATGTTGCATTGATAAACTTTGGTGAAAACCCAGTTGGAATTCACGACAAAATGACCAGTGTAGATGTGCTAAGAATGGCTGAAGCACTTAGAACGAAGGTTGTTATTCCAGTGCATCATGATATTTGGACTAATTTTTATGCTGATCCAGAAGAAATCATCAAATTATGGGAATTCAAGAAGGATCGTTTGCAGTATCAATTTAAACCTTTCCTTTGGGAAGTCGGCGGTGAATATCAATATCCAAGGGATACAAATCGCTTAAGATATATGTTTGACCGCGGATTTGATGATTGCTTTGAGTACGAGACGGATGTTCCATATCCATCATTTTTGTAGGAGGATTAGCATGTTAACTTATTTTAAAGATAACGATCTTGTCTATTATCCAGATAAGAATCCTGAAAATTGGCAAGAAGCGATTCGATTGTGTTGTATGAAATTAGAAGAACATGGTTATATAACCGGTCAATATATTGAAGAAATAATTGCCTCAGTTGAAAAACATGGCCCCTATATTGTGATAGTTCCTCAAGTTGCGATGCCTCATGCTGAAGCTTCTAGTGAAGGTGTTCTTGGAACAGCTATTTCTTTTACAAAGTTTAGCAAACCAGTAATCTTCTATGATGAGGAATATCAAGAAGAAAAACCGGCAACATTATTTTTTACTTTAGCAGCAAAAAATCCAGATGAGCACTTAGAAAATATTACAAAACTTATGGAGTTATTAAGTGATGACACAATCGTTGAGAAGCTCTTGGAAACAAGAACATTGGATGAATATATGACACTTATCGATTAGTAAAGGAGGGATTAAAATGGATTTTTTATTATCCATATGGGCATTTTTTGCAGATAATATTTTAACACAGCCTGCTTTTCTTATAGGATTCATTGTATTAATAGGATATTTGCTATTAGGACGTCCTTGGTATGATAGTTTAGCTGGATTTTTAAAAGCAACAATCGGTTATTTCATTTTAAGTGTAGGTTCTGGTGGATTAGTTAGTAATTTCAGACCGATTCTTGTTGGTCTAAAGGATCGTTTCAATTTAGATGCGATGGTAATTGATCCTTATTTTGGCCAAAATGCAGTGACGGCTGGAGTAGAGGAGACTTTCGGAAGAGCATTCAGTGATGTAATGCTTTTATTACTCTTCGCTTTCATATTCAATATTGTATTGGTTCGTTTAAATAAATTTACTAAACTCAGAGCAGTATTTACTACAGGAAATGTTCAAGTACAGCAAGCATCAACGGCCTTCTGGATAATTTTATTTGCTTATCCTATCCTAGGGCGTTGGGAAATTTTAGCTGTAATGTCAATAATCTTAGGTTTATATTGGGCGGTAGGGTCTAATATGACAGTTGGAATGACTCAAGATTTAACGGAAGGTGCAGGATTTGCCATTGCTCACCAACAAATGATGGGGCTTGCTGTTTTCGCTAAACTATCTGATTATTTCAGATCAAAAGATGCGACCAAAGAAACAAAACGTATGGAAGATATTGAATTACCGGGTTGGCTTTCTATGTTTAATGAAAATATGGTGTCTACTGCAATATTAATGACGTTTTTTATGGGAGGAATACTACTTCTTCTAGGGAAACCGTATCTTGTAGAACAGGAATTTATAACTGATGATCAAAACTTCTTTTTCTATATTTTGCAAGTTTCATTACATTTTGCGGTGTACTTAGCAATTTTACAGTTAGGGGTTCGTACCTTTGTTGCAGAATTAACAGAGTCTTTCCAAGGAATTGCTCAAAAACTATTACCAAGTTCTGTACCGGGTATCGATATATCTGCAACATTACCATTTGGTGCTTCTAACTCTGCGACAATAGGCTTTTTAATGGGCGCTCTAGGTCAGTTTACGATGATTATTGTTTTGATTTTGTTAAAATCACCGGTCATTGTTATCGCTGGTTTTATCCCTCTATTCTTTGACAATGCTGCGATTGGTGTATTTGCTAACCATCGTGGAGGAATTAAACCTGCGTTACTCTTCCCGTTCCTCTCAGGTGTATTGCAGGTGACGGGTTCAGCGATTTTTGCTAATTGGATTGGTCTTGCTAAATACGGTGGATATCTTGGAATGTTAGATTGGGCTACGGCATGGCCCTTGATGGCTATTATTATGAAAGCTTTAGGTCTGGCAGGAATTGGTGTAGTAGTTGTATTGCTTCTACTTATTCCACAATTTGAATACAAAGCAAATCCAGATGGATACTTCTTAATAGTTGATGATTATGATGAATATTATAGACGCTATGGTAATACAGAAAATAAATAATTAAAGGAGAGAGAACAATGAAAATATTAGTAGCATGTGGAAACGGATCAGGGACGAGCTTGATGCTAAAGAAATCTGTTGAAAAAGCAATGAACGATTTGGATGTTAAAATCACTCAAATTCATCAAACAAACATATCTGAAGGTAAGAATACCGCAAAAAACTTTGATGCTGTGTTTACACCGATGAATTTTGTAAAAGAGTTTGAACGTTCGAAAGCTCATGGAACAAAAGTTTTTGGTATCAAAAATGTAATGTCAGCACCTGAAGTAAAAAAAGCCGTTGAAGAAAGTGATTTAATAAAATAAGGAGAATTAAGATGGCAAAACCAAATCTACAAGTTGCGTTGGATCATTCGAATTTAGCAGAAGGAATTGCTGATGCAGTAGCAGTCGGTTATGAAGTAGATATCATTGAAGCTGGAACAGTAATGTTATTACAAACAGGGAGTGAAGCAATCGCGGTATTAAGAGAGATTTTTCCTGAAAAAACTATTGTTGCAGATACAAAATGTGCTGATGCCGGTGGAACGGTTGCTAAAAATTGTCGAGACCAAGGGGCTACCTGGATGACATGTATTTGTTCAGCAACAATAGCAACAATGAAAGCGGCAGCAAAAGAAATCGATGAAGTCCAAGTTGAATTATATGGTGATTGGACATTTGAACAAGCTGAAAAATGGTTAGAAGCTGGAATCGATCAAGTAATTTATCACCAAAGTCGCGATGCCCTTTTAGCAGGTGAGACATGGGGTGAAAAAGATTTAACTAAAGTTAAAAAGTTGATTGATATGGGGTTCCGTGTCTCAGTAACGGGTGGATTGAACTTAGACACTTTGTCACTATTTGAAGGTATTGATGTATATACATTTATTACTGGACGTGGCATTACGCAAGCTGAAGACCCAGCTCAAGCAGCAAGAGCATTTCAGGATAAAATTCGCGAAATTTGGGGCGAATAATTAAAAGGCCTCTCATGAGGCCTTTTTATATAGGAGGATATTATGACTGCTTTAGGAATTTATGAAAAAGCATTACCAAAAGACATTACCTGGCCAGAGAGATTGAAACTAGCAAAACAGTTAGGCTTCGACTTTGTGGAGATGTCGGTTGATGAAACGGATGAACGTTTAGCCCGTTTAGATTGGACCAATGAGGAAATTAAAAGTGTTCATGATGCGATATTAGAATCCGGTGTTGGTATTTATTCGATGTGCTTAAGTGGACACCGGCGTTTTCCTTTTGGATCACAGGATTCAGATATAAGAAAAACAGCTTTAAAAATGATGGAAAAGGCAATCGACTTAGCTTCTAAGTTGGGTATTAGAAATATCCAACTTGCTGGCTATGATGTGTATTACGAAACGAAAACAGATTTATCAAGAGAATTTTTTGTCGAAAATTTAAAGAAATCGGTAGCTATGGCAGCGAAGAAGCAAGTGATGTTATCGATTGAGATCATGGATGATCCATTTATTAACTCCATTGAAAAATATTTAGAGATTCGCCAACAAGTAAATTCTCCATGGCTTTCAGTCTATCCTGATTTAGGGAATTTATCTGCTTGGCCAGAAAATAATATCGGGCTGGAATTAGAAAAAGGAATCAATGAAATCGCGGCTATTCATTTAAAAGATACTCGGAATGTTACGAAAGATTATGAAGGACAGTTTAAAAATGTTCCTTGGGGAGAAGGGGATGTAGACTTCTTAGCCGGATTAAAAACATTAAAGCGTCTAGGTTATGAAGGAACATTTTTGTTGGAAATGTGGAGTGAAGTTGAAGAAAATCCTTCTGAAGCAATAAAAGATGCACTCAGTTTTATTCAACCAATAATGAAAGAAGCAGGGTATGATTAATGAATAAAAAAATAATTGATGAGATGAAAGATCGTGTTTACAAAGCCAATTTACAACTTCCTGAATGGGGACTTGTGAAACTCACATGGGGAAATGTGAGTGAAATCAATCGTGAATTAGGTGTTATTGTTATTAAACCAAGTGGTGTTTCATATGAAAAAATGAAGAAAGACGACATGGTCGTCACTGATCTCGAGGGGGCTCCATTAGAGTCTGATGGATTAAACCCATCGTCAGATTTAGCTACTCATGTTTATTTATATAAACATTTTCCAGATATTAAGTCAGTTGTTCATACGCATAGTCAAAATGCTGTTGCATGGGCTCAATCAGGTCGTGACCTTCCTGTGTATGGAACAACTCATGCAGATACATTTTATGGTTCTGTTCCAAACACACGTGTGTTAACAGAAGAAGAAGTTGAGACAGCTTATGAGTTAAACACAGGTGTTGTTATAGTTGAAACATTCAATAATAATGAAATTGATCCATTGTCTATTCCAGGTGTCTTGGTGAATGGTCATGGGCCTTTTACTTGGGGAGAAACGACCCAAAAAGCGATTGAAAATAGTTATGTTTTAGATGAATGTTGTGAAATGGCTTTAAAAACAGAGCTAAATCAAAAAGATGAAAAAAATATACTCCCTCAATATGTACTAGATAAACATTATTTTCGTAAACATGGAGCAGATGCATACTATGGACAAGGTTCATAGCATGGCGTATAACGAGGGATTAAGCGTGGTAATACCGTCATGATTTATGAACGATACAAGAATAGATGATTTATATTAATCACTCCTGAGGCGTTGTCCACCACAACACCTCAGGTTTTTTCCATTCTATGGGGAAAATTCCCAAGACAAATAAAAGCGTTTACATTTTTTTTATTAATTCTATAATTAAGATAGCTAAGTTGACTGTAGTGGATTTATTGATTGATATCATGTTGTAAAAATAAGTTAGGAGATGAAAAATTATGATGTCAAAAATTCAGCGCTTTGGTGGCGCGATGATTATACCGGTAATGCTTTTTGCATTCTTTGGTATTGTGGTTGGGGTGACAATCTTTTTCCAACAGGAAATGATATTTGGTGCATTAGCACACCCTGATAGTTTTTTCTATAAAATAATGGATGTCATCCAATCAGGTGGTTGGACGGTTTTTAACCAATTAAATTTATTATTTGTGATTGGGTTACCTATTGGTCTAGCCAATAAACAACAAGCACGTGCGAGTATGGAAGCATTTGTCATTTATATGGTATTTAATTATTTTCTCGCGACGATGTTAGGGCATTGGGGAAGCAATTTTGGTGTGGAATTCTCTATGGATCCAGGTGGTGAATCTGGTCTAGCAATGGTAGCTGGTGTGAAGACACTAGATATGGGAATGATTGGTGCAATTATTATTACACTCATTTCTATCTGGCTCCATAATAAATATTTTGATACAAAAGTTCCAGAATGGTTGAGTGCTTTTAGAGGTTCTACAGTCGTCATTGCGATTGGATTTTTCTTGATGTTACCTGTGGCGTTTGCTTTTATGGCAATCTGGCCATCCGTTCAAAATGGGATTTCTGCGGTTCAAGTATTTATTGTTAACTCAGGTAATTTTGGGGTCTGGTTATACACTTTCTTAGAAAGATTACTCATTCCAACTGGAATGCATCATATTTTAAATACACCATTCCAATTCGATAATATTGTCGTTGATGGTGGATTGTTACAAGCATGGACATCACAGCTAGGTGAATTTGCACGTAGTAATGAGACATTAAGAACATTGTTCCCAGAAGGTGGTTTTTCGCTTTATGGATTAACAAAAGTTTTTGCGCCGATTGGTATTTCTTATGCATTTTATACTACGGCTCATGAAGATAAAAAGAAAGAAGTAGCAGGGTTGATGATCCCGGTTACCTTAACTGCGATAGCAGCAGGTGTTACAGAGCCGATTGAATTCACCTTCTTATTCATTGCGCCTGTTTTATTCTTAGTGCACGCATTAATCGCTGCGACATTCATTACGGTCGTTTATATGTTAGGAGTGTCTGGTTACTTCACTGGTGGTTTGATCGAATTTACTTCATATAATTTTCTTCCATTAGGATCAACCCATTGGCGTGCCTATCTAATCGTATTAGTTGTTGGATTGATATTTTCTGTGATTTGGTTTGTGGTATTCCGCTTCCTTATTGTTAAGATGAATCTGAAAACACCAGGCCGTGAAGCGATTGATGAAGAAATGCATCTTTACAGTAAAGCAGAGTACCGTGAAAAACAAGCGAATCAGAAACAAATGCCGGATCAACCGACAGAAGCAATGCCGGTGACAGAAAATGCTTCAATGAAAGATTCTGATAAAGAATTAACAAAAGTTGAAGGCTATTTGGCTGGTTTAGGTGGTAAAGAAAATATCAAAGGCTTTACGAACTGTGTCACTCGTCTCAGAGTCGATGTTCATGATGTATCTAAGGTAGCGGATGAAAAATATTTCAAACAACATGGTGCATTAGGATTAGTGAAACGCGATAATAATATTCAAGTAGTGGACGGTACCAATGTGCAATTTACGGCGGATGAATTCGGAGAATTGCTGAATGAATAATACGGTCAGTCGCATCTACACTTATCTTTTCTTTTTAATGATTTTGTATCCCTTTATCTTTTTGTATTTATTTAATTCACAAGCAAGCGTTGCAAGGGTAGATTTAATTACGTATATTGGTGCCGATCTTAACCGAAATATTCAGTTCATTGTTTCTTTTATCCTTCCGTTTCTAGGGGCTTTTATGTGGTCGTTGAAAGACGATATTGAAGCAAAAAAGAATGTCCTTATTACTTTTATTAAAATGATGACGATTGCGATCATCTTGGTTTTGTTAAAACAACTTGGATTAGTTATCGTTATGTTCATTTTAATCTTCTTAATTTATAAGGATATGGATGATTTATTTGAGCAATTAAAGTCTGAATTAAGTATGAGCAAATTATTTAGCAAAGAGTTTGGTTCGATATGGGGGCTGTTAGGGATTGGATTGTTGGTGAGAATTTTTTTGATCAACAAAATGAGATAAGTTGTGGCTGCGTCGGCTAGAGTTTTTAAAAAATATCAACATTAGCGCAAATGATTATAGGAGGCTGTTATTTATGACCAATTTAAAAGCACAATCCATCTTAGTTGCAGGTGGAGGTTCAACTTTCACACCAGGAATTATTATGATGCTTTTAGATAATTTAGATTCATTTCCTATTCGACAAATTAAGTTCTATGATAATGACGAAGAAAGACAAAAAATTGTGGCGGATGCCTGTGAGATTATGCTCAAGGAAAATGCTCCGGACATTAAATTTGTAGCGACCACAGATCCTGAAATTGCTTTTTCGGATATTGATTTTGTGATGGCGCATATTCGTGTAGGGAAGTATGCAATGCGCGAAAAAGATGAAAAAATCCCTCTTAAATATGGTGTCATTGGTCAAGAGACTTGTGGCCCTGGAGGGATTGCTTACGGTATGCGTTCTATTGGTGGCGTATTGGAATTGATTGATTATATGGAACAATATTCACCAGATGCTTGGATGTTAAATTATTCTAATCCAGCAGCGATTGTCGCTGAAGCGACACGTAAGTTGAGACCAGATAGCAAAATTATCAATATTTGTGATATGCCAGTCGGTATCGAATATAGAATGGCAGAAATTTTAGGTCTGAAAACACGTAAAGACTTTGTTGCTCGCTATTATGGACTTAATCATTTTGGTTGGTGGACGGATATTTGGGATCATGAAGGAAATGATCTCATGCCAAAAATTCGTGAATGGGTGGCAGAACATGGTTATGTTACTCCTTCAGAATTAGAAAATGGCTCAGAACAAGAAGAATCATGGATGCATACTTATGCGAAAGCGAAAGATGTCTACGCATTAACGCCTGATGTTTTACCTAATACATATCTTAAGTATTATCTCTATAGTCAAGACGAAGTAGAGATTGCTAATCCTGATTATACACGTGCCAACGAAGTCATGGATGGACGGGAGAAGCAAGTATTCTCTGAATGTGTGCGTATCAGCAAAGAAAATACTGCTTCGATGACGAATTTGGAAGCAGATGATCACGCTTCTTATATCGTGGATTTAGCACGAGCAATTGCATATAATACGCGTGAGCGAATGTTATTAATTGTTGAAAACAAGGGAGCCATCAATAACTTTGATTCGACAGCGATGGTCGAAATACCTTGTATTATCACATCCAATGGACCTGAACCTTTAGTAATGGGCGAAATTCCTCGCTTCCAAAAAGGGTTAATGGAACAACAAGTGGCCGTCGAAAAATTAGTGGTAGAAGCTTGGGCAGAAGGGTCATATCAAAAATTATGGCAAGCAATAACGATGTCCAAAACAGTTCCCAATGCTAGAGTGGCTCAACAAATCTTAGATGATTTAATAGAGGTTAATAAAGAATATTGGCCCGAGTTGAATTAATATTATATTATAGAAAGCAGGAAGGTATTTCCTGCTTTTTTTAATGATCTAAGAATCGGAGAGGTTAATGCATGAGTTTCCTAAAAGAAATTTATCAAATGAATTTTAAAAATTTTACTGACAATGAAAGAGAAATATTAAAATATATTATCAATAATCCTCAACAAGTGACGAATTTATCCATCACTGAATTGGCTGAAAAAACACTCACGTCAAAATCTTCCATATTTCGTGTGGCCCAAAAACTAGGTTTTTCAGGATATTCTGCGTTTAAATATTATTTAGCAGAAGAAATTGATAAAAATAATAATCGGAAATTTACGGATAGTCTAGATAATGACTTAAAACAAACTCGGAAGCTCTTTAAGCAAGCAGATATTCATGCGATTGTCAAAATGTTAATGGAATCCGATCAAATATTAGGTTATGCGACAGGAGTCGGCCAGCAAAATGCCTTAGACGATTTTGGACGTAGTTTATTAGTGC
Source organism: Aerococcaceae bacterium DSM 111020 (assembly GCA_015863185.1). GTDB lineage: Bacteria > Bacillota > Bacilli > Lactobacillales > Aerococcaceae > DSM-111022. Next base: position 21,738 of record JACBXP010000001.1, read on the forward strand.
TTGATAAATTAGTGATGAATATCCCAGCCTCAAAAGAATTGAGTTTAATTTCCTCACATCTTAATGAAACAGATACCTTGATCATTGTCTCTTTGAGTGGAGATATTAGAAACATTGCCCAAACGATACAAAAAATAAAGCTGAATGGTGTAAAAATAATCGGAGTTACTCGAGCGGACCACTCTTTATTGTCTGATTTAGCGGATAAGGTGATTTTTTTCCAGACCGAACCACATTATGTTTTTGAAAAAGAAATTGTTTCTTTTCATCCCTTATCCTATGCTTTTGAATTATTATTTCAGCAGATTATTGAATACTATATTGAACAGAGACAAGAACGAGAAGACTAAAAACCAATGATATGATGAATAGCGACGAGGGAGGGCTGTTATGATCCTAGAATTTTGTGCTGAAAATTTCACATATATACCGAATAAGATTGAAAACGGCGCCAAGCGTATCGAATTATGCGATAATTTGGCGGTTGGTGGCACAACGCCTAGCCATGGAGTGATTAAGTATACTTTGGATTATACTAAAGACCTAGAGATACCTGTTTTTGTGATGGTTCGTTGTCGTGGCGGTAACTTTGTGTATAATCAGACCGAACAATCCATCATGTTAGATGATGTGGAAGAAATGATGAAACTAGGTGCTGATGGACTCGTTGTTGGAGCGTTGAAAGAAAATTATTTGGACTTACAATTTATCGAACGCATCACTCAATTAGTGCATCATTATAATAAAAAGATTATCTTTCATATGGCCTTTGATCAATTATCTATCGAGAATCAATTTCGAGCGATCGATGATTTAGCTGATCGCGGTGTGCATCGCATCTTGACTCATGGTGGGCCAGCTCAATCGGATATTATCTCTAACACGGATCATCTTCTAGCACTCAACGATTATGCTGCAGAACGAATAAAGATATTACCGGGTGGCGGGATTCATCGAAATAATTTATCTCAATTGCATCAATTACTACAGATGGAAGAATACCATGGGACGAACATAGTATGAGAATGCATGGCTATTGATATGCTTCAAAACTGCAATTTCACTTCTCATTTGAATGTTAAATGAACCAATAATAAAAAAATGTGAAGGGGCATCGATTCGTGCTTTTAAACGGTACTATGTAAATTATCTGGGACTTCAGTTCCAGTTCTTTATTTACACAAAATTATTTAAGGATGCTATTTAAAGAGATAAAATAATTTTATTAACTTCAACAAATAAAAGATTTTCACTTCAAAAGTCATTTTCAATTATTAATTGATGTGTCTATGCTTATAAAGATGAATGACGTGGGATGATTATATAATTTTGCTTTATAGTTCTAATTAATAGGGCAAACTTTTGTGATTTAGTGCTAAATGATAGCAAGGCCATTCTTATAAATTAATGAGTCTTATTAAACCTATAACTTTTTGTAATAGACTTTTTATGATAGCACCATTGAAAGCGTTATCTGATTGAGCTATGATTAATATATAGAATGGTGGTAACGAAGTATATTTGTTAACTATAGTGGTTGACACGAGTTGAATCTAGAAACTGCTATAAATCTGCTTAATGATTATTAAACATAGAGAATATTCATAGCCAAATCATTATTTTTATGATTGTGATAGCGGATGAATATTTTGCTTAACATTCTATTGTTCGAAAGGAGTAGGTATCGAATGATACTGGTTAATTGATAGACTGAGCTTTCGTTTGTCGTGAGCTTGGAACCAAACATGGATGATAGAAGTTGATGAAAACCTGTCAGAATCGAGGGAGACCAATGGATATCAAGCATTTGAATTACTTTATAGAAGTAATTGAACAAAATTTCAATCTCACTAAAGCAGCGGAAGTCCTTTATATTTCTCAACCGACTTTGAGTATCATGATTAATGATTTTGAACGCAATCGGAATGTACGATTATTTAAAAGAAAAGGACAAAAAATCATCGGTTTAACCACAACAGGTGAACGATATTATCATGACGCTTTGGCTGTGATTGACCAATACAATGAGATGATTCGTAATTTAAATCATCAAGATGAAACAATTAGTGGAAAAGTTATATTAGGTATTCCACCAGTTGTAGGATCATTATTATTTGCGGATGTATTACCTAAACTTATTGAACAACATCCACAAGTGAAATTCACTATCGTTGAAAAAGGAGCCGAAGATTTAAAGGCGGATTTATTAACGGGTCAATTAGATATCACGATTTTGTTGATGCCGCTTGGCATACCAGAATATTTGGTGGAATCATATGAGATTGCACAGTCCGAGATGGTTGTTTTCACATCCCAAAATAATGAGTTAGCCAAATTAAATCGATTCATTGATTGGCACGACTTAAGAAATCAACGTCAAGCGATTCTTGACCCAACTTTTATGATTCACCATCAATTAAATGGTGCGTTTTACAGGCGTGGCTTAGACCCCAATGTATTTTTGAAATCTATCACATGGGATTTTCTGATTAACACGGTTCGTTTGGTAGATGATTTATTTACTATTTTGCCACATAAGATTACAGATATTATTAATACAGATAATTTGGCCATCTTACAGATGAATGAACCACTGAATTGGTGTGTGAATATATGCCGTTTGAAGAAGGCGCATTATGAACCCACAGAAGATCGTATATTTAGAGAATTAGTTAATCAATTTAACACTCCAGTCACAAAATAATATCGAATCAAGGAGGAAATAACATGAAAGAAGTTGTCATTGTAGCTGCAAAAAGAACACCCGTCGGATCCTTTGGTGGAGCACTTAAAGATATTGGTCCAGTAGAATTAGGTGTCGCAGCCGTTAAAGGGGCACTAGAATCAATTAATTTAGATCCAAAAGAAATCGACGAAGTAATCTTAGGAAATGTGTTGAGTGCAGGTCATGGCCAAAATGTGGCACGACAAGTATCAATCCATTCAGGTATTCCTCAAGAAGTTCCCGCATTAACCATCAATAAAGTCTGCGGTTCGGGATTAAAATCCGTTGCTTTAGCAGCCCAAAGTATTATTGCTGGTGATAATGAAGTTGTTATCGCTGGAGGAACAGAAAGTATGTCTCAAGCAGGTTATGTTCTTCCAAAAGCACGTTGGGGACAACGTATGGGTGATGGACAAATGGTCGATACGATGATTCGCGATGGTCTAACTGACGCTTTCGAAAATTACCATATGGGAATTACTGCAGAAAATATTGCTGAAAAATTCGAAATCAGTCGTGAAGATCAAGATGAATTAGCGACTGCTAGTCAAAATAAAGCAGAAGAAGCAATTAAAACAGGACGCTTTAAAGATGAAATTATTCCAGTAGAAGTACCACAACGTAAAGGGGATCCTGTAGTGGTAGATACTGACGAATTCCCTCGTTCAGGAGTGACTGCAGACGGGTTATCGAAATTAAGACCTGCATTTAAGCGTGACGGAGGAACCGTTACTGCAGCGAACTCTTCTGGTATTAATGATGGGGCGGCCATTCTAATTGTAATGAGTAAAGGAAAAGCAGATCAATTAGGGTTGAAGTCGGTCGCATCGATTAAATCTTATGCTAGTGCAGGTGTGGACCCAGCAATCATGGGTACAGGACCAATTCCAGCAACACAAAAAGCGTTAGATAAAGCTGGATTAACAGTAGATGAACTTGATTTAATTGAAGCTAATGAAGCTTTTGCTTCGCAAGCTTTATGTGTCGTTCGTGGATTGGAAATGGACATGGATAAAGTGAATGTTAATGGTGGAGCGATTTCAATTGGTCATCCAATAGGTGCTTCTGGAGCAAGAATCCTTGTTACATTACTTCACGAAATGGACAAACGCGATTCTCATTATGGTTTAGCGACATTATGTATTGGTGGCGGCCAAGGTATCTCAATGGTGGTAGAACGCGCTTAATTAAATTTGGATTAAGATGTTAATAATTTTTTATGGATTCAGAAAGGAGAGGAAGCACGTAACAATATAACTTTCCATGACAGTATGATTCTAAGAGGAGTGAGAACAATCGAAGAGAAACAAGTAAAAGTAATGGTTATCGGTTCAGGACAAATGGGTAGTGGCATTGCGCAGAATTTTGCTCAAAGTGGCTATCAAGTAAACCTGAATGACATTAAACAAGAATTCGTTGACAAAGCAGTAGCTAATATCACTAAAGGACTTGAGCGATCAGTCGAAAAAGGGCGCTTATCTGCTGAAGATAAAGAAGCAACATTAGCGAGAATTTCGGTGTCGACAGACTATCAATCAGCTAGCGAAGCGGATTTGATTGTTGAAGCAGCGACAGAAAATCCTGAAATCAAGTTAAATATCTTTAAGCAATTAGATGAATTAGCGCCAGCAGAGGCTATTTTAGCAACGAATACCTCATCTTTATCAATTACTCAAATTGCGGCTTCAACGAATCGTCCAGATAAAGTAGTGGGGCTCCACTTCTTTAATCCAGTTCATGCCATGAAATTAATTGAATTGAACAAAGGGTTAACGACTTCTCCTGAGACAGTCGCTAAAGTAAAAGAAATTGGTGAAAGCTTAGGTAAAACAGTCATTGAAGTAGCTGATTCCGCAGGATTTGTAGTTAACCGTATCCTAATCCCAATGATTAATGAAGGAATCTTTGTATTATCAGAAGGTGTTGCAACAGCTGAAGAAATTGATCAAGCAATGCAATTAGGAGCAAATCATCCGATGGGACCATTGGCCTTAGGTGATTTAATTGGTTTGGACACTGTGCTAGCTATTATGGAAGTATTGTTCAATGAATTTGGCGATCAAAAATATCGTCCAGCACCATTATTACGCAAAATGGTTGAAGCAGGAAATCTTGGACGTAAAACGGGTCAAGGATTTTTCAAATATTAGGAGGATTTCATGACAGACTTTAATCAAATTACACTGAATCTATCAGAGATTGCAGAACTGGTCATCAATCGGCCTAAACAATTGAATGCACTGAATTCTGAGACATTGGGAGAAATAGGGCAAGCGATCGATCTTGTTCAAGCAGATGAACAAGTTCGTGTACTAATCATTACAGGATCAGGAGAAAAATCTTTCGTTGCTGGGGCTGATATTAAAGAAATGAAAGATAAAGACCCAATGGAAGCGAGTGAGTTTTCACAACTTGGGAATGCTGTTTTCCAGAAAATTGCGACACTTCGCCAACCTGTTATAGCCGCTGTTAATGGCTTTGCACTGGGAGGCGGATGTGAATTAGCTCTAGCTTGTGATATTCGTTATGCTTCTGAGAACGCTGTGTTCGGACAACCAGAAGTTGGTTTAGGAATAATACCTGGATTTGGTGGGACACAACGTCTAGCACGTTTAGTAGGTCATGGACAAGCAAAAGAATTAATCTTCACAGGCAGCAATATCAAAGCGCCTGAAGCATTGGATATTGGTTTAGTTAATAAAGTAGTTGCACCAGAGGAATTAAAAGATGCGGTAACAAAATTAGCAGAACGCATCGCAAAACAAGCGCCTTTTGCTGTTGAAAATGCAAAAACTGCCATCAATCATGGATTAGATATGCCACTAGAACAAGGATTACACTTTGAAGCTATCTCATTTGGCAATCATTTTGCAACGGAAGACCAAAAGAATGGTATGACTGCTTTTATCAATAAGGAAAAAACGACGTTTAGCCGTCAATAATTATAAAAAGGAGAATGATTATGACTGACGTTAAATCAATTGCAAAGGAAATGTATCCAGAGGACTTATTAGGTTATGCAGAAAAGCTAACTGAAGGTGAGTTGAAAGTTCTTAAAAATCTTCGTAACGAATTAGAAGAACGTGTGCGCCCAGTGTTGAATGAAAGCTATGAAAAAGCTTTACTTCCGAGAGAAGAAATTTTAACAGCTTTTAAAAATGCTCAAATCATGAATCACCCAGATTTATTTGAAGGCCGCGATGAAAAATGGCGTGTCCGCGAAGTATACAATGCCTTCTTATACTTAGAGCTTGCACGCTTTGATCCATCAGTAGCTACATTCTATACTGTTCATGGTGGCTTAGGATACAACACAATTTTAATCGGTGGTACCGAAGAACAAATTGAAAAGTATGGTTCATTGGTTCGTGATTTTGAAGCACAAACTTGTTTCGGCTTAACAGAACCAGATCATGGCTCGGATATTGCGGGTGGTTTATCAACAACCGCAGAGCGTAAAGGCGACACTTGGGTATTAAATGGTGAAAAACGTTGGATTGGTGGCGCAAAAACAGCCGATTTCATTCCAATTTTTGCACGTGATGTGGAAGACAAAAAGATCAAATGTTTCTTAGTGAAAAAAGATTCACCAGGTCTAAGAGTAGATAATGTTCAAAACAAAATTGCTTTACGTATTGTTAACAATGGTCATATCTATTTAGAAGATGTTGAAGTAGAAGAAGCGGATCGTTTACCAAATATTCATGGTTATTCTAAAGTTGCTGAAATCTTTACGCATACACGTACAGACGTAGCACATATTGCAATGGGTACAGCAGCTGGAGCGTTTAATGCAGCACTTGCATTAACAACAGACCGCGAGCAATTTGGACGTAAATTAGCTGGTTTCCAATTAGTTCAAGAGAAATTAGCACGGATGCAAGCAAATGTTGTTGCAGCTATTGGTTATTCAGTGCGTGTTGCTGAGATTCAAGAATCTGGTACACAAGATATGTTGAATTCATCCTTAGCAAAAATGCATAATTCACTAGTGATGCGTGAAACTGTTGCCTTAGCACGTGAAGTATGTGGTGGTAATGGTATCACACTTGAGACCAATGTTGCGCGCTTCTTTACTGATGCGGAAGCAATCTATACTTATGAAGGTACACATGAGATTAACTCTATGTTAGTTGGACGTGAAATCACAGGTATCGGTGCATTCGTTTAATAACGATACGGATCCTGCCTAATTAAATAAAACATTTCATAACTTACTATAACTTAGGCGAAATGTTTAAACCATGCGTCCTCCATCATGCAATGTGATGGAGGATGGCATGGTTTTTTTAATGTTTAAAGAGAGACTTACGAATCTAAACGATTTCAGCGATTGTTCTATAGACCGTTTAAAGAAATAATAATCTAAAAGAAGTAATAACATTATTGAGCGGGAGTCACCAGCATTCAGTATTTCTTGTTGTTTATGATTGCCATTTTCTAGGGAATATAAGGCCATTCAAGAGTAAGATATATAAATAACTTACCTTTATAATTAAGCGCCTCTAGGTAACAAGATGACGTTTTCAGTTTGTTAAGATTAAATCTTTCAGTTAATCAATAGAAAAGATAAGGGGATATTTGTATGGTTGATTTGATTGCGTTGCCTATAACCATTAAGATCTAATGGAGTGATTTGAGAATCTCTTGAATTAAATGTTTGAACATTGAATATCTTTTCAAAGCTGGCTAATGCAAGGACAAATTGATTAATACAATGATGTCTCAATCTATCTGATAATATGTTTGAGTAAATATGAGTGATTTAAAAAAATTAATATCATGATGCTTTGATGAAGCCATCAAAAAACGCCACTGATTATAGTGGCGTTTGGGGATAAATTATATTAAATGTTAGTCATTTAATGCATCAACGTCCGATTGGTCAGCAGAACCATATTTCCATGCAGAAATTTCAGCACGTTTTTCATTATCGATATTCCAGATGAAGCGGAATGATGCCCATGATAATAAGTATGCAATCGCAGGAATTAAGATGTTAACAACTTGTAAACCAGCGATCGTTCCTGCTGATTGTGATAAACCTTGATTGGTTAATTCTGGATTATAGCCAATCCAACCGATAATTAGAACGGCCAATGATTGTGAGAATGTTTGACCTAAACGACGGGTTAATGAGAAGGTACCGTAAATCGCACCCTCTGTACGTTTACCAGAGATATACTCATTATAGTCAATTGATTCAGAAACTAGCCCCCATTGCAATTGAATCGCCATATTCGCCATACCCAATCCTAATGCAGAAAGAATGAGGTACATAACTGCTGTGACTGTTCCAGTTTGTAGTAAGAAGTAGAGACCACCTAATAAAACAACCCCAACAATTAAACAAATACGAATGAGTTTATCCGTTGATCCAAATATTTTCACTAATTGTGGTGCTAATAATAAAATCACAACAGATAAAACCGTTTGGATAGTGGAAGCATAAGACATTAAACCAAAATTATCGAACACATCCGCATACATGTATGCAGCTGTCGTACCATTTAATTGTTGCCCGAACACAAAGATAATTGAGTGTAAGCATAATGCTAAGAAAGCTCTGTTGTTTTTAAAGACATCAATGATATCTGTAAATTTAACATTGCTTGCTTCTGGATCTTCTTCGGTTGGGTCGTCAGCCACTTGTAAGGCACGTTCTTCAGTCCAAGCATAGTGAATGAAAATAATGATACCACCTAAGATTGCCATAACAATTGCAGCTACCATATAGCCACGTGGTGTTTCACCCAGACGGCCAAGAATTTGTGGAATAGTAAACATCGAAATGAACATACCTAGTGTTGACCCCATTCCACGAGCAGAAGCAAGTGTGGTACGTTCGACGTCGTTCATCGCCATAACACCTAAAAGGGATCCCATCGCGATGTTCATCATAGTATATCCTAACTCATAAACGATTTTTAAGAAGAATAGTAAAATAACAGTAGTCATACCACCTAGAGTAGTAGGTACACTATAAAATGCAATGAGTCCAAGAACAATTAATGGGATGGACCATAAAATCCATGGACGGAATTTATTACGTCCACCTTCTGATTTTGCGAAGGCTTTATCCATTAATGTACCCATTAATGGGTCATTGACCATATCCCAAATATTCCAAATTAATAAAAGAATAGATAGTGTTGCATAAGGAACTTGTAAGATATTAGTAATGTACCGTGTCATGTATGAGCTAACCATGATAAGGGTAATTACTCCACCCATGTCCCCTGCACCATATCCAAGACGATGCTTGAGAGTCAGATTATTTTGTTTTTGTGATGCATTAACTGTTTGTTCAGCCATTAATATCACGCTCCTGTATTTAATAAAATGATAAGACGTCATATCAGTATATTGAAAATCGTTCTGGGGTAAACGGTTTCATGATTTGTGATGAACTCCTCCCCAAGAATTCAAGACAAATCGATGACACTGAATGATACCGGTTGTGAAACCATATACATTGTATGATGAAAACGATTTACATTATATTGCGTTTAAGGTCAAAAAGATTGCGTTTTCAGAATTAAACATCAGATGACTGCGTTATCATTATTAATTCGTGATTTATGAAACAAATTAAATGCTGCTATAAGACTTTTTTGAATTTCTAATGATTTAGTTATGATATTAAAACGTGTGATCGTTTGAGAAATCACATGTAGTGTTTTTGCAATTAGTTGAGGTCTAATGATATGATAAATTGTTATTTATAATGTATAAGCAAAAAGCCACTGTTTTACAGTGGCTTCATAAATAGTTTTGTATTCAAAGTTTTTAGATCTCTGTAGTATCCGCATCACCATATTTCCAAGCAGAAATCTCGGCACGTTTCTCATTATCAATATTCCAGACAAAGCGGAATGACATCCATGATAAAGCAAAGGCAATAGCGGGGATTAAAATATTAACAATTTGTAATCCAGCAATTGTTCCATCAGCTTGCGGCAATCCTTGGTTTGTCAATTCAGGATTATAACCAATCCAACCAATAATTAGAACAGCTAATGATTGAGAAATAGTCTGTCCTAGACGACGAGTCAGTGAGAAAGTACCGTAAATTGCACCTTCCGTACGCTTACCAGAAATATATTCATTATAGTCAATGGATTCTGAAACAAGCCCCCATTGTAATTGAATGGCCATATTTGCTAAGCCCACTCCTATAGAAGATAAAATCAAGTAAATTACTCCTGTTACGGTTCCCGTTTGAAGAAGGAAATAAAGCCCACCAAGTAGGATGACTCCGAGTACTAAACAAATACGAATCAATTTATCGGTTGAACCAAATAATTTTACTAATTGTGGGGCAGTTAATAAAATTACTACAGAAACAATCGTTTGTATGGTGGAAGCATATGACATCAATCCAAAGTCATTAAACACATCTGCATACATATAAGTCATCGTATTATTGTATAAAGTAATTCCGAATACGAATATAATTGAGTGGAGACATAGTGCCAAGAATGCACGATTAGTTTTGAAAACATTGAGAATATCGGTAAATTTAACATTACTTGCTTCGGCTTCTTCTTCAAGATCTTCAGTTGATACTTGTAATGCACGCTCCTCTGTCCAAGCATAATGAATAAAAATACATAAACCACCCAGCACAGACATGATAATCGCAGCAATCATATAACCTCTTGGTGTCTCGCCAAGATTGGCTAGTATCTGTGGAATAAAGAACATCGCTACGAAAGTACCGAGTGTTGATCCCATTCCACGTGCTGAGGCAAGAGTTGTCCGCTCAACATCGTTCATTGCCATGACGCCTAGAAGTGAGCCCATCGCAATATTCATCATAGTATATCCCAATTCGTAGACGATTTTCATGATGAAGAGTAAAATAACAGTAACCACACCGCCCAGAGTTGTAGGGATACTAAAGAATGCTATCAATCCAAGAACAATCAAAGGAATAGACCTTAAAATCCAGGGGCGAAACTTATTGCGTGCACCTTTAGATTTTGCGAAGGCTTTATCCATTAAAGTACCCATCAACGGGTCATTAATCATATCCCATATATTCCAAATCATTAACTGAATAGCGAGTGTCGCATAAGGCACTTGTAAAATATTGGTGACATAGCGGGTCATATAGGAGATTACCATTGTTAAGGTGATAACTCCTCCCATATCTCCAGCTAAATAACCGATTCGGTGTTTGAGTGAAAGATTATTTTGTTTTAATGACGCATCAACTGTTTGTTCTGTCATTAAAATCACGCTCCTGTATTTTTCAAAAAGATAAGATGTCATATAATTGTTTGATAACGAGAGTCCCGGGAATTGCTCTCGAGTCGTGTCATAAAACCGTGAAAAGCTATGAAAACGTCATAACAAAGGCATAACTATTTGTGAAACTAATTACAATGTAGTGTGAAAACGGTTTAAAATACATTGAAAAAAGAGTCGAACGCATTGCTTTGTGAGAAAAAACATCAGACGACTAAAGATTTATTTTACTTCTTATATTGATATTTTTTGATTTTTTCTTTAAAAAAGTCTGATATTAATGGAATTTACGAAAGTTTTCAGATGACTTTAGTTGATGGTGCGACAGATTGTTGTTTTGTTCTCAATGATATTTTTTCTTTAGGAGTGAAGTTTTCTTTTAGTTAGACAAAGCATTCAAAGTTGCATCCGCAATCACGCACGTTATAATAGAATTATTAATGATGGAGGGACTGGAATAATGAAAAAAGCACAAATTGGCGTTATTGGAATGGCAGTAATGGGAAAGAATCTGGCTTTAAATATTGAAAGTAGAGGATATCGAGTAGGGATTTTTAATCGCTCAGCATATCGAACAGAACAAGTGATGGCAGAACATACTGAAAAACAACTTGTTCCTTCTTATACTTTAGAAGAATTTGTAGAATCATTAGAGAAACCACGAAGAATCCTTATTATGATTCAAGCTGGATCTGCAACGGATGAGATGATTCAACAATTAATTCCTCTATTAGATAATGATGATGTCTTAGTGGATTGTGGCAATACTTATTATGAAGATACGATTCGTCGATCTTTAAAATTAGAAGATACAGGGATTCATTTCGTAGGCATGGGAGTTTCTGGTGGCGAAGAAGGAGCCCTCTTAGGACCGAGTCTAATGCCAGGTGGACCGGCAGATGCGTATGCGATTTTAGAACCGATATTAAAGGAAATTGCAGCGAAAGCCCTTAGTGACGGAGCACCATGTGTAGCACATATGGGACCAGATGGTGCCGGACATTTTGTAAAAATGGTGCATAATGGAATTGAATATGGTGATATGCAATTAATTGCAGAAGTTTATGATTTAATGCGTCGTCATTTAGCTTTGTCGGTCGAAGAGATTGCCGAACAATTCGCTAACTGGAATGAGGGTGAATTAGATAGCTATCTGATAGAAATCACAGCAGATATTTTAACGAAATATGACCCTGAAACAGGTAAACCGATGGTCGATGTTATTTTAGATCGTGCCGGCAATAAAGGAACTGGTAAGTGGACCTCTCAATCAGCATTAGATTTAGGGATTCCCTTGTCAACAATTACCGATTCGGTGTTTGCTCGTTATATATCAGCAATGAAAGAAGAACGGTTAAAAGCGTCTGAAGTGTTGCGTGGGCCTCAAAATAGTGATGTGGATGTTTCAGACGAACTTCTTGAGAAAATTCGTCAAGCATTGTATTTCGCGAAGATTATGTCTTATGCTCAAGGATTCATGCAATACCGTGAAGCAGGTAAAGAATTTGGTTGGGATTTGGATTTTGGTGAAATAGCGAAAGTATTTCGTGCGGGATGTATTATTCGAGCACAATTTCTTGAGAAAATTATGGATGCTTATCAAAGTAATCCATTGCTTGAGAATATCTTGCTCGATGACTATTTCAAAGGAATTGCGGAGAATTATCAACAAGCAACCCGTGATGTTACAGCTCTTGCAATTCAAGCGGGAATTCCAGTTCCGGGGCTTTCTAGTGCATTAGCCTATTATGATAGTTACCGTACAGCTGTCTTGCCATCGAATATCATTCAAGCGCAACGCGATTATTTCGGAGCGCATACTTATCAACGAACGGACAAAGAAGGTGTTTATCATTATTTATGGAATAATAATGAAGAGGAAAAATGGTCATAATGTAACAGAAGTATCAGAAGCTTTATAAAACACCAACAAGCCGGCTACCTTTATTCGGGGTAGCCGGCTTGTTTCATTCTTTTATCTAATAGTCACAAATTATTAAAAGCATAATATTTTAGCTGGAGTGAAGATTACAGCATTTCAGTCCACGGATATTTTTGTGCTTGCGCTTCGACGAATTGATCCACTTCCGTCATTTGTTTAACGACTTCAAGCATATCAAAGGCCTCAACCATTTGATCGATGATTTTTCTGCCATTATCAGCCATTGTTTGCTTTTGTTCATTGGATTCTAAATACATTGTAGGCATATGATCCATCGTATCGCCAAATATCATGCCTAAAGCACCACTTTGATAGGCCATGCCATTGATTTTTGAAGCGAACTGTGTCGTTGATGGTTTGCGTTCCGTCCAGAAATCATTTTCTGGAGTGGTCAGTGGAACATCATCTAATTTCCCTAGTATATCGTATGCTCCTAAAATCATTTCTGTGAAGGGGTCTTGGCTGTTAGAGTTTTTGAAAAGATCGAATAAATTTGTTTCCCCAATTTGATGTAATGGATCGATATATAAAATGGGTACATGGTACTGGTCGAATATTTCGCGAACAACCGGACTAATATAAAGGTGAGCAGGACCATGAGTAGAAACAAAGATTTGTCTTTTGAAGCCTTGTCTTAAGAGAGATTTGCTAATTTCGATTAAATAACTGATGGAGGCTTGGATTGGAATTTGGACAGTGCTTCGTCCTCTGATGGTTGAACCAGCATAAAAATAAGGTAAATTATGTAGAACTAAACCATCACAAGCTTCTGCCATTTTAAGTGCCAAGCCTTCAGCCATCACTGTTTCGCTATCAATAGGGAGTCCTCCGTGGAGTTCTGTGACGCCAACAGGTATAATGATAATATCGTTAGTTGCTAAATATTCAGTCACTTCAATGTCAGTGCATTTTGATAAAAAACGAGTGCGCATTTAAATCATTCCTTTCAAATAATATAGTAAGGGGGCTTTATGGATATTAATAATCATACAGGAAATATCTATCGTTTAACACCTGCCACGATTAAATTTATGTCAAAAAAACATACAGATATTTTATTAATAATACCGTTACAGCATTGGAAAGTCCGCATGGATGAGAAGATTATGCCTATTCAGTTAGGTGATATTTTAAAAATTCATAAACAGAATCAGTTTTCGATGGTATTAAGTCAGGAAGAGCTTCCGCAAAATAAGACGACAGCCTATATCTTTGAATTATCATTTGAATTATTTAAAAATAAACCATGGGGACATGTCTTTTTGACTGAGAACGAGCCGTTACTTCGAACATCGGAGCCGACGATTATCAATTTTGTCGGTCTAATCGAAAGTGCCTTGCGTGAGGGAGCAGAAAATAAACGGTATTCGCAAGAAATGATGGACCATTATATAGAAATTATTTGTATCCAACTCAGTCGTGTAAGAGATCAAGTATATTATCCCGAGTTAGCTACGAAAGTTGCCGAAGATGGTGTGTTATTTGAAGCAATCAATCATTATATTCAATCGCATTTTGAGGAGGATTTATCCAATAAAGAGTTGAGTAAGTTGTTCTATATTTCTGAAAAGAAACTCATTACATTATTTAAAGAGTTCAGTAATGTAACGCCACAAAAATTTATCACGTCAAAGCGTTTGGCTACGGCTGAGGCTTTAATCAGAGAAGGCCAAAGTATCACTCATGCAGCTTCTCAAGTGGGATATAAAAATTATTCGACATTTTATCGTCAATTTCTGGCAGAATTTGGCATGAGTCCCGATAGATATTTTAAAGATCAATACCTTTAATAATACGCTACAACCCTGAGAGAATAAGATCATTATCATTTAACAATGATCGGGCAAAGAAAATGCTTTGAAAGCGTATGCATCCGGTGTTAAAATAAATTAAGAACCAAAAAGGAGGATTATAATGAAAAAAATAATCAATGATCCAGAACATGTTGTCGATCAAATGTTGAATGGAATGGAACGTGCCTATTCGCATATTGTTGAACGAGTTCCAAATACAGATGTCATTGTACGGAAAAATCCGAAAAATAATCGTGTCGGTTTAGTTTCAGGAGGTGGGTCAGGGCATGAACCGGCTCATGCTGGTTATGTTGGGAAGGGTATGTTATCAGCTGCAGCAAATGGCTCAGTCTTTACATCACCAACTCCTGATCAAATATTAGAAGCGATTAAACAAGCTGATGAAGGAGCAGGTGTCTTCTTAATTATCAAAAATTATTCCGGCGATGTTATGAATTTTGAAATGGCACAAGAAATGGCTGAGATGGAAGATATAGCTGTTGCTTCTGTTATAGTGGATGACGATATTGCTGTTGAAGATTCTCTTTATACACAAGGCAGACGCGGGGTTGCTGGAACAGTCTTAGTGCATAAAATCTTAGGATATTATGCAGAGAAAGGTGTTTCATTGGACGAGCTTAAAAACATTGCAGATCAGCTCATACCAAATATTAAAACACTAGGTATTGCTCTGACAGGAACGACGACACCAGAAGGTGGGAAAGAAAGTTTCCATTTGGAGGATGACCAAATTGAATATGGTGTTGGTATCCATGGTGAACCTGGTTATCAGACGGAATCTTTGCGACCTTCTAAAGAGATGGCCCAAGAATTAGTTGAGAAGCTTCTTTCGGAATTAGATGTTCAGACAGATGAACAACTAGCAGTTCTAGTTAATGGAATGGGCGGTACACCTTTGATGGAGTTGTATGTCTTTACCAATGATATTGCATTGTTGTTAGATGATGACGACAAAACGGTAAAGTATTGGAAAGTCGGTAATTATATGACGTCAATCGAGATGCAAGGCTTGTCTTTAACGATATTGAAACTTCAAGATAAAGAATGGCTTCAAGCTTTAAACGCACCCGTCGAAACTATCGGTTGGTAGGAGGAAATAATGCAAGCAGAAAATATAATTCAATGGTTTAAACTTTACAATGATAAAATAAAAGAAAATAAATCTTATTTAACAGAATTGGATGGACCGATAGGTGATTCAGATCATGGCGCAAATATGGCACGTGGAATGTCACACGTCATGGATGCGTTAGAGGAAGAAACAGAATCGACTCCGGCAGAATTATTGAAAACCATCGCGATGCAATTAATGTCTAAAGTAGGTGGTGCATCAGGTGCACTGTATGGATCAGCATTCTTAGGAATGTCAAAAGCAATTACAGAAGATGATATCCAATGGGCTGAAGTAATTGATGCAGGAATTGCGATGATAAAAAAACGTGGTAAGTCAGATTCAGGTGAAAAAACCATGCTCGATGTTTGGGTTCCAGTACAGGAAGCGTTACATGGAGGGAGTCTAACTCGTGAAGTGATAGAAGAAGCAGTGCAATCAACCGAAGCGATGAAAGCTACAAAAGGGCGAGCTTCTTATGTAGGAGAACGGTCCATTGGACATACTGATCCTGGGGCAGCGTCTTCGGGCTTACTCTTTGAAGCAGCAATTGAAGCGGAGGTGTTCTAATGCAAAATGTCTCAATTGTGGTAGTGTCTCATGTTCCGGAAATTACAACGGGTGTAACAAGATTATTACAAGAAGTAGCCCAAGATGTTGATATCCATCTAGTTGGTGGATTAGAAGATGGAAGCATTGGAACAAGTTTTGATCGAGTCCAAGAACAAATAGAAGCAACTCAGCATGATCATGTTTTTGCATTTTATGATCTAGGATCAGCGAAAATGAACTTGGAAATGGCAATGGATTTTTCAGGAAAAAATATTGAGCTCTTTGATGTTGCTTTCATTGAAGGTAGCTATACGGCGGCAGCCTTGCTTCAGGCAGGTGCAGAGGTTGAAGAAATACGTAGCCAATTGTCTGCATTAAAGGTTGATAAATAACAGGAATGTTGTGATAAAGGAGGGAATAAAAAGGTGGAAAAGTTTGTTTTTAAAGTAGTCTCTAGCTTCAATGAGGCCAAAGCAATTGTTAATCAATTGACAGTTAAAGGCATCCCTGATTCAGCTATCCAAATCGTGGCAAATAGTAATGTCATAGAGTCATATCAAAAAAATGATGGCGAAAAGAGTTTGGAAGTTCTGGATGAACAAGATGTTCGCAAAAAAGAGAAAACAACAGAAGAGAATAAGCGGTCTCAACCGAATGTAGCTTCTGAAGATATCATACCAATACCAGCAATCACACATGAAGGATTGAATGCAACAGATGGGATTGTACCCATGATTATTAATCAAGAAGGCCCTATAAAAGCGAATTTTGACGAGGGGCTTGTTGATGCATACCAAGCGGATATTGATAATGGAAATATATTGGTTGTCGTAGATACTGAATATGAAGCTGCGGCCCTTTCGACGCAATAATTACCACAGTCTTAATATTTTATTGCTATATCAGTTATACACTTTTTAAAAGACAAAAATCGAACATTGAGGTATCTTTATGAACTGAAATAAATCAGTTCGCTGACACAGTCAATGTTCGACTTTTATTATTCCATGACAATTTGTCACTAGAAATTACTCATCTTTCGGTTTGGGCTTCTCTTCAGCGACCAGCCAAATGTTATTGTTCCAGCGGCGTTCGGGATAATCCGTTAGTCCCATCATGTAATCTACTGATACATCATAAGTATCTGCTAAAGCCACCCAATGATCCGTTGCGATATTTAAATTTTCATTTTCATAGTCACTATAAGTTGATTGGGAGACATTTAATATCCCAGAGAGGTGTTCTTGCTTTAATCGGTTCTTTGTTCGTAGTTCTCTTAAACGAGCATGTCTGGTTAATGGTTTTTTCCTATTTGTCACTCGATTACCTCCCTGATTAATTATACTCTTAAAGAAGATAATAAATGATAAAATTAGAAAAAACAGAAGATATCGGAAATTCCCATACAATATATAGACCAGTAAATAAAAACCGATTATATTATTGGATTATGCGATATTATAATAACATTTCAATAAAAACCATTAGATAATTATTGAAATTAGGAAAGGATAGATTTTTTAAAACGTTCAATCATCACTTTCGCTCGGGTATGTTCTCCTGTTGCGATTAATTGGTATCCTTGATGGACGTCGATAGAAAAGCGCATTTGTTTGTCTTCCTGTTCGGTTATAACACCATGAACTTTTATCACGCTTCCTACTGAGGAGGCTTTTAAATGTTTCGCTTGGATCATTGTTCCCACGGATGTTTCGCCTTCGCTTAAGTAGTCTTCATATAAAGAAGCACAGACATTCTCCATAAATGCAATCAGGACAGGAGTTCCTAATACTTTCAAACTACCTGAACCTACGACTAATGCTGTGTGATGTTCTTGAATCGTGAATTCTTTCGTTAATTCATTCAATTGATTCACCTCCTTTGGAATGTTTTATCATTATGCGTATGAATGGATTCATACATTTAATTTATTATATAATAAAAATTAAGAAAAGAGGTGCATATTATGGAAGATTTAAAATTTAAACCAGTAAAAAATGAGATTATTTTAGTTGATGCGTCAGAGGAACAATTAGGAGAAATTACATATCGTCCGAATGCTGATGGTTCAGTGTGGGAAGTGACGCATACAGGTGTTTCACCTAAGTTGCGTGGACAAGGTGTAGCAGGTAAACTTCTGGACGAATTAGTAAAAAAAGCTGAAAATGAAAATGTAAAATTAAAAGCAGTCTGTCCTTATGTTGTAAAGAAATTTAAAGAAGAGCCGGCAAAATACAACTCAATCAATGCTGAAGTTAATTAAAAAATGTTTTCTTATGTGTCTTGCTTGGAATAAAAGCAAGACTTTTTTAATATTTACTAGTATCAGAGTATTCTTTTTTTAAAAAATAGCTAAAATGCCTTGACCAATGCTGAATTCCATGCTATTCTGTTAGATGTGTTTTAAGGTCAGATTCCTGAATTCCAGTCGTGCTGACTGCTTTAAAATACGGAGATGCAATTCACTCAAAAGTGGTTGCTTATATATTTTTACAAAAAATGACACACTTGGATGTGTGGACTAAGATACAAGGGAGGAGGACTATTAATGCCTACTATTAATCAATTAATTCGCAAACCTCGTAAGAGTAAATCAACGAAATCAGATTCACCAGCATTAAATGTTGGATACAATAGCCACAAACGTTCTTCAACAACAACGATGTCACCTCAAAAACGTGGGGTATGTACACGTGTTGGGACAATGACACCTAAGAAACCAAACTCTGCGTTGCGTAAATATGCACGTGTACGTTTGTCAAACTTGATGGAAGTAACTGCTTATATTCCAGGTGAAGGACATAACCTACAAGAACATAGTGTGGTTCTTATTCGCGGTGGACGTGTGAAAGACTTACCAGGGGTACGTTATCATATCGTTCGTGGTGCACTAGATACAGCTGGTGTAACTGACCGTAAACAAAGCCGTTCTAAATATGGAGCGAAAAAACCAAGAGGTTAATTGTCGATAAATAAGATAAAGAAAGTATATTACGAAAGGAGGAATTTGAATGCCTCGTAAAGGAGCCGTCGCAAAACGCGATGTATTACCAGATCCAATTTACAATTCTAAATTAGTAACACGCGCAATCAACCGTATTATGGTTGATGGTAAACGTGGAAAAGCGTCTAAGATCGTTTATTCTGCATTTGATATTGTGCGTGAAGAAACAGGTCAAGAGCCAGCAGAAGTATTCGAACAAGCAATTGAAAACATTAGCCCGATGTTAGAAGTTAAAGCACGTCGTGTAGGTGGGTCAAACTACCAAGTACCAGTGGAGGTGCGTCCAGAACGTCGTACAACATTAGCATTACGTTGGTTAACAAACCATTCACGTAATCGTGGTGAAAAATCAATGGAATTACGTTTAGCACGTGAAATCATGGATGCAGCGAATAATACCGGTGCAGCAGTACGTCAACGTGAAGAAATGCATCGTATGGCAGAAGCGAACAAAGCCTTTGCTCACTATCGTTGGTAAGATTCTGTTATTTATTACAAATCGATGTTAAACTAATCAAAACGATTCAAATCACGAAAGAGGGGTAAATTTAGATGGCAAAAAGAGAATTTTCTCTTGAAAAAACGCGTAATATCGGAATTATGGCGCATATAGATGCTGGTAAAACAACCACTACCGAACGTATCTTGTACTATACAGGGAAAATCCATAAAATTGGTGAAACCCATGATGGTGGAGCTCAAATGGACTGGATGGAACAAGAACAAGAACGTGGGATTACAATTACATCAGCAGCGACTACCGCTGTATGGGATGATCACCGCGTTAACGTAATCGATACACCAGGTCACGTGGACTTCACTGTAGAGGTTGAACGTTCATTGCGTGTTCTTGATGGTGCGGTCACAGTACTTGATGCGCAATCAGGTGTTGAGCCTCAAACAGAAACAGTTTGGCGTCAAGCAACAACTTATCATGTTCCACGTATCGTGTTTGTTAACAAAATGGACAAATTAGGTGCAGACTTTTTACAAGCAGTTGATACAATCCATGAACGTTTACAAGCAAATGCAGTTCCTGTTCAATTACCAATTGGAGCAGAAGATGATTTCAATGGAATTATTGACCTTGTTAAAATGGAAGCATGGCAATATAACGATGACTTAGGACAAGATGTTATAAGCATTGAAATTCCAGAAGAATTAAAAGAAAAAGCTGAAGAACTCCACACAAACTTAATCGAAGCGGTTGCTGATTTCGACGAAGAGATTATGATTGACTATCTTGAAGGAGAAGAAATCTCAGTAGATCGCTTGAAAGAAGCGATTCGTACAGCGACATTAAGCGTAGACTTCTACCCAGTGTTCTGTGGATCAGCATTTAAAAACAAAGGTGTTCAACTATTATTAGATGGTGTTATTGATTATCTACCATCACCATTAGATGTTCCGCCGATTGTTGGTGTTAACCCAGAGACAGGTGAAGAAATTGATCATCATGCGGATGATTCAGAAGATTTCGCCTCTTTAGCATTTAAAGTTATGACAGACCCATTCGTTGGTCGTTTAACTTTCTTCCGTGTCTATTCAGGAACACTTGAAGCAGGTTCATACGTATTAAACGCTACAAAAGGAAAACGTGAACGTGTTGGACGTATTCTACAAATGCATGCCAACTCACGTGAGGAAATTCCTGAAGTATTCTCAGGAGACATTGCAGCTGCAGTTGGATTGAAAGACACTGGTACAGGAGACACATTGTGTGCAGAAGACGCACCAGTTATCTTAGAATCAATGGAATTTCCTGAGCCAGTTATCAACGTAGCCATTGAACCAGATTCAAAAGCTGACCAAGATAAAATGTCAACAGCATTAGCTAAATTGGCTGAAGAAGATCCGACATTCCGTGCGACAACTGACCATGAAACAGGTCAAACAATTATCGCTGGTATGGGTGAGTTGCACTTAGACATCATTGTTGACCGTCTGAAACGTGAATTTAAAGTTTCAGCATCAGTAGGTGCGCCTCAAGTGTCATACCGTGAGACATTCCGTTCTGCTACTGAAGCACAAGGTAAATTTGTGCGTCAATCAGGTGGTAAAGGTCAATACGGTGATGTATGGATTGAGTTCTCGCCAAATGAAGAAGGTGCAGGATTCGAATTCGAAGATGCAATTGTTGGTGGGGTTGTTCCACGTGAATATATCCCAGCAGTTGAAGCAGGTCTAAAAGATGCACTAGAAAATGGTGTGCTTGCAGGATATCCATTAGTAGATATTAAAGCGAGACTTTATGACGGTTCTTATCATGATGTTGACTCGTCAGAGACAGCATTCAAGGTTGCAGCTTCATTAGCATTGCGTGAAGCGGCTAAGAAAGCTAATCCAGCAATATTAGAGCCAATGATGCAAGTAGACATTACAGTGCCTGAGGAATACTTAGGAGATGTAATGGGGCATGTTAACTCACGTCGTGGACGTATCGATGGTACAGAAGCTCGTGGTAATGCACAAATTGTTAAAGCATATATTCCATTATCTGAAATGTTTGGATATGCGACAACGTTACGTTCTGCTACACAAGGTCGTGGAACATTCTCAATGCAATTTGATCATTACGAAGCAGTTCCGAAATCAATTCAAGAAGAGATTATTTCGCAACATTCAGGTAACTAATACTTGAATTAACACTTTGTTTATAAAGCGAATGGTGCTTTCATTGTTGAAATTAGCACCATTTCGCGTTATAATAATAACGATAGGCTTAGGCCTAGGAAATTAGTAATCTATATCACAAATTAGGAGGATTATTTTCAATGTCAAAAGAAAAATACGAACGTACGAAACCCCATGTTAATATTGGGACTTTAGGTCACGTTGACCACGGTAAAACAACAACTTCAGCTGCTATCGCAACTGTATTAAACAAACGTTTTGGTTTAGGTGAAGCTTCTGACTATGCTGCAATCGATAATGCACCAGAAGAAAAAGAACGTGGAATCACAATCAATACTTCTCATATCGAGTATGAAACACCTAACCGTCACTATGCGCATATTGACGCTCCAGGGCACGCGGACTATGTTAAAAACATGATCACTGGTGCTGCTCAAATGGACGGTGCGATTTTAGTCGTTTCTGCTGCGGATGGACCAATGCCACAAACTCGTGAGCATATCCTATTATCACGTCAAGTTGGTGTACCACACTTCGTAGTATACTTAAACAAAGCTGATATGGTTGACGATGAAGAATTACTAGAATTAGTAGAATTAGAAGTTCGTGACTTATTATCAGAATACGATTATCCAGGTGATGATGTACCTGTAATCATCGGTTCTTCATTAAAAGCTCTTGAAGGTGACGAAGCTTACGAAGATAAGATCGTTGAGTTAATGGAAGCTGTTGATGAGTACATTCCAGAACCAGAACGTGACACTGACAAACCATTCATGATGCCAGTTGAGGACGTATTCTCAATCACTGGTCGTGGTACAGTTGCTACTGGTCGTGTAGAACGTGGACAAGTTTCAGTAGGTGACGAAGTAGAAATCGTTGGTATCGCTGAATCAACTAAAACAACAACTGTTACAGGAGTTGAAATGTTCCGTAAAATGTTAGACTACGCTGAAGCTGGAGATAACATCGGTGCATTATTACGTGGAGTTACACGTGATGACATCGAGCGTGGACAAGTTTTAGCAGCGCCTGGAACAATTACACCACATACAAAATTCAAAGCGGAAGTTTACGTATTATCTAAAGAAGAAGGTGGACGTCATACTCCATTCTTCTCTAACTACCGCCCACAATTCTATTTCCGTACAACAGACGTTACAGGTGTTGTAGAATTACCAGAAGGAACTGAAATGGTTATGCCTGGTGATAACGTGTCAATGGAAGTTGAGTTAATTCACCCAATCGCTATCGAAAACGGAACACGCTTCTCTATCCGTGAAGGTGGACGTACAGTTGGTGCTGGTACAGTTACTGAGGTTGTTCAATAATTGTATTAAGCCAATGAAAAGCATCCCATTCGGGGTGCTTTTCTTTTTAGGGGGAATTTTATGGAAACTAAAGAGTTTGTTAATCAATTAATAGAGATAATTCCTAGCGCATTTTTAGCTCTCATTATACTTCTGGTTGCATTATTAATCGCTTTTTTAATGAAACGTTTGACTATACGGGGCTTAAATAAAATAAATTTCAAACAAAAAGTTATTGATTGGGGAGTAGCAAAGAACGAACAAGAAGGTAATACCTATGTAGAAACATTTGGTTCGGGTGTTTATTTTGTTGTGTTCTTATTCTTTCTGCCAAGTATCCTGGATGGACTTAATATTGGTGGAGTGATGAATCCGATTATTAATGCTTTAGAGCAGACATTCGGATATATCCCTAATATTATTTTATCCGTATTAATATTGATTATTGGAGCTTATTTTTGTGGATTTGTTCGTAAATTAGTGAAAAATATCTTATCAGGCTTAAATATTGATAAATGGTATCGTAAACTAACGAAGTCGCCGAACCATCAAGGTGTCAATGAACACCAAATAGCTGAAGTCATCGCAACAATTGTTTACGTTCTTATTTATATTCCTATTTTGACGGTAGCTTTAGAGACCTTAGCTATCAGTTCCATTTCACAGCCGATTATTAGTGTTTTAGAGCAAATAATGAGTACCATCCCAAGAGTTGTTGCCGCTGTCGTTATGTTGACAATAGGAGGCTTCATTGCAAAATTGGTGGGTGATCTGCTCGAAAGTCTCATTTCTACGACGGGTATTGATCGGTATTCGCATTATTTGAATTTTAGACAAGAAAGATCTAATGTATTAATATCTTCAATTGTTGCAGGTGTTGTACGAATCGTGTTAATGATTTTCTTTGTTGTTGAAGCAATCAATATGCTTGGCTTAGCTGTACTAAATGCGATTGGTGCATCAATCATAGGCTATCTGCCATTTGTATTAAGTGCATTAATTATTTTAGGGATTGTATTAATAGGAGGCAATGTTTTATCGAGCTTTACCGCTAAAGCAACAGGTGATAAATTATTTGGACAGATTATTCGTTATTTAGTAATTGCATTAGGAGTCTTTATGATTTTAGAACAATTACAAATCGCCCAAACAATTGTCAATGCCGGGTTTATTATTATTCTGTCATCCATAGGATTAACGGTGACCTTAGCCTTCGGTTTAGGTGGAAGAGACTTTGCTCATAAACAATTAGAACGATTAGATAAAGTCATCAACGATGATGAGTCAATAGAAGAGAAAAAAGAAAAAAATAACTGATAAAGTCAAAGCTATAATTCTTCAGTGGATTAAGCCACTCTGTGTCCTTTGGTTGTAGCGTTAGTTTAAAGGAGAATAAAATGAACACACAATTTGGAAATAGTAAAGCACATGACATTGTTTCAATCGCAGTGGTAGCTGCATTATATATAATAATCAGTATTATATTGGCACCTCTTTCATTTGGAATAGGCTTAAGAATATCAGAAGGCTTAAACTTTCTAGCTTTATATAATAGAAGGCATATTTATGGACTCACCTTGGGTGTGTTCTTTTCAAACTACTTTGCATATGGTGCCTTAGATATGTTAATTGGAAGTTTAAGTACATTGGTATTTGTTACTCTAGGATGTTGGTTGGCAGATTTCATTGTTAACCGTATCGATTATTATCAATCTCTACCGTTCGATTCGATGCTTTTGAAATACTTAATACTGAGTATTGTGTTTTCATTATCGATGTTTACTATTGCAGGAATGGTATTCTTCCTAGATGCTTCACAGGCATTTTGGCCATTATATATAAATATGGCTGTGATTGAGATGTTATCGATGGTCTTGGGTGGTATGCTTATCTATCCTATCTCTAAAAGAATTGATTTAACAAAATAATTTAAAAAGGCAGAAGGCCTTTTTTTATTTAATAGGAATTCGCAAATAAGTGATTAAATGCAGAAAAATGATGCTTTTTATGAAAAAAGGGACAAAAAACCTTGCAACTTCAATCAGTATTCAGTATAATAGTCGTTGTGTCATCAGTAGAAATTCATTTTCGAGTATACACACCATGGATGAACAGGGATGTAAAATGTTTGTTTGTGGAGCAATGAAACGAGAGGTTGCGACACGCTAGGCGGGGTTGCCAATGCCGGTGTCGGGAATTCTTGTGGAGCAAGTCATAAATATAATTTAGACGAGGGAGGAACAATAATGGCAAAACAAAAAATTCGTATTCGCTTGAAAGCTTATGAGCATCGTGCTTTAGATGTTTCAGCGAACAAAATCGTAGAATCAGCAGCAAGAACAGGTGCGACAACTGTAGGACCTATTCCACTACCAACGGAACGTTCTTTATACACAGTGATCCGTTCACCGCATAAATACAAAGATTCACGCGAACAATTTGAGATGCGCACGCACAAACGTTTAATTGATATCGTCAATCCAACGGCAAAAACAGTTGATGCTTTGATGAAATTAGACTTACCAAGTGGTGTTGACGTCGAAATTAAATTATAAAATAAAAATTAAAATGGAGGTGTACTCATGACCAAAGGAATCTTAGGAACAAAAGTCGGAATGACGCAATATTTCATGGAAAATGGTGAATTGGTACCAGTTACAGTTATTCAAGCTGAACCAAATGTTGTTTTACAAGTTAAAACAAATGAAGCAGATGGATATGAAGCTGTACAAGTTGGTTTTTCAACAAAACGTGAAGTATTAGCTAACAAACCCCACAAAGGTCATGTAGCAAAAGCAAATGCTACTCCTAAGCGCTTCATTCGAGAGTTTCGTAATGTTGAGCTAGGAGAATACGAAGTAGGACAAGAAATCACAGTAGAAACTTTCGAAGTTGGTGACATCGTTGATGTAACGGGTACATCCAAAGGGAAAGGTTTCCAAGGCGTTATCAAACGTCATGGACAAGCTCGTGGTCCTATGTCACATGGTTCACGTTTCCACCGTCGTCCTGGTGCGATGGCTATGGCGGCTTACCCATCACGCGTATTAAAAGGCAAAAAATTAGCCGGACAAATGGGTGGCGATAAAGTAACAGTACAAAATCTTGAGATCGTTGCAGTAAACGGTGAAGATAATGTTATTTTAGTAAAAGGAAATGTGCCAGGCGCTAAAAAATCAATGGTTGAAATTAGATCAGCCACAAAAAATAGCAAAGCATAAATTACGAGAGGAGGAAGTTAGGGATGCCTAAAACAACATTATTTAAACAAGACGGCTCACAAGTCGGAGAAGTTGAATTAAATGAAACAATTTTTGGAACGGAACCTAATGAAGCTTTAATATTTGAAGCGGTTGTTATGTCTCGTGCGTCATTACGTCAAGGAACGCATGCTGTTAAGAACAGAAGTGCGGTTCGTGGAGGGGGACGCAAACCTTGGAGACAAAAAGGGACTGGACGTGCCCGTCAAGGTTCAATTCGTTCACCACAATGGGTTGGCGGAGGTGTCGTCTTCGGACCAACACCACGTTCATATGGCTTCAAAATGCCGAGAAAACAACGTCGCTTAGCTATCAATTCAGCACTTTCTCAAAAAGCAGCTGAAGGCGATATTCTTGTATTGGAATCATTACAATTCGATACACCTAAAACAAAAGAATTCAAAACCGTTTTAGAAAACTTAGATATTAATCAAAAAGTATTAGTTGTGCTTGAAGGTTCAAACAACAATGCATACTTATCTGCTCGTAATCTTCCAAATGTAAAAGTTATTGATGACCAAAACATCAATGTCTTAGACGTAGTAAGTTACGACAGAATAATGATTACAAAAGATGCTTTATCAACAGTAGAGGAGGCATTAGCATAATGGAATTTTCAGAAGTAGTATTACGTCCAGTAATCACTGAACAATCAATGTTAGATATCGACGAAAAGAAATATACTTTTGAAGTAGATCGTCGTGCTAATAAAAACTTAATCAAACAAGCTGTTGAAGCATTGTTTGAAGGTGTTGAAGTAGCTAAAGTAAACACTGTAAATGTTAAAGGAAAGAAAAAACGTATGGGGCGTTACCAAGGATTTACACGCTCTTATAAAAAAGCAGTTATCACTTTAACAGAAAACTCAAATGATATTGAACTATTCTCGTCAGAAGACGACGAATAAAAAATACTACAAATAGGAGGGAAAATACGTGGCGATTAAACATTACAAAGCGACGACAAACGGTCGCCGTAATATGACAGGTTACGATTTCTCGGAAATCACAACGAACAAACCTGAAAAAAGCTTATTAGAATCAAATAAGCAAAAAGCAGGTCGTAATAGTCAAGGTAAAATCACTGTGCGTCATCATGGTGGCGGAAACAAACGTGCATACCGTAAAATCGATTTTAAACGTAATTTAGATGGTGTAACAGGAAAAGTTGCAACAATCGAATACGATCCAAATCGTACAGCAAATATTGCGCTAATCCACTACGAAAATGGAGTTAAGACTTATATTATTGCACCAAAAGGTCTAAAAGTAGGTCAATCTATTCAAAGTGGTCCGGATGCGGATATTGTTCTAGGGAATGCATTACCATTAGAAAACATTCCAGAAGGTACTATGGTACATAATATTGAATTAAAACCTGGTAAAGGCGGACAATTAGTTCGTTCAGCTGGTGCATCAGCACAAGTTCTTGGACATGAAGGTAAATATACTTTAGTTAAACTTTCTTCAGGGGAAGTGCGTATGATTTTATCAACATGCCGAGCAACTATCGGTACTGTTGGAAATGAACAACATGAATTAATTAACATTGGTAAAGCCGGTCGTTCTCGTTGGTTATCAAAACGACCAACTGTTCGTGGATCTGTTATGAATCCGAATGATCACCCACACGGTGGTGGTGAAGGTCGTGCTCCAATCGGTCGTCCATCTCCAATGACACCATGGGGTAAAAAAGCGCGTGGTATTAAAACACGTAATACGAACAAAAAATCAAGCAAGTTAATCGTTCGTGGTCGTAGAAAATAACAACGAATAAGTAAAGCACTATGAAGGGAGGCTACAACTTTGAGTCGTAGTTTGAAAAAAGGGCCTTTTGTCGATGACCATTTAATGAAAAAGGTACAAGAACAACAAGATAGCTCTAAAAAACAAGTAATCAAAACATGGTCACGTCGTTCAACAATTTTCCCGAACTTCATCGGGTTAACGATTGCTGTATATGATGGTCGCAAACATGTGCCAGTGTATATTCAAGAAGATATGGTTGGTCATAAATTAGGTGAATTCGTTCCAACGCGTACATTTAAAGGTCACGCTGGTGACGATCGTAAGACTGCAAAACGCTAATAAGGAGGGTATATAGATGACAGAACAAATTACATCAGCAAAAGCAACAGCTAAAACAGTTCGTATCGCCCCTCGTAAGGTGCGTCTCGTAGCGGATTTGATTCGTGGCAAGCAAGTTGGTGAAGCAATTTCAATTTTGAAATTCACACCCAAAGCTGGTTCGCCTGTTGTTGAAAAAGTATTGATGTCAGCTATCGCAAATGCTGAACATAACTTTGATTTAGACTTAGAAAGCTTATATGTAGCAGAAGCTTATGTAAATGAAGGACCGACATTAAAACGTTACCGTCCACGTGCACAAGGCTCTGCTTCACCAATTAATAAGCGAACAAGTCATATTACTATCGTAGTAAAAGAAAAAGAGGAGGCTTAATACATGGGTCAAAAAGTACATCCAATTGGAATGCGTGTTGGCGTCATCCGTGATTGGGATGCTAAATGGTATTCTGACAAAAATTATGCAGACTTTTTACACGAAGACTTAAAGATTCGTGAATATATTAATGACAAACTTTCTGATGCCTCTGTTTCAACTGTTCAAATCGAACGTGCAGCTAATCGTGTTATCGTTTCTATTCACACAGCTAAACCAGGAATGGTTATTGGTAAAGGTGGATCTGAAGTAGATGCATTGAGAGCTGAGTTAAATAAATTAACAGGCAAGAAAGTACATATTAATATCGTTGAAGTTAAAGAACCAAGTCTGGATGCTAAATTAGTAGCAGAAGATATTGCAACACAATTAGAAAATCGTGTAGCTTTCCGTCGTGCTCAAAAACAAGCCATTCAACGTGTAATGCGTGCAGGTGCACAAGGTGTTAAAACACAAGTATCTGGTCGTTTAAATGGAGCAGATATGGCACGTACTGAGCATTATTCTGAAGGAACTGTGCCATTGCATACATTAAGATCAGATATTGACTATTACTGGGCTGAAGCAATGACACAATATGGAAAAATGGGAGTAAAAACTTGGATCTGCCGTGGTGAAATTTTACCAGGAGATCAAGTGCTTGACGAAAAACGTCAATCGAAAGGAGGGAAATAATCAATGTTAGTACCTAGACGTGTAAAACACCGCCGTGAATTCCGTGGAAAAATGCGTGGTGAAGCAAAAGGTGGTAAAACAGTTGACTTTGGATCTTATGGATTAAGAGCTACCGAATCAAAATGGATTACTAACCGTCAAATAGAAGCAGCGCGTATCGCGATGACTCGTTTCATGAAACGTGGTGGGAAAGTATGGATTAAAATTTTCCCTCATAAATCTTATACATCAAAACCAATCGGTGTTCGTATGGGTTCCGGTAAAGGGGCACCTGAAGGATGGGTTGCACCAGTTAAACGCGGTAAAATCTTATTCGAAATTGATGGGGTTTCAGAAGATGTAGCACGTGAAGCATTTCGTTTAGCAGCGCATAAATTACCAATTAAAACTAAATTCGTAAAACGTGAAGAATATGGTGGTGAATCGAATGCAAATTAATGAAATCAGAGAATTGTCTACGCAAGAAATGGTAGAAAAAGAAAAAGAATTCAAAAAAGAATTATTCAACCTTCGATTCCAATTAGCTACAGGTCAATTAGAAAACACTGCAAAATTAAAACAAGTTCGTAAAACAATTGCTCGTATTAAAACAGTGTTACGTGAACAAGAATTAGCTAGTAATTAAGGAAAAAGGAGGCTATTAAATGAGTGCAGAAGAGCGTAATCAACGTAAAGTATACCAAGGACGTGTTGTATCAGCTAAAAATGACAAAACAATTACCGTTGTCGTTGATACTTTAAAAACACATCCAAAAGTTGGTAAAAAGATCAAATACTCAAAAAAATATACAGCACATGATGAAAATAACAGTGCTAAAGAAAACGACATCGTGCGCATTATGGAAACTCGTCCATTATCAAAGACGAAACGCTTCCGTTTAGTAGACATTGTCGAAGAATCTGTCATTATCTAATGATTACAGTTTAATTCGGAAGGAGGAACAAGAATGATTCAACAAGAAAGTCGTTTAAAAGTTGCTGACAACTCAGGAGCTCGTGAAGTATTAACGATTAAAGTATTAGGCGGCTCTGGTCGTAAAACAGCTAACATTGGAGACGTTGTTGTTGCAACGGTTAAACAAGCAACACCAGGTGGGGTTGTTAAGAAAGGTGACGTTGTAAAAGCAGTTATTGTGCGTTCTAAATCAGGAACACGTCGTAAGGACGGGTCATACATCAAATTCGACGAGAATGCATGTGTCATTATTCGTGACGACAAAACACCTCGTGGTACGCGTATTTTTGGACCTGTGGCACGTGAATTGCGTGATAACAACTACATGAGAATCGTCTCATTAGCTCCAGAAGTTCTGTAATTAATTAACGAAGGAGGAACAAAAGATATGCGTATTAAATCTGGTGATACTGTATTAGTTATTGCTGGTAAAGATAAAGGCAAACAAGGAACAGTCCTAAAAACTTTACCCAAAGAAGATAGAGTCATTGTAGAAGGCATTAATATTGCTAAAAAACATCAAAAACCAACGCAAATGTCTACAGGTGGTATTGAAGAGATTGAAATGCCAATCCATGTATCAAATGTAAGTTTTGTAGACCCTCAAAATGGTGAAGCAACTAAAGTTGGTTACCGTTTCGAAGATGGCAAAAAAGTGCGTTTTGCAAAGAAATCAAATGAAAGCTTAAACTAATCAGGGAAGGAGGATCTCATTTATGACAAATCGTTTAAAACAAAAATTTATTGATGAAGTAACACCAAATCTTGTTGAGCAGTTTAACTACAGTTCAGTGATGCAAGTCCCTAAAGTAGAAAAAATTGTTATCAATATGGGTGTTGGTGATGCAGTAGCAAATGCTAAAAATCTAGATAAAGCAGTAGATGAATTAGCATTAATTTCAGGACAAAAACCTGTAATCACTAAAGCAAAGAAATCAATTGCTGGTTTCCGTTTACGTGAAGGAATGCCAATTGGTACTAAAGTAACTTTACGTGGTGAGAGAATGTATGATTTCTTAGATAAATTAATTTCTGTATCACTACCACGTGTACGTGACTTCCAAGGAATTAGTAACCGTGCTTTTGATGGCCGTGGAAATTATACATTGGGTGTTAGAGAACAATTAATTTTCCCTGAAATTAACTATGATAATGTCGACCGTGTACGTGGGATGGACATTGTTATCGTTACAACAGCAGAAACTGATGAAGAATCCTTAGCCTTACTACAAGGTTTAGGAATGCCATTTAGAAAATAAAAGGAGGCGACGATATTGGCTAAAAAATCAATGGTTGAAAAGAACAAACGTCCAGCGAAATTTAGAGTTCAAGAATATACACGTTGTGAACGTTGTGGACGTCCGCATTCTGTATACCGCAAATTCAAACTTTGCCGTATTTGCTTCCGTGAATTAGCTTATAAAGGCCAATTACCTGGCGTACGTAAAGCTAGCTGGTAAAATTTAGAGTATAATATAGAGGAGGTAAATACCTTATGGTTATGACAGATCCAATTGCTGACTTTTTGACGCGAATTCGCAATGCAAATGCGCAATCGCACACAACTGTATCAGCACCTTCTTCAAACATGAAAGAATCAATTGCTGAAATCTTAAAACAAGAAGGATTCATCAAAGGTTATAAAGTAGAAGAAGATAATAAACAAAATGTGATTACAATTGAATTAAAATACGGTCGTAATGATAAAAAAGTCATTTCTGGAATCAAACGAATCAGTAAACCAGGATTACGCTCATACGTTAATGCAGATCAAGTTCCTAAAGTATTAAATGGTTTAGGGATTGCGATTGTATCCACATCAAATGGTTTACTTACTGATAAACAAGCTCGTCAACAAGGCGTTGGTGGCGAAGTTATCGCATTCGTGTGGTAATATTTATTAAATAAGGAGGTGTAGCTCAGTGAGTCGTATCGGAAATAAAGTGGTTGAAATACCATCAGGCGTGACTGTGGAACAAAATGGTCAAACGGTTACGGTTAAAGGACCAAAAGGTGAATTAACACGTACCATTTCACCAGTGATTACAATGAACCAAGAAGATAATCAAATTACTTTTACACGCCCGAATGACAATAAAGAAAACCGTTCAATCCACGGAACAACGCGTTCATTAGTTGCAAATATGATTGAAGGTGTCACAGAAGGATTCAAAAAAGAATTAGCATTAAACGGTGTTGGTTACCGTGCGCAATTACAAGGTAAAAAATTAGTCCTGAATGTTGGATTATCTCACCCTGTAGAATTTGAACCAGGCGAAGGAATCGAAATTGAAGTGCCATCAAACACTCAAATTATTGTGACAGGGAATAACAAAGAAAAAGTTGGCGAATTAGCTGCTAATATTCGTGCAGTTCGTCCACCTGAGCCATACAAAGGTAAAGGGATCCGTTATGTGGATGAATATGTCATCCGTAAAGAAGGTAAAACAGGTAAGTAATCTTAAACTGAATATTATATTCAGAATAAATATAAAGAGGTGACAATTGTGATATCTAAACCAGATAAAAATAAATTACGTAAAAAAAGACATCAACGCGTTAGAAATAAAATTTCTGGTACTGCCGAGCGCCCACGCTTAAATGTATTTCGTTCAAATACTAACATCTACGCTCAAATAATTGATGACGTAGCGGGTGTAACGCTTGTTAGTGCCTCTACATTAGACGAATCAATTGGTGAAGGAACGAAAGTAGAACAATCAGCAGAAGTAGGTAAATTAGTTGCTGAACGTGCTAAAGAAGCAAATATCGAACAAGTTGTATTTGACCGTGGTGGTTATGTATATCATGGACGTGTTGAAGCTTTAGCAACAGCCGCTCGTGAAGCCGGCTTACAATTTTAATAGAAGGAGGAAACCGATTTATGACACAATATGTTGATTCAACAAAACTTGGTGAAATAGAAGATCGCGTTGTAGCGATTAACCGTGTTACTAAAGTTGTAAAAGGTGGACGTCGTTTACGTTTCTCGGCTTTAGTTGTTGTTGGTGATAAAGATGGACATGTAGGATTCGGTACTGGTAAAGCTCAAGAAGTACCAGAAGCGATTCGTAAAGGTATCGAAGATGCTAAGAAAAAAATGATCGCTGTTCCTCGTACTGGAGCGACAATTCCACATGAGACAATTGGGGAATTCTGTGGCGGACAAGTACTACTTAAACCAGCGCCAGCCGGTTCTGGGGTCGCAGCAGGGGGACCTGTTCGTGCCGTTATTGAATTAGCAGGTATCGCTGATATTACAAGTAAATCATTAGGTTCAAACACACCAATTAATATGATTTCTGCTACTATCGAAGGCTTAAAACAATTAAAAGAAGCGGAAGAAGTTGCAAAATTACGCGGCAAAACCGTTGAAGAAATTTTAGGCTAAGGAGGATGACTCAATGGCGAATTTAGAAATTAAATTATCACGCAGTTTAATCGGCAGCAAAAAGAATCAAGCAGAAACTGCGAAATCATTAGGATTAACTAAAGTGAACCAAGTTGTTGTCCGTCCGGATAATGACGCAGTTCGTGGTATGATTAACAAAATCAGCCACTTAGTTGAAGTGAAAGAAGCTTAATCACACAAATCATAATAAGGAGGTGCCTATAGATGAAACTTCATACGTTAAAACCAGCCGAAGGTTCTCGTAAAGAACGTAATCGTGTTGGACGTGGACAAGGATCTGGCAATGGTAAAACAGCTGGACGTGGACATAAAGGTCAAAAAGCACGTTCAGGTGGTGGCGTTCGTTTAGGCTTCGAGGGTGGTCAACAACCGTTATTCCGCCGTCTACCAAAACGTGGGTTCAAAAATGTGAACCGTAAAGAATACGCAATTGTTAATTTAGAAACTTTAAATCGTTTCGAAGATGATACAACAGTAACACCAGAGCTATTAGTTGAAGCGGGTATTATTAAAGATACTAAAGCAGGAATAAAAGTTCTTGGTACAGGTGATTTAAACAAAAAACTAACTGTGAAAGCAGCTAAGTTCTCAAAAACAGCTGAGGAAGCAATTACAGCAGCCGGTGGATCAGTTGAGGTGATGTAATGTTTGCCTTCATAAAGAATTCCTTAGCAAGTCGAGACATTCGACGCAGACTGTTATTTACTCTGTTTATCTTTGCGATATTTCGTTTAGGGGTTTATATTCCAGTCCCTGGCGTCAATGCTGCAGCTTTGCAGAATTTAAACAATACGGGAATTTTATCTTTATTGAACACCTTTGGAGGAGGGGCCCTACAGAGATATTCAATTTTTTCTCTTGGTGTTTCTCCATATATTACCAGTTCAATTCTCGTACAAATGCTACAGATGGATATCATCCCTAAATTTGCGGAATGGTCAAAGCAAGGTGAAGTTGGAAGACGCAAGTTGAATCAAGCAACCATTAATATTGCAATTGTGATTGCATTTGTTCAAGCACTTGGCTTGTCTTTTGGTTTTAACCAACTTTCTGGCTTAGGCTTAATCGTAAATGACTCTGTATTAAATTACGTTACGATTGCGTTAATCATGACAACTGGAACCATGTTCTTGGTGTGGTTAGGAGAACAAATCACACGTAATGGTATCGGGAATGGTGTCTCAATGATAATTTTTGCAGGGATCGTTGCACAAGTACCTAAAGACTTTTACGGTTTCTTCCAAAATTATTTAGCGAATGAAACAGCTCTGAAAGAAAATGGCTGGATTCTGATCGCAGTTGTTCTTATTTTGATTGTGAGTATTGTCATTGTCGTTTTAATGGAACGGGCACAAAGACGCATACCCATTCATCACTCTAAGAAAGTGACAGGCGCTAAATCGACAGCACATCTGCCTTTGAAAATTAATTCAGCGGGTGTTATTCCAGTAATTTTCGCAACGTCATTTATGACTTTACCAACGACGATATTTTCATTAGTTGGGACAGAAAATGCCGGACCTGTAAAACAATTCTTTATTGATTTGTTTAACTTACAATCTCCACTTGGTGTTGCATTTTATACGATACTACTTATTCTCTTTACTTATTTCTATGCTTTAATTCAAGTAAATCCAGAGAAGGTAGCCGAGAACTTACAAAAACAAAGTGCTTATGTTCCGAGTGTTAGACCTGGAAAAGAAACTGAAAATTATATCACGAAGATATTGAATCGGTTAAGTTTTGTTGGCGCATTGTATTTAACGGTTATCGCGATTTCACCAATGATTGCGAATTTCTTTGCTCCGATACCAATGAACCTAGCATTAAGTGGAACAAGTATTTTAATTGTTGTCGGTGTTGGAATTGAAACAGCCAAACAAATAGAAGGACGCATAACACAACGTAGTTATCAAGGATTCTTATACTTAGATTAATATTAGTGAAGGATGAAGATAATGAATATACTATTAATGGGTCTACCTGGAGCTGGAAAAGGAACACAAAGTGAGATGATCGCTAATGATTATCAGTTGATTCACATTGCAACAGGAGATATCTTTAGAGAAGCAATCAAAAACGAAACAGAGTTAGGTTTATTAGCAAAAAGTTACACAGACGCTGGTAATCTTGTACCAGATGATGTAACGAATAGCTTAGTGAAAGAAAGATTAGCACAAGAGGATGTTAAACAAGCTGGCTTTATGTTAGATGGTTATCCAAGAACCATCAATCAAGCTGAAGCACTTGATAAGAATTTGAAAGATTTAAACGAATCTTTAGATGCTGTCATCTATATTGATGTCGAGAAGGAAATCTTAAAAGATCGTTTAAGTGGACGATTCATTTGTCGAGAATGCGGTGCAACGTATCATAAATTATATAAACCACCTCAAGTGGAAAATAAATGCGATGTTTGTGGAGCGCATGATTTCTATCAACGTGAAGATGACAAACCTGAAAAGGTCAGTCATCGTATAGAATTACAAATGGACTCTATTCGCCCTATTTTAGACTATTATCAAGAAGCAGGAATTCTTCATCAAGTCAATGGAGAAGAATCGATTGAATTTGTTTACCGAAATATTCAAAGTATTTTAGGTGACCCATTCAATGAATAATCAATTTATTAATCCTAACTGGTAAAAGGAGGAGTATCAATGGCTAAAGAAGATGTTATTGAAGTAGAAGGTACTGTTCTAGAAACTTTGCCTAATGCGATGTTTAGAGTAGAATTAGAAAATGGTCATGAGATTTTGGCTCACGTATCAGGTAAAATTCGTATGAATTACATTCGTATTTTACCAGGGGATAAAGTAACAATTGAAATGTCTCCTTATGATTTGTCGAGAGGTCGCATTACATACCGCTTTAAATAATGACCGATGATGAAGGAGGAAATAGGATGAAAGTAAGAGCATCAGTAAAACCAATATGTGAAAAATGTAAAGTTATCCGCCGTAATGGTAAAGTGATGGTAATTTGCCAAAACCCTAAACACAAACAACGTCAAGGATAAAGGAGGGAATTAAATGGCTCGTATAGCAGGAGTAGATATTCCAAATGATAAACGTGTAGTTATTTCTTTAACTTATGTTTATGGAATCGGAAAATCAACAGCAGAAAAAGTTGTATCAGAAGCGAATGTAGATCCTAATACACGTGTTAAAGATCTGACGAATGATGAATTAGATCGTTTACGTAGTGTAGTTGACTCAATCAAAGTTGAGGGAGACCTACGTCGTGAAGTAAGTATGGATATTAAACGTTTACAAGAAATCGGTTCTTACCGTGGTTTACGTCACCGTCGTAATTTACCAGTACGTGGGCAAAACACAAAAAATAATGCCCGTACTCGTAAAGGTGCTAAAAAACCTATCAGATAATTATAAAAGGAGGGAAATTAAATGGCTAAAAGACAAACTAATCGCCGTCGTCGTGTGAAAAAGAATGTTGAACGTGGTATTGCACATATTCAGTCTACATTCAATAACACAATTGTTATGATCACTGACATGAATGGTAATGCGATTTCATGGTCATCAGCGGGAGCTCTTGGCTTTAAAGGCTCACGTAAATCAACACCATTTGCTGCTCAAATGGCTTCAGAAGTTGCTGCGAAATCAGCAATGGAAAATGGTATGAAATCCGTAGAAGTTGCAGTTAAAGGTCCTGGTTCAGGGCGTGAATCTGCTATTCGTTCATTGCAAGCTGCTGGCTTGGATGTTACAGCAATTCGCGACGTAACACCTATTCCGCATAACGGATGCCGTCCTCCAAAACGTCGCCGTGTTTAATGATAGTCACAATTAATTCAGCTCGTGAGGTTGCTACTGAATTATCATTTGAAAGCAACGTTTTGAAAGGGGAAAATTATCAATGATCGAAATTGAAAAGCCTGAGATAACAACGATTGAAGTCAGTGACGATGAGAAATTTGGCAAGATCGTAATTGAACCACTAGAGCGTGGCTATGGAACTACCCTTGGAAATTCATTACGTCGTATTTTGTTATCATCTTTACCAGGTGCAGCCGTAAAAAGTGTGCAAATTGATGGCGTATTACATGAATTTGCGACGATTGACGGTGTCGTTGAAGATGTACCTGCTATCATTCTAAATTTGAAGTTATTAGCTTTAAAAATTGATTCAGAAGATGATAAAGTATTAGAGCTCAATGTAGTAGGTCCAAAGACAGTAACGGCAGCAGATATTATTCATGATAATGAGGTGCAAATTCTTAATCCTGAATTAGAAATCTGTACATTAGCAGACGGTGCAGAACTAAAAATGCTGTTAAATGCATCCAATGGACGCGGATATGTTCGTAGTGAGAATAATAAAACAGAGGATATGCCAGTTGGTGTATTACCTGTGGATTCTATTTATACCCCAATCAAAAAGGTCAATTATCAGGTTGAAAATACACGCATTGGGCAACAAAATATCTATGATAAATTAACGATGGATATTTGGACAAATGGGTCAATCAGTCCTGAAAAATCATTGAGTTTGGCAGCAAAAATTCTATCTGAACACTTGAATATCTTCGTTAATTTAACCGAAGAAGCACGTGAAGCTGAAATCATGGTTGAAAAAGAAGAGTCAGAAAAAGAAAAAGTTCTCGTAATGACAATTGAAGAATTAGATTTATCAGTCCGTTCTTACAATTGTTTGAAACGTGCGGGAATTAATACGATTCAAGAATTAACAGATAAGACTGAAGCAGAAATGATGAAGGTTCGTAATTTAGGGCGTAAATCATTAGCAGAAGTAAAAGGTAAACTATCAGACCTTGGTTTAAGTCTGAAAGACGAAGAATAATAGATAAAAAGGAGGATTCCTGAATGGCATACCGTAAATTAGGTCGTACAAGTTCACAACGTAAAGCATTATTACGTGACTTAACGACAGACGTTATCATAAATGAACGCATTGAAACAACAGAAGCTCGTGCGAAAGAAGTACGTAAATTTGTTGATAAAATGATCACACTAGGTAAAAAAGGTGATTTATCGAGTCGACGTAAAGCAGCTGCTTTCTTACGTAATGAATTAGCAGATGCACGCATTGAAGACGATGAAGTTATCATCGAAACTGTGTTACAACGTGTATTCAATGAATATGCTGAACGCTACGCTGACCGTAATGGTGGGTACACACGGATTCTGAAAAAAGGTCCACGTCGTGGAGACGGTGCACCGATGGTAATTTTAGAATTAGTTTAATAACGACAAATCACTTAGATGATGGGGAGTGTTACGATTAATCGATGGATTAGTCTAGCTCTGTGCCGCGACTTAATTTATTAGGTCGCGGCAAACATCGTTAAGTGTTTTTTTGCTTATAATTTAAATGTTTTTTCGTAGTTCATAGATTTAAGATAGATTAGTGTGATAAGATTTGTTATACTAAGGACATTCAGTAAAAATTGAATATTATTATCGGTCGAGTGCACATCTTGAGGTTCCTCTATTCTAGGGCGGGAATAGAACTTTTAATTTGTGCATTTTTTTTGATTTCTTGGAAGGAAATAAAAAGACATGCTACAATTTAAAAAATTATCCATCACTCAAAATATTTTATTAGGATTTGCCAGTGTCATTTTAGTAGGAACATTATTACTAATGCTTCCGATCAGTCATCAACCTGGCGTTGAAACAAAGTGGCTTGATGCATTATTTACGGCGACTTCAGCAGTGTGTGTAACCGGCCAAGTAACACTCAATACTATGGAACACTGGTCATATTTCGGGAAAACAGTTATTATTTCTCTCATTGAAATAGGTGGCTTGGGTTTTATGTCGGTTATCGTTATTCTCTTTGCTTTTTTTAAGAAAGAAGCGTCTGTTAAGCAAGATTTAGTCTTATTAGAATCCCTGAATATTGATAGTATGTCTGAATCCAAGGATTTAATGTTTTATATTATTCGTTTTGCTTTGACAGCTCAGACAATTGGGGCAATATTGTTATGTTTTGATTTTATCCCACGCTTAGGATGGGCGAAAGGATTATATTTTTCATTTTTTCATAGTATTTCAGCCTTTTGTAATGCGGGCTTCGATTTATTCGGTGATAGTTTAATTGGTTTTAGAGATAATGCATATGTTGTTTTGGTTATCGCTGGGATGATCTTTACTGGTAGTTTTGGTTTTATTGTTTGGCGTGATTTATTAACTTATTTTAAGAATCGTCGTTTACTCTTTCTTACGAAAGCTGTTCTTGTTACTATGGGGATGATACTTATTATTAGTATTTTACTGATTACATTGATAGGAGAACAGAATCCTTATTTTGCTGACTTGGCATTACATGATCGTATAGCCAATTATATATTTTTAGCTATCACTCCGAGAACAGCAGGCTACACTACAGTAGATTATGCCCAAGTGGGATTACCTATTGTCTTTATTACGATTGTTTTAATGTTTATCGGAGCGTCATCTGGTTCTACAGGTGGTGGATTAAAAATCACAACCGTATTTGTGTTAGGGCTATATTTCTTGCGTACATTTCAAGGAAAAGAAATGAATGCTTTCCGTCGCAGATTACCATTGTACTATGTTCACCGTGCCTTATTATTATTAATGGGTTCCATTACTTTAGTAACAGTTGCATCATTATTGTTAATGATAACAGAGACAATCCCGGCTGAATTTGGCATTGAATATATTTTAATGGAAGTGGTATCCTGTTTTGCAACCGTTGGATTGACAATGGGACTGACACCAAATTTAACAGCGATTGGGAAATTGTTGTTGATTTTAGTTATGTTTATTGGAAGGGTCGGCTTGATGACTTTCTTATGGTCATTTGGATCACCTAAGAAAGAATCTTCCATTCATTTACCAGAAGGAAAATTAATGATTGGTTAATAAGGAGAATAGAATGAAAAGTACAAATCGTATTGGTGTATTAGGTTTAGGTATATTTGGTACAGCACTTGCTCGCTCATTGACAGATAATGGTGTACAAGTCATTGGAATAGATGAGGATATGGACCATGTTAGAGAAGTAATGGATGATATAGATTACGCTGTACAAGCTGATTTTACCCAAATCGATCAGTTACAAGAAGCAGGGATTGATCAATGTCAGACAGTAGTGATTGCTTCATCATTACATTTAGAAGATGTGATTTTAGCGATTATGAATTTAGAGCAATTAGGTGTTTCTGAAATTATCGTCAAGAGTAAAAATGAAAGTCATAAGGAAGTCTTAAAGAGAGTAGGAGCTCATAAAGTAATCTTGCCTGAAAGGGATATGGGAGTACAAATTGGACAATTATTAAGTCAATCTCCTACACAAAGTTTATTAGCGATTGACGAACAGCATGAAGTGATTGAATTCAAAGTTAAACCAGAATGGATAGGTAAAACAATTAGTGAGTTAGATTTACGATCACGATATCATGTTAATATTATAGCAATCGGTTCGGTGGATACGAAAAGACTCGATGTGACTATTACACCAGATCAAGTTGTACAAGCTGATAATTATTTCGTAGGAATTACAGAAGATCTCTCAGCTATGGATCATTTAAGGAAATATAAAAATAGTAGAGTAAGGTTGTGATAAAATGGCTGAAAATATTGTCGAGCAAGTAAAAATGGCAGAATCGAGAATCAATGAATTGAATGATTCTTTAAGTCAAGCAAAAGAGCAGTTGCGACAACAAATGGAAAAAGATTTAAAAGAGTATCATCAGCAATTCATCAAAGAACAACAAATGTATCAATCACAATTGAAGGCAGATAATCAAAATGCCCTAGAAGAACAAAAGGAATCAATGCGACAAGAATTACAAAGATATCAAGAGAATATTCAACAAGAATATGAACAAAACAAAGACACGTGGATTCGTTTAGGTGTGGAGGAGGTAATGAGAACTTATGGCTATCGCCCAAATGAAACGGTTGACAATAGTTAGTGAGCCTCATTTAATACAACCATTACTATTCAATTTACAGGAAGTAAAGAAATCAGAAGTATCAGCATGGACTGAATTAGCAGAAGATGCAAAAAATGTATTGCAGAAACATTCGCAAACAATTGACCAAAGAATTCAAGATGAAATGACTTTACGTGATTTAAGAAATGCGATTAGCTTTCTACAAGAATATGTACCTAAAAGAAATTGGCGTCAATACTTTGAACAACGCCCAGTGTATTCGTTGGAACAATTAGAAAGAACCGTTAAAGAAAGTAATGTTCCTACGATTGTTCAAGAAATTAATCAGACACGAAATGAAATAGATAGGCTAAAAAAAGAGATTCAATCCATTGATGATGAGTCGGACTTTTTAAGACAATGGCAACGATTAAGAATGATTCCAGCTGATATAGAAAATTTACACCATTTTTCTATTCACTATGGAAGTATTCCTAGTGAGTCAAAAGCGACATTTTTGGAATCGCTAGATCAAGGTCAGATAAATTTTTATTTGGATGAATTGTTTTCTAATAAAGATACGACAGGTTATGCTATCGTTATCGAATCAGAAGATGAGCAGAATTTTAATAATATTATTCGATCACAGTCTTGGACACATTTAGATTATCCTTATTCCTTGCCACCACAGGAACAATTGCAACAACATCTATCTCAAAGAAAAAAAGCTGTGGAACAAGATAAGAAGTTACGCCAAAGCCTAAAAAGTAAAACAGAAGAATTGAGTACTTTATTATTGGCGGAAGAAGATCTAGCAAATCGTATCGAACGCTATAAAGTGAATGAACTACTCCTAGAGAGTCAACATTTAATGGTGCTTCGAGCCTGGGTAGAACAATCTGAATTACAACACGTACTTGATTCTTTATCCACTACGTTTGATTCGACAGAATATGCAATTCGAATTGAGGATGCTCTTCCTGAGGAAATTAGAGCGAATGAAGTGCCAACCAAATTGACCAACAATGCGTTGAATCGTCCTTTTGAATCATTAACCCTTCAATACGGCGTGCCTACTTATGATTCAGTAGATCCGACACCTTATTATTCACTCTTCCAAATTTTATTTTTTGGTTTAATGAGTGCAGATTTAGGGTATGGGCTACTTATGTTTATAGCGACATGGATTGGCGGAAGAATGACGTCATTGTCCGCTTCTACCAAGACATCACTCAAAATGTTTAATTATATGTCCATTGGTACGATGATTATCGGTCTATTCTTTGGTAGTTTCTTTGGGTTCGATTTACCGTTTAGAGTGATGAGTTTATCAGACAATGTTATCGAAATTATGGTCTTTTCAGTAGCGATAGGATTGATTCATATGCTAGTAGGTTATGCTTTAAAAGCTAAATTAACTTATCAAGAAAAAGATTATGGAAGTATGTATTTAGATTCTTTACAATGGATGATGATGATTATCGGCGCCATTCTGTTAGCTGTTAATGCAGCCTGGCCACATCCTTTACTGCGTCTATCTGGGTTAATCTTACTTATTGGTAATATTGTTGGGATGTTTATCGCAAATATTATTATTACTCCGAATAAATTTGTCGGTTTTGGTAAAGGGCTTTTCGGGATGATTTCCGTAGCTGGTTTAGTTGGTGACGTGGTAAGTTATACCCGATTAACAGCACTTGCTGTGGCAGGGGCTAATATTGGGATGGCATTTAATTTAATTGTTAATTTACTGCCCCCTTTTGCACGTTTCACTGTAGGGATCTTATTATTTATTGTCTTACATGCCCTCAATATTTTTATTACATTATTAGGTGCCTATGTGCACTCAATGCGGTTGCAATTTGTTGAATTTTTTGGAAAATTTTTCGAATTAGGTGGCAAATTATTCACGCCACTAAAACCTGTCGAAAAACATATCACTATTCAAAAGAAAAATCATTAGAATACGGGAGGAACAACAATGGAATTTTTACAAACATTATTTGGTGAGAACATCGGACTTATTTTTGGTGGTTTAGGTGTTGCGATTGCGACATTTGGTGGTGGAATTGGTTCAGCACGTGCTGTTGGTATGGCAGGGGAAGCAGCTTCTGCTCTAGTCAAAGAAAAACCAGAATTATTTGGACAAGCACTCGTGCTACAATTATTACCAGCGACCCAAGGTTTATACGGCTTTGTTATTGGTTTATTAATGTTATTACAATTATCACCCGATATTTCTACTTCTATGGGTTGGTATTATGTCATGATTGCTTTACCCGTTGCGGTTACAGGTTATACATCAGCACCTGCT
Source organism: Aerococcaceae bacterium DSM 111020 (assembly GCA_015863185.1). Lineage (GTDB taxonomy): Bacteria > Bacillota > Bacilli > Lactobacillales > Aerococcaceae > DSM-111022. The sequence goes on from JACBXP010000001.1 coordinate 66,050, forward strand.
CAAGCGAGAGCGTCCGTTGGGGGGATACAGATTCTAGCTCAACGACCTGAAAATGCGACCCAAGGGATCGTCTTTTCAGCGATGGTCGAGACATATGCTATCTTAGGATTTGTTATTTCATTACTGATGTTCTTGTTCATCTAATCAAGACATTACAAATCAAACCTCTGATTTGCTAATACCATTCTATATAGGAGGGAAGGTAATTGAGTCATATGAATAATCTCAGTCAATTTGTTGACCAAGTTGTTAAACGTCAACAAGTAGAGAAAGATGATGCGATCCAAGAATATCGCCAAGTTCTCGAAAGAGAGCGACACGATAAAGAACAGGAACTTATGCAGGCGCATCACCTAAAAAAACAGCAATTGGAAACTGAAGCAGAGAGAGCCTACCAAGTGGCTGAAAACAGCTTGCAATTAGAAAAAAGAAACAACAAATTAACGAGTACACATCAAATTATTGAGACATATCTGAATGATATTGAATCTGCATTTAGCGCTTTGACACCCGAGATGACTTATGCTTTTATTGAGTCAATTTTGAAACAACATTCTGATAGCAAGCATGCAGAAATTATATTTGGTGAACTAACAAAGGCTAAAATAAAAACGTTTGAAACATTGAATGTCAAAATAAGTGAACAAGTCATTCCAAATAAATCAGGATTTGTTTTAACAATTGGAGATATTGAATATAATTACTTATTTGATAGTCTGATTCAAGAATCACGGAGAGATTTGCAACAATTAATACTAAATCAAATGTCTACAGATAATTAACAATGAATACTAGACAGAGGAGGTGACAATGGCTATGGAATTCAATCATGACACACAATATGGACCGTTAAATACGAGCTTACGAGTTAAGGAAATGCAATTGTTGTCGCATGAAGATTATGAGCGACTTATCTATGCGTCAGATTATGATGAAGCTTTGAATCTATTAATGAGCACATCCTATCGTGATAAAATCGAATATGCCAGAACTACTCATGATTATCAAACATTAGTGATGGATGAATTAAAAGAATCATATCAATGGTTGAAATCTGTTTGTCCTGAACCGAACTTATTTGAGGCAATGACTCTCAAATATATTTATCATAATGTCAAAGTTTTATTCAAAGAACGTTTGATGGGAGCCACTTTTACAGATGTCCTCATTGATATTGGTCCCTATCCTATTTATGCACTAAGACAAGCCATAAATGAAGGTGAAGACTTACAAGCATCCCCTTATTTAAAGCAAAATATCATCAATTTACGACATAATTTTGAGTCGTTGGATGATTATCAAGATATGGATATTTTTATTGATCGTGCATATATTCATCATTTAAAACGGTTAGCTGAATCAATGGAAGATACAGCTGTTCGAGAATATTTCGAAACAACGATTAGTGAAACAAATATATTAATTTTTTTCAGAGCATTACGATTAGGTCACTCTGCGCGTAATATTGGTGCAATCATAACGGATGAGGGTTCTATTTCATCCCAGACATTCATGGAACTTGCCGAACGTGGAGAATCAGAGGCGATTGACTATTTGATGAACCAATCATTTAGTTGTGAATTATTAGAACAAGCAATCTTAGAAGATGGCCAACTGAGCATTCCACGTTTAGAACAAGCGGTGGATGAATCATTATTGAAACGTCTAAGTGTAGCAAGATTCCAAGTGTTTGGTCCATTACCCATTGTTTATTATATTGCTCGCAAAGAATTAGAAGCTGATCAGTTACGTTTAATTCTTGCCAGTAAATTGAATGATATTGAACCAAGCATTGTCATGAATAGAATGAGGCTTGATTATGCAGTATAAAATAGCCATCATCGGCGAAAAAGATGAAATATATGCTTTTAGTTTACTAGGAATGAAAGTGTTCTACATGACAGCACATGATCCCGAATTATCGGGTAAAGTAAAAAAGCTTATTCAAGAAAACTATGGTGTATTATTTATGACAGAAAAAATAGCTCAGCAAATTCCATCGCTCATAGCACAATATGATGATGAATTTATGCCGGCTATTATATTAATTCCAAGTGATTATCAGGCGACGAGCATGGGCTTAGAACGATTAAATGACAGTGTAATTAAAGCCGTCGGACGCCAAATCTTATAGGAGGTAGATGCATTGAGTAACGGAGTTATTACATCAGTGTCAGGCCCTTTAGTCGTGGCTGAGGGTATTGACCATGCAAAAATTCGCGATTTGTGTTATGTGGGCGAACATGAACTTGTCGGGGAAATAATCCAGATTCGTGGAAAAAATATTTATATTCAAGTGTACGAAGAAACCTCAATGGTTGGACCGGGTGAACCCGTTGTTCCAACCGGTGCCCCTTTATCTGTTGAACTAGGCCCTGGTTTATTAACAGGGATGTTTGATGGTATTCAACGTCCTTTAGAAAAACTTGCTGAATTATCAGGAACATCTTTCCTTGATCGAGGTGCACGTGTATCTGCTTTGGACCGAGATAGAACTTGGGAATTTAAGGCACTTGTCGAGAATGGAACGAAGGTAGCACCTGGGGATATTATTGGTGAAGTTCCTGAAACAGGGACGATTACTCATAAAATCATGATACCTAAAGGGGTACAAGGAACGATTCAACAATTGTCCAATGGTTTTTACCAAGTGGCTGACTCACTTTATACGATTGTTGATGATAATGGTGAGTATACTGAATATTCTATGATTCAACATTCTCCTATTCGACAAGGTAGACCATTTGAATCAAAACATCGCCCAGATCGTCCATTGATTACAGGACAGAGAGTGATTGATACGTTGTTCCCAGTATTCAAAGGAGGAGCAGCAACGGTTCCTGGACCTTTCGGAGCTGGAAAGACGGTTGTACAACATCAAATTGCAAAATGGGCGGATGTTGATATCGTTGTATATATCGGATGTGGAGAGCGTGGGAATGAGATGACGGAGGTTATCGATGAATTTCCTCAATTAATTGATCCCCATACGGGTAAATCTATTATGGAACGGACGATTTTGATAGCTAATACATCAGATATGCCCGTCGCTGCCAGGGAAGCATCCATTTATACAGGTATTACCATTGCAGAATACTTCCGAGATATGGGATACTCTGTAGCAATTATGGCAGACTCAACCTCGCGTTGGGCTGAAGCGCTACGTGAAATATCAGGACGTCTAGAAGAAATGCCTGGGGATGAAGGCTATCCGGCTTATTTAGGAAGCCGATTAGCAGAATATTATGAACGTGCTGGAAAAGTAACACCTTTGGGACGACCAGAGCGGCAAGGTGATATCACTGCAATTGGTGCTGTATCACCTCCAGGAGGAGATACATCTGAACCAGTCACTCAAAATACCATGCGTGTTGCGAAAGTATTTTGGGGATTAGATGCGAATCTATCCCGTAGACGTCACTTCCCAGCTATTAATTGGTTGACATCTTATTCATTATATTCTCAACAGATTAATGAAACGATTGGGAAAGAATTAGATATTGATTGGCCAAATATGGTCCAAAAAGCGCGATCATTATTAAGTGACGAAGCGGAACTTCAAGAGATTGTTCGCTTAGTTGGAGTGGAGTCATTGTCCGACTCTGACAGACTTAAATTATTAACGGCTGGTTTAATTCGAACCGCTTATTTACAGCAAAATGCATATGATGAAATAGATACTTTTACAACATTACAAAAGCAAGCCCGGATGTTAGAAAATATCTTGTATTTCGACACAGAAGCAAAACAAACACTTAAACTCGGCGCAAATATTGAGCAAATATTAAAAGGAACCGTAGAAGTTAGAGAGGCAATTGAACGGATGAAATATATTCCGACAGAAGAAGAACCTTATCAAGAAATTAAAGATACGATTCAGTCCTCTTTAAAAGAAGTGTTGCAATCAGGAGGTGAAATCTAAGTGATCAAGGATTATAAGAATATTACGGAAATTGTTGACCCATTAATTACTGTAAAAGGTGTTGAAGGAATCAAATATGACGAATTAGTCGATGTAAAAATGGGCGACGGAGAAGTCAGACGAGGCCAAGTGCTAGAAGTTAAAAAAGATAAAGCAGTGGTCCAATTATTCGAAGGATCTACAGGTATCGATAAAATGGATACCAAAGTCCGCTTTTTAGCACATCCATTGACCTTAGATGTCAGTGAAGATATGATAGGTCGCCGTTTTGATGGAATGGGGCGGATTATCGATGATGGTCCGGAACTTATCCCTGAAAAATCATTAGACATTAATGGGGCAGCGATTAATCCTGTCAAACGCCATTATCCTAATGAATTCGTGCAAACAGGTATTTCAACGATTGATCATTTAAATACTTTGGTTCGAGGACAAAAATTACCCATATTTTCTGGGTCTGGCTTACCACATCAAGAACTAGCAGCTCAGATTGCACGTCAAGCAAATGTTGTTAATTCAGATGAGAAATTTGCGGTAGTTTTTGCGGCTATTGGTGTAACATATGAAGAAGCCGATTTCTTTATTAATGACTTCACTCAAACGGGAGCAATTGATCGTTCAGTCGTCTTCATCAATCTAGCGAATGATCCATCAATTGAGCGAGTAGCGACACCTAACATGGCATTAACTGCAGCAGAATATTTAGCTTTTGAAAAAGGAATGCATGTTCTCGTTATTATGTCTGATATGACGAATTATGCGAATGCCTTGCGAGAAGTTTCGGCTGCTCGTCGTGAAATACCAGGACGTCGTGGTTATCCAGGATATCTCTATACAAATCTGGCTCGAATTTATGAAAGAGCAGGTCGTATTGAAGGATCAACAGGCTCAGTGACTCAAATCCCGATAGTGACAATGCCTGAAGATGATATTACTCATCCAATACCTGACTTGACGGGTTATATTACCGAAGGACAAATACTATTGTCGAGAGATTTAGATAATCAAGGTATCCAGCCGCCTGTTGATGTCTTGCCATCGTTGTCGCGATTAAAAGACAATGGAATTGGAGAGGGTAAAACGCGCGGTGATCATGCTTCAACCATGAATCAAATTTTCTCTGCCTATGCTCAAGGAAAAGAAGCTAAAAATTTAGCTTCCGTATTAGGGGATTCAGCATTAACAGAAATTGACTTGAAGTATTTAGAATTTGCGGATGCTTTCGAATCACGTTATGTGAATCAAGGATTCCACACAAATCGAACAATTGAAGAGACACTAACTTTAGGATGGGAATTATTAGCTATTCTACCTAAATCAGAATTAACGCGAATCAGTGAAGAATATATTGACCTTTATCTCCCACAAAATGGTGAGGAGGGAGAATAATGGCTATTTTAAATGTTAATCCAACGCGGATGGAGTTGGCACGATTAAAAGAGCGACTAGCACTTGCATCTCGTGGCCATGATATCCTAAAGGATAAACATGATGGATTGATGCGCTATTTTATCGATTTAGCACGTGAAAATCATCGTTATCGTCAAGAAGTGGAAGCATTAATGAAACAAGAGATGCAGACTTTTTCATTAGCAAAAGCTTTTGTTCATGAAGAGTACTTAGATCAATTGGCGATTGGGCAAGATGATGAACTGATAGTGAATGTGCATTCGAAAAATATGATGAGTGTTCATGTTCCTGAGATGCAATTTACCGGGCATATCGAAGATGATATAGCTGAACCATTACAGTATGGTTATCTCTATTCAAATGCTGAATTAGATAATTCACTGCAGTCCTATCAAGAATTATTACCCAAAATGCTAAAATTAGCCGAATTAGAAAAGAAAACCCAATTACTTGCCAATGAAATTGAGAGAACAAGACGGCGTGTGAATTCATTGAAAGAGTCGACGATTCCCGACTTGGAAGATACGATTAAGATGATTCAAATGAAATTACAAGAAAATGAACGAGCGGAAATTACACGTTTGATGAAGATTAAAGATTTTGATCAAGAAGATAATGAATTCGATGATGAAGAGTCGCTTGAAATGAACGACTGAAAGTATCTATTATTCATGTAAGAACAATTGGAATTGAAAAAGTCGACTATCTTTCATAGTAGTAAGTAAATATACTACAATGAAAGTGATAGCCGACTTTTTGCGTTGAGAATAAGCTAGCCAAAAGGGGTTTGAAATCATTGCGTTTAGCCCAAAGAAAGGATAGCATCAAAGATGAACATTGATGAAAGAAAAATAAGGATTCAACTTGTGTATGATACCTTATGTTTTCAATATGGTATAATAAACACACTAAAATTAGAGGAGTAGGCATCGTGGATGATATTATTCAAATAAATAATTTAACCTTTCGCTATGAACCTGAAGGCCGAAAAGTACTTAATGATGTGTCTTTTGAAGTGAAGTCAGGTGAATGGTTAGCAATTATCGGTCCCAATGGTTCTGGTAAGTCAACGCTAGCAAAAATGATTAATGGCTTATTGGTCCCCGAAGCTGGGACGATTAAAGTAAATGACCGCATTTTGTCTGAAGAAACCGTGTGGCAAATACGTCAAAGTGTCGGTATGGTCTTTCAGAATCCAGATAATCAATTTGTGGGGGCTACTGTTGAGGATGATGTGGCTTTTGGTTTAGAAAACAGTGGCGTCCCCCGACAAGAAATGATTGAGCGCGTGAATGAAGCACTAGAAATTGTTAATATGCAAGACTTTAAAGACAGAGAGCCATCTAAGCTATCAGGTGGGCAAAAACAACGTGTAGCCGTAGCGAGTGTTTATGCACTACGCCCAGAAGTGATTATCCTCGATGAAGCGACCGCAATGCTTGATCCTAAAGGGAGACGAGAAGTGATTGAAGTGATTGATCACTTAAGAGACATTTATAATTTAACCGTGATTTCTATCACACATGATATTGAGGAAGCCACACGAGCAGATCGCATTCTCGTTCTTCAAGAAGGTAATATCAAACAAATTGCAGAACCTGAAACAGTTTTTGGCATTGGTGAAGGGCTTATTCGCATGGGACTAGACTTACCTTTTGCTCAGAAGGTTTTGAGTTATTTACAGGCTGAAGGGATAACCGTCCCACAAGATTACTTAACAGAAGAGGAGCTGATTCAATGGCTGAGTCAATCGTATTTGACAATGTAAGTCATGTGTATAATCAGGGGACACCCTTTGCTTTTCACGCATTAAAAGATGTGACAGTATCGATTCCTGAACGACAAATTACAGCAATTGTAGGACATACCGGGTCAGGAAAATCCACATTTATTCAACATTTGAATGCATTAATGCGTCCAACTCATGGTAAAATTCATTTATTCGGCGAAACAATCACTGCCGATTCTAAACACGATTCATTGAAATGGCTTCGTAAGAAAGTCGGAATGGTGTTTCAATTCCCAGAATCACAATTATTTGAAGAAACTGTGTTAAAAGATGTTATGTTCGGACCTCTGAATTTCGGGATGAATGAAGAACAGGCTGAACAGATTGCCAGAGAAAAGTTACGATTGGTTGGGCTAGCTCCTGAATTTTATGAACGATCGCCCTTTGAATTAAGTGGGGGACAGATGCGAAGAGTAGCGATTGCTGGAGTTCTAGCACAAGAACCTGAAGTATTAGTTCTTGATGAACCGACAGCAGGACTAGACCCCTATGGTCATGATCAAATGATGCGAATGTTTGTCGACCTACAAAAACAACAACAATTGACGGTAATTATGGTCTCCCATCAGATGGATGATGTGGCTGCTTATGCTGATCATGTGATGGTATTTGAAAGGGGAGAAAAGGTTAAGATGGGGACGACCCGTGACATCTTTAATCATTCTCAATGGTTAAAAGATAAGCAATTAGAATTACCCCATGCAGCAACATTTATCCAAAAATTAGAAACTGCTTTAGGTCGGTCTATATCAAATGCTGAAGCAATACCGCTGACGGTAGAAGAAGTGGGACAATTACTGATTCGAGAAAAACAACGGATAGAAGACTGGAATGAGGGGGAAGGGAATGTTTGAAAATGTGCTTATCGGGCGTTATATTCAAGGTAAATCTCTTATACATGAATTAGACCCTAGGATAAAATTAATCTTAAGTTTCTTCTTTATTATTTCAGTTTTTATCGCCCATAGTTGGCCAAGTTATGTCTTGTTAGTTCTCTTTACATTACTAACGGTCTCACTCACAGGTATACCGATGCGAGTGTTTCTAAGAGGGATTCGACCAATGATTTGGTTGATTTTGTTCACCGTGATTTTTCAAGTTCTTTTTTCAACGGGCGGTACCGTTTATTTCCAATGGGGACCGTTAGCAATAACGTCCCAGGGAATTCTTAATGGGATATTAATTTTTACCAGATTAGTATTGATTATTATGATGTCTACGGTCTTAACCTTAACGACCTCCCCTCTCGAATTAACCGATGGGATTGAACATTTGCTGAGACCGCTTGGACGCTTCGGCTTTCCCTCACATGAGATTGCTTTAATGATGTCGATAGCATTAAGATACGTACCAACATTAATGGATGAAACACAAAAGATTATGAATGCTCAAAAATCGCGAGGAGTAGAATTCGATCAGGGGAGTTTCATTGATCGAGTGAAAGCTTTTGTTCCTATACTTGTTCCTTTGTTTGTCAGCGCCTTTAATCGAGCCGATGAAATGGCGAATGCGATGGAAGCACGTGGCTACCGTGGGGGCGAAGGACGAACCAAGTATAGACAATTAGCCTACCATCGCATCGATCTTGTCGCATTATTATCAATGATAGCTTTGGCTGCGGGGATCATTGTGATTGATATGATGGTGTGATGTATTTATGCCAAATTATGCGATAAAAATAGAATATGATGGGAGTCAATATGTTGGATATCAAGTTCAACCCAATGGGCCTAGTATTCAAAGTCAAATTGAAAAAGCATTACGTTTAATGGCCAAACTCCCATCCGATGAGAAAATACCGACCATTGGATCTGGACGGACAGATTCGGGAGTTCATGCTAAAGGTCAAGTGGTACAATTCAATTATCCGGCAACGATTGAACCGAAAAGCTTATTAAAGGCATTAAATAGTATCTTACCAGACGATATTCGTGTTCTAGCAGCAGCTGCGGTATCGGAGGATTTTCATGCTCGCTATTCAGCTATTTCGAAGACCTATCGTTTTATTGTAAATAATGAATCTTTTCCAGATCCTTTCACTCGTTTATACAGTCTACATCATCCATATCCATGTGATTTAGAGCGAATGCAGCAAGCAATTCAAGCAATTATTGGTACGCATGACTTTACTAGTTTTTGTTCGACAAAAACCGATAAGATAGATTTAGTTCGAACTATTTATCACGCCAGTATTATTTATCAGGAACCCTATTTTATTTTTGAGTTCAAAGGGAATGGTTTCTTATATAATATGATTCGCATCTTGGTGGGAACCATATTGCAGATAGGTGATGGTTTAAAGCCAATCGATGAATTGGAACATTTACTGGAGATAAAGGACCGTAATCAAGCAGGACCAACAGCAAACGGCAATGGCTTATATATGATCGAAGTAGAATATGAATGGGATCCTTTTTCGGGGGCAAATGCTTATCATTTATAGGAGGTACTCTTGGCTTTAACAGAAAAACCACAAATATTGACACTTTACGAACATGATGATGGAAAGAAGTGGGTGGCAGAATTAGTAGGTCCAGATCCTAACTTTAAATTAAAACGTGATTTTCTGCCAGAAATGTCTCCCAATGAATATGAAATTTATGATGGATTTTATCAGATTCATGGGACACATCCAGGCATTACGCCCTTCACGAAGGAATATTGTCGCGTTGATAATGGACAGATGACTAGATATTTATCGTTTCGTGAGATGATGCAATGGATTCCTCAAATGGAAGCTCGAACACCACAGCGTATCTTGAACATTAAAGCCCAGATTATTCACCAATTAGTGCTTATAGGAGCGGAATTTGATCATTATCTCATCCATGATGAGTTAATGTATCAAAAAGAACAAGTTGACTTTGTTGATGACCCCGATCAATTGAGACAAGCTCTAAGTCAATTACTTCGACAAAAGCCGACCATGATTAAAAGTTATCAACATAAGATAGAACAATTGCGCCAAATGCCTGAACAATAGTCGTTCAGGTATTTTTATTGAAAATATATTAGATAAGCATCAAAGCGTCTAAAGATGCTTAGTCATGCTAAGATAAAATAAAGGAGTTGATTATTTGGAAGAAACGATACAAGATGTTGAACATTTCTTCTCACGGGACAATCTCATTCGATTATCCACTGATTTATTACATATATTGATACAAATTGTCGCGACAGTGATTGTTTTTTATGTGTTAAAACGAATTCTCGAACGTGTGATTGATTTTTATTTTGATCGTTGGCAACGTGAAAATCATCGCAGTACGGATCAGACTTTGCGTGATTTATTACAAAATACATTACAATATACTTATTATTTTGTACTAATGTATTCTATTCTTAGTATCTTAGGAGTTCCGATGGCGACACTCGTTGCCGGAGCTGGGATTATGTCACTAGCGATTGGACTTGGAGCACAGGGGTTTGTTTCGGATGTAGTCAATGGCTTCTTTATTCAATTAGAGAAACAATACCGCGTAGGTGATTATGTTCATATCGGTAGTCATTCAGGACGAGTAAAGCATGTGGGCCTTCGCATGACAGTACTAGAAGATTGGGAACATTATTACTATTATATTCCGCATCGTAATATTGCTGAAGTGGTCAATGAATCGGTTAAACCTATTCGTTATAATATCGACTTTAATGTCTATCCAGAGACAAATTTCAAAGATTTTGAACGGGTAGTTAAACATGCTGTTGAAACAGCAGACCCAGAAATTTCAAAATTATTGACAGAACCCGTAGACTATTATGGTGCTGCCAGAGATAATTATGGACATCTTGTTTACCGTGTCCGACTACATTCAATGACGGGTGATTCGGCTACAGTAGATGGTTATTACACCATGCATATTAGTCATGAACTGACTCGAGCAGGAATTGTCCGACCATTAGCATTCGGTAATGCAGGACGTGAACCTGAAACATTTGCAGAAGTGGCTGAATTAAAAGGAGAATAGTAGTACTTCTTACTTTTTAAATCTAGATTGAAAGGAAACAAAATGATATGTATTTTGAAATGGATGCAACAGAATTAGCTTATAGAATTAAAGACAGGGAATTAACAGTAACCGAGGTAGTAAAACAAGCTATTACAAATATCCGCAAAGAAAATGACCGACTTAATGCAGTGACCCATATCCAGGAAAAAGCAGCCTTACAACTTGCAATGGACTATGACGAGCTATTAGAAAGTACTAAAAATATTGAGGAACTCCCATTTTTCTTCGGGGTGCCTATTTTATTAAAAGATTTGGGGCAAGAACAAGCAGGTCAACCTAGCACGAGTGGTTCACAGATATTTGCAAATTATACTGCAGAAGTATCAAGCAATTTCACTAAGAAAGTTGAAGAGGCTGGCTTTGTTATAGTTGGTCGAACTTCAACACCAGAATTTGGATTTAAGAATGAAACAGATTCCCAATTACATGGTTATAGCCATAATCCAAATGATTTAAATCGTTCACCAGGTGGGTCAAGTGGCGGAGCAGCAGCGGCTTTAAAAGCAGGTTGGGTGCCAATAGTTACCGCTTCTGATGGGGGCGGTTCGATTCGAATTCCCGCAAGTTTTTCTGGTTTGATTGGGTTAAAACCTACTAGAGGACGCATGCCTGTAGGTCCTGATTCTTATCGTGGTTGGCAAGGAGCGTCCATTGATTTTGGGTTAACACGTTCAATTCGAGATACATGGAATTTGTTAAAAGCACTCCAAGTTGAACAAATCGAAGCTCCTTTTTACTGTCCACAAATAAAAGAAGATACCTTAACACCCCTTAATTATACATTGAAGATTGCTTATAGTTGGCAGACTCCTTTAGGTGATGCATTGAATAGCGAAGCACGTCAAGCTCAAGAAGAAACGATTGAACAGTTACGATCGATGGGGCATCATTTAGTGGAAGTTGAATTACCAACAGATGGGCACCAAGCCATGCGTGGATATTATCAGGTGAATGGTGTGGAAACGCAAGTGATGATGGATGGCATTGCTAAAATGCGGAACAAATTGATTGATTCTGAAGAAATGGAACCCACTTCTTGGGCATTGTATCGCTCTGGAGTCAATATTCCTGCAGCGGATTATTCACGAATTCTTACAGAATGGGATCAAATGGCAGCATTGATGGAGTCATTTTTCACTGAATACGATATCTATCTATCTCCAACGACGAATGGTCCGGCATTTGAGTTAGAAGAATTTGTTAAATCAGATGACATGATCGCACGATTATTAAATATTGATGCTCTAACGCAGAGCGAACAAGCAGACCTTATTTGGGAAGTGTTTGAACGTTCACTTTCTTGGACGCCTTTCACGCCTCAAGCGAATTTGACGGGCCAACCCGCTTTATCTTTACCACTTTACGAAACAAAAGATGGCTTGCCAATTGGTATGCAATTTTGGGCGGGTCGTGGAAAAGAATCTTTATTGCTACAATTGGGATTAAGTTTGGAAAATGAAGGCTTATTAAAAGCAAACATCATCAGATTGTCAGAACAATAAATTAAAATCACAAAAAAGGCTTAATGGAAAAATTCCATTAAGCCTTTTTTCATTATTTATTTGATTCTGCTGCTTCTTGAAGTTTAGAGATATATGATTCAATATTTTCAATACTTGCTAAAATATAGGGATGTAATGCATTCGCCAATTCATCGATATGCTCAATTTGGACAATCGGTTTGTAAGTATTCATGACATCTTGTAAGATTTCAGTGAGTATGCTAGCGGGTATCCCTAACTCATGTTTAATAATGCGATGTAAGTCACCAATAAAGTGGTAACGTGAACCGACTAATTCAATGAAGTCAGTCGATTTATCTCGTTCCTTAATAAGAACGACACGCCCTAAGTAGTGATCATAATATGCTAAGTATGTCTTAGCATTAAAATAATAATGAAGTAAATCATAGCATTCATTAATAGTAAAATTACGTTTTAATTTTCCACTAACAATTTTATCTCGTTCGGTATTAATATGTTTGACCAATGCTTCAACTTTTTCTTCTTTTGACATATTTTTGTTGATAACATCTTCAATATTGACAACAGCGTTATTCCAAACAGATTCGCGACGGCTAAAGCGATAGAAATAACGATAATAATCATGTAAAATATAATCACGTCGACGAATATTATAAATAACAAATTGGTATCTAGGGCTATTCTCGTATTCTTCAATGAGTTGAATAGCTTTGCGTTCAGTTATTTTTTCCATAGAGACTCCTTTAATCTTTCCACAGAAGGGGAATTGATGTAAGCTATTAATAGATATGATATACCACGAGTTTATCGTATTTTCATCAAACAATCAAGTCAATATCATTAGGAGGAAAAAGTGTATATACGCCAAGCAAAGCAATCGGAATTCAAGGATATTCAGAAAATAATCGAAATTGGGCGATTGAGACAAAATGCCGAAGGAAATTATCATCAATGGACCGAAAATTATCCTTCGCATGAGTCAATTTTGTCTGATATTTTAGCAAAGAAATGTTATGTATGTGTATCAAAGAATCTTGAAACAGAAAAAAGCAGCCGATTGAAATTTTAGCGACTTTTGTTTTAAATACAGAGCGAGAACAAAGTTATGAACAAATTAACGGAAGCTGGCAAGGGAATGATTCGAACTATGTAGTGATTCATCGCCTAGCGTCTAGTGGCTTGGTGAAAGGAATGGGGAGTTATTGTATTAATTGGGTCCTTGAAAGATATTCTGATGTGAGACTGGATACGCATCCTGATAATGTCTCGATGATTGCACTTATGCGTTCGCTCGATTTTACTTATTGTGGAATAGTTATAGCTCAAGATGGCAATGAAAGAATGGCTTTTCAAAAAATAAGTTAAATGTAAAACATTTGTTTAGTTGAAATCTAATTCAAGTAAACAGATGTTTTTTTATTTGGGGATCATTTCTACTGGAAGATTTCTCATATGGGATTGTAACTGCTGATGAACATAGTGAACGGCGTCTCGTGATTCGGAAAATCGTACGAAGAGATTCCAAGGATACGACAAAGGAAGTGGACAAATAAAATTCATCTTACGATTTTTGGTAGGGTGGTAACATCTTACCTGAACAGTACATAAAGCTAAAGCAGAAGAACTCTCAATATTCCAACAGTATTTATCCTCGCCTGAGATACTGTGCCCCCAAGCCATGAGTTGAATTCTAATTTGTTCTGAATTTCCATGAGTTGATGGAATGGCAATTAAAGTGAAATTTTTAGTTCTCTCAACCACAATATAAGATAAAGTTGAGTGAAATTTTTGAGGATGAGACTGAGTAACAATATGTAATCGTCCTGTCCTATCTTTTAACAGAAAATTGGTTAATGTTCCATAATCGCTGTATATATTTCCTTTAACGACAGCAAAATACAGTTGCTTAATACGACGTGTTTTCTTTTGTTTAATAAGTCGATAAAAAGCTTTAGAAGATTTCACAAAGATACGAGTGCCACAAACTGGATACTCATTTAAAGGAAATTGACGTAGATAAGCATTTTTCTTTTGCTGATGTTGGATAAGATGCTTTTTTAAGGCATTTTTGAGATAACTTTTTTCATAAGTTTGACTGTGATTTTGTGAATCGGGATTTTCAATAATTAATAGATGGTTGTCTTCATATAAAATATTCATATCCATAGCTATCTCCATTATTTGTAATATTAAAAAACTATTATAAAAATTATAACAGAGAAAGTTAGGTTTAATAGAATGTAATGTCAAATATAGTATAATGCTATATTTTGTGAGATGAGTTAAAGATAACTTTAACAAATACTACATATTGGGTTGATTTTTAACTTTATATACTATATATTGTGCTTAATGAAGAAATAGAGACATACATATGGGGGCCACTATGGAACAAATTAAATTAAAAAATAAATATGAAGTATTGACAGATGTGCAAGTCATCAAACAAGGTGGTCAGATCGTTCGTTTTCGAGTGGAGAATATTCGAAGAATTTTGGCCATTTTAGTGTCCGATGACATTCTCATTGAAGAACTCATGCAAGAAATTATTGACAATATAGACCAAAATATTATTACAACGGAAATCATATCAGAGAATGTCTATAATACCTTAATCAATGCAGGTTTAGACCTACAAGCAAGACAGTATAAAGAAAAAGCTTTGAGTAAGCGAGCGTATTATCAAGAGCAATTGAATGTTCAAACAAAACTCGATCAGTTTGTCGGGGGAGATAAACAAGTGCTCAATGAGAATGCTAACAAAGATAGTCGTGTCTACAACACTACGCGAGATTTGACAGCTGGGGTGAGTGCAAAAGCGATTGGTTTGAGAATGCTTCCTAAGAAAGTAGCGAATGCGCATCTTAAAGGAGATGTTCATTATCATGACTTGGATTATCATCCATACTCACCGATGACGAATTGTTGCCTCATTGACTTTGAAGAGATGCTTCAAAATGGTTTTCATATTGGAAATGCAGAAGTAGAGTCTCCCAAGTCTATTAATACCGCAAGCGCTCAAATTGCTCAAATTGTAGCAAATGTTGCTTCATCGCAATATGGTGGATGTAGTGCTGACCGTATTGATGAGGTTTTAGCACCCTATGCTGAATTAAATTATCATAAGCATCTCAAAGAAGCGAAAAAATGGTTACCTGATGAAGAACAGCATGAGCCATATGCTTTGGCTAAAACGAAGAAAGATATTTATGATGCGATGCAAAGTCTTGAGTATGAAATTAATACGCTCTACTCATCGAATGGACAAACCCCCTTTACTACTTTAGGATTTGGCTTAGGGACCAACTGGTTTGAACGTGAAATTCAAAAAGCAATTTTGCAAGTACGTATTGGTGGTTTAGGACGCGAAAAAAGAACAGCAATCTTCCCAAAACTTGTTTTTACTTTAAAAAAAGGATTGAATTTAGAGAAGGAAGATCCTAATTATGATATCAAACAATTAGCAATTGAATGTGCAACAAAACGTATGTATCCTGATGTTCTGATGTATGATAAATTGATTGAATTAACAGGGAGTTTTAAAGCACCAATGGGGTGTCGCTCTTTTCTACAAGGGTGGAAGAATGATGATAATGAAGAAGTGAATAGTGGCAGAATGAATTTAGGCGTTGTCACATTAAATATTCCTCGAATCGCTATTCAAGCAAATGGCGATCAAGAAGCTTTCTGGGAAATCTTGGAAGAACGTTTAAGCATTGCGGAAGAAGCTTTGGTTTACCGTGTTGCACGTTGTAAAGACGCTGAACCTGAGAATGCACCAATATTGTATCAGCATGGCGCTTTTGGAACACGATTAGCTAAAGATGAAGATGTGGATAGTTTATTTAAAGGTAGACGAGCAACGGTTTCCTTAGGTTACATTGGTTTGTACGAGGCAGCAACATGCTTCTTTGGCCCTAATTGGGAGCACTCTAAGGAAGCCAAAGAATTTACAATTGATATTCTTAAAGTTTTGAAGCAGCATACAGATCAATGGGGAGATAAATATGACTATCATTTCAGTGTCTATGCGACCCCTTCAGAATCTTTAACAGATCGTTTCAATCGTTTGGATCGTAAAAAATACGGAAGCATTGAACATATTACAAATAAAGAATATTATACGAATAGTTTTCATTATGATGTGCGTAAAGATCCGACTCCTTTCGAAAAAATTGCATTTGAAAGTGAGTATGCACCGTATACTTCGGGCGGCTTTATTCATTACTGTGAATACCCAAATCTACGTCAGAACCCCAAAGCATTAGAGGCAGTATGGGATTATGCATATGATTTAGTAGGATATCTTGGCACGAATACCCCTATCGATCAATGTTATGAATGTGGTTTTAAAGGTGATTTTGAACCCACTGCACATGGTTTCAAATGCCCACAATGTCATAATACGAATCCAGAAACCTGTGATGTCGTCAAGAGAACGTGTGGCTATTTAGGTAATCCACAAATTAGACCAATGGTTAAAGGGCGTCATAAAGAAATAGCTTCTCGAGTGAAACATTTACACTTAGATGATGATGTGTCTGAATTATTAAAAGAAGATTCCAATCGAGCCTTGAATAAAGAAACGCGGATGCGTATTCTAAGTCACTTGGATAAATACTAGGAGGATTCAATGGTATATAATCCAGCACCCAAAGAATGGACAGCTGAACGCTTTAGTAAACAAATGATTGCCGACTACAAACCTTTTAATTTCGTTGATGGAGAGGGAGTACGGTGTAGTTTGTATGTGAGTGGATGCCCTTTTAATTGTGAAGGTTGTTATAATAAATTAGCTCAAGCTTTTAATTATGGAGTGGCTTACACCCAAGAATTAGAAGATCAAATTATTGAAGATTTGAGTCAGTCTTATGTACAAGGACTGACTCTTTTAGGGGGCGAACCTTTTTTGAATACACAGATTCTTTTACCCCTCTGTCAAAGGCTAAGAGAAGAATTTGGTAACACAAAGGATATTTGGTCATGGAGTGGTTACTATTATGAAGAACTTTTACTTGAGACAGAAGATAAATTAAAATTTCTAGATTATGTAGATGTCCTTGTTGATGGGCGTTTCGAAATTGATCAAAAAGATTTGACACTGCGCTTTCGAGGCAGTCGTAATCAACGAATCATTGATATGAATAAAACACGTCTAAATAATCATCAAGCAGTATTATGGATGAATGGTGACTATGATGAATGAGGAGATACTTAACAAATGTTCTCATTCCATGCTATAATAAGCGTATTATAAAGGTAATGGAGGACATCATGACAAAAATAAAAAAAGCAGTGATACCAGTAGCAGGCTATGGAACAGGATTTTTACCTGCAACGAAAGCTCAACCTAAAGAACTATTACCTATTGTAGATAAGCCTATTATTCAGTTTACCGTAGAGGAAGCTATCGCTTCTGGTATTGAAGAAATTGTTATTATTACAGGTCGACATAAGAGACCGGTAGAAGACCATTTTGACTCAAATCCTGAACTAGAAGAAAATTTAATGAGAAAAAATAAAGAAGATCTGTTAGCAAAAGTACAAGAAACAACCATGACTGATTTGTTTTTTGTTAGACAACCTTATCCTCTAGGATTGGCAGATGCTTTAAGATATGCCAAGCCATTTATAGGAGATGAACCTTTTGCGTTATTATTAGCAGATAATATTTTTGAAGGTGAAGAACCAGTTACCAAACAATTAATCGATGTTTACAGTGAGCATGAAGTAAGTGTAATTGCAGCATTGGAAGAAACAAAAGATAAAGTTGACCAATATGGAATTATTGCACTTCAGGAAGATGCACCGCTAGGAGATGGAACACTTTATCCAATCGATTCACTTATTGAAAAGCCACAACAAGATCAAGCACCTTCAAACATTGCTGTTGCGGGGCGATATATATTGACGCCAGATATTTTCGATGTGATTGATCGAATGACTCCCAATAAACAGGGAAAATATGACTTAACAGAAGCGATTAATACATTGAACAAGACACAGCGTGTCTTCGCTAAAGAAATTCAAGCTGATCGCTTTGATGTAGGTAATAAATTAGGTTTCATGGAAATGGCTATTCATTATGGTTTATCCCATCCAGAGACCGATACAGAATTACGAAGCTATATTATAAATCTTGCGGAACAACTAGATTAGAAGAGCTAAGACAATTTTAAGTTGCAATGAGTCAACTTAAAATTGTCTATATTTGACTATTCAGGTGAATTTCGACTAAAATTTGAAGTGTCAGGATTTAAATTGACAAATGAGATGCTAAAAATGGAGATTTCTTCTGTATTGGCATTTGAAAATAAATGTCATAACCACTGAAGACATATAAAGAGAAGAGTGATGGTATCGAAACAAAAAGAGAATCAAGTTATGAATTATTAAGATTGATCAGTATGCTAGTAATTGTGATTCATCATTATGCATATCATGGACAAGTTGATTTAGCGGGTCCTGTAACATCACAAACATTGGGATTACAAATGTTGACTTTTGGTGGGAATGTTGGCGTACTTTTGTTCGCGATGATGGGGGCATATTTTTTAAATGGGAAGCCATTTAAATGGCGACGATTATTACAATTAATATTAGAGACATGGATATTTTCTTTAGTGATGTTAGTATTAGCATTGATCTTCAAAGTAGAGCCTTTATCCGTCCATGAACTGTTAGATTTACTTTTTCCAATGCCTAATGTTTATTGGTTTTTAGATTACTATTTAATGTTAATTATGATGACACCTTTTATTTATTATTTGATGAATCAGTTATCAAAAGATAATCGTTTTGTTTTATTTGTCATATTTACAGTCGTACTTTCTATTGGGCCTACTTTCGGACTATATCATTTTGAACTACCGATTCAGAGAATATTAGTGTTTTTGTATTTAATTTATACGATGGCTTGGGTTAAAATTGATCAGCCCGAATGGTTTAATCGAAAAGAAACAGGTCTTCGATTACTTTTCATTGGCTTTTCACTTTTTTTATTAAATACTATCATTGTTAATGGTGAAGCGTATATACAAGGGATGACGCCGGATATCAATAAAATAACTTTTTTATCTCATAGTGTGACATTAATGATTGCATTTGGTATTTTTATTTTTATACATAATTTAAATTTAGGAACAATTCCACTTATCAATCAATTAGCCTCGGCAAGTTTTGGCGTTTATCTAATCCATGAGCAACCACTAGTAAGACAATGGTTATGGACAGAATTATTCGATAATCGTCAATTTGTCACTTTCTTTGGAGCGGCTTTTAAAGCGATTGTAAGTGGGATAATAGTTTTTATTGTTTGTTTAATGCTTTCATTTATTATTCAACGGATATTTGGACCTGTCATTAAGCGATTAAGTTATCATTTAGGAGAAAGACTGGACAACAGATTCAAACTTAGTATGACAGAATAGTTACAAGTGTGTGATACTATAGTGATTTGTAGCAACTATTCGAAAAAAATGTTAAAATTATAGATGAGGATTAACTTGAAAGGAGCTTATCGATGACAAATTTTAAATGGCGTAAAATTGCGACGACAGCACTTGTTTCCACTTTATTTTTAAGTCCAGCAATAATTACTGCCCAAACAATGCATACAGTAGTTCAAGGAGATACAATTTACGATTTAGCACAAGCTTATGGTACAAGTGAAGAGGAATTAATGGCTTGGAATGGACTGAGCCATCCTAATTTAGATGTAGGAATGGAACTCATTGTTCAAAATCCTGCAGGAGACACCGAAGCCCCATCTGATGACGTTGTTGCTGACGCAACGGCCGGATCACACATTGTTCAATCAGGCGATACATTAAGTGGTATTGCTGCCGTTTATGGTGTGACAGTAGATGAATTATATGCTTGGAATGGGTTAACCGATTCATTTTTACAAATCGGTGACGTGATTGCTGTGAGTCCAGATGGCTCAAGTAATGTGAGTTCTATACCTGCTTCAAGTTCAACACCAGAGGCATCTTACTATCCTAGTGTGGCAACCAGTGGAAATTATTTAACGGTTCAACCGGGCGATACCTTATCGGGTCTTGCTTGGGCTTATGGAACAACGGTAGAAGCTTTTATGGGGGCGAACGGTCTAACGAGTGATTGGATTATTGCTGGTCAGCAATTAGCTGTTCCTGCAGATGCAATTTATCAAGATCCTAATCGTTTTACTCAACCTTCAAATACAGGGGCTGACTTTACACCGTCCCAAACAAAAGAAAATGCTACTGCAGATATAAATGGAGGCACTTCACATATTGTTGAGCCTGGGGATACTTTCTCAAGTATTGCGACAACTTATGGAGTAGCAGTCGATGATATTTACTCATGGAATCCGGATGCATCTTCTGAAGATTTAACAGTGGGGCAAGCTATTACTGTTCAACCAGGTGGTCCCGTTAATTCTCAAGAGAATATGCAAGTTGAAGATAATGATGGTGACCGTCGTGTGATTGATTTATCTCGTATCCCAGAGAATGTTCGTCCTGAAACACATGTTGTAAAAGCTGGGGACAATATATGGCGTATCGCTGAGCAATACAATGTTTCAGCTGATAGTATTCGTATGTGGAATGAACTTCCTGAAGGAAATGATTCATTAAGAATTGGAGAAACAATATTCGTATCAAATCCTGCCTTCGTACCAGAAATGCATGAAGTTGAAGAAAATGAATCAGTAGAAGATATTGCCAATGCGACAGAAATCACAGTTGAAAATATCATCAAGTGGAACGAATTAGATAATGAAGAAGACATATCTGTGGGAGATATCCTCTTTGTTTCAAATCCACGTCCATTAACACATAATGTTGAACCTGGTGAAACATTAGAAGAAATTGCAGAAAATTACAATATTGATGTAGCGGATTTACGTCAATGGAACTATTTACCAGAAAATAGCCGTATCATTAATGGTACATTGATTGTTTCTAACCCTAAAGAAGATGTTATTTCTTCAAATCAGTCAGAACAATCAAGTGATGCTTCTGAACAATCGAATAGCGATGAATCAGGAGAAGCTACAATAAGTGATGAATCATAATGAATGTGAAAGAAATCCAAACAATGAAAATTGTTTGGATTTCTTTGTTCATATAATAAATAAGTAAAAATTAAAAATGTAAAGGCCTAACAATAATATCATTGCTAGGCCTTAAATGTTGTATCCAAATGATTAAACATGGCTTTCATCACGGTAACGGGATAGAAATTCTTTTAAACGTGCGTTTTGAGGATGGTTTACTAATTGATGAGGCTCCCCTTCTTCGGCGATAACACCTTGATCCATAAATATTATTCGAGTGGAAACGTCTCGAGCGAATGCCATTTCATGAGTCACAACCAACATGGTAAGACCTTCCTGTGCCAATTGAGTCATCGTCTGTAGAACTTCACCAACCATTTCTGGGTCGAGAGCACTGGTGGGTTCATCGAATAATAAAACTTCTGGATTCATAGAGAGCGCCCGTGCGATTGCAACACGTTGCTGTTGTCCCCCAGATAATTGATGCGGTTTAGCATCGCGGTAAGCCGCCATTCCTACTTTTTCTAGATTTTTTAAAGCAACGATATTTGCTTCCTCTTTAGAGAGCCCAAGAATCTTTGTTTGGCCGATCGTGCAATTTTCTAACGCAGTCATGTTTTTGAAAAGATTAAATTGTTGAAAGACCATACCAACTTTTGCCCGATAGTTATTTAAATCAAAATTGGGAGTAAGAATTGATTGTTGATGATATAAAATGTCACCGCTTGTTGGCGTTTCAAGTAAATTGACACAGCGAAGAAATGTTGATTTCCCTGATCCACTAGAGCCAATAATACTAATGACTTCTCCTTTATGAACATCCATTGAGATGTCTTTTAATACTTTATTGTCGCCAAAGGATTTCTCAAGATGTTGAATGGATAATATACTGTCCATTATTTAAACCTCCTAATTTTCTGGAATCGTACTTGATTGATGCACGGTGTAATTAGCATTGCCATCCATACGTGTCTCAATATAGCGTAAGAAACGCGTTGTAGCGAAAGTTAATACGAAATAAATGAGTGCTGCAATAAAGAATGTCTGGAATGTCATGTAAGTTGAACCTGCAGCAGAACGAGTAACGAAGAATAATTCAGTAACGGCGATAACATTCAGGACCGAAGTATCTTTAATATTAATGACAAATTCATTTCCCAAGGCAGGTAAAATATTTCGAATAGCCTGAGGAAGAATGACATAGCGCATCGCTTGAACATGATTCATGCCGATTGCTTTTGTTGCCTCTAATTGTCCACTATCTAATCCTTGTATACCTCCGCGAATAACTTCTGTTAGATAGGCAGCGGTATTTATTGAGACAATGATTAAGGCAGCAACCATAGAGCTCATATCGATATCAAAAAATAATTTTGAACCATAAAAGATAAGCATGGATTGTACCATCATCGGTGTGCCACGGAAAATTTCGATATAAGCAGTGATTAATAAATCAAATATTTTGTAAAGCCCGTATTGTAGAAGACCGCTATTGCGATTAACTGGCAGTGAACGGAAAATAGCAATGATTAAACCAATCAGAAAACCAATAATCGTAGATGTGAGTGCAATAAACATTGTATTCACAGCTCCGCGAATAAATTGTTGCCCATAATCTGACCAAATCGCTGCCACATCACCCCAAAAGCCTGTATCCTCACTTTGTTGATTCAAGTCAACCATGTCTTGCATGAGCTGGTCACGTTCATCAGAAGAAATATTAGATAAAGTCTGATTGATAAAAGGAGTCAGGGGCGAATTTTTTCGTAAACCAACGGCAATATTGGTATCTACAGCATCTGTATCGAAACTATTTTCACCTTCAAAGGTAACATACGATAGGTCATTATTTGCCGCGACAGCCGCCATCGCGCCAGGACGTTCTGAGACATAAGCGTCTGATTTATCGGATAAGACAGATGAAATCATTGTCGGGAAAGAATCCATCGCTGTTTGTTGAATGACCCCAGGAATTTGCTGAATCAATTCATAATGGAATGTATTCAATTGTCCTGTAACACGCGCATTCTCAAAGTCATCAAGTGATGTTGCATCAGCATATTGTGAATCCGCTCGAGTAACTAAGACAATATCTGATTCATAATAACTATCCGAAAAATCAATCTGTTCTAACCGTTCAGGTGTTGGAGACATACCCGCTATAATCGCATCAATTTTTCCTGATTGTAATGCAGGTGGAAGGCCATCCCACTCAAGTTTGACGATTTCAAGTTCTAAGCCTAATTGATCTGCGATTTGCTGTGCAATTTGTGCATCATATCCATTAGCGTATTCTCCATTGGAATTGCTAATAGGCACAGCACCGTCCGTATTGCTAGTCTGAGACCAATTAAAGGGAGCATAATTTGCTTCCATACCAACACGAAATACGCCTGGTGTTTCTAGTCCTTGTTCGATTTGTTCTTGTTCTTCCTGACCCCAATCTTGAGCTGAGGCAGAAGGAATTAAAATTGTAAGTAGTGTCATCACAATGATGAATAAACTCATCAATCGTGAGAGTCGAAATTTATTCATAATAGTTAATATCTCCTTGTATTATCTTGGTAAAGTTCTATTTTAGAGTATAACAGATTGGAATGCAATCAAGTGAAAATTTATCTTAATATGAAAAGACGATTAAAAATAACCAATCCTACTATTTTCTACGAGATGGTAGAGGAGGAGTGGTTAAATTATTTAGAAAGAGCAGTCCAAGCGGCGTGTTGCCCGGCAATGGTACCTGTCACAAAAGCAGCCGTAATATTATAGCCACCTGTATAACCATTGATATCAAGCAATTCTCCACAGAAAAAGAGGCCAGACATCTTTTTAGATTCCATTGTTTGAGGGATCACTTCTTTAGTAGAAACGCCTCCACCGGTGACAAAACCTTTCTCGATGGGTTGTGTTCCATACCCTGTAATATGAAAGGTGGTTACATGTAGCCACAAAAGGTCCAGTTCGGAAGCCGTGAGTTGTTTGAAAGCTGTGGTCGATCTGATTTTTGCTCGCCACACTATTTCCTCAGCCATTTTTTCTGGCATCCAATGCTTTAAAATAGTCGTCAATTGTTTATTTCGGTTATCTTCAGCGTATTCTAAAAAATGATGAAATGTTAAATCAGGCACTAGATTAATGGAAAGATGCGCTGTGTCTTGATTATTTTGATGTAAAAATTGATTCATATGACCTGAAGTTCGAAGAATTGCTGGTCCCGAATAACCAAAATGAGTAATGACCATATCCATTTGATGTTCGACGAGTGCCTTTTTGTGTTCAGGGCTATCCCAGAGCGTAACTTTAACGTCCCGTAATGAAACGCCTTTTAAATGATTTTTCTTAATTAAAGTGTCATGAGAGAGAATAGGAGATTCTGTAGGATAGAGACGTTCGATTCGATGACCCGCAGCTTTAGCCCAAGAATAGCCATCCCCAGTTGTTCCAGTTCGAGGATATGTTCTTCCCCCAACAGCTAACACTACACACTTTGTATCGATTTTTGTGCCATCATCCAGTTCGACCCCTTGCACCGCTTTCTTTTCATGGTGATAGTGGATTTTTTTGACAATGCTTCTTTGTCGTGTTTCTACATTGAGCGCTGTTAGTTCTTGGGTGAGGGTATCCAAAATCGTGCGAGCACGGTCAGTTACCGGGAACATCCGGCCATGGTCTTCTTCTTTAAGTGCGACACCTCGAGATTCAAAAAAATCAATAATATCTTCCTGGTCAAATTGATCCAAAGCACTGTATAAAAACTTTCCATTGCCGGGAATATGTGCTATCAAATCTTCACGTGTGGTTCGATTTGTTACATTACATCTA
Organism: Aerococcaceae bacterium DSM 111020; assembly: GCA_015863185.1. GTDB lineage: Bacteria > Bacillota > Bacilli > Lactobacillales > Aerococcaceae > DSM-111022. The sequence continues at coordinate 91,527 of JACBXP010000001.1, forward strand.
CCACCGCCAGAAATCACTAATTTTCTCCCTGGACGAGGATTCTTATCGATTAGTAGAACACGGGCTCCTTGTTGTCCAGCACTGATAGCAGCCATTAGACCGCTTGAACCTGCACCGATAATTACCACATCATACATATTTGTTGCTAACTCCTTTTATAAATCCAGATTGGTAATTTGAATGGATGTTCTTTGTTGAATCATCCGGGAAATGAGATAACTTAATTCAAAATCAATACAGCCATGGATCAGTGTTCCAACACCAACCAAGACAAATAAGGTATAAAAATAATCACTTTGTGTGGCGATATCACCTGAGGTTAATAAATAAACCACGATCACTTCTCCTAACGCATGAATCAAATTGATTCCAATATTACAAATAGATCGAGATACTGTCGAGGCTAATAAATGTGGATTCCCTTTTAAGATAAGATAATGGCCGAATAATACATAGATAATGTGAGATAATGCTCTCAATGTAATGACGATAGGAAAGCCAGCCATCAGAAAACCGAGAGTTGTACCTATCGAAACAATGGCACCGACAGTGCCCGAATGGAAAAGGGCAATATTAATAGGAATATGACTCCCTAATGTATATGAAGCAGGGCCAATAATAACTTTGAATGGCATTAATAAAGGAATTAAAATACCAAAGGCGGTTAAAAGGGCAGCCAGTGTGATGTCTTTTGATTGAGAACGGTATCCATGTGGGCTCATAATAATCTCCTCTTAAATTTATTAGGCTTATTATAGCAGATATCATGATAAAAAATTAGAAATTTAAGAAATTACTTTTGATTTTTAGGAGTAAGAGAGAAAATAAATCTAAGAAATATCTTCACAATGGTTGACAAAAAGCATTATTCATCGTATTATGAATGACGGTATTGTTTGCCCCACTATAGAGCCCCGGAAACTCAATAGTAATGTCAAACAAAGAATCATATAATTGGAGGAAAACATCGTGCGTCAAACATATATGGCTAAGAAAAACGAAGTTGAACGTAACTGGATTGTCTTAGATGCGACAGATGTACCATTAGGTCGCTTATCAACAGTTGTTGCGTCAATCTTACGTGGAAAAAACAAACCAACATATACTCCGCATATTGATACAGGGGACTTCGTCATCGTTATCAATGCCGAGAAAGTTGCTTTAACAGGTAAAAAAGCATCAGATAAAATATATTACCGTCACACTGGTCATCCAGGTGGGATTAAATCAATGTCCGCAGGTGAGATGCGCAAGCGTTTCCCAGAACGATTAATCGAAACATCAGTAAAAGGAATGTTACCGGATAATCGCTTAGGACGTAAACAATTTACAAAATTAAATGTTTATGCTGGTTCAGAGCATAATCATGCAGCTCAACAACCAAAAGTTGTTGACATTAACACATTAATTTAAGGAGGGAGAAATAAATGGCTACAGCACAATATATAGGTACAGGTCGTCGTAAAAGATCAACAGCTCGTGTACGTTTAGTGCCAGGTACTGGTGAATTTACTATCAACAATCGTACGCTCGATGAGTATATTCCTTTCCCTCACTTACACGAAGTAATGAAACAACCATTTAATGTCACAGAAACATTAGGTTCATATGATGTTTTAGTAAATGTTGATGGTGGTGGCGTTTCAGGTCAAGCTGGAGCGATTCGTCATGGTATTGCTCGTGCTTTATTGAATGTCGATCCTGATTTCCGTGGCGCTTTAAAAGCTGCTGGTTTATTAACACGTGATCCACGTATGGTTGAACGTAAAAAACCAGGTCGCAAAAAAGCTCGTAAATCATCACAATTCTCAAAACGTTAATTCTTTATCAAATAAGTTTTCACACACACAATTACGCCTTTCCTTATGGAAGGCGTTTTTTATTTACATTGTATCGGAATATTATTTACATACTCTTAATCATTCCTTAATAATGAGTCTTTATAATTGAATTAGTTAGATTGTTAATTGAAAATTTGGAGGCTAACATGAAAATAAGAATCGATTTTGTTGTCATTCCGATTAGTGGTCATTTAAATACACAAATTGAATTAGCCAGTTTTCTTGATTCTGAAAAATACGATATCCGGTTTATCACGGGTATCAAACAAAAAGCTTTAATTGAATCATTAGGTTATGATTTCGCTCCAATTATAGGAGCAACAGAAATTGAGGATTATTTTATCAATGCACGCATCGCAAGAAATGATTTTTATCCAAAACAAATGTTAAACATTGGATTTGGTGCCTTTCAGTGGATGAGCGATTCTTATCCATTTGTTGAGGAAGCTGTTCTAACTAATCGTCCTGACTTAATGGTTTGTGATTATGTTACACTTCAAGGAGGAATGGTGGCCAGAGATTACAATATTCCATTTATTACCAATATGCGAACGCAATTCGTGCAGGATCCCGTGTGTGAAGAGACACATGTGCCGTATTTCCTGAAAGGATTGAAACCAAATGAGACACCATTAGGGAAATTACGTAATCTCATTGGTTGGAAGATCGTAAAAGGAACTAAAAAAGTAGGTCAGTTGCTGAATCCTCACCCGAATAAGGCTTCTCTATATAATGGAGCAATTGAGACGATGTTTTCTGAGCATTGTATATTGGGGTGTGGCATGATGGAAATTGAATACAATGAATTTAAATCCAATGCATTCGTTTCAGCTGGTCCGATTTGTAGTTTTAGTAAATCGATGGAATACATCCCATTACCGGAGAATTATCAAAAACGTATTTTGATAACGATTGGCACTATTTCTTATCAAGATCAGGAAGCAATGACAAAACGCATTCGTAAATTAGCTGCAAAATATCCAAATTATTTATTTGTCTACACTTCAGGTAATATGGGAGATGGAAAAAAACAAGAAGAAAACATGATATTTATGGATGGGATTCCATATGATCCCAATATGCCACAATTTGATTATGTTATTCATCATGCAGGAGCAGGTATATTCTACCAAACTATTAAACATAATATTCCGTCACTTTATTTTCCTATCGCGCATGATCAATTTGATTTTTCTTCTCGAGGAGAATATCATGGGGCCGGTATTTGGACAGATGAAGCTAATTTTTATCAAGATTTTGATGTACTGGTTCAGCGAAAAGATTGGTCGCAATTGCAAGCACTCCATGATGCCTATCATAAGTATCAGCCAAAAGAAGTTTTTATTGAACAAATCGCACGGTTAATTCAGATGAGGCCGATTCAATATTCAGAGATTGCCTAGACAAAGGCACTTTCCAATTTAAGGCGACTGAAGGTATTTGTGTTATTGGAACTGAAATATATTATAGAATATTTGCATCTGTCTAGGGGAAAGATTCATTTTACTGGTATCAACAGGTAATTAAATCTAATGGCCAAGATTTATCTTGGGATAATCATAAATAAAAATAGTTCACATTTTCAAATTAAGAAAATGTGAACTATTTTATTGAATTAAGACATTGTCCAACCGCCGTCAACTGGTAATGCATGGCCAGTGATATAAGATGCTTGATCGCTAGCTAAGAATAATGCTGCGCTAGCAATATCTTCAGGTTGTCCTAGACGTTTCATTGGAATAGGAGCTAAGAAGCCATCGCGAATCTCTGGAACTTCTAATAACTCTTTCGTCATTCCTGTCTCACCAGTACCTGGACAAATTGCATTACAACGAACACCTTTATCTGCATAGTCTACTGCTACTGCTCGAGTAAAGGAAATGACGGCACCTTTTGTTGTTGCATAAGCAATTGCATCAGGGAACCCGATAATTCCACCTGCAGAAGCGGTATTGATGATGTTTCCATTTGACTCCAATAGGTGTGGCATTGCGTGTTTAGCAGCCAGGAACAAAGCAGTCATATTAACATTAATTGAGCGATTCCAGTCATCAATTGATGTTGTCTCAACATTTCCTGGGGCATAAATACCAGCGTTATTGAATAAAATATCGATTTTACCGAATTCCTTTGTCGTAGCATCAATAAAGTCTTTAACATCTTCTTCATCCGCAACATTCGCTTTGACGCCGATAGCTTCTCCACCTGCATCAATAATTATTTGTGCTGTTTGATTCGCAGTTTCTTGATTTAAATCGACAGCCACAATTTTAGCGCCTTCTTTAGCAAACAATTCAGCTGTTGCGCGTCCGAAACCAGATCCTGCACCAGTAATAATAGCGACTTTGTCTTGTAATAGAGTCATATATACATCTCCTTAAATCATTTGTGTTAAGTATATCACATAATTTAGAAAACGCTATCTAAAAGTTAAAGGGAATTATTTATTTAAAAGATGAAAAAAATGATAAATTCAGCTATCATAGTAATGAGAATAATACTCAATATTATAATCGAGATTGTAAAGAATAAATTTAATCTTCTGAATCAATCATTTTATTTATATAATGTCTAGAAAGAAAAAATATAGAAGAGGTAATTATGGAAAAATATAATATTACAGTTGCAGGTACTGGCTATGTTGGTTTATCGTTAGCCGTTTTATTAGCTCAGCACAATCATGTGATTGCACTCGATGTGATTCCTGAAAAAGTAGAACAAATTAATCAGAGAATTTCGCCCATTCAAGATGTCATGATTGAAAAGTATTTTGCTGAAAAAGAATTAGATTTAACTGCAACAACAAACGCAAAAGAGGCACATAAAGATGCAGATTATATTATTATTTCGACACCAACAAACTATGATGAAAATGAAAATTATTTCGACACAAGCACAGTCGAAACGGTCATCGAAGATGCATTAAGCTATAATGACAATGCATTGATTGTCATCAAATCAACTATTCCAGTCGGATATACTGAAAGTGTTCGAAAAAAATATAACACAGATCGGATTATCTTCTCCCCGGAATTCTTACGTGAAGGAAAGGCATTAGAAGATAATCTGTATCCATCACGGATTGTTATTGGTGAAAAATCAGAGCGAGCAAAACGATTAGCTGAACTTTTCAAACAAGGTGCCTTAAAAGAAGATATTGATTGTTTATTTACTGATTCAACGGAAGCTGAGGCTATTAAATTATTTGCAAATACTTATTTAGCTTTGCGTGTGGCATATTTTAATGAGTTAGATTCTTATGCAGAAGTGCGTGGATTGAATACGCGTCAAATAATTGAAGGGGTTAGTTTAGATCCGCGGATTGGGGACCACTACAATAATCCGTCCTTTGGTTATGGGGGATACTGTCTCCCTAAAGACACCAAACAGCTCTTAGCCAATTATCAAGACATTCCTCAAAATATTATGACAGCTGTTGTTGATGCGAATTCTACACGAAAAGATCATATCGCCAAGATGGTATTGGATAGAAATCCTGAAGTTGTCGGTATTTATCGTTTAACGATGAAAGAAGGGTCTGATAATTTCCGTCAATCTGCGATTCAAGGTGTTATGAAACGCATTCGTGCTGAAGGCGTAAAAGTGGTCATCTTTGAACCAGAACTTACCGAAGAAACTTTTTCAAATAGTGACGTGATTAAAGATTTTGAAACATTTGTTGAAATGTCGGATGTGATTATCGCGAATCGTGTCCAAGAAGAATTGAAACCTTATCAAGATAAAGTTTATACACGAGATATTTTCAACGAAAACTAAAGATTTTAAAGAAGCAGATAAAAAGATACAATCTAAATAAGCTAAAAAGCCATTCACTATTTTAAGATAGTGGATGGCTTTTTTATTAAGACTAGTGTGATGCTCCTGAGATGGCATCATTTTCTTGAATATATTGAAGTTTTCCTTTGAACTCGGAAATGGTTTTATAGTCGTATTTATCCATTTCAGCATGTAATTCATTTTCAATTTGTTCAAAAATATCCAGGTTTTTTTGAGCGAGCACCGTCCCCAATTGAACCATCGATGCACCGCATAAGATAAATTCAAAAACATCACGGCCATTGGTAATACCGCCAGTTCCAATAATATCAATGTTTTTATTGAGACGTTGATAGAATGCATGAACATTAGCCAGAGCAATCGGTTTAATTGTAGCGCCCCCCAAACCTCCGTGTCCGTTCTTTGGGAAAATAACGGTTTGTTGTTCATGAATCATCAAGGCATTTCCGACAGAATTTATTGAGTTAACAAATGCTAGTGGGTATTGATTAAGAATTTGAGCAACCATATCGAAGTGTACAAGATCAAAATAAGGCGGAAGTTTAACGCCATAAGATCCAGGATAAAATGATTGGTCGATTACTTTCATGTAGTGAGCCATTTGGTCAAAATCATAACCAATTTGAGGTTTTCCTAAGATATTTGGACATGATAAATTGATTTCTATTAATCCATCATAGCCAGATGCATCAATTTTTTTGGAGAGTAAAGGGATATCTTCGATCGTTAATGGAGTGATAGATAAGATGCGTTGTGCAGTTTGTGGATCTTGATTGACATATTTTAAATAATAATCAATGCCCTCGTTTGGGAGACCCATCGAATTTAATGAGTTTTGTTTATAATTATAATAACGTGGTTCAGGGTTACCTAATCTTTTTTGAAGAGTGGCAGATTTGGTGATGTAAGTAGCTGCCTTTGAATGAGTTAGTTCATCGAGCATGTAGTCAAGGCCACAATGAATACCTGAAGCATTCATGAGCGGCGAGATATAGTGACGACCAGCTAATTGTGTGTTTAATTGTGCCATAATATAAACTCCTTTAAATTAATTTCGGATGAGATTCTGAAAAGGAATTATAAAAGCGTAATGCTTAGTTGTCTCCCGGACAACCTTAAAGATTCTCAAACAGCTTTATTATAGAAGGATTGGATTTATTGTCAAGTAGAAAATATTGGCGATTTTTTGTCTTGACAGCCTTAATATGGTCAATTATAATAACCACAATCAGTTGAACCTTAATTTAGTCCTGTGAGGCTAGAAGACAGCGCCAATCATTTTACACTTATGCTATCAATAGATAGCGTGTTTTTGTGTGCGAAGTCCCTAGTCTGAATTTCAGGCTAGGGACTTTTTTGGGTAGCTGTAAAGGTAGGAAAGGAAGAAGAAATGTTAACAACAATACAAGCCGGAAATACTATTCAGCAACCTAAAATTTGTTTAGATCACTTTGTCTCAACCGAACAATTATCGACCGCTTTAGTAGAAGCTTTAATCCACCGTACTTTAGAAATCAAGCGTATGCATCCTAGCCAATATCCTAAAGTTGAGCATGCACTGATTAGTAATCTTTTCTTTGAACCTAGTACACGGACGCATTTAAGTTTTCAAGTGGCACAACGTCACTTAGGAATGGAAGTCATCGAGTTTGATCCTGCGACTTCCAGTGTGAAAAAAGGAGAAACACTTTCAGATACGGTGCTCACTCTACAAGCACTGGGGATTAGCACTGTCGTTGTCCGTTCTTCAGAGGAAAAATATTATGAAGCACTGATTAATGACCCGAATTTAACAGTTTCAGTCGTCAATGGCGGTGATGGATCAGGACAACATCCTTCGCAATCATTATTAGATGTAACAACAATATATGAAGAATTCGGTTTTTTTAAGGATTTGAAAATCGCCATCGCAGGAGATTTGAGTCATTCGCGCGTAGCTCGTTCAAATGCTGAGCTGTTGTATCGTTTAGGAGCAAAGCTTTATTTTTGTGGGCCACATGAATGGTATGATTCTACATATGACCGCTTCGGTGAATATGTTGAATTGAATGATGTGATTGAATTCTTGGATGTCTTGATGTTATTACGGGTTCAACATGAACGTCATGAAGATCCTCGAGCTGAATTATTGAGAGAAGCTTATCATTATAATTATGGACTGACACTTCAGCGTGAGGACCGTATGAAATCATCTGCCATTATTATGCATCCGGCTCCCGTCAATCGGGATGTTGAAATTGCTGATGAATTAGTCACTTGTCAGCGTTCACGTATTTATCGTCAAATGGAAAATGGAATGTTTGCTCGAATGGCTATTCTAGAGGCAATCATTCATGGGCAGCATGAGAAGGAGTCAATAAATGCTCTATCTTAAAAATATTAAGACAATAGATAATCAAGGTCAGCTCTATCCAATGGAAGTTATTATTCAATCCGATGAAATAACTTATTTAGGGCAGAATTTAAGTCAGCTGATGACTTCAGATTGTCAGCTTATTGACGGTCAAGGAGGATTATTGGTTCCTGGATTGATTGATGTACATGTGCATTTAAGAGAGCCAGGTGGTGAACATAAGGAGACCATTGCTTCAGGAAGTAGAGCAGCTGCTAGAGGAGGTTATACGACGATTTGTGCGATGCCTAATCTTAATCCTGTGCCAGATAATAAAGCGACTTTAGCATCCATTTATAACTCGATTCAATCGGATGCCGTCATTGATGTTAGACAATATGCGACGCTCACTAAGGAGTTAACGAGTGAAACAGAACTTGTTGATTATCAAGCATTATCAGAAAAGGGGGCATTTGCTTTTACGAATGATGGAGTGGGTGTTCAAACAGCTGGAACGATGTATGAAGCGATGCTTGCCGCAGCGCAAGTAAGAAAACCCGTAGTTGCACACACAGAAGATAATTCGCTACTATATAATGGGGTTATGCATCAAGGAGACAAGAATGAACATTTACAATTACCGGGTATGCTAGCATTGACTGAATCAACACAAATTGCTCGAGATGTTTTATTAGCAGAACAAACCGGAGTTCATTATCATGTTTGTCATATTTCGAGTAAAGAATCCGTACGGGTTATTCGCGAGGCGAAGAAGGCGGGAATTCGGGTGACATGTGAGGTGAGCCCTCATCATTTATTATTAAATGATGCGTCAATTCAAAATGATGATGCGAATTTTAAGATGAATCCACCCTTGCGTAGCGAAGCAGATCGTCTAGCATTATTGGAAGGCTTATTAGACGGTACGATTGATATGATTGCAACAGATCATGCGCCACATGCATCGGAGGAGAAATCAAAAGGCTTTATAGAATCTCCTTTTGGGATTACAGGGATTGAGACAGCTTTTCAATTATTATATACCTACCTTGTCAAGGAAGGGTATTGTACACTTTCACAATTGGTCTCTTGGATGAGTGTTCGGCCATCGGAAATATTTGATTTACCATTAGGAAAAATTCAGGTTGGAGGTTTAGCAAATTTAGCGATTTTTGCGATTGATGAAAAAACATTGAACGATAAAAATGATTTTTTATCTAAGTCGAACAATAGCCCTTTTATTGACTGGGAAATTTACGGTGAAACAATCGCAACCATTTATCAAGGAAAAATCGTATATCAGCGGTAATCATGAAGAAGCATGCTTAATAAGTATGCTTCTATTTATGTTCATATCCGTGTTGTTCTAAGGCTTAACCTTATACTGACAGTTGATTTTGTGAAGAAAATAGCTTATTCTTAAAGTGTAACGCTTTCTTTGTCAGTTTCTAAGGAAAAGTATTTAGGAGGAATTTATGTTCAATCAACAGGATGAATTAGCTGTTAATACACTTCGTGCCTTGAGTATTAATCAAGTGGAGGCTGCAAATTCCGGACATCCGGGATTACCGATGGGTGCAGCACCAATGGCCTATGCACTTTTTTCAGAGCATTTAAATATTAATGCAGAAGATGCGTCATGGATTGATCGTGATCGTTTCGTTTTATCAGCCGGACACGGGTCAGCTTTATTATATAGTTTGTTACATATGAGTGGGTTTGATGTAACCATTGATGATTTAAAGGAGTTTCGTCAACTCAATAGTAAGACGCCGGGACATCCAGAGGTAACACATACACATGGTGTGGAAGCAACAACTGGCCCTCTTGGACAAGGGATCGCTCAAGCTGTCGGTATGGCTATTGCTGAACAACATACAGCAGCTGTATTTAATACTGATGAGCATACGATTATAGACCATTATACTTACACGCTTTGTGGCGATGGCGATTTAATGGAAGGTATTTCCTATGAAGCATGCTCATTTGCTGGACATCAAGCATTAGATAAATTAATTGTCTTGTATGACTCGAATGATATTTCTTTAGATGGTGATTTAGATGAATCGTTCTCTGAAGATATAAAAGGTCGCTTTGAAGCGATGAATTGGCATTATTTACGTGTTGAAGATGGTTTTAATCTTCAAGATATTTCTGATGCTATCCAACAAGCTAAAGATCATAAAGGGCAACCTACGATTATTGAAATCAAAACAATTATCGGTTATGGAGCACCAAATCAAGGAACGAACGCTGTCCATGGTGCACCAATAGGGGCTGAAGGTTGGGAAAAAACAAAAGAAGTTTATCAATGGACACATGAAGATTTTGTGGTTCCAATTGAAGCGCAACAACAATTTGATGAGCGTGTGAAAAAACGTGGAAAAGAAGCCTATCAAGCATGGAAAGAAACATATGAATCTTATCAATCAGAATATCCAGAACGTGCTAAAGCACTTGAATTAGCTTTCTCTGGTGAATTACCTGAAGATTATGATAAAGAATTAGAATATATTACTGCTGATCAGCCTGCAGACGCAACACGTAATTCAAGTGGAAAAGCCATTCATGCATTATCTGAAGCGATAACATATTTCTGGGGAGGTTCTGCGGACTTATCTGGCTCAAACAAAACGATGGTTAAAGATGGCGGCGACTTCTTCCCAGATACGCGAGAAGGTCGCAATATTTGGTTTGGTGTTCGAGAATTCGCGATGGCTGCGATGATGAATGGTATTCTATTACATGGTGGTACTAAAGGTTATGTGTCTACCTTCTTCGTGTTTACCGATTATTTAAAACCAGCTGTACGTCTTTCGGCTATTTCTGAAATCCCAACAATTTACGTGATGACGCATGATTCTATCGCAGTGGGAGAAGACGGACCGACGCATGAACCTGTAGAACAATTAGCTGCATTTCGTGCCACACCTAATTTAACAACACTACGTCCTGCAGATTATAATGAAACAATGACAGCATGGAAGATAGCGGTTGAATCAACGGATAGACCGACAATGCTAGTTTTAACCCGTCAAAATGTACCAGTACTAGAAAATTCTCAGAGATTGGCAGAAGATGGGGTACGTCGAGGTGCTTATATCATATCACCAAGTCAGCAAGAAACTCCGGAAGGAATTTTAATCGCGACAGGATCTGAGGTCAGCTTAGCAGTAGAGGTTCAACAAGCGTTAGCAGAAGATAATATTGATGTTTCCGTGGTTTCAATGCCTTCTCAAGACTTATTTGATCGTCAATCCGAAGAATATCAAGAAAGTGTACTTCCATCAACAGTAGAAAATCGTTTAGCTATTGAAATGGGTGCAACTACTGGATGGCATAAATATGTTGGATTGAAAGGCGCTGTACATGGGATTGATCGCTTCGGAGCATCCGGCCCTGCAGCAGAAGTCTTAGAAGCTTATGGATTCACAGTAGATAATCTTGTGAAGCTATATAAAGAAACATTTACAAAATAGTATTTGATGTGCATTTTTCTAAACTTTACGCTCGGTGAAAGTGACATGACATAATTAGATAAATGTGATGATGGATGGGATGTGAGAGAATGAAGAAGAGCTTAGTCGATCAAACAGTCGAACGAATTGTTTATTATATTAAGAAACAAAATATGGTGGTTGGAGATAAATTGCCAAACGAATATACTTTAGCAAGTCAATTAGAAGTTGGTCGATCGACATTGCGTGAAGCGATTAAGGTGTTAGTTTCGCAGGGAATTTTGGAAGTTCGACACGGTTCAGGGACATATATTACGTCGCTAGAACCTGTTACTGATTTAACACTTCTAATGACTGAGGGACAAGATTCTTTGAAAGTCGCTTTAGATATGTTTGAGGTAAGATTTTTAATCGAGCCGAGAATGGCTGCTTTAGCGGCTCAAAATGTTACGGATGAAGAAGCGAAGATAATTGAAAATATTGCCAAGGCAATTGAAACAGATATCGAAAGTGATGATGATTTTCATCGTGATTTAGATATGCAATTTCACACTGCTATTGCAGAAGCCAGTGGGAATATTGCGATGAAAGAGTTGATCCCCGTCATCATTCAGTCTATTACACTGTACAATGATTATTTCACTGACAAGCGAAGTAAAGAAGAGACGATTCGAGCGCATTACCGTATTGTTAAAGCAATTAAAAACAGAAAACCTATTGAAGCGCTAGATGCAATGACTATGCATATGGATTATAACCGCCGTATTTTGTATGGTATTGCTAATAATCAAGAGCGCTTGAATAATTAAGAGCACGCATTCGCGTGCTTTTTATTTTTTAAAAAAAGATATGATGTCTCTGAAAGTAATTTAGAATAAAAAAGGAAAAAACCCATTTTTTTATCACATTGAAAGGGTTGACAAGTTCGATAATGAACGTTAACATAAATAATCATCAGACAAGTTTAGTGTTGAACTTGTAAAAATGGGGTGAAGAGTGAACACAAGAAGCATTAAGTTTGGATTAAGTATTCAGTTGGTAAGTTGAAAGTATAGTCCCTGAGGACTGAGGAGGAAATATGTCACAGACAGATGTTGTAGTAGAACAACAAAAAACAGGTAGTTATCATACAGTTGAAACTTGGCGTATTGCGCTGTTTTCGTTGAATAACACAGCGACAAATATTTATTTATTTGCATTTAACTTTTTATCTTATTATGCAGTAGGTTATCTTGGTATTGTAATGGCGGCTTTCGGTAGTTTGTTTGGAGCGGTCCGATTATTTGATGGGTTAATAGACCCGACTATTGGTATTATTATTGACCGTGTTGACTCCAAATTTGGTCGTTTCCGTCCAGTTATGATTATTGGTAACATTATGTTGATTTTATCATTTATTATGCTATTTAATCTACATCATGTGGAGAATGACGGATTAAGAATTGGACTCTTCGTCTTTGTTTTATTATTCCATAAAGTCGGTTATTCACTACAACAAACCGTTACAAAAGCAGCTCAGCCAGCATTAACGAATGATCCAGAACAACGTCCAATGTTCTCGGTTTTCGATAATATTTTCAGTTCTATTTTAATTTTCACTTTAGGTCAAGTATTCATTACAAATTATTTACAACCGAAACATACAGAAATGAACTTAGGATTCTTCAATGAATTAACAACAATCACAATGGTTGTGTCTGCAGTTTGTACGATTTTAGCGGTTATTGCATTAGCACCGAAAGATGTTCCAGAATATTATGGTAGTTTATTAGAAGAAGAAGACAATAGCGGAACATTAAAAGCTGTATGGAATGTTGTAAAATCAAATCGCCCATTACAAATTTTAGCTTTAGCGGCGGGACTTGTTAAATTTATTTCTCAAACAGTGGGAGATCAAATTTTATTAATGCTTCTATTCGGTGTTACTTTAGGAAGTTACCAAATCGCTGGGACATTAGGAATTGTTGTGTCAGTGGTGTCATTTGTCGTTATTCCATTAATGTCAAGACAAGCTGGTAAAAAAGACTTACGTTGGGCTTATACCGCAGCTGTTCTGATTGCTTTAACAGGATTCATCGTTATGGGAGTCTCGTTATTTATCTCTAATGATTCAAGACAAATCTTTAACAATGGCTGGGGCGTATTAGCAGTTGTCTTTGCACTTGGCTATGTATTGGTACGGGTATTTATGAACTATGCCGCGTCACTTTCACTAACAATGGCAGCGGATATTACTGACTATGAATTAGCTCAATCAGGTCGCTTTGCATCTGGACTTATTGGGACTGTGTTCTCATTAACTGACTCTATTGCTTCGTCATTGGCGCCTGTTATCTCAGCATTTATCGCTTCTATGATCGGTTATGTTACGACAACACCATCCGTTACTGACGAATTAACAAGATCAGTATTTACGGGGACATTTGTAGGATATATGATTATTCCTGCAGTGGTCTTAATTGTCGTATTTGCGCTTATTCGCATGTATCCATTAGACCGTGCGAAAATGGCAGATGTCCAAGCTGAAATTGAAGACCGTAAAGAAAAAACAATCGTTAAATAATTATTGATATATAACAATTGACAGCGGTTTTATAATGTATTACACTTAATACATCAGATGACTATGAAACAGTCAACTATTATTGGCTGTTTTATAGCTTGTATCTATAGTCGCTGATTGCTGAACACGTTACTATTGAATCGAATATATTATACAGAACGGATGATAGTTTAATGAGTTTCATGAATGAAGATTTTATGTTGACGAATGAACCTGCAAAGAAATTATTTGCAGCATGTAAAGATATGCCTATTTTTGATTATCATTGTCACTTAGATCCACAAGAAATTTATGAGGACAAACCATTTACAGACATCACAACAACTTGGCTTGGTGGCGACCATTATAAATGGCGCTTGATGCGTGCTAATGGTGTACCAGAGCATCTGATTACTGGTGATGCCTCAAATGAAGAGAAATTCGAAGCTTGGGCAAAAACTTTAGCTAAAGCGTTCGGAAATCCTTTATACCACTGGTCGCACTTGGAAATGTTCCGTGTCTTTGGTATCGAAGAACATATGACTGAAGATAATTGGAAAGAAATGTATGACCGCATGAATACTGTTATCGAAGAAAAACAATTGAGTCCATTAAAAATGATTCAGGCATCAAATGTGGCGATGATTGGAACAACAGATGGGCCATTGGATTCTTTAGAATGGCATAAGAAAATAGCAGAAGATGAGAAGTTTGATGGCTTAACAGTAGCACCAAGTTTCCGTCCAGATGCAGCATTCGTTGAACATGTCGACTTCGCTGATTTTACTAAGAAATTAGCAGAATTGACAGAAATCAAGATCAATGATTTTTCAAGCTTCGTTGAAGCCATGGAAAACCGTGTCGCTTATTTCGTTGAACATGGATGCCGTGCCACAGACATTTCTTTCTCAGAGATTACTTTCTACGAAGATGAATCACTAGATGTAGATGAAATCTTCAATCGAGCAATCGAAGGAGAAACATTATCCCGTGAAGAAGAATTAGTTTGGCAAACAAAATTGTTCAGTGCTTTAAGTAAAATTTATCATGATTATGATTTAATTAGCCAAATTCATTTTGGTGCTCGTCGTAATAATAATGAGAAGTATTTCCCAATTACTGGTGCAGATGCCGGATTCGATTCAATTGGAGATCAAACAGCATTAGCTGAAAATCTCAATCAATTATTAAATCATTTAGTGATGAATGATTCATTACCCAAAACAATTCTTTATAATTTAAATCCTGCTTACAATAAAGTTGTAGCAAATGCTGCTCAAAACTTCCAAGCGAATGAAGAAGGAATTCAATCTAAAGTTCAATTCGGATCTGGTTGGTGGTTTGCTGATACTGAGCTAGGAATGCTTGATCAAATGCAAGTAACAGCTGAAGAAGGATTGTTGGCGAATTTTGTAGGTATGTTGACAGATTCAAGATCATTCTTATCTTATCAACGCCATGAATATTTCCGTCGTATTTTAGCGGATATGGTTGGAAAATGGGTAGAAGATCGTAAAGTGCCAAATGATGAAGCACTATTAACCGAATTTGTTCAAGATATCAGTTATAATAATGTTGAAAAATATTTTGAGAAAGTAGGCGAATAATATGAAAATGAGTTTCCGTTGGTATGGGAAGAATGATCCTGTAACATTACAAGATATTAAAGCAATCCCAGGTATGCAAGGGATTGTAACGGCAGTTTATGATGTGCCAGTTGGAGAAGCTTGGCCATTAGAAAATGTCATGGAGCTTAAAAAAGCAGTTGAAGAAGCAGGTTTAGAAATTTCAGTCATTGAGTCGATTCCTGTGCATGAAGATATTAAGCAAGGTAAGCCTAATCGTGATGAATTGATTGAAAATTATAAAGAATCTATTCGCAACGTAGGTAAAGCTGGCATTCCAGTAGTATGTTATAACTTTATGCCAGTATTTGACTGGACTCGCTCTGACTTAGAGCATCCACTTCCAGATGGAACCACTTCATTAGCATATGTGAAATCTGATTTAGAAGGTTTTGATCCGGTTGAAGGAGACTTAAACTTACCTGGTTGGGATTCATCTTATTCTAAAAAAGAAATGAAAGAAATTATTGAAAACTACCGTAACAATATTTCTGAAGAAGATTTATGGGAAAACTTAGAATATTTCATTAAAGCGATTATGCCAACCGCAGAAGAAGCGGGCGTTAAGATGGCAATTCACCCGGATGATCCTCCATATGGAATCTTTGGTTTACCACGTATCATGACTGGTCAAAAATCAGTTGAAAGATTCTTAGATCTTTATGATTCAGAATACAATGGTATTACAATGTGTGTAGGTTCATATGCATCTGATAATGGGGCAAATGATGTTGTCGCTATGACAGAATATGCATTAAAACGTAATCGTATCAACTTTATGCATACAAGAAATGTTGTTTCAGGAGAATGGGGCTTCCAAGAAACGGCTCACTTATCTGAGACCGGTGATATCGATATGAACGAAATTATTCGTTTATTAGTAGAATATGACTGGGAAGGTTCTATTCGTCCAGACCACGGTCGTCGTATTTGGGGCGATCAAACGAAAACTCCAGGTTATGGATTATATGACCGTGCTTTAGGTGCAACTTACTTCAATGGATTATATGAAGCAAACATGCGTGCACAAGGTAAAACACCAAACTTTGGAACGCAAGAAAAAACTGTCGGCGACAAATAACTCAGTTTATAAAAGGAGAGACGTAATATATGACAAATTCAGTACATAATTTTGAAGGTAAAACAGTTACTTTAACTGGTGCAGGAGGAATTATCATTTCTTCTATCGCAAAAGGATTTGCTGAAGCAGGTGCAAATGTTGCACTTTTAGATTTAAATCTTCAAGCAGCAGAAGCTGTTGCAGAAGAAATCAATGCATTAGGTAAAGGGAAAGCCAAAGGTTATAAAGCAAATGTTTTAGATAAAGCAGCTTTAGAAGAAGTGAAATCTCAAATCGATTCTGATTTTGGCCCAACTGACATCTTAATTAACGGTGCAGGAGGAAACAGTCCAAAAGCAACATCTGATAATGAATTCCATGCGACAGACTTAGATGATGATGTAAAATCATTCTTTGACCTTGATGAAGATGGTATTTCGTTCGTATTCAACTTAAACTTCTTGGGAACTTTATTACCAACACAAGTATTCGCAAAAGATATGGTTGGACGTGAAGGAGCAAATATCATTAATGTATCATCAATGAATGCTTTCACACCATTAACAAAAATCCCTGCTTATTCAGGAGCAAAAGCAGCAATCTCTAACTTTACTCAATGGTTAGCTGTTCACTTCTCGAAAACGGGTATCCGTGTGAATGCCATTGCACCAGGTTTCTTAGTGTCACATCAAAACGTTGATTTAATGTTTGAAGAAGACCATGAAACATTGAAACCTCGTGGAGAGAAAATTATTCGTAATACACCAATGGAACGCTTTGGTGAACCAGAAGAAATGGTTGGACCTACATTATTCTTTGCTGATTCAAATGAAGCAAGCTTTGTAACAGGTGTTGTTTTACCAGTTGATGGTGGATTCTCAGCTTATTCAGGCGTTTAATTAATTCTCTACTCATAGGAAGACCAGTGTCTTCCTATGGGTTCATTAGTAAAGGAGTGTGAAGAATGTCTAACGAAACAAAAAATCATGATTTTATTGTTTGTGTGGATTCTGATGGATGTGCAATGGATACAATGAATATCAAGCATACTGATTTCTTTGGACCTTTAGCAGCGGATGTCTTTAATGTTCAGGATCGTGAAGCTTTCTTAGAAGAATGGAATCGTGTAAACTTGTTCTCATCTACTCGTGGGATTAACCGCTTTAAAGGTCTTGAAATAGCTTTAAATTGGGCTAAAGATCAAGGTGATTCTCAAATTGGTGACATTTCTAAATTAACAGACTGGGCACGCAATGCAGATACTGTATCGAATGCGGCTTTAGAAGAATTAATTGCAGAAGATCCAAGTGAAGATTTGAAGAAAGCATTAGAATGGTCTGAAAAAGTCAATGAAGGCATTGAAAAAGAATTATCAGGTAATGATAAACCTTTTGATGGTGCTAAAGAAGGACTTCAAGCTATCAGTAAAGTAGCAGATGTTGCGATTGTCTCGTCCGCCAATTTAGGTGCATTAGAATCGGAATGGAATCGTCATGGATTGATGGAATATGTTGATCAAGTATATGGTCAAGAACGTGGTTCTAAAGCTACGGCTATCGCTGATTTAATTAGTCAAGGTTATGCGCCAGAAAACATTCTGATGGTTGGTGACGCACCTGGTGATAAAACAGCAGCTGAAAAAAATAATGCAGGATTTTATCCAATTCTTTTTAATAAAGAAAAAGAATCATGGGATCGTTTGATAGAAGAAGCTTTACCAGTTTTCTTGGAAGGCGATTATCAACCAGAATACCATGAACGCATGGTCAAAGAATTTGATGATCATTTAAATTCGACAGTAAAATAGTCGCTTAAGTCAAAAATAAGGAGAGATTTAATGACACAATTAGTAGATTTAACAAAGAAACCTTATAATTTAGATCAAGAAGCCATTGATTGGATTGAATCAACAATCGAAAATATGTCGATTGATGAAAAAATTGGTCAATTATTTGTAAATATGGGTGCAGAACGTACGAAAGAATATTTAAAAGATGTTCTAGATACTTATCATATTGCAGCTGTTCGTTATAATAAAGGACCTGCTTCAGAAGTTTATGACCAAAACTATATTCTTCAAACAGAATCAAAAATTCCTTTATTAATTGCAGCCAACACTGAAGCTGGTGGAGACGGTGCTGTAACAGACGGAACTAAAGTTGGGGACGAAATTAAAGTTGCGGCAACAAATGATCCAGAATATGCTTACAAAATGGGAGATATTGCTGGATATGAAGCTGCAGCCGTTGGATGTAACGCATCTTTTGCACCAATTATCGACTTAACAAGAAACTGGCGTAACCCAATTATCGCTAACCGTACTTGGGGTGCTGATGTTGATCAAACAATTGACTTATCTAAACGCTATATGGAAGGAATTATGCAACATGGAATAATTCCATTCGCTAAACACTTCCCTGGTGACGGAATTGATGAACGTGACCACCACTTATCTTATGCTTCTAATCCAATGAACAAAGAAGAGTGGATGGAAACATTCGGTCGTATTTATGGTGAATTAGCAGAAGCTGGCTTGCCAGGTGTTATGGCTGGACACATTCACTTACCAAATGTTGAAAAAGAAATGCATCCAGAACGTGAATTAGACGAAATGCTGCCAGCATCTCTTAATAAAACACTTTTGGATGAATTATTACGTGGTGAATTAGGATATAATGGAGCAATTGTTACAGATGCTTCTCACATGGTTGCGATGACTGCATCAATGCCACGTCGTGAAATGTTACCTACAGCGATTGAAGCTGGGTGTGACTTATTCTTATTCTTCAATGATCCAGAAGAAGACTTCCAATGGATGAAAGAAGGATACGAAAATGGTATCTTAACTGAAGAGCGTCTACATGATGCATTACGTCGTACTTTAGGATTGAAAGCTAAATTAGGCTTACATAAATTCGAAGGACGCCGTGAAGAAATTATGATTGACAAAGAAGAAGCAATGTCACGCATCAACACAGAAGAATCACAAGCTGTTGCTGATGAAGTTGCGGACAAAGCAATTACTTTAGTGAAAGACAAACAAGAAGATATCTTCCCTGTGACACCAGAACGTTACAAACGCATCTTAATTGTTAACGTTGAAGGTAACAAGGGTGGATTCGGTGCGATGATTGCAGGTCAAAAACGTCGTGCTTCAGATATCATGAAAGAAATCCTTGAAGAGCGTGGACATGAAGTAACTGTGTGGGAATCAACCGAAGAACGGATTATGCAATTACCAGAAGAAGAACGTGCTGCAGCAATCGCGAATGTTTATGCACAAAAACAACCAATTGCTAATCTGACTGACAATTATGATTTAATCTTGAACTTGGTTGACGTTAACTCAGGTGGTACAGTTCAACGTATTGTATGGCCTGCAGCGAAAGGTACTCCTGATCAACCATTCTACGTTCATGAAGTGCCGACAATTGTTGTATCAATCCAACATGCTTTCGCATTAGCAGATATGCCTCAAGTAGGTACGTATATCAATGCTTATGATGGTAAAGAAAATACTTTACGTGCATTAGCTGAAAAATTAGCAGGCGAATCTGAATTTACAGGTGTATCATCTGTAGATCCGTACTGTGGATTAATTGACACAACTATTTGGCGCGATTCAGACTATTCATTTAAAAAATAAATGAATATACCTTATTAAATTAAGGTTTGAAAGATAACCTGTTGATTTAATCAGCAGGTTACTCTTTTATTCAATTGAATCCCAATAAAAGGAGATAATTATGACAACAAATTATTTAGAACAATTAAGAAAAGAACGTTTATTACCACTTTATACTGCAACAGATATGTCTTTGGTTGAAAAAGCAGAAGAAATTCTAATTAACAATGGGTTGAGCTTTATCGAAGTAACTTATCGTTCTGAGCATGCAGGAGCAACAATTAAACAATTGGCAGATAGTGGCAAATTAATTGTTGGAGCGGGTACTGTGACAGATGTTGAAACAGCTAAAGATGCAATCGATAATGGGGCGACATTTATTGTTATGCCAGGATTCTCACCTGAAGTTGTAAAATACTGTCAAGAACATAATGTTCCAGTATATCCAGGTGTTGCGACACCTACTGAAATTATTATGGCTAAAGACCAGGGTTTGGACACAGTAAAATTCTTCCCAGCAGATGTTTACGGGGGACTTAAAGCAATTAAAGCCTTAAGTGCACCATTCTATGACATGAGTTTTATCCCTACAGGTGGGGTTAATGCTGATAACTACTTAGAATTCTTGGAAGTAGATTCAATTGTAGCAGTTGGTGGATCATTTATTTTATCAGAGTCTGTGATTGCTAAAGATAATGGTGAAACAGCTAACAAACAATTAGAGGCACTCGTTTCTAAATTAAAATAGTCGTAGTTCAAGAACACAATCATTTCAACGGAATGATTGTGTTTTTTCAATTTAAGAAATGAGGAAAAAATGATAGAATTGATTGCCATTGATTTGGATGGCACACTGCTAGATGATCAAATACATGTTTCTAAAGCAAATATTGCTGCGATTAATCAGGCAATTTCTAGGGGAATACATATTGTTGTGTGTACTGGTAGACCCTATGCAGGGATGAAACACTTCATCGAATCGTTCGAGTATCCTGCTGAATCTCCCTATTATTTGATTTTAGGAAATGGTACGACTATTCGACAAGGACCAGAATTATCTATATTAAATCAACACAAACTGACGGATGAAACATTAAATAAAGCTATCACATTATTTCATAATCAACCTGATATACCATTGAAACTTGCAGGGCTGACGGACTTTCATTTTTATGGATTAGCTCGAGACGACATACCAGAAATTCTGATCCAAGATGCTTATAAAAATAAGATGCTGGTAGAACCTATTTCATTGGATGCTTTCACTTCAAAGTTGAGTTTGAACAAAATAATGTTGATGGCAGAGTCCCAGATACTTGATACATGGGAAGATGATTTGACGCAAATTTTTAAAGACGATGCAGAAACTGTTAGAAGCACCCCCATTATTTTTGAAGTTTTACCAAAAAGCATCAATAAAGGCAAAAGTTTAACATGGCTGTCTCATCATTTGAATATTTCAATGGAAAACATTGCAGTAATTGGCGACGAATTAAATGATGAGTCGATGTTTGAGGTCGCTGGAATGAAAATAGCGATGCATAATGGACACAAAAAGATTAAACAAATGAGTGATATAATTGTTCCATCGAATAATGAGTCGGGGGTCGCTGAAGCGATTATGCAGATAATTACTTAAAAAAGAACTGGAAGATTGAGAAGGAATCCCAATAGTTGGACCATGAAAATCCAAGTGTTGAGAGTACGTTCAATCATTGCCAGTTCTTTTATTTTTTTATCGGGATATCGACTGTTTGTTCATCTTGTGTTTCCCATTCAATTTGCCCACTAAAACGGTCAATTAACTGCTCATGAATTTCTGATGCTTTGTCTTTATCAAGCGCCAGCTGATAGGTTACTTTGTCTGTGTATTTTGTATCCATGATAGTGATAGGAAGCGTTGTTTCCTCCATCAAATAAGTAAATAAATCATTTTGCGAGTAATCAATGACACAATCTACAATGAGTTGGGTAACGTTTTTTACGATGATTGCTTTATCCAAAGCTTCACTAACAGCACTTGAATAGGCACGAATAAGCCCACCAGCTCCTAGCTTTGTTCCCCCAAAGTAACGAACAGTAACAGCCATAATATATGTTAAATCATTGTTTTTAAGTACTTCAAGCATCGGAACACCGGCCGTTCCGCTAGGTTCGCCATCATCACTCATCCGTTGGATAGAAGCATCTTCATTTAATATAAAGGCTTGACAATGATGAGTCGCTTTATAATGTTCTTTACGAATTGCAGCGAGATGAGTATCGAATTCATCTTCTGATTGAATAGGAAACAAATAGGTAATGAATCGAGATTTTTTAATCTCTATTTCATCGATTATTGGTGTTAGAATACTGAGATAATTAACTGGCATTTGCTATGTCTCCTTTCGGTCAGTTTCTTTATTATTGTATCGTGGTTCTATAATCCGCGCAAGTTGACTCTGTAGTATAGAAAATGGTAACTATGTTATAATACGTAAAAAGAAAAGGAGTTAATTATGAAAAAAATAGAAAGTTTTACTGTTGATCATACAGATTTACAACCAGGTTTATATTTATCCCGTCAAGATCACATAGGGGAACGTACTTTAAATTCCTTTGATTTAAGAATGACGGCACCCAATCATGAGCAAGTAATGAATACTGGTGAGATGCACACATTAGAGCACCTTATCGCAACTTATTTGCGCAATGACGAGACATTCAAAGACGACGTCATTTATTTTGGTCCGATGGGTTGTCGAACGGGTTTCTATGCAATTTTCACGGATGCTTTACAACCTGAAGATGTGTTATCACTTTTAACGGATGCATTCGATTTTGCGCGTCACTATGACGATGAGATACCAGGTGCTTCAGCCGAAGATTGCGGGAATTGGTTAGATCATAATCCGGTAATGTCCCGTTATTATGCTGAAAAATATTATCAAATATTAAAAAAATGGTCTGACTTAAGCTTTAGTTATAACTAAAAGAAAATATTACTAAATTTTCTTATAAAAAACTGACGAATATTTCAGGGCTCATGGTTTATCCAGTATGTAGATATAGTTTTGGATAAAATGATTCGTCACTGAAATATTCGTTTACTTTACTGTCTATCATCCGAATGAACTTTATTGGGCGCCTTCTTTAGTAGTTGAATAAATTGATAGGTCAATGTGGCTGTCATGCCCCATAATTTTTCATTAGGTAATTGATACATGGTAATCGAGTGTTTGATATTACGAAAAGGATATTTTTTACCGTGATTGATAAGATGATAGGGAAATTCATCATTCGTTTGTGCTTGATAGCTGACCGTTTTGATAATGGGAGTTTGATTTAGTAGATCGGTTAAAGGAATCGTGAAGACATAGTCCACCTCTTTATTGGGGTGCAATGAATCTAAGGTAGTGTTTTTTATTTCGCCAACAAAGCAATGCACAATTGCCCATTCACTAACGAGATAGTCCAATTCTTGCCAAACATCAATCCAATCAATGGGAATATTCAATTCCTCAGAAGTTTCTCTAATGGCAGCCATCTTTGGTGTTTCACCTGACTCGATTGTTCCACCCGGAAAAGATGTTTCTCCAGCTTGTGAGATGTGGTCGGCTCTTACTTCATACAAAACATGATATTGATTTTTTACTATAATGAGTGGCAAAAATACTGCAAATTGTTTTTGATCGCCGATGATTTCAGGACGATGTGTTTGAATTTTTTGTTGTATGGTTCGTTTGTTCATAATTGTTCCTCCGTTTATTTATTATAGCACATTTACTTCGAATTAGAAGTAAAAACAGAGAATAGTTGCTAATAAGTTAATGTGACATCGGTTAACAATATTGAAAATCTCAGTGTATGATTTTCAGAAAAGGAAGACGCCTAAATGAAAAAGAAAATTTTGATTTGGATTGCTGCAATTATTGGGGTTAGTTTTTTGATATGGTTTGGTGTTGGGAATTATTTTGTAAATTATGCTTTAGTACCAGGTCAAGGTGGGGAAGACCGTCAAGTAGAAGATGTAATAAATATTTCTTCAGAAAATCAACGCATCATCAATGAAAATCGGACCATGCATCATCAGAAGTGTGAAGAATGGTTGACCTCCGTTTCTGATTTGACAGAAACCATTCACATCACAGCACAGGATAACGTTCAACTCGTAGGGCATACCTACCAGCAAGAAGATACGAGTAATAAATGGGTGATTATTGTTCATGGGTACCAAATGGATGAGAAAGAGTCACAAAAGATTGCTCCCTTTTTATATGAAGCAGGATATAATATCTTAACGATGGATTTAAGAGCGCACGGAGCCAGCGAGGGAGATTACATTGGCATGGGATATCTTGACCAATATGACTTAAAGGAATGGGTAGATTGGCTGGTTCATCAATACCCTGATAGTGAGATTGCTTTACATGGTTCATCGATGGGTGGAGCCACCGTATTATTAGCAGGGGGACTTAAATTACCTGACAATGTGAAAGTTATTATCGATGATTGTGGTTATTCAAGTATTCGTGATATTTTTGCTTCCGAATTGGATAAACGTTTTGGGTTGCCTGCATTTCCTATTTTAGATATGGCTGGAACGGTGAGTCAGATACGTGCAGGATATAATATCAATGACGGGGATGTTATCGAAGCCACGAAGCAAAATACTTTACCCACTTTATTTATTCACGGCGCAGTAGATGATTTTGTTCCCGTTGAAATGGCAGAGGCTTTGTATCAAGCTAAGCTCGGGGAAAATAAAATCTTGTCTATTTATCAAGATGCAGGGCATGTTGAACCAAAATATAGCGATCCCGAACGCTATTATGGCGAGATTGTCCAATTTCTAGCAGAGAATATGAAAGATAGTTAGTTGAGGAAGGTATTTTTAACTCACATGAATATGTTATAATTAATAAGTAATTTAACAACAAAGGAGAATGTACAGTGATATCAGCAGTAGATTTAAGAGCAGGAATGACATTTGTTCAAGATGGAAATTTAATTAAAGTCCTTGACGCAAGTCATCATAAACCAGGTAAAGGAAATACCGTCATGCGAATGAAATTACGTAATATTCGTACAGGAGCCACATATGATACAACGTTCAGACCAGATGAAAAATTTGAGCGGGCATTCATTGAAACAAAAACCGTTCAATATTTATATAACATGGATACAACAGCTGTATTTATGGATTTGGAAACATATGAACAATATGAAATACCAACTTCTATCATTGAAGATGAATTGAAGTTTATTAAAGAAAATGAAAATGCAGAAATTCAATTCTTTGGTCAAGAAGTTATTGGTGTAGATGTCCCTTCAACAGTTGTTCTAGAAGTTGTAGATACCCAACCATCAATTAAAGGAGCTACAGTCACAGGTTCAGGGAAACCTGCAACCATGGAAACAGGTTTAGTTATCAATGTGCCTGATTTCATTGAAAAAGGTGAAAAATTGATTGTTAATACTAGTGATGGCGGTTCCTATTCTAAGCGAGCATAGTCGTTTGCTTCACCTCCCAATATTTTGGGAGGTCTTAATATATAAGGAGAGATGTCAATGAACTATCAAGCGTTTAAGATTGCTTTGGCAGCAGTATTATCAATTGTTGTTGCCCAATGGTTTCAATTAGAAAATGCGACAGCTGCAGGAATTATAGCGGTATTGACGGCATTAGAAACGCGACAGGCATCCTTTGAGCGTGGACTTCAATATATTATAGCGACCCTCATTGCCTTTGCTATTTCAACATTTACTTTTTATTTATTTGGGATTACGGTCTGGAGCTTTGGCTTATATCTATTGTTGTTCGTACCGGTTGCGACCCATTTGAATTTAAAGGCAGCCATACCACCGATTTCTGTTTTAGTGACTCATTTTTTAGTTGCAGATAGTATTTCTTGGTTTTGGCATTTAAATGGCTTTTCGTTGATGCTTATTGGGGTGATTTTTGCAAATACGGTTAATATATGGATGCCAGATAATCACTCTAAAATAATGGCGCGTGTTGATGAAGTTGAAGATTTGATGCGCGATGTCTTATGGAGTTTCGGTCGTTGGATACGAAATGTCTCGGACACCAAGGATGAAAAAGAACCATCTTCTTTTGTTAAGGATCGTTTAGATCAACTTTCCGCAACACTTGAGGAGTTAAATCAAGAGAGTCTTTATGATTATAATAATCAAATGCTAGATAAAAATGATTATTATTTGGAGTATACTAAGATGCGAAAAAATCAGTTAACCATTTTAGAGATGATGTGCCACACTATTAGTCATTTGAATTTAACGACCAAGTCTAATCAATTATTAGCGGATTTATTTGATCAGACGGCAAATGAATTGGATGAAGATAATACGGGGAATACTTTATTGATGCAGTTAGCAGAATTATCTAAAGTTTATCAAGCTTCCACGTTACCAACATCCCGTCGAGAATTCGAGTCGCGAGCACTTCTTTATCATTTATTGTTGAATTTTGAAGCTTTCTTAAAATTGAAGCATGATTTTTACCGGGAATATGGACATGGATAAGAGCGATTATTTTATATAATAATGAAAAAAACGACCATTATTAACTGTTTAAAGAGATCCCTGAATTGGTAGGGCTCATAACAGTAAACATGGTCGTTATATTATTTGATATAGTATGACTTCAAGTCAGAGATAGGGTTTTGTTTAGGCCTCTGTTTGGGTCGGGCTAGACTTTTGAACCGCTAAATTTGTTCCTGCAGGATCTTGAAGAGTGATGTAATTCATATCTTCAACAAAAGGATATTTGTTATCATCTAGTCTTTGAATAATTTCTTGGAAATCATCGGCATTAGCTTCCCAAATAACCGTCCGGAGGCCTTGAGAATGTTCCTCAGAAGCCGGAATATCTTTTCCGTTCCAGAGATTTAAACCTAATTGATGATGGTATTCGCCAGTTGCTAAGAATGCTGCGGCATTTCCCATAAGAAACTTCACACCTAGACCAAGGACATCATGATAAAAATCAACCACGTCTGTTAAGTTATTAACGTGAAGATGTACATGCCCCATATTTGTTCCGACTGGCATACCTTGGTATGCTTCTTGATCTGCTAATGCTAAGACACCTTCAGCATCCATGGGCTCGACGATTCCTGGAATTGTTCCGTCATCGTTAACGGTCCAGTCTGAAATATCTCTATCTACATATATTTCAATGCCATTTCCTTCTGGATCATCTAAATAAATAGCCTCACTATAGCTATGGTCACTGGCTCCAATGAGAGGTGTTTGAGTTTTGATTAAGTGTTTCAAAATATTCCCAAGGTCTTTTCGCGTCGGTAGTAATAAGGCTAAATGGTATAAGCCCGTTGTATGTTTCTTTTTAGCAACATCCGTTTCGTAAATGCGAATGAGCTCAATATCATCAGGTGTTCCTAAAGAAATCCATTTACTAGTCGCATCGGAGGTCAGCTTTTTTAAGCCAATTCTTTCAGTATAGAATTGGGCTAAACGCTCAGGATTTAAGGCATTGAGTGTTACAAAGAGTGTGTCAATTGAAGTAGTTGATTGGGTTCTTGGATTAAGTGTCATATTGAATTCCTTTCAAATTTAAAATATTTCGAATTCTATTATATATTATTAGAGATAAATGTAAAGTAGAATACTCATCACATATTTAAAAAAATAGGTAATAAAGCTAATGTTTGGAATATAGACGATTACTATATCTAATATTGAGTTGAAACTTTAGAAACTAAAAAATAACCATTCTCTTTAACCGTCGCTTGGAGTGAATGATAAAAGAACAAATTGCTAAAAGGGGTATAAATGTAGTATAATTTTCTATTGATAGAGAGTGAATGTATGAAATGATGGGAAGGGAGGAATAAGATGAAAGATCTATATGTCCATTATGAAAATGTCACAAATAATGTTACGACCCGTGGTATTGATTTGATTGATGAAGATTTTTCGGCAGATTTTTTCCCTAAGAATATGATTTTATCAGAAGAACCTGTTGATTTCGGTCGATTTGATGCTCAAACAAATTTTAAAATACTACGTGGACAGCAAGAAGTTAAGCAATATATGCAAACTGTTCAAAGTGAGAAGTTACGCATTTCAAATTGGACAGATTTTGAGTCGATTGAATCGATGCATTCGTTGGAACCAAGTGAAATTGCTGAATTGCTTTACCTATTCCATTCTTCACGAACAATACGTTCTGCATTTTTCTATAAACTGCAAAATAATTTTGTGTTTTTAACACTACCGAATGGATTAAATAAAACCTATTATCGTCATATCCAGCATTTCTATCCTCGCTTTGCACGAGTGATGACACATGCGATGGAAGCAGTAATCAATGACACGAAAGGATTTTTTGCCAGAAAAGTCAAATTAAAACGGATGCCTGAAGCGATTAGTGCAGAATTGTTGGATGACTTTAAAAATGGTGTAAAAGTCAATCTTAACCAAAGTTATGTTGCCAATAATATTTATTACATTCCTTTGGATATTATTGAAGATGATTTAACGAAATTAACCATTAATCAACGACCAAAAGAACATTTTGCTCTAATTTGTTACAATGAGCAGACAACCGAATGGCATTTAGAAAGCATTGAGCAGCAATAACGGGAGGTTAATAATGAAAGTAACAGTTTTATATGGTGGACAGAGTGCAGAGCATGACATATCGATATTATCTGCATTCAATATAATCTCATCACTGATCCGCTCCAATTACCAAGTGGATCCAATCTATATTCAAAGAGATGGCATTTGGTTAAAAGGAGCAGAAATTAATGACTTCTTGGATAATGCGGATGAATTGAAATTAAATATCTCGTCTGAAAATGTGACATATGTTGACTTAGCTGAATTAGCAAATGAAAAAAATATCGTCTTCCCAGTTTTACATGGTCCCAATGGTGAAGATGGGACGATTCAAGGTTTTTTAGAAGTATTAAACCTTCCTTATGTTGGATGCGGGGTGTCTGCAAGCGCAAATGGGATGGATAAAATAGTATCTAAACATTTATTCTCTCAAGCAGATTTACCACAATTACCATATGTTGCATTCACTAAACATGATTGGGAGAACAATCAAGAGGAATATATTCAAAAATGTGAAGGGAGCTTATTATATCCTTTATTTGTGAAACCTGCGAATATGGGATCGAGTGTGGGGATTTCTCGAGTTGACAATTCACATGAGCTCACAGAAGCAGTCGAAAAAGCGTTGAAATTTGATCGTCGAATCGTCGTTGAACAAGGAATTACGGCAGATGAATGCGAAGTTGCGGTGTTAGGAAACAGTGATGTCAACATCAGTGTTGTCGGACGACTGGTTAAGATGACTGATTTCTATGATTATGAAGAAAAATATATCAATAATACAGTTGAGATGGAAGTGCCAGCGAATTTACCTTCTGAAGTGGTTTCCAGTATTCAAGAATATGCTTATCGTGCCTATAAAGTCATCGATGGGACCGGACTTGCACGTGTTGATTTCTTTGTAACGAATAACAATGATATCTATATTAATGAAATCAATACGATGCCAGGTTTTACAGAATTTAGCATGTATCCAGTCCTGTGGCAAGCAACAGGTATTGATGAGCGTGACTTAATCGAAGAATTGATTCAATTAGGTTTGAAACACTATGAAGCCAAACAAAATTTATGGCAAGAATAAGACAGGAGAATTGTATTTGAGACCGATAACCATTGCGGAAATTAAGTCAGCTATTAATAATGCGAAATATGAAGGCAATCAAGAAGACTTGAAAATCAATCGGGTTGAGTTTGATTCTCGAAAAGCAGAATCAGGGACGCTCTTTGTTCCATTAACAGGTGGGAATACAGACGGGCATTCTTATATTCAAACTGCTATTGATCAAGGTGCCACCGCTTGTTTATGGCAAAAGAACCATGAACAAGAAGCACCAACAAATCAAATAGAAGTCATCTATGTTGAAGATACATTAGTAGCTTTTCAGCAATTAGCACATTATTATCGTCGTCTAATCGATCCGATTGTTGTTGGGGTGACCGGAAGCAATGGGAAGACCACAACGAAAGATATGCTCGAAGCTGTGTTGACTGCCAAATATCATGTCCATAAAACCCAAGGAAATTATAATAATGAAATTGGTGTACCTTACACCATTTTGCAAATGCCGGAAGACACGGAAGTCCTTGTTTGTGAGATGGGGATGAGTGGTTTTGGTGAGATTGCTGAATTGACTCGTATTGCCGAGCCGAATGTTGCAGTGATTACTTTAATTGGTGAAAGTCATTTGGAACATTTAGGTTCAAGGCAAGGAATTGCTCAGGCTAAATTAGAAATTTTAGATGGCTTACGGGATGAGGGAGTGTTAATTTACCCCTTTAATGAGCCTTTGATTCATAATTATTTGGAAAAGAATGCAGACACCGTTGAAACAATAACGATCGGATTTGAATCCGAGGCGGATGTTTATGCTTTTGATATGATTGAGGAACAAACACAAACTTATTTTAAAACGAATTTAGATCCGAGTGTTCGTTGTATTATTCCAGTAATGGGTTCTTATAATGTTTCCAATGCCTTAATTGCGCTTGGTGTAGCTCAATATTTAAATGTTCCGATAGAACAGGCCATCTTTCAATTAGCTCAATTTAAATTAACAGCGAATCGTTTAGAATGGCTTGAGACGAAGCAAGGGGCTCAATTATTAAATGACGCCTACAATGCAAGCCCTACTTCAATGCATTCTGTAATACACACTTTTTCAAATCTTAAAGTTCAACCCAGCCAGCGAAAAATATTACTGTTGGGGGATATTCGTGAACTTGGAGAGCAAAGTGCAGAGATGCATCGTCAATTGAGTGAGTCGATTAATGTGAACAAAATTGATAAAGTATATCTCTTTGGGGAAGAAATGAAATATTTATATGATATACTGCAAGAAAAAATGGCTGATAGTGATTTATTTTACGAAAAAGACAATCATGACAAGGTTACTCAACAACTCGCTTCGACTTTAACTAAACAAGATTTAATTCTTGTGAAATCAAGTTTCGGAACAGATTTACTACAAATCGTTCAACATTTGACACAAGGAAACTCACAATAAATAAAAATTATTTGTTGTAATAAACAAACCATGTTACAATATGAGTTAGTAACATATCGGTTTAATAAAATCTGGCCGCTGAACCGTCCACATTTTCTTATGTGGGGTGTTTTGCGGTCTTTGTGTTATTACGAAGAAATGAATACAAGTGGCAATATGAGTTAATTTATTGACTCAAGATGTATTTCAGGCAATGATAGAATTACCTATTTACTTTCATGTTACGAGATGTTTCTATTATTATTATTAATGATGAAGTAAGAAAACATCCCGATCCTACATTGTCCCAATCGTTCATATAAGCGTTCCGTTCCTAACTGAATGATAAGATTCTCTTGAAAAGCAATTATAGAAAAGGACAAGATAAATTGAAATTTAACGAACTAAATTTAGATACCCGTACCCTTAAAACATTAAATGAACTTGGTTTTGAAGAACCGACACCGATACAACAAATGGCAATTCCTGTTGCGCTTGAAGGCCGAGATTTAATTGGACAAGCTCAGACAGGAACAGGGAAAACAGCAGCATTTGGTTTACCAATGCTTGAAAAAATTGATCCCGAAGACAAATCCATTCAAGGACTTGTCGTTGCCCCAACTCGGGAATTAGCGATTCAAGTCCAAGAAGAATTATTCCGATTAGGAAAAGGTGTGCGTGCCAGAGTTTATCCAGTATATGGTGGTGCTCCCATTGGTAAACAAATCGAACGAATAAAACGAAATAATCCACATGTTATCGTTGGAACACCCGGGCGTATTATTGATTTAATTAAACGAAATGTTCTGAAATTAAATCATTTACAAACGCTTGTTCTTGATGAGGCAGATGAAATGCTCAATATGGGATTTATCGACGATATTCGTGAAATCTTTAATCACACCCCTGCAACACGTCAGACCATGCTATTTAGTGCTACGATGCCGAAAGAAGTTAAACGATTAGGTGAACAGTTTCTTTCAAATCCAGAACACGTTAAAATAGAAGCAACACAGATGACAGCAGATTTGATAGATCAGTATTTTATAAAATGTCATGATAAAGAAAAGTTTGATATTTTAACACGCTTAATTGATGTTCAATCACCAAAACAAGCAATTGTTTTTTGTCGAACCAAAAAACGTGTCGATGAGGTAGGGCGTGGATTAAGTCTCAGAGGTTATAATGCAGAATTAATTCATGGAGATATCACTCAACAAAAACGTACTAGTGTTATTAGAGAATTTCGTGATGAAAACATTGAAATTTTGGTAGCGACAGATGTCGCGGCACGGGGATTAGATATCTCTGGGGTAACACATGTATATAATTATGATATTCCTCAAGATCCCGAAAGTTATGTGCACCGTATCGGAAGAACAGGTCGTGCAGGAAGTGATGGCATGTCGATGACATTTGTTCAACCGAATGAAATGGCTTATTTAAGAACCATTGAAAAGTTAATTCGTAAGGAAATGTCACCAATGCGACCACCGACTGATGAAGAGGCGCAACAAGGACAAATTCAACAAATTATCGATGAGACGAATAAAATTTTAGAAGAAGAAAATATCAGTCACTTACGTAACGCAGCGAAATTATTATTGCAGCATTATGATGAGAATGATTTAGTTTCAGCCTTACTGAGCCAATTAGTGGATACAACCAATGATGTGGAAGTGTTTATTTCACCACAGAAACCATTACCCAATGCCAAGAATAAAGGTCGTGGACATCAGAAAGGTTATAAAGGGAAACGTCGTCGCAATGATCGAAATCGTTATGACAAAAAACGGAATGATCGCCGTCGTTCTAAACAAACATCAAATAGACAGCAAGATCATTCAAATAAAAAATCCCAAAACAAACAAGGAAATAATTTCAAGATAAAAAATAAGAAAGATTAAGGTAAATAATTCATGCGTATTGGAACAGATATCATTGAAATCAGACGCATTAGAGAAGTGATTCAGAGAAATCAACGATTTGCTGAAAAAGTCTTAACAAGCGAGGAATTTAAAATCTATGAGAGATATCCTTTAGGACGCAGAGAAGAATTTTTAGCTGGGCGTTTTTCAGCCAAAGAAGCTTATGGTAAAGCACTCAGAACAGGTGTGGGAACCAGTTTGAAATTTACTGATATTGAAATATTGCCGAATGAACTTGGTATTCCATTTATTACTAAAGGACCTGTCATAAAAGAAGCGCAAGTATCAATCAGCCATACGAAAGAATATGCTACCGCGATGGTTTTGATTGAATTAACTGAAATGAAAATACAAGAAAAGTTAAAGCACTTTGAAAGGAAAAAGGAGAGAAAGTAAAGTGGAGAACTGGATCCATCGACCGACCCGGGCTCGTGTTCATTTACCAACGTTTAAAGATAATATTCAGTGGTTATTGAAATATCGAACGTCCCCTGGTCAAAAAGTATTCGCAACCATAAAAGCTAATGGCTATGGACATGGAGCTGTTGAAATAGGAAAAGTAGCTCTTTCAGCGGGGGTTCATGGTTTAGCTGTGGCTACTGTTGAAGAAGCGATTGAGTTACGAGAAGCAGATATTGATACGGTTCCAATACTTGTTCTAGGTCATACTTTACCTGAAGGCATTCATGATATCTTAAAATATCAATTAACCATTACCGTTAGTGATACCGATTTTTTTGACTCTGTTGAAGATTATCTCAACAAACAGGATTCAAGGATACTTGGTCATACTAAGCTCAAAGTGCACCTTGCAGTGGACACGGGAATGTCTCGGATTGGTGTGCGAACAGTGGAGGAGCTACATGAATTTATCGAAAAAGTTCAAGAATACTCCTGGGTTGATTGGGAAGGTGCTTTTACGCATTTTGCTACCGCTGGTGGGGGTTCTGCTTCTTATATTGAGGATCAATTGGCTAAGTGGCGACAACTGGAACAACACTTGCCTAACTCTGTTAAAGAACGACATTATGCAAATTCCGCGATGGGATTATGGCATGGTAATGCGATGCCAGAATCGACGATTGTTCGCTTTGGTATTGCAATGTACGGACTAGATCCTAAAGATGCCTTAATAACGGATGAAGATTTACCAAAGTTACAAAATGAAAATTTAGAAGCACTGAAACCAGCCCTGGAATGGGTCACTGAAATCGTTCATGTTAAGCAAGTACCTCCAGGAACGAAGATTAGTTATGGAGCGACTTATGAAAGTAGTGAAAATGAATGGATTGCAACGCTGCCGATTGGGTATGCTGATGGATGGCACCGCCATTATCAAACGGTCCCTGTGATCATTGAAGGAGAATATGCAGAGATTGTTGGCACCATTAATATGGATCAAATGATGATTCGCTTACCACGATATTATCCGAAGGGAACAAAAGTAACCCTCATTGGAAAAAATGGTCATTTAATGAATCACCCAAGTAAAATAGCACGAGATATTGGAACGATTGGCTATGAGATTTTAACATCGATTGGTCCTAGAGTTCCTCGAATATATCTCGAGGAATAGGAGTGTGTAAAGATGTACGATGTAGAGTATCTTACTGTGGCTGGTCAATTTATGGAGAATTGTTATGCAGTGATTCACCCAGAATCACGTGAAGCTCTCATTATTGATCCTGGTGGCAATGAGACAGAAATTATCGATTGGATTGCAGAATTGAATATTCAACCGATTGCGATTTTATTAACGCATGCCCATAGTGATCATATTGGTGCTGTTGATGCATTGCGTGATGAATATGGCATTTTACTATATGTGTATTATTTGGAAAGTGATCATTTAACCAACCCAAGATTAAATTTATCTGCATTATACCCAGGAGAAGAGATAACTGTTAGACCTGCAGATATTGCATGGGTCGAACCTGATTTGACTTACCAGCAAATAGGTCCCTTTTATTTTGAAATGGGGTTTGCTCCTGGGCATAGTCCAGGGCATGTTATTTTCAAGTTTTTGGAAAGTGGCTTTGTGATTTCTGGAGATGTCATTTTTCAAGGAAGTATTGGACGTACTGATTTACCTGGGGGAGACACTGAACGTTTGATGCAGAGCATTCGGGAAGAGATTTATACTTTACCTGATGAAACTGTCCTGTATCCAGGTCATGGGTCACAGACAACAGTAGCACATGAAAAACAAACAAATCCGTTTAACCGCATGATTTTTGGAAATTAAGCTTTTTCGTTCATTGTTTGAAACGATAACGATGGTGCAAGTACAAAAAGAAGCCGTTCGCAAGTCGCGAACGGTTTTTAAAATAGGATAAGTTAGAGCATCTCATTCTACGATTACAATGTTTTGATTACCAGTGATACTCTGTCAGTGGATATTGTTTTTGACGTAACTTTAGAATGAGACGATTAATCTGTACTCGATTGACTTCTGGGCCAATAACAACAAAAAGATGTTTGGATGTATTGAAATCTGTTTCTTGAAACAGTTGAAATGTTTTGGGTTCAATATATTTGAGGATAATGCGAGTTAATTGATCCAGACTACGTAGGCCGGGAGTAAGATCAATTTTTAACATATGCATACGATCATTTGCGCCCCATGCTTGGGCAAGAAAATCTAACAGATGATTATGATAAACGATTCCGACAAAATTATTATTTTCATTTAAAATACAAATATAAGGTAAATCTCTGATCGAGAAGATGAGTTGATAGATAGAATCATTTAAATGGACTACCCGTGTTGTGTTTTTTAGAAAACTGGTGACACGCTTCGATTTTAGATGCTCTTTACCATGGTGAAAGGCTTCTTTATAGATGTGGTATTTATAGATATTGCCGCGAAAAAGTTGTTCAGTCGAGTCAACTACGGGGGCATTACGAAGATTATTTTCTTCTAATATTTCTAATGCATCCAAACAATTCACTGTTTCGGGAATTAATAATATATCTTCTTTTGGCACCAT
The DNA here is from genome assembly GCA_015863185.1 of Aerococcaceae bacterium DSM 111020. GTDB lineage: Bacteria > Bacillota > Bacilli > Lactobacillales > Aerococcaceae > DSM-111022. The sequence goes on from JACBXP010000001.1 coordinate 127,795, forward strand.
AATTTGTTCAATCATGTTTGGTCTCCTCTTCTAATATCATAGCTTAGAATAACACTGGATAAATTAAAAAGCAAGCGTTTTCTCATTGTTTTCTCATCGTAAATATTGAATTTATCTCTTTTCATGTAGAGAAGGCGGTTATTGTTGGCGAAATAATTGCATTTTCAGTGAGAAAAGATTATAGTATAATAAAATATATAATTAGCAAGAATAAAAGGAGAAATGATAATGGATTCCCCCGGTTCCTTGTGGACACAATTACTGATAATTTTAATATTGACTTTTATAAACGCTATTTTTGCTGCGAGTGAAATGGCTTTTGTTTCTGTTAATTATACAAAATTAAGACGATATGCTGAAGAAGGTGATAAACGCGCAGTGCGGGTTCTGTCATTACTGGAAGATTCGGATGATTTTCTGGCAACAATTCAAGTCGCCATTACATTGGCAGGATTTTTATCGAGTGCTTCGGCTGCTACCAGTTTTGCTGATTACTTAGTTGCGCTATTCCCTGATTTTGCTGGGGCTTATACCGTCGCAATTATCGTTGTGACGATGATATTATCTTATATCACATTAGTTTTTGGTGAATTATTTCCTAAACAAATCGCTTTACAAATGCCTGAAAAAATAGCAATGGCGATGAGTGGTTTGATTGCGGGAACACAGACAATTTTTAAACCCTTTGTGTGGCTTTTATCTACGTCGACAGATTTATTACAAAAAATCACACCGATTGAATTTTCTGAGGATGAAGAGAAGTTTACGCGCGAAGAAATGAAAGCTATCATTCAAGAAAGTCGAGCGGAAGGTTCTATCGACTTAGCTGAACTAACAATGCTTCAAGGTGTATTATCGCTTGATACAAAGATTGCAGAAGGGATTATGACACCAAGAACCGATACTGTTATGGTTGATATCTCCGATGATTATGCTACTGTACTACAAGAGTTACTGGAAACACCTTACTCACGTATTCCATTGTATGAAAATGACAAGGATAATGTGATTGGTGTTATTCATATGAAACATCTTCTAAAGAGTGCAAAAGAAGAAGGCTTTGAGCATCTAGATTTCTTGGAAATCGCGACAGAACCGCTCTTTATTCCTTCAACATTATACATCGATGATTTGTTAATTCAATTTAGAAATGAACAAACGCATTTAGCAATCATAAAAGACGAATATGGTGGTGTTGCGGGGATTGTGACACTTGAAGATGTTCTAGAAGAAATTGTTGGAGATATTGAGGATGAAACGGATATCAATCCATCGGCAGATATTCGCAAAATTGATGACCATAACTATTATTTAAATGGCATGTTATCGGTTGATAAATTCAATCAGTTCTTCAATCAGGACATTGAAACCGACGACGTTGATACGATCGCTGGTTTAATGATTTTTTATATGGGATATGTTCCTGAAGATGATGAGCAAGTATCTATCCGAATCAATGAATATATCTTAAAGACCAGCCTCGTAGAAAATGGCCGTATTCGTGGCATTCATCTGATCGAAGATTTAGATGGAGAAATTGAAACAGATTATGACGCTTCCACGATAGACGAAGAAAATGAAGAACGTGAAGAAACCATTGAGGATATTGAAAAAGCTCAAGAAGCTGATTATATTTCAGATTAATAGTGTGGCACATTTCTAACAATCATGTTAGAGTGTGCTTTTTACTTTATTAAACTAAGAATAGTGAGATAAATAGGACAAAGTGTAGGAGGATAATATGTTAAATGAAATGATGCATCGTCCCATCGTTATGGAAAAGATTGTAAAGTTTATGAGAGAGCAACAGACATCCTTTGAGGGGGGAGTAGGCGAGTTAGAGGCATATGCTAATGAACGTGGTATTCCAGTCATCCCTCACGAGACGGCTAAATTTATTGATTTATTTACAGCAACGATTCAGCCTGAAAATATTTTGGAGATAGGAACGGCTATCGGTTTCTCAGCCAGTTTAATGGCACAACATTTATCTGGTCATGGACATCTCACCACCATCGATCGTTATCCAGAAATGTATGAACGAGCGAAAGAGAACTTTAAACGATTGGGATTAGAAGAACGAATTACGATGATTGAAGGCGATGCTGCCGATGTTCTTCCTACACTTGAAGGTGGTTATGATTTAATTTTTATGGATAGTGCAAAAGCGAAATATATCGAATTTTTGCCTGATTGTATGCGCTTATTAAAGATGGGCGGTATTTTGATTATTGATGATGTATTTCAGGCTGGAACAGTATTGGATGATGAGTCTGATATTCCAAAACGTGTGCGAAAAATTCATCGAAAATTAAATGAATTATTTGATACGGTCTTACCCTCCACCGAACATCGTAGCAGTTTAATTCCTTTGGGTGATGGTCTATTAATGATTAGAAAAGAGTCAGAAAATTACTTTTGACAAAATGTTTAATTCGAAATAAATTTATAAAAAAGTCATAAACTAAGAGTATAATATTTATTAAGATAATAAAAAAGGTGGAATTATATGAAAAAAGGTATCATTGCATTTATCGCAATTGTCCTTCTTTTAGTCGTAGGATATGGTGCTGGAATTGGTTATTTCTCTGAACGTTTTCAGCCAAATACTGTTTTTGCTGGTGTTGATATCAGTAATCAGACATTAGAAGAAGCGAATAAAAATATTACAGAATCACTTGCAGACAAGTCTATTTCAATTACAGAGAATGGGAATGAAGTAGGGACGATTCAAATAGCTCAATTAGAGCCAGAATTTCATGTGGAAGAAGTATTAACCAATGCATACCAATCACAGAATCCGAATCAATGGTTGTTATCATTTTTTAATAGTGACCAATTCGATGTTAATTTGAATGAATATATTGATATTAGTGAAAACGCCTTGAATCAAGCGCTTTTAGATATTGGTTTAGGAAATGGTGACCGTGAACCTTCGAGCAATGCCAGCATTGAGTACACCGAAGTTGACGGATATCATGTCAAAGAGGCAGAACAAGGAAATCAATTAGATCACGAAAAAGTAAATACATTAATCATGGATAATATTGCCAAAGGCGAAGATAAAACAGAGATTAACCAGGCTTATCTTGAGCCAGAGATTACGAGTGATGATGAAACAATTCAAGCGATGATGGAAGAGATCAATAATGCTGCAGACATGACGTTAACCTTAACTATTAGTGGTGAAGAAGAGACGATCCAACGTGAACAAATTATGCAGTGGATGGGCTTTGACGAACAAAATCAATTAACGTTTGATTATGATGCGATTTATGATTATTTAGGCACATTAAATGATAAATATGCGACATTTGAGAAGCCACGTGAGTTTGAAAGTACCCTTCGTGGCACGGTGACGGTGGAACCAGGAACACTAGGTTGGTCTATTGATCGTGAAGCGGAAACAGAACACATCATCGCCGATCTACAAAAAGGTGATGATGTCAAACGCGAACCAACTATTGTGGGGACCGGATATAATGCGGAAGGTTCTGATATAGGTAATACTTATGTTGAAGTAGATATTGATAATCAGACTATGTTTTATTATGAAGATGGAGAAATGCTCTTTGAAACATTAGTGGTTACCGGTCAAGTTGGAACAGATACTGTTCCGGGGGCTTATTCTATTTGGGATAAACAATCGCCTTCATCATTGAGAGGTTATAACCCAAGAACAGAAAGAGATTATGTGCAGCCTGTAGAATATTGGTTACCATTTGATGATACTGGACAAGGCATTCATGATGCTAACTGGCAAGCGAATTTTGGAGGAGATACCTATCAGGTTTCAGGATCTCTAGGCTGTATTAATACTCCACCTGATGCAATGGGTGAACTTTTTGAAATGGTAGAACTGGGCACACCCGTGATTGTGTTCTAGTCATAGATTAAATAATAAACAAGATAAAAAAATGACTTGAATTCCAATGAATGGTACTCAAGTCATTTTTTATTAATTTTGTTTTACTTCACCCGCTTTTTCATAAGCTTTATTTGAAAGTAAAATACCAATGAATTCATTGATTATTACAGCAGCAGATAAGGTAATGGTGATGATATTTGCATAATTCGGTTCAATCGCTTGAACTAAAGTGTGTGAGTTCGCCTCTAATACGAGTGATATACCTGCATGAGGCAACATCACAATTCCGAGATATTTTTTGACAGTGTCTTCTTTGCCAGCAATTTGAGCCCCAAAATAGCCACCGAGATATTTACCGATTGCACGGATAATAATATATATGAAAGGAAGTAATCCAGCAGTAAATATGAGTCTTGGTTCTAATGGTGCAGATAAATTGATAATTACGAGTAATAAAGCGAAGGATTCAAACTTTCCGAAATCATCCTCTATGCGGGAATAGTCATCCACTTCGCCAACATTAACAAAGGCAGCGGCAAACCCTATTCCAAGTAGTAGATAGTTTAAGTTGAAGGTTGAGAAGATATAACTATCAATCGCTTTACCTGCAATATAAGAAAGAAAGACAACCGCTAAGAATGCAAAGAAAACAGTTCGTTTACTATCAATCGGATCAACGAAGCGGCCACTAATATAACCTAACAATACGCCAATGAGTAGAGGTGCAATGATGGACATGAACAATGTCGCTAAGATAGAATCAGACGAATCGATATAAAAGGTTTGCATAATAGCAATCACTACGAAGAAAAACATATTCCCAAAGAGAGAATTTAAAATCGACATCGACTCCATCGTGTCTGTTAAAGGTCCATCAGTGTCATATTCATCAATAATTGAAAGTGCTGGTGCGGGTGCTGTGACGGTAGAAATCGCTCCAATCACAATACCTAATGCTGGAGAATAACCTAGCAGATAAAAGACACCACCTAAGCCAACAGAAACGACGATAAATGTTATAATGATTTCAGCCCAGGAAAGTTTAAGATTTTCTGTTCCTTGAGCACGAATTTCTTCTAAAACTAAATTGGAACCTAACATAATCCCAATTAATACTTGAGATAAGTCAATGATCCAACCATACCAACTAGCATTTAATAAATCATGATTCATGACGCCAATCACATTCGGGCCGATGATAATTCCCATGATTAACCAACCTAAGATGGCTGGTAAATTGAATTTAGTCAATAACTTTCCGGCACCAAAGGCTAGCGCCAAAGCTAAAAGTAATCTAAGAAACAGCATGTTAACACTCCTTTAATGTAATAAAATAAAGATAACATATTGGAATTGGAGATGCATTTGATTAGACTTATTAATAGTTAAATAAAATAAACTTATGACAGATATATAAGATAGACTCAAGCTAAATGAGTTAGCGAAAACAATGAGAGATTGAGAGAATTGTTCACTTACTAGCTTTATTCTTGAATTAAAAGTATAATTACTATATTAAGGACAGATGAACGTTTCAAGCAATTTCTTTCAGAGAAATAATCGAGGGGAGATTTCTATGGATAAAATATTAGTAGTAGACGACGAGAAGCCAATTTCGGACATTATTACCTATTCGTTAGAAAAAGAAGGCTATGAAGTTGTAACTGCGTTTGATGGTAAAGAAGCACTTGACCAATTCGATAAAGAAAATCCTGATCTGGTTATTTTGGATATTATGCTTCCAAAGATGACGGGATTGGATGTTACACGTGAATTACGTAAATCTAGTGCCGTGCCGATTATTATGCTTACTGCCAAAGATTCCGAAATTGATAAAGTTGTCGGTCTTGAACTTGGAGCAGATGATTATGTAACGAAACCCTTTTCAAATCCTGAGCTTGTTGCACGTGTTAAAGCAACTTTGAGACGCAATGCACTCACTTCTGAAATCAAAATGGATGATCAACAAGGTGATATAGAGATTGGGGATTTAATTGTTCACCAAGATGCTTATATCGCCTCAAAGCGTGGAGAAGAGATTGAATTAACACATCGTGAATTTGAATTGTTGCTTTATTTTGCTAAACATATTGGTCAAGTAATGACGAGAGAACATTTATTAGAAACGGTTTGGGGCTATGACTATTTTGGTGATGTGCGGACAGTAGATGTCACGGTCAGACGACTTCGTGAAAAAATTGAAGATCAACCTAGTCATCCTCATTATATCATCACTAGAAGAGGGGTAGGGTATTTTCTAAAAAACCCTGACCAGGAGTAAAATAAATTATGAAGCGTAAATCTTATCATTTTTTTCAATCGATTTATTTTAAGATTCCGTTGTTGTTTTTATTTATCTTAATGATTGCCTTTCAATTTTTTGGGGTTTTCTTTATAGATCAATTGGAGTCTCAATCGATTGAAAATTTTAAGAATCAGATTAATGTCCAGAGTGAATTCTTAACCAGTAATCTTGCTCCTATTCTCGCTAATGATAGTTTAGAGAAAGAGGAGCAAGATTTACGGATGAATCAAGCTTTGGATACTTTTTCTGCTACAAACACAACACGTATTTGGGTGGTTAATCCTAATGAGACGATTATTGCGACCAATCAAGATATCGATCAAGGACAAATTGGGACACAGGCTAATAATAGTGTGATTCGAAACGTCTTACTTGCCCAAACAACCTATGCTTCGGAAGTGAGAATTCCAGAATTAGATAAGCCATATTATCTAGTTGTTGCCCCCATACAGAGTACACAACCAAGTCAGTCATTGGGAATCGTTGTCATTGAGGCAGATATGGCAGATATTTATTCGTTGAACAATGAAATTATTGAAGTATTCGTGACCTCTGCTATTATTGCGATTATTGTTGCTTTGATTGTTGCATTTTTTATGTCACAAGGATTGACTAGACCGATTGAAAATATGCGACAACAAGCGATTCGTATTTCTGAAGGAGTCTATAATTATCCAGCCGAAGTGTATGGTCAAGATGAACTAGGTGAGCTAGCGATAACAATCAATGAGTTAGCAGACAAAGTTCGTGAAGCACAGGATTCAACGGAATCAGAACGACAACGGCTTGATGGGGTGTTGCGCCACATGCGAGATGGTGTGATTAGCACGGATCGTCGTGGCAATGTGGTGCTAGTCAATGACCGCGCTTTATATTTATTGAATGTCCGTCAAGAATGGGCAATGGGACGCTCGATTCTCGATTTATTAGGGATAAGAGATGATTATTATATCGATGATTTAATTCGCTCGGATTCTGAAATTACAGTAAAACGTGAGACGAAAAATGTCTTAACCATCCTACGTGCGGAGTTTTCTGTTATTCGCCGTGAGACAGGCTTTGTAACAGGATTAGTTTGTGTCTTGACTGATGTTACTGAACAGGAAAAGACAGACCAAGAGCGACGTGATTTTGTGTCTAATGTATCACATGAACTTCGTACTCCTTTGACCAGCGTAAAAAGTTACAGTGAAGCATTATTGGATGGTGCTTGGCAAGATGAAGAAATTGCGCCACAATTCTTACAAGTTATTCAATCTGAAAGTAACCGCATGATGCGAATGGTAACGAATCTCTTAGATTTGTCCAAGATGGATAGTGATCAAATAATTTTGAACATTGAATTTATCGATTTAAAACGTGTTGTTGATCATATTATTGAACGGTTAGAATTTACTCAAAAAAATATCGGGACTAAGTATCATATCCAAAAAAATTTCACAGCAAATGAAGTGTTTGTAGAAATTGATCAAGATCGAATGACACAAATGATTGATAATTTATTAAATAATGCAATCAAGTACTCACCGGATGGGGGAACAATTTCTATAACCATAGAAGATTCACATGATAAAGTCATTTTGAGTATTAGTGATAAAGGCTTAGGAATATCAAAAGCTGACGCTGAACACTTATTTGAACGATTTTATCGTGTAGATAAAGCTCGCTCTAGGGAGCAAGGTGGAAGTGGACTAGGGCTAGCAATTTCCAAAGAAGTTGTGGAAATGCATGGCGGACGGATTTGGGTTGATAGCGTAGAACAACAAGGGTCGACATTTTACATTGAATTGCCACTCACAGAGTTGGATGACTTTGATGAATGGGGGGATGATATTTGAAAAGAAGTGGATGGATATCTATTCTTTTAGCTTTTACTTTGTTACTGAGTATCGTTTTGACTTTTACATCGATTAATATCCATGATTTATATACTTTTATAACGAATCGAGATGGTGATGAAGCACAGACAGTTGAGACACTTCCAGAAGAAGCGACCATCGCTGAATATGACATCACTGATTTCTATGAATCGACGGACTTAGAATTAAAAGATGTGATTCGTCCATCTGGATATTATTATCATGAAGATCAATCTTTCTATTGGTTGAATCAAGAAGATATACAACAGACCATTACAGCTTATTTTTCAAGTTTACCAATGATGGTTGAAAACCCGGATAATATCTTGGAAACTGATAATTTTTCGAACTTATTTGAAGAGGATTATTTAGAGATTAACTTTCGTGAGGCCCTCCCCGTTGGTTTAATTAGTAATTATACTGGGGTTGATGATTTATCTGAGTCTTCTTTTTTGATGAACCAAATCGTTATCCCTTTTGATGATAATCAAACAGTTTATTTGATGAATTCTGAAACTGGAGAATACCTTGAGGCGCAAATGACGGAACAGTTAACCAAGGAAGAACTGAAAGAAGTTATTTCAAAAAATACAGATAATGCGATTCCTGTTCGTAGATATTATGGACAGCACCATTTTATTTATCTGCCGACAGAACAATTAACTCGAGATAGTCGATTATATACTTTAGAAGAGTTACCAGAAAATTTATTTATTTCGCAGATGTTTTCAGGTGACCTGGAACCAAAAATTGTAAGTACGAGTAATACGAGTTCCATTTACCGAAACTATCGTTATTCATTAGAAATAAACAATGCAACAAAACGGCTAGATTTTATGATTAGTCGTATCGATGACGGTAATACAAGCACGACACTCGAAGGGATTGAGGACAGTTTCGCAGTTATTAAGAAATATGAATATTGGCCAGGAGACATTCGTTTGTCGAATCGGACGAATGGTAGAATAACCTATCGTCATTATTTAGATAATATGCCAATCTTTACAGTACCGAATCTTCCGGACTATGGTGCTAGTACGGTGCATTTAAGAAATGATTCCAGTCAGGACGTCTATCGTTTTCAAACAGCTTTACTAATTCCACAAGCTTTTATTAACGATGTCTCACAACAATATACATTGGCATCAGATGGAGAAGTTTTGACAGAACTATCAGAATTAGGACTACAAATTAGTGAATTTGATGCAGTGTCGATTGGCTATGAGTGGCAAACGGATATGGAAGATTTTCAAAAAGCAATTCTAGTTCCAAAATGGTTCTTTTACTATGATGATCAAGCTTATGCTATAGATCAGTTAGATTCCGAAGCGTTCATGAAGCATCGAGAAGAAGTAATTAATGAAATGAGAGGTGGATAAATTGGACTTCAAACGTATTCAACTCTTGCTCATTTTCTTTTTTGTTATATTTAATCTTTATCTCACTTATTCGATTACGCAAAGGATTTCAATGGTCAGTATTGAACCAAATACAGCGATTGATGCTACTATTGAAGAGGAATTAAAAAGTCGCGGAGTTACCTTTCAAGACTTTAGTGATAATACTGAGGATATTCATTTGATTCGTACGGATCAAACCAATTATCTTGCTGAAAATATTTCTCAATTAACCAATCAAAATGCATCGATAGATTCTGATCGTGTATTAACGAGTACATTTGATCAACCGGTTGATCTAGGAATCGGATTGTCAGATACAACCACTGAGATAACGGATGAACAATTTGCCTACTTGAAACAAGAATTTCTGGATAAATCAGAGTGGTTTATCCAAGGCGAAGCCTATGCTCATCCTGTATATAATCCGACGGATAATACGATTGTTCTTCGGATGACGGATGGAGACGGGCATCGTATCATTGATGGAAACGCGGAATTGCGACTCCAATTAAATGAGATGTATTTAATGACGGGGTATGTCCAAACATATCAATCAAATATTACTCAATTAGAAACGACGGTAGAGATTATTTCAGAAAAAACAGCGATTGAGATTTTAGATCGGCGTGTCGAGACTTTAATTCCTGATGATGCTCGAATTATCGATACGCGGATTAGCTTTTACCAATCGACCGCATTAAATGATATGAATGTATATTCACCTGCTTGGGAATTTATTTATGTTGAAGAAAATAGTTCGCCAAAGTCACTGTTAATCGATGCGCATCGTGGTACAGTGTTAAGTTGGATAGCTTTACGTCAAAATTAATGATTGGATAAAGAGTGATGCGTGTTATATGCTGTCTCCATATTGAAAATATGATAGGATGCCATATTTTATTCATAGAAGCTAGAAGCCTCATTGTAATGATGGCTTCTTTTTAACTAGTAATAGACTGTAGTATCTAGGTGTTATTGCTAGTTATGAGAAGTACAAAGTGATTGTAACTTATTTAAAAGCATGATAAGTTAATGAGTGGATTATTATTTAGATAAGAGTGATAAAATTAATGCAATTAGATAATGAAATGCGACATAATGAATTGTCAAGGCAAGGCTTAGAGACTTTGAATTATTCAGTCTTAGCTAGTGGTAGCTCAGGCAACTGTATTTATGTGGAATCAGCAACATATGGCTTATTGATTGATGCTGGGTTGAGTGGTAAACGAGTTGAAGGCCTTTTAGGGCAGATTAATCGGTCGATGCAAGATGTTGATGCGATATTTGTGACGCATGAACATAAAGATCATGTTCATGGTGTGGGTGTCTTATCAAGAAAATATCAATTACCAATTTATGCCAATAAAAAAACCTGGAGTGTACTGCCTAAATTAATCGGAAAAATAAATCCAGATTTAGTATGTTATATTGAACCAGAGGAGACCGTTTCGATTGGAGATATTGATGTCTTTAGTTATCAAGTAAGTCACGATGCGATACAGCCACAATTCTATTCTCTTCAGAGAGGAGATAAGCAGTTTGTCCTATTGACGGATACAGGCTATGTGTCAAATCGTTTATCTGACATTCTCTATGATGCAGATAGTTATTTAATCGAAAGTAATCATGAAGTTGAAATGTTGCGCTATGGTCGCTATCCTTGGTCTCTTAAGCAACGTATTCTGAGTGATAAAGGGCACTTGAGTAATGAAGACGGTGCAATCGCCATGACGAATTTGATTGGAAATAATACAAAACATATCTTTTTAGGTCATTTAAGTCAGGATAACAATACGAAACAGTTAGCGATGGATTCGATGACTTCCGTCTTGCAGCAGTATGATTTTGCGGTCAATGAAGACTTTCAGGTTCATATGACAGATCCCGTTCAGGCAACCCCTCTCTTTAAATTATAATTATTAGCCTCTCGATAGAGCCTTTTTGGGGTCTATCGAGAGTCTTTTTATTCATGGAATTCTTGTCTTGGGTTCGAAATAGATTGATAAGATGAATGGGGGAAATATTTCTCAGGCAGAACTGCTTGAATTTGTTCATTCATTAAATATGAGCTAATATCAGCTAATTCCTTAGGAGAAATATCAAAATCATTATGTGTCCATTCGCGTAATAAATTATATGTCATGCCAATAAAACCATATTTTTGATATTTATCAAGAGGTTGCTCGCTCTCAGAAATGAAAGCTTGGTTTAGATATTCTAGAACATAGTTGTTTTGATTGGTGTTTAATAAACTTTTCATCAATGTTTGTTGTTCATAACAAAAAGTAAAGAGTGTTAGCCAAAAGTCGGGCCAATGGCCATTTAATAACATCTGTTTACCGTCAGAAATAATTTCTTGGAATATAATATCGAGTGTTTCATGATAAATATCTTTCATTGATTCGTAATGGCGGTAATAAGTCATTCTCGAGACACCCGCACGTTCTGTTAATTCTGTAACGGTAATGGTGTCCATTTCTTTTTCAAGCAATAATTCAATCAATGCCGTTTGTAGTGCTTCTTTGGAAAGTTGATTCATTTCCTGATTGCTTCCTTTAGCCATATAATCTCCTCCGTGACAAAGACAATGGAGTTGTCACATCGTCTTCAAAGATAATAGGAAAAATATTCGATAGATGTTATTATTGTAACATCACTAAGATAATAGGAAAAGTAGGTATAAGCATGACAAATATAAAACTCTACCCAGATAGTGTTAATAAAATCCACCATGGTCATCGATTGATTCAAGATCATGATTTAATCTTTCCACATCAGATAGATGAGATTGCTGAAGGAGAAATTGTGCATTTTCGAGATGAAGCCAACCATTTTGTTGCTAAAGGGATTGTTGTGAAACAAAACAAAGGATTTGCCTGGATATTTTCATTAGATATGGATGATTTTCTAGACCAACATTTTCTAGAATCAACTATCCAAATGGCTATTCAACAACGCAGAGAATTATTTTCGAATGAAGCAACAAATAGTTTTCGCTTATTTAATGGCGAAGGTGATGGTCTCGGAGGTTTCACCATTGATTGGTATGCTGGTTATTTACAAATCAATTGGTATTCAAAGGCGCTTTTTAATGAACGTGATACGATTATACCTATACTACAATCTAATCTTTCTGGTCTAAAAGGAATTTATGAAACCAAACGTTATGAAGTTTCCGAAGATGAATGGACCATTCAACATACTTTTGGTGAACAAGCTCCCAATCCATTAATTATCTCAGAAAATAATATTAACTATGCTGTCTATTTAGGCACAGATTGGATGACAGGCATCTTTTTAGATCAACGTCATGTTAGACAATTTATTCAAACTCAATCAGAGTCATTAACCGTGCTTAATTTATTCAGTTATACCGGTGCTTTTTCTGTTGCTGCAGCAACAGGCGGTGCGGCACATACAGTAAGTGTAGATGTGGCGAACCGAAGTCTCGATTGGACTAAGGAGAATTTTGCTCTGAATGGTTTATCGACAGATATTGCCGATCATGAGATTCGGGTAATGGATGTTTTTGATTATATTGCTTATGTCAAAAGACATCAGAAGCAATTTGATATGGTTGTCTGTGATCCGCCAAGTTTTGCACGCACTAAAAAATATCAATTTAGTGTTGAAAAAGATTATCTGTCATTAGCTGTCGACTTATTCAAGATGACAAAAGCAGGTGGAATGACAATTATTTCAACCAATCATAGTGGGTTAGACCGTGATTTATTCCGTGAAAATTTAATGAAAGCATCCAAACAAGTTAGTGATTCTATTTATTTAATTCAACAATTTGAATTGCCTGAAGAAGATTTTCCCACAACAAATGATAAAGAAAGTCAGTATTTGAAAGTATTTGTATTTTATCGAGAAACATAGGAGGCAAGAATGAGTTATATTGAGCTTAAAAATGTTACAAAAGCTTATCAGAATGGAGATACGATAACGAAAGCAAATGATCAGGTCACTTTTCAAATTGAAAAAGGGGAGTTCGCGGTTATCCTCGGACCTTCCGGAGCGGGCAAATCGACAACATTAAATATACTTGGAGGCATGGATGCCCCTACTGATGGGGAAGTGATTGTAAATGGGGAAGATATTGCGCAATTTAATGCCAAACAACTGACAACATTTCGACGCAATAATATCGGATTTGTTTTTCAAAATTATAATCTTATTCCGAATTTAACAGCAAAAGAAAATGTAGATTTATCGATTCAAATTTCTCAAAGCGATTTAGATGCGATGGAAGTGTTGGCATTGTGTGGTTTAGACCATCGTGCGGATAATTTTCCGGCTCAATTATCAGGTGGGGAACAACAACGGGTCTCGATTGCACGAGCGATTGCGAGTGAACCGGCCTTATTGTTAGCAGATGAGCCTACGGGTGCCTTAGATAACGAAACCGGAATTCAAATATTAAAATTATTAAGAAAGACGTGTGATGATTTAGGGACTACAGTCGTTGTCATCACGCATAATCAAACTATTAGCCAAATAGCGGATCGAGTGATACGTATTCGAAATGGGAAGGTAGATAGTGAAGATTTGAATTCAGATCCGAAAGATATCGACGCAATTCAATGGTAATAAAGGAGGAATTATGTGAAGTCCGCAATATGGAAAGATAATTTTCGAGAGATAAAAGATTCATTTGCTCGTTTCTTTTCTTTGTTGATTATTATAATGTTAGGCGTATCTTTCTTTGTTGGGATTAAAGCAGCCGGACCGTCGATGCTGAAAACAGCAGATGCATATTATCAAGTGAATCAACTTCCCGATGGTCAAATAGTAGGAACTATGGGATTAACTAAAGAAGACCTCGAGCTGACTCAATCAATAGAGGGCGTCGATGCTCAAGGATTACAATCTGTCATCCAGACACTAAATCCCAGTACTGAGAGTGCAAAGTTTCTTACTTATGATGGAAATTCCAAACACAATATTTATCATATTGTTGAAGGGCGTATGGTAGAAAATCGCAATGAAATTGTTCTCGATAGTAAATTCATTGAAAATGAAAAATTACAGGGAATATTCAATCTAGGGGATACTGTCACGGTTGACCAATTGTCTGAATATGATCCCGAAGCATCCTATGAAGAAGGACAAACGCCACTGTACTTTAAACAAAAGGAATTTAAAATCGTCGGATTTGCTCAGACACCACTTTATATGGATCGTAATGATCGGGGTATTCAAGGGAATTCCGTGTTTGCTGTGGTTTGTGAAGATGCAATAGGTGGCGATTATTTTTCAGAAATCCTTTATTGGACACTAGCCAGTCAGGAACATCCTGCCTACTCACCAGCATATGATGATGCGATGGCTCATTATACAGAAGCAATTGAGCAGAAATTAGCCAATCAACCGAAGAAACGACTGGAAGATGTTCGCAAGACGGCAAAAGATCAGTTGAATCAAAGTCAAAGGGAATTAAATAATGCCGAAAAATTAATGAAAGATCAACAAAATAATTTAAGCGAGAGTCGTGATACTTTAAATAAAGGTTGGGAACAGTATTACGAGAGCCTAAAAGAACTACAAGATGGTTATAGGATCTTTCAAGACGGTGAAACAGATTACGATGCAGGTTTAGCCTCGCTCCAGCAAGGAAGACAAGAACTTGCTTTGTCTAGAGAACTACTGATGGCAGAAGAAGAAAATTTCCAACAGGGATGGTCTCGTTATGTCACTGGTGAACGTGCCTATCGTCAGCAAATTAACCAAGCTTACGATCAGTTAATTTATGGACAAGAAGAAATTCAACAAAATGAACATGCGCTGAATGATGCTTTAAATCGGTTAGTAGAAGGTCAATTAGCATTAAATCAAGCTAAAAGTCAATTGCCGAATATCAATACGCAAAGCATCTCATCGATCCAAGCATTGTTGGATTATATTCAGGAGAATCCTACAGATACTGGCACACATCCTATATTTGTCCAGGCCAATGTATTACATCAAGAATATAGACGCCTTAAGACCTTGGAACGTGAAATTGCTACAGAAAGTGATGCTTTAACGCAAGAACAACAAGCTTTAGAACAATCATTCAATGAATTGATTCAAGCGTATGATTCAGTTGCAACTTCATTAGGCCTTGTTATCGACACAACAAATATGTCTCGCGATCAAGTCATTGAACAATATCAAATGGCCTTGACTCCTTATCTACAACCTTCTGAAGAAACGATGGAAGAATTGGAGTCAGAAATTGCCACTTTAGATTCTCAAATGAATGCATTCCAGCAGCAAATAACAGAACTTGAAATCGAACGAGAAGAATTAGAACAAGCCGCCAACCATGATACAGAACTAGCTGAAATACTGTGTTCAACGCAAGCGGAATTGGATACTGTAAATCAACAAATGGCTGAATTAGACGCAATGAATACGAACTATCAAGCAGAAATCGTCTCATTACAGAGTCAGTTGGCTAATCTAGATGCAAGTGAAACGGAAGATTCTACAGTGAATGAGGAAATCAGTCGCTTGACTCAAACACTTAATGAAATGACTCTGGCTCAAACAAACATGGTGGCAGAACTAGAGGTCCTAGCAAATAGAAAAAATACGCTCATGGCACAAATAGAGGAGCTAAAAACTCAGCAAGGACAACTAGAAAATCCAGAACGTTTGGATGAGATTGCATTATCAATAGCTGAATTACAGCAACAATATGATGCATTGAGAAATCAACGAAGCAAATTGAATCAGACATTAGAAGCGCTGAAAAACAATGATATATCTGAAGTTCCAGATATGATAACGATAGATATTGAGACTTGGCAACAGCAATGGGAAGAAGTTAAAACAGCTCAAGCCGAACTTGCTGAAAAGCAAGCTCAGTTAGATGCTGGGTTTGAATCCTATTCTCAAGGGAGAGAAGCACTGCAGCAAGCAAGAAAAAATCTAGTATCGGGTCAAGAAACATTATCTGAGAATCAACGGTTAGCCCTTGCGCAACTTAATCAGACCAGAGCATTGTTAGATACTGGTAGAATCGCTTTAGATTCTGGTTATCAAGATATACTATCTGGCGAAAATACTTTAAATGATGCTCAAAGAAGATTGGACCAAGCAAGAATTGAGCTCGATGAAGGATTAAATGATTATCAACAAGGACTCAAAGCTTTATTCACGGGTTACTCACAATTAGAAGCCGGTGAGCGTGAATGGGAAGCGGGTAAAGCATTGCTTGAACAGTCTATGGGACAATCCCAGTATCAACGAAGAAAAGGCCAGCATCAAATTCAACAAGGGTATCAAGAGCTTCAAGATATGCAAGAACCTAATTTGATTGTCAATGATCGTCATGGCTTTTCTGCCTATTCAAGTCTGAAAGATAATGCCGATCAGTTGAATGTTATTAGTAATTTTTTCCCAGTAATCTTTTTCTTAGTAGCTATTCTTGTAGCTTTTACAACTATTAAAAGAATGGTTTCTGAACAAAGAATGTATATGGGGACAATGTTACAATTGGGATATCCTGATCGTGCGATTATAGCGAAATTTGGTGTTTATGCTGGTTTATCGAGTGTCATCGGTGTGATATTGGGGATTGTTATTGGTTATTGGACTTTCCCGCCACTGATTGTGAATGCATATAATAATATGCATTATTTGGATGAGATACATATTGCACGATCGCATTTTTGGAATCTATTTGTGGCAATCATTGCTTTATTGACGGCTATATTGCCAGCAATCATTCAACCATTACGTAATTTGAGCGTTGCTCCAGCTGAATTATTGTTACCTGAACCACCAAGATCTGGAAAGAAAATCTTTTTAGAACAGATTCCGTTAATTTGGAATCGTTTGAGCTTTAAAAAGAAAATGACCGTTCGTAACTTATTACGTTACAAAGGACGGAATGCGATGACTTTAATTGGTGTGGCAGGGTGTACGATGTTAATGGTCACTGGCTTTGGTATCAGTGATACAATCACGCATATGGTAGATGTTCAAACACAAGAAATTCAAACATTTGATAATTTTGTCTATATTAACGAAGATGGGAATGTGGATGCTTTACAAGATGCATTAGAACAAAATCCAGATATCGCCTCTGTTTATCCTGTGTATCAAACGACCGTTCAAACGGACTTTGAAAATAGAGATCAGCTACCTATTAATGTGATGGTTCCACTCGGAGACAGTGCGTCTTTTGATTCATTTATTGAATTAAGAATGAGAGAAGAAGGTGCAATTGATTTAGAGGATGGTCCGGTAATGACGGAACGATTGGCTGAACATTACGATTATGACGGCAATGAATCGTTTGATATTTCCGTTAGAAATGAGGACCAAGAGATGATAGAGGTGCCAATTGAAGGTATTGCCGAGAATTATCTGTCGCACTATATCTATATGACTCCGGAGGATTTTATGACATATTTTAATGTTGAAACGCTTGAACCATCATTATTCTTAGTCGAGAATGTCAATCAAAGCAATCCTGTACAAGTTGAAGAATCAATCGCGGTGTTAGATTCAGTAGCAACAGTCTTAAGTATGACATATGTCAATCAACAGTTAAATTCAGCCATGGACAGCCTATATTTAATTACGATTGTCTTACTAATTGCAGCGGCGGGATTAGCGTTCGTCGTCTTATATAATTTGACCAATATAAATATTGGTGAACGTATCAAAGAATTATCAACGATTAAAGTTCTCGGTTTTTATGATCATGAAGTGAGTTTGTATATTTATGACGAGATATTCATTTTATCTGTCATAGGTGGAGCGATTGGATTAGTGTTAGGAAATATTCTCACCAAAGTGTTGATGAAAACTATGCAGACGTCAGATTATTTATTCCATCCTGTGATAAATTGGGACGGTTATCTTTGGTCCTTTGCTTTAACCATTATCTTTTCGATCATTGTCATGCTTGTCATGCATCGCAAATTAAAAAATATCGATGTCGTTGAGGCAATGAAAGCAGTAGAATGATGCCGGCTAATTAGAGAACATTTTTTTAGCATTCATTGATTTGATTAAAAAAACAAACTCTTTTATTGGATAATATTTGTTTTACCTAATAAAAGAGTTATTTTTATATTAAGGAAAGAGAGACAAAAAGGAGAATAGAGAAGCGTTAAAGTGATGTATCTTTTCATCATTTTCCTTAGAATATTCAACACTGAAGAAAAATATATTTCAAAACGTGCAAGATTCATGAACTTTATTTAATCATAAAACGATAATAAAAAGGATGAGAATGACAAAACGACAAGGAATGTGCTACAATAAATAAGAATATATACACGTTAAATGGAGGTAAAAGTATGAAGTGTCCTAATTGTGGTAAAACAATCCGAAGTAAAAATCAATGTGTACATTGTGGCTATGTCTTTAATAGTAATGCCAAACAAACTAGAAACACACCTAAACAAGTTGATGCAATAGATACTAAGAGAGAGAATGATACATTTCGTTCAGAGAAGGAACCCGTTGAGTTTGAAAGTGTCACGATTAACAGTCGTTCCAATCAAAATGAATCAACTCAAAATGAATCAACGAATGATGCATATGAGGAAGTTTATGTCTATAATGAACCAAAACAACCGAGTGGCTGCCGTCGTGTATTTAGTTTCTTATTAAAATTAGTGCTTGCTGTCTTAGTGGTCTTTCTATTATTTTATTATGGACCGACACTCTATAATAAAGCAATGAATTTAATTAATGGTAATGACCAAACAGAACAAACAACGGAGTCGACTTCTAACCAAAATGAGTCGGCTGAACCAGTAAAATCTGAGCAAGGACAAAATGAAGCGACATCTGAGTCATCAGAAGAAGCGGCGGAAGGTTCAAATTGGAATTTTGAAACGAATACTGATAATTATCCTGTCATCAGAGTCGCGATGACCCCTGAAGAACCGGTTGGTTCAATTGATGGCGATACTTTTACATTTGAATTAGAAAATGGCAATAAAGGTCCTCAAGAAATTACAGACTATTCATTAACACCTGAAGGAGATCAATTAATTTTAAGTTTCCGAGATCCTGCTTTAAATGTGTTATCAACAGAACCGCAACCTCAAACTTTGACAATCACATCAGAGTCATTAAATGTTTCAGAAGAGATATCTTATGATATTCCATCTGAAGGACTAGATCAAGCAACCATTGATCAATACAATGAAATTATCAATAGTACCTTTGATGGCAATAAAGATGTGACAGCATTCATCAATACAAATGATGAAAATAGCGCTCCATTCATTTATGACGACCAAACAAAAGAAGCAGGTTCACTTATTAGTTGGTATATCATTGAACGAGTCTATCAAGCGATTGAAGAAAATGAATTAAGTCTGGAAGATACGATTCCATTGAATTCAGCATTAATGGCTGAAGGTGATACAGCACCTCTGAGTATGGTTGAACCTGATGCGGAATATACAGTGGAAGAGCTGCTCGATTTAATGATACAAGATCAAGATTTAACCGCAATGAATCATTTAATTCAAGAAGTAGGCGGTCCAAATCAATTTAATATTTGGTTAAATGAACATAATTATTTCTCAACTCGGGTCAATAATTTATTATCACTTTCTCCGGATGGACAAGTCGCTGGTGCGATGACCAATGTACAAGACTTGGGTCAGCTACTTCAACTGTTAAGTAATGATGAACTTGTGTCATCTGAAGCTAGTGAAATGATCAAAGAAAAGTTATTACAATCGCCAGAGACGGCTAAATATCCTAGTGAAGGCATTGAGGGTGTTGAACGAAGATATGAATTAGCGTCAGCAGATGATAATGCTCAACAGCAGTATTATTCTGGCATCTTAGAGTCTGAAGATGGAAATCATATTATTATTATGATGGCCAATAGTTATGATGAAGCGGAAAACATTGTCGCTAAAATTCAATCAGCATTGGCTGATATTATGAATAAACATCTTTCGAATGGAGAGCAATATGAATCATCAGAGGAGTCTTCCGAAGAAACAGAAGAATCAACAGAAGCTACTGTACCAGTAGAAGAAGCGCCATCAGTTGCCGAAACACCTGTTGAATTAGAAGCTGCGGGATACACTGAATCTGTAGAACAATACGCTCCTGAAAATCCAGCTTACTATTCGCAATATGTGCAAGGACAAGATAGATACGTTGAATTACCCGATCGTAGTATTGTGAATGCCAATGGTCAACGAATTGAACCAACATGGTTCTTTGATGAAGAATCACAAACCTATCGTTACACATTTGAATAGTACCATTCATATGATATCAATCTAAACACCAACAGAATGTTGGTGTTTTTCTATTTTCTAAATTTAGAAGAAAGTTGGAAAAGTTATAGAAAATGCCCATAAAGGATACATGTTGGTTTATAATGGATGTCAATCGTTCAATGATTGACTTTACACTTTTTAGGTGTATAATTTTATTATAAATACACTTAATAAGTTAAAGGAGAGGATTATATGTCGAGTCCATTAGTTGATTTAGTTGTTTCAGCCGTGAAAGCAAAATATATCAGTGAAAAAGCATTTTATAGCGAACAATTAGGTATTTCTCCACAAAGTTGGGATCGTTGGAAAAAAGGCGAACAAGGCTTAAAATATGAAAATATGCGTATTATTTCAACCTTATTTACAGATTATGAATGGATGCTTGTCCAAAAAGTGACACGTCGACGGGAAATAATGAATGAACCGCACGGCAGTGCAGTTGCTGAGTTTAATTACTTGAAATATCAAATCGCCAAAACTTGGATCAATCATGGATTAGCACGTATCGAATGGCAACAAAATCAAGCCAATGAACCAGGAAGCAATCGACGATCGAATACTGTTGTTCTGCGCTTGATTACTGATTATAATATATGGGGCTATAATGATATTATTGAAATGCGTTTACCAGGTGTCATTCAGCAACAAATTGGTCATGATACACATAAACTGCTGGTCTGGGTTAATAATCAAACGGAAATCCTTGAGCCTGAACAAAAATAATATTTAGAGTGGGTTTTATGGCAAAAAGAAAAAAACGAACCAAAAAAACAAAATCATATAAGCGGCGTAAAAAGAATCGTTTTTCCTCGTGGTGGAAACGCGTGATGCCTGTGTTTCTACAAAGAGTTGGCTGTATCACTATTTTCTTTGTTCTTTTTGCCATATTATTAGGATTGATTGTTTATCGAATTGCAGATTATTCGATTGAACAATACCAAGAAGAGCAACAAGAAGTGATACAACGGGAATCCTTTATTGAGACATTGGTCCCGACTGCGCAAAGATTACAAAGGCAATACGGAATTCTTGCGAGTGTATCCTTAGGTCAGGCGGCATTGGAATCGGATTTTGGGACGAGTGAGTTAGGGGCTGAATATCATAATCTTTATGGGGTGAAGACTGAAGCGTCAGATCCACAAGGTGCAGATATGAAAACGTCTGAATATGTCGATGGAGAATGGATTGAAATTGTTGACCGTTTTAAGGTTTACCCTTCATGGGAAGATTCTATGCGTGAACATGCTGAATTAATTTACTATGGTACCAGTTGGGATCAGTCCTTTTATGAAGATGTGTTAGTAGGAGACACTTACCAAGAACAAGCTAGGGGGCTTCAGTCTGCAGGATATGCAACCGATCCTGACTATGCAGACAAAGTCATACAAATGATTGAAGCATGGAATTTAGATCAATATGATCAGCCGATCGAATCGCAAACAAAGACGCCAGCAGAGGCAGAGTCCGAACAAGACTGATATCACAGTGAAAGTGATACTCTATTTCGGTTATTTGGACTAACATCAGTTTATGATTTATGAAAAGCATTCTCACGGACAAATTTAAATAACGCTTATAGCTTGGATAAAAAAATTATATAACTTTAAATTTTAGGCCTATTAGACTGTCAACATCGGATTGATGGTCGATAATACGGCCTATTTTTTTATTGACAATCATACATTGAGGGGTAAAATAAAGAAAGTAATCGCTCACATTGGTGAAAGGAGGTTCTGCATTTCAGAATAAGTGTGAGATATTTTAGGTTTTGTCACAAGAAAGGGGCATCCCATGTATAAAAATTTACAAAAATTAGGTTCTTCATTAATGCTACCCGTTTCTGTTTTAGTTGTTGCAGCTTTATTTATGGCAATCGGTTATGGATTAGATCCACAGGCATTAGCAGGCTCAGATAATTCGATCGCGGTATTTTTAGTTCAAGCAGGTCTCGTAGTCATTGATAATTTACCGATTCTATTTGCGGTCGGGGTAGCTGTTGGATTTGCCGGGGATAACAATGGGACGGCTGGTTTGGCTGGCTTGGTCTCATTTTTAATGATTACCACATTATTGAATCCAGAAAAATTAGCTGTCATTCAAAATGTTCCGGTAGAAGAAATTAATCCGGCATTTGATGCTGTGAAAAATGTTTTCATTGGTATTATTTCTGGAGTCACTGCAGGTTGGGCCTATAATCGATTCCATAAAACAGAATTACCACAATGGTTAGCTTTCTTTAGTGGGCGACGGTCGGTTGCGATTGTAACGGCAATGGTATCTGTCCTGATTGCAATTATCTTATATTTTATTTGGCCAGCGCTTTATGGTTTATTAACGGCTTTAGGAACTTCCATTGCAGGACTTGGTGCATTAGGTGCAGGATTATTTGGCTTTTTAAATCGTTTATTAATTCCAACAGGATTGCATCATGCATTGAATAATATCTTTTGGTTTGACACGATTGGTATCAATGATATTGGGAACTTTTGGGCTTCTACTGGAACCGAAGGTGTGACAGGGATGTATCAAGCTGGATTCTTCCCGATTATGATGTTTGGTCTTCCAGCGGCAGCGATGGCAATGATTAAAAATGCCAAACCAGAATTAAAAGGACAAGCGAAAGCACTATTGATTGCCGGAGCGATTGCTTCATTTGCGACAGGAATTACAGAACCTTTAGAGTTTTCATTTATGTTTGCAGCGCCTTTACTTTATTTTGTGCATGCATTACTTACGGGGGCTTCATTATTTGTCGCGTCAACATTAAATGCGACGGCTGGCTTTTCATTTTCAGCCGGTCTGATTGATTTGATTGCTTCATGGCGAATGCCATTAGCCAATAATACTTGGATGTTATTAGCAATGGGATTAGTATTTGCAGTATTATATTTCATCATTTTTGATTGGATGATCAAACATTTTGACTTGAATACACCGGGACGTGGTAAAGTATTAGAACATGATGCTTCAACAGATGAGATGTCAAATACCACAGGACCAACAGATCACAATCCTACAGGTACCATGCGGCCCAATGAAGTAATGGCATATGAAATTTATCAGGCAATCGGTGGTTCTGAAAATATTCAGACCGTGAATAATTGTGCGACACGCTTGCGACTTGGCTTAAATGATACCAGTATCATTGACCAAGCAAGAATTCAAGCTGCTGGTGTATCAGGTGTTCGTGTCTTGGATGGCAAAAATCTTCAAGTTATTATTGGACCTAAGGTTCAATTTGTCGCGGATGAATTAAGTCAAATGAATAGACAAAGAGTGACTGTTCATTCATCGCCACAAAATAATGAAGCACAAATTAAACACACAGAAGTCAGTCAAGAATCAAAACAAACTGAAACACAACGCATTGTGAGTCCATTAACAGGTGAGATTATTCAATTAGCGGACGTTGGAGATCCAGCATTTAGTTCGAAAGCATTGGGCGAAGGGCTGGCTGTTAAACCACTAGAAGGTCAAATCGTTTCACCGGTCAATGGAGAAGTCATGACCGTTTTCCCAACCAAACATGCTATAGGATTTAAGGCAGAAAATGGGGCCGAACTCTTAATGCATATGGGATTAAATACAGTGGAATTAAATGGTCAAGGGTTCCAAATTGATGTGAATGAGGGCGATAAAGTATCGATGGGTGATTACTTAGGAACCATCGATATTGAATTAATAGCTGACCAAGGTTACTCATTAGTGACACCATTGGTTGTGACTAATGGTGGTGATTTTAATATTGTAAATATTAATCAAGGAGATCATGTTTCAGCTGGCGATTCAGTGTATGAAATTGATGTAAAATAATAACTAGGCCCTCTGTATTCAGGGGGCTTTTTTTAAAAGGAGAATATATGGTTAAAAGATTATTATCAGCAAATCCTTCAGAAATCAAGGCATTTAATCGAACAGAATTAATTGAAAGTATTCGGAGTAGTGAAGGTAGAATTATTCTCTCAGAAAATATTGTTGTCCCAACAGCAAATATTGCCGATGTTACGAACGCAGAATTAGCGGCCAGTTTCGGAGCAGATTTAATTTTACTAAATGAAGTGGATTTGTTCAATCCTGTTATCAGTGGTCTAACGAAAGAGCAAGCGGTTGATTTTGCGAATGTTTTAAAGCATTTAACGGGGAGACCACTGGGGGTAAATTTAGAACCAGTAACTGATGATATAACAATGATGGAAGCACGCAAAGAAATAACATCCGGGAGAAAGGCAACGGTTGAAACATTTAAAAAAGCGAATCAACTCGGTTTAGACATGATTTGCTTGACAGGCAACCCTGCGGCAGGTGTATCTAATCAAGCAATTATTGATTCGATTCACTTAGCTAGAAACCATTTTGACGGGATGATTATCGCTGGAAAAATGCATTCTGCAGGGGTTGCTGAACCAGTAATAACATTAGATATCGCTAGAGAAATAATTGAGGCTAGACCCGATGTGTTAATGATTCCGAGTATTGGGTCTGTACCAGGGATTCGTGCGGAATTAATTTATGACATCATTGATTACGCACACAATGAAGGCTGTTTAGTGATGACATCCATTGGAACGAGTCAAGAAGGAGCAGATTCACAAACTATCCGGCGTTTAGCTATAGATGCGAAGGTTGCTGGAGCTGATATTCAACATATAGGTGATGGCGGGAATGCATGGTTATTACCGGTTGAAAATATTTATCATATGAGTGTGGCGATTCGAGGAAAACGCCATACTCTATCCCGAATGGGGCGCTCAGTAAATCGTTAAACAATTAATATAAATGAGAAGATGATGAGCAGGATTGTTGTAAACGGTAACATAATCACGTAAAATGAAGTTAAGAATATTTAAAGGAGTGGTTGGATGACTGTAAAGATTGCGGATCAATATCAATTGCTGATTGATGGTCAATGGACCAATGGTACCGGGAATGAAACGATTGATGTATATAAACCGGCAACTGGAGAGAAAATCTCAACAATCATTGATGCAACGAATGATGATGTCGATGCAGCCGTCAAAGCTGCACAAGAAGCATTCAAAACTTGGGGACGCAGTGATGTTAAAGAACGTTCAAGCATCTTATTAGAAATAGCTGATCGCATTGAGGAAAAATTAGATTTCTTTGCAACGATTGAATCCATGGATAACGGAAAGCCTATTCGTGAGACTTCAGGAGCAGATATTCCACTCGCTGTGGATCATTTCCGTTACTTTGCTGGCGTTATTCGCAGTGAAGAAGATACTGTCAAGATGTTAGATGACCAGACAATGTCAATTATTATTAGAGAACCAATAGGAGTAGTGGGTCAAATTGTGCCTTGGAACTTCCCGTTCTTAATGGCTGCGTGGAAGATTGCACCAGCTTTAGCTGCAGGTAATACGATTGTCTTTAGTCCATCTTCTAGTACATCATTGAGTGTTTTAGAATTTGCTAAGATACTAAATGACGTGTTACCTAAAGGAGTCTTCAACTTAGTAACAGGTCGTGGATCGAAGTCTGGTGATTATTTACAACATCATTCTGGGATAGATAAACTAGCCTTTACCGGATCAACAGCAGTAGGACGTCAAGTAGGTATATCTGCTGCAGAGAATTTAATTCCTGCCACCTTAGAATTAGGTGGTAAGTCTGCCAATATCTTCTTTGAAGATATGGATATGGATCAAGCACTTGAAGGTGCTCAATTAGGAATTTTATTTAATCAAGGCCAAGTTTGTTCTGCTGGTTCGCGTATCTTTGTTCAAGAATCAATTTATGATACTTTCCTGCCAAAATTAATTGAAGCATTTGAGAAAGTTCAAGTAGGTAATCCATTAGACGAAAATACACAAATGGGTGCCCAAGTAAATGAAAATCAAATTGAAACGATTGAGAAGTATATTGCGATTGGTAAAGAAGAAGGCGCAGAAGTCTTAACAGGTGGAGAACGTTATCAAGAAGGCGCACTAGGAGAAGGTTCATTCTTTAAACCGACTTTATTGAATGCAACAAATGATATGCGTGTTTCTCAAGAAGAAATATTTGGCCCTGTTGCCACAGTCATCAAATTTAAAGATGCTGATGAAGTCATTCAGTTAGCCAATGATAGTGATTATGGTTTAGCTGGTGGTGTTTGGACAACGAACTTAAGGACCGCATTCAAGGTAGCACGTGGTATTCGTACAGGTCGTATGTGGGTCAATACTTATAATAGCTTTGAAGCAGGGACACCATTTGGTGGGTATAAAGATTCTGGAATCGGACGCGAGACGCATAAAATGATTCTTGATGCCTATACACAACCAAAAAACATCTATATCAATTTAGATGAAGGTCCAACAGGAATGTTTTAAAGAAGAAGCATCAGGCAAACCTTTCTTAGGAAGGTTTGTCTTTTTTTGGGTGGATTTTTTGATAAAAAAATGAAAACAATCGTCGACTATGGTATTATATTGAATAGCTATCAATTAAAGAAAGGGGGCTTCACTGAGTGAAAAGACATTTACCAGGATCCACGATCGGTATCATCGGAAATAGTATATCTTCAGCATTACTGGCACAAGCAGCTGGCAAGTTAGGATACCGAGTTGCGAGTTTAGTATTGGATGAGAATAATCCCGTGCGACAATTTGCGAGTTGGCAAACAGTTACCGAAACATATAATGATGAAGCATTGAGATACTTTGCTAGTCGTGTGGATTTAGTAACAAGTGAAGTAGGTTTATTGACTCACCGTCAATATCAATTAGTTGCAACAATCACAGATGTCGGATTATCAGAAAATCTTATGGCGATAACGACGGACAGATTGTTAGAAAAGAACTTTTTAGATGGTCATCGCTGTTTAATTGCGCCTTATTCATTGGTTACAAATATTGGTGATATCGAAGAAGCTGTAGAATATTTAGGATTCCCTTGTATTCTTAAAGCAACCCAAAGACATTTATCACATTCTAAAGACCATGTTATATTATATAGTGAAGAAGATTACGAGGCAGCCGCAGAAAAATTAGCAAATGGATCATGCATTCTAGAAGCCTGGATTCCTTTTGAAAAAACTGTTTCACTTACAGCGGTACGTAATGAAAGAGGCGAAATCCTTTTTTACCCTATCTTTGAAATGGTGGACCAAGCATCTACGACGACTCGTCAAGTTCAATTTCCGGCGAATATCAATGAGCCAATTCAACAAGAAATTTATCGAATTGGGCGCTCAATTGTTGAAGATTTGTCATTAGTAGGGACGATGACGATACGATTTTTTGTCACATCAGCAGGGGTTATCTATGTCAATGAAGCGAGTGTGGGGCTTAGAGATGAAGCGTTATTTACGCTTGGGAGTATGTCTATCTCACATTATGAAGCGACAGCAAGAGGATTATTAGGTTTGCCCTTACCAGAATTAAGAATTCGTTCCAAAGCTGCAATTGCTTTGCCTCTCGAACAATTAAATCGTGAAAATGTCTTGACACAGTACATGTTACGAACGGACTGGGGCTTTGCACTCTTTAATCCCATTGGCAATGATCCGGATTATCTGACAGGGCAAGTCATTGTAACCGGAGACTCACTAAGAAGTTGTGAGCGTCAAATTGAGTTAACAGAACTTATTTAAGAAGATACATTCGATAGGCATTGAGCAGTGATTTGTTTAATGTCTATTATTATTTATTTAGCACTTTTACCATACATTTATCATGACAGGGGGAAATGGATTGTCAAATTTAAAAGAAAATATCGCAAATTTAAATGATAAACAAAGAGAAGCAGTATTAAAAACCGAAGGCCCTGTCTTGATTGCTGCAGGAGCTGGCTCAGGAAAAACACGCGTACTGACACATCGTATTGCTTATTTGATTGAAGCAAAAGAAGTGAATCCTTGGAACATACTAGCAATAACTTTCACGAACAAAGCGGCCAATGAAATGCGCGAGCGAATCACACAATTAGTTGGACCAGAGGGAGAAAGTATTTGGGTTTCAACGTTTCACTCCATGTGTGCACGTATCTTAAGAAGAGAATCAGAACATATCGGTTATGGAAGAAACTTTTCAATTATCGATCAAAGTGAACAACAAACATTAATGAAACAAGTGTTGAAAGATTTGAATTTAGATAGTGATCAATATAATCATAAAGAGATGTTGAGTATCATTGATCAATGGAAGAATTCTAGCTTAACACCGGATATTGTGACAGAAGAAGCGAGTTCATTTATTGAAGAAATCCATGCACGCATTTATCGAACCTATCAGAATCGCTTGAAGAAAAGCAATGCGATGGACTTCAATGATTTGTTATTGCTGACGGTCCAATTGTTAGAAGCGAATGAACAAGTGCGACAATTTTATCAAATGAAATTCCAATATATTCATGTCGACGAGTATCAAGATACGAATGAGACACAATATCAATTGGTTAAATTATTGACTGGAATGTTAAGAAATGTTTGCGTTGTGGGAGATGGCGATCAGAGTATCTACGGGTGGCGAGGAGCCAATATGGAAAATATTCTTAATTTTGAGAAAGACTATCCTGATGCTACGGTTATTTTATTGGAACAAAATTATCGCTCGACACCTAACATATTAAATGCAGCGAATAGTGTGATTCGTCACAATTCCAATCGCCAAGCGAAAGAATTGTGGAGTGCTAGACCAGATGGTGATAAAATTTCGATTTATTTAGCTCAGAATGACTCTGAAGAGGCACAATATATTGTGCAAGAGATTTTAAAATTAAAAGAAGATAAGCATTTTAATAATTCAGACTTTGCGATTTTGTATCGCACACAGGCACAATCACAAAAATTTGAATCGATGTTATTAACTGCTAATATTCCATACCGTGTAGTGGGTGGCGTTAAATTCTATGGTAGAAAAGAAATCCAAGATACGTTAGCTTATTTAAGAGTTATCAATAATCCAACGGATAATTTGAGTCTGAATCGCATTATCAATGTTCCTAAACGTGGTATAGGTCAGACAACCGTTGAACGTTTAGCAGAATTTGCAGATAGTTTAGGATTGAGTTGGTTTGAAGCGATTGCGCAAATCGAACATTCTAATTTACCAAAAGGTGCAGCAAATAAATTAGTGGCATTTAGTGAGATGATTCTACAACTGCAACAACAAGCTGAGTTTCTGACGATGACAGAATTAACCGAGGCGATGTGGGAAGCAAGTGAATATCGCGACATGTATTCAAAAACGGGGGATCTTGAGGCGCAAACTCGATTAGAGAACTTGGATGAATTCCTATCAGTTACAAAACAATTTGATGAAAGTGACCATAGTTCTATCGAACAAACGGACCCAGATTATGTGGAAGCAGATGGAACGTCAGAAACACAAGAAGTGGATCCTCGAGAAACGTTGACTTTATTCTTAAATGATTTGTCGCTGGTGTCAACCATTGATGATGAAGAGGAAGATGATCAAGTCACATTGATGACATTACATGCAGCGAAAGGTCTTGAATTTCCCGTTGTATTCGTAGTGGGAATGGAAGAAGGACTGTTTCCATTGAATCGTGCAATGGAAGATGAAGCGGAACTTGAGGAAGAAAGACGTTTAGCTTATGTTGGGATGACACGAGCTGAAGATATTCTTTATTTGACAGCGGCCAATAGTCGTCTATTATATGGTCGATATCAAAACAATTTGACGAGTCGTTTTATTGATGAAATTGACGAATCATTCGTCAATCATATTGGCGTGCCACCTATGCAACGGTCACGAATGGGTGCAGGAAATCGAAATTTAACTCATCAAGCCAAAGCACGAAAATCAGCCAGAAAAGTCCAATTGTCAAATGGGCCTCTAATCCAACGGAAAACAAATAATCAACATAAAGATGTAGATTATCAAGTGGGAGATAAAGTGACGCATAAAGCTTGGGGTATGGGAACGATTGTTGCGATTAAGGAAAGTGGCAATGATACACAATTAAGTATCGCATTTGACTCACAAGGAATTAAGCAATTATTAGCAGATTTAGCGCCTATTCAAAAAGTTGAAGCATAAGAATTCATTCGTGAATAATGAAAAAATACTGCTGATGTAATATTTTAATGATATAATAGGCAAGATAAGTTGAGAGAGTGAGGCAGATAATGATGACTTCAAAGGAACCAGCTATTCGAGAGCGAATGGATGAATTACGAGAGACACTCAATCATCATGCGTATCAGTATTATGTATTGGATAAGCCTGAAATATCAGACCAAGAATATGATATTCTTTATCGTGAGTTAGAAACTCTCGAACAAGCGCATCCTGAACTCATCGCAGATGATTCACCCACACAAAGAGTAGGCGATACGATTGCTTCCGGATTCAATAAAATTGAACACAGTCAACCGATGTATAGTTTGGGGAATGTGTTTAATGCAGAAGAGGTTCGTGCATTTGTAGAACGGGTTGAGAAACAATTGGCTGAACCTGTGGAATTTTTGTGCGAATGTAAAATTGACGGCCTGGCCATCTCGCTAAGTTATCAAGACGGAAAGTTTATCCGTGGCGCGACTAGAGGAGATGGAACAGTAGGCGAAGATATCACGACGAATTTGCGAACGATTAAATCAATTCCCTTGAAATTAAAAGAACCATTAACGGTTGATGTCAGAGGCGAAGCATACATTCCTAAAGGAGTCTTTGCGCAAATCAATGAAGCTCGCGATGCAAATGGGGAGGTGCCTTTGGCCAATCCTAGAAATGCTGCAGCGGGAGGGTTAAGACAATTAGACCCGAAAGAAACAGCGAAACGTCAACTGAGTGTCTTTATGTATGGTGCTGTATATACGGATGTTTTTCATCCTGAAAGTCAGGCCGAATTATTTGAATCATTGAAAGTTTTAGGTTTCCGCACAAATTCATTGAGAAAAGTTTGTCGAACAGCAGATGAAATTTTAGCATTTATTGCTGAGGTTGAATCACAAAGACAAGAACTACCTTATGAAATTGATGGGGTAGTGATTAAAGTGAATAATGTGCGTCAACAAAATCAACTTGGTTATACAGTTAAGGCCCCCAGATGGGCAACAGCTTATAAATTCCAAGCTGAAATCGCTGAGACGATCGTTAATGAAGTTGAGTGGACCGTTGGTAGAACAGGAGTTGTGACACCGACCGCTTTGATGGATCCCGTAGCTTTAGCAGGAACAGTTGTTCAAAGGGCCACGCTCCATAATGTTGATTTTATTGAAAGTTTGGATGTACGCCTCGGTGATAAAGTCCACATTCATAAAGCAGGAGATATTATTCCTGAGATTATTTATGTGGATCTTGACGAGCGTCCCGAATCGAGTGAACCATTAACCATTCCAAAGCACTGTCCGGTTTGTGATAGTGAGTTGGTTCGGCTAAATGAAGAAGTAGCTATTCGTTGTATTAATCCGTTGTGTCCAGCTCAAAAGGTCGCATTAATTAGTCATTTCACTTCCAGAAATGCCATGAATATAGTGGGTATCGGTGAAAAAGTTGTGAAAAAATTACTTGAATATCATTTAGTTTCAGATATTGCTGATTTATATCAACTGCAAATAGAAGATTTTTTACAATTACCCAATACAAAAGAAAAGTCAGCGACGAATTATTATGAAGCGATTCAATCTTCCAAAGATCGATCATTAGAAAGATTATTATTTGGGTTAGGTATTCGCCATGTGGGAGCCAAGGCTGCGCGTCTCATCGCGCAACACTTTGAGACAATCGAAGCTATTATGACAGCTACGCCTGAAGAGATTGAAACGATTGAAGGGGTTGGGCCAATGATTAGCCAATCCATTGTTAATTATTTTGATGAGGAGGACACCCAAATCCTTATTCAACGATTGCAAGAAGCCGGGGTGAATACGCGCTATCTTGGAATAAAACCCGCAGAAATAGCTGAGAAAGATAGTTTTTGGGTTGATAAGACGGTAGTATTAACTGGAACAATGGAAAAATATACTCGAGCTGAAGCTAAAAATATCTTGGAAGATAAAGGAGCCACAGTGACGAGTAGCGTATCTAAAAACACGGATCTATTGATTGCCGGCGAAGCAGCTGGTAGTAAATTAACAAAAGCTCAAAATCTAGGTATTGAAATATTCAATGAAGCACAATTCTTAGAGCAGATTTAGAGAGGTAATCAGATGAATTTTTTAAAGAAAATAACGAGTCTTTCGCTGGCTGTTGTTTTACTCTCAGGTTGTATTCACAATGTAGAGCCAGAAGAAGATACAACGCAAGATAGTAATACCGTTCCGGTGCAAACGACTTCGACACAGATTTCTGATAATTATTATCGTTCAGTCATATTGGATGGAAAATATCAGTTAGGCGCTGCTGCATCTGCTGACAATTATATTAATTCACATGATGAACAACGGGCCTTTGAAAATGGGCTCCTTAGAATTAGTCAGGATGTTTTCCCGACAAATCAATATTATTTACAAGAAGGGCAAATTATTGATGAAAATACGTTAAATAGTTGGCTTGAGCGTGAAAGTGAAGAAAACCCTGAAGGATTAAATCCGGAAATTCCTCAAGAAGTATTGGAGCAACAAGAATCAATGGAAGAATCTGATCCTGTCCAGGATGAAGAAAGTTCCCAAGAAGAATCTGAACAAGAATCGACACAGGTTGAAGTTTCCTCAGATATTCCACCGATTTACTTGTCCAGTATTATCGAAAAAAATCTGATGACTGAAACCGATGAGGGCTTTGCTTTAAGTGGTATTGCGATTGGTTTAGCAATGAATAGTAATTACACCTACACAGATAGTGATGGCGTTGTTTATAATCAAGAAATTTCTGTGGGTGAAATGCGGGAAAGAGGAAGACAATACGCTAATATTATTGTGGGACGATTAAGAAATACGGAAGAGTTAAGATCGGTTCCAATCGTTGTTGGTATTTATAGCATGTCAAACACAGAAGACTTAGCTCCAGGCACATTTATTATTGATGGAATTTCACGTGAAGGAAATTCGATTACTGATTGGCAAGAGCACAATGAATATCGTGTTTCATTACCGATTGTCGATCCTGATAATCAATCAGATGAATATCTATACTTTGATAATTTTAGACAAGAAATTCAAAACTTTTTCCCTAATTTAAATGGAATCAGTGGAGATGCTCTTTATATTGATGGAGGACTGGCTTCATTAGACATTGAAATTGTGACCCAGTTCTATCAGAAAACAGAAATTATTGCCCTGACACAATATGTGATGGAAGTTGCGCAACAACACTTACCTGAAAATGTTCAAGTAGAGATTAATATTAACTCTGCTGCAGGAAATGAAGCAATTATATCGAGACATTCGGGCAGTGGACAATTTACTTCAACCGTTGCTAATTAAGAAAGATTATAAGTAGAATGGAGAATGATTATGATAACTCGTGAAGAACTATTGCGTGTCGCTTCGCTTTCAAAGTTAGAAATAGACGCGGATGATTTTGAACACTTTGCTGAAGGGATTAATAATGTTGTAGAGCTAGTAGAAGAATTGAATACTGTAGACACAGAAGGTATTGAACCGACATTCCATGGCAATGATTTAATGGA
This sequence comes from Aerococcaceae bacterium DSM 111020, assembly GCA_015863185.1. Classification (GTDB taxonomy): domain Bacteria; phylum Bacillota; class Bacilli; order Lactobacillales; family Aerococcaceae; genus DSM-111022. The sequence continues at coordinate 162,024 of JACBXP010000001.1, forward strand.
TGTATATCGTGAAGATACGCCACATCTTCGTGGTGATACCGAACAATTACTAGCGAATGCACCTGAACGTGAAGGTAATTTTATAAAGGTACCAGAAATGATTGAAAGTGAGGAGGCATAATATGACTCAATTTCCAAGAACAATCACAGAAATACAAGCAGGATTAAGAGAAGGAAAGTTTACAGCCGTCGAATTAATTGAAGATGTTCTTTCAGGCATCGAAACAACAGATGAACAATTAAATGCTTTTATTACACTGAATAAAGAAGAAGCGCTTGAACAAGCAAAACAAGCAGATGACAGAGGCTATGGTGACGATTCACCAGCATTAAACGGGGTTCCAATTGCTGTCAAAGATAATATCCTTACGCGCGGTTTAACGACTACGGCAGCTAGTAAAATGCTTGCTGAATTTGTTCCTACTTATGATGCGACGGTTGTGAAAAAATTAAAAGAGGCTGGCGCAGTCATCGTTGGAAAAACGAATCTGGATGAATTTGCGATGGGTGGCGGTAATGAGACATCATATTTTGGAAAAGTTCACAATCCATGGGATTTAGAACGTGTTCCCGGTGGTTCTTCTGGTGGATCTGCAGCAGCAGTTGCTAGTGGACAGGTTCCTGCAGCTCTAGGAACGGATACGGGTGGTAGTATTCGTCAGCCATCAGCATTTAATAATTTAGTCGGTTTAAAACCAACATATGGAGCCGTTTCAAGACTTGGTGCGATTGCTTTTGGCTCAAGTTTAGACCAAATTGGCCCGATGACAAAAACAGTCCTTGATAATGCTAAATTAATGGCCGTTATTTCAGGTCATGATGAGTGGGATTCGACAAGTTTGCCTAATTTAGATCGTGACTATACAGCTAAAATAGGACAATCCCTTGAAGGATTAAAAATTGGCTTCCCGAAAGAATATCAATCAGATACTGTTGATGAAGACATTCGCCAACAAATGCAACAAGCGGCTAAATATTTCGAGAGCCAAGGTGCCATTGTTGAAGAAGTATCGTTACCGCACTCAAAATATGGAATCAATGTTTATTATATCGTCGCTTCTGCTGAAGCTGCTTCCAATTTACAACGCTTTGATGGTATTCGTTATGGATATCGTGCTGAAGATGCCAAATCTTTAGAAGAAATTTATGTGAAATCACGTTCTCAAGGTTTTGGTGAAGAAGTTAAAAGAAGAATTATTTTAGGGACATATAGTTTAGGTTCTGGACAATATGATTTATTTTATAAAAAGGCTGCACAAATCAGAACATTAATCAAGCAGGACTTTGAAAAAGTTTTTGAATCTTATGATTTAATTATGGGACCGACCACAACTAGTACAGCCTTTAAGATTGGTGAGCGAGAAGATGACGTCGTGAAATCTTATATGTCTGACTTATTGACGGTGCCATATAATTTAGCAGGTATTCCTGTAATGTCAATTCCTGCTGGCTTTGACCGGAATCATTTGCCAATTGGCTTACAATTAGCAGCAAAACCAATGGATGAAGCGACATTATATCAAGTTGCGCATGCATTTGAACAAGATCATGACTATGTCAACCAAACACCGTCAAATTAAGGGAGGAGTTATAGGATGAATTTTGAAACAGTCATTGGACTCGAAGTCCATGTCGAATTAAAAACAGAATCTAAAATATTTAGTGCCTCACCTGCACACTTCGGTGCGGAACCTAATAGTAATACCAATGAAAAAGATTGGGCTTATCCTGGTGCATTACCTGTGCTAAATAAAGGGGCGATTGAATATGGGATGCGTGCCGCTCTAGCATTAAATTGTGATGTTCCAGAAAAAATGAGCTTTGATCGTAAGAATTATTTCTATCCAGATAATCCATCCGCTTATCAAATAACACAAGATGTTGAACCTGTAGGTTCCAATGGTTATGTTGATATTGAGGTGGATGGCGAAGTGCGTCGCATTCGTATTAACCGTGTGCATTTAGAAGAAGATGCCGGTAAAAATACGCACGGAACAGATGGATTCTCTTATGTAGATTTGAACCGTCAAGGGACACCGCTTATTGAGATTGTTACAGAAGCCGACATTCGCTCAGCAGATGAAGCCTATGCTTTCTTAGAAAAATTACGTGAAACCATTCTTTATACTGGTGTTTCAGATGTCCGGATGGAAGAAGGCTCGTTACGTTGTGATGCGAATATATCCTTAAGACCTTATGGACAAGAAGAATTTGGAACGAAAACAGAGATTAAAAATTTAAACAGTTTCAATTTCATTCGTCGGGGTATCTTACATGAAGAGGAAAGACAAGCCAATGTACTACGCTCAGGAGGCATTATCCAACAAGAAACTCGTCGTTATGATGAAGCGACAGGTGAAACAATTCTAATGCGTGTGAAAGAAGGTGCTGCGGACTATCGTTATTTCCCTGAACCTGATGTGCCACCGATTACGATTTCGCGTGAATGGGTTGAAGAAGTACGTCAACAACTTCCAGAGATGCCAGACCAACGTCGTGCACGCTATACTCGCGAATATGAATTACCAGACTATGATGCAATGGTTCTGACACAATCAAAAGATTTATCTGACTTCTTCGATGAGACAGTCAATCAAGGAGCCGATCCAAAACAAGCATCAAATTGGTTGATGGGAGAAGTTTCGGCATACTTAAATAAACAAGAAGTTTCATTAGAAGAGACAGAATTAACGCCGACGAATTTAGCTCAAATGATTAATTTAATTGAGGATGGTACCATTAGTTCTAAAATTGCGAAAAAATTGTTCACCTTATTAGCAAAAGAAGGTGGCGATGCGAATGAAGTGGTTGAAGAACAAGGTATGGCTCAAATTAGTGATCCAGCTGTATTGATGCCAATTATCGATGAAGCAGTTGCTCAAAATGAACAATCTGTTGAAGATTATAAGAATGGTAAAGATCGGGCATTAGGTTTCTTTGTTGGTCAAATAATGAAACAAACAAGAGGTCAAGCCAATCCACAAGTTGTGAATCAATTATTAGTAGAAAAATTAAATAGCTTATAAGATTTCTGGCTCCAATTATCTTGAAATAGGTAATTTTTACTGCTTTATATTTAAAACGATCATCTAATAAGATGGTCGTTTTTTTTGGATAGACAATTTGATTTATATCAATGGCAAAAAAATGATTTTATAGTAAAATAATCTGAAAGCTTTTATCTCGAATTAGAATTTTACAAAAGAATGACAAAAAAATTGCCTTTTAGGTACAATTACTTCTAATTCATGATATAATGTCTTTTGTGTAATGAGTCATTGATGATTGACTTATTTTAACTTGCTCTTATAATTATATTTAATGAAGGCTCAATGTAGCTGAAATAAATAACTTTTGGAAAGGATGTTTTCGTTGAAGAAGAAACTAACAATTGCTGGTTTGAGTGTACTAGGGTTAGCGGCAGCATATTTTGGTGGTATCGGTTATTATGCTGAACGTTTCACACCGAATACTGAATTTATGGCGGTCAATGTGGGGAATTTGACTTTGGATGAAGCAAAAAAACGTATATCAGAAGAAATTTCTAATGATGAATATATTTTGTTAGAAGATGGTAAAGAAGTAGCCAAAGTAAAAATTGCCGATCTAGATCCAGTATATAATACCGACAAGCAATTAACGAAAATGTATTATTCCCAAAATCCTAATTATTGGTTAGCTAATTTAGTAACAAATACTGTTTCAGCAGAAGAAGAGTCAGAAAATGAATCACTGATTGAATTGAATACCAGTGAAATAACTGAAGAGATTAATGCGTCAGGCGAACGTGAACCAGCCCAAGATGCTAGCATTAATTATGATGAAGAAAAAGGATATCATTCAGTTGAAGGTGAAGCAGGAACAGTGGTTGATCCTGAGTTGCTTGAACAAAAAATTATCGATCAAATCGATGAAAAAGATAATCAAATTAATTTAGAAGAAACATATGATCAACCAGGAATAACAATGGAAGATTCTACCATTAAGGAAACGATGGAGGAAATTGAAAACACCATCCACTCAGATTTGACCATTGAAATTTCTGGAGACAAAGTGAATTTAGATCCCAAACAAATCGAAGGTTGGTTGCATTTTGATGAAAATAATCAAATGGTACTTGTCCAAGAACAAGTAGCCGACTATTTAAGAATATTAGATGAAAAATATTCTACCTATGGTAAAACACGTCAATTCGACAGTACATTACAAGGTACGGTGGAGGTTCCACCTGGTATCTTAGGTTGGGGTATCGATATTGAAACAGCTACTGAGGAATTATCACAAGCTATCTTGAACCAAGAATCTGGTGCACATCAATTAGCGACTGTCAGCAGTGGTGGGAATGCTGGTGCTGAAGATGAAATTGGTGGAACATATGTGGAAATCGATTTAAGCCATCAACAAATGTTCTTATATGTTGATGATGAACTCATTCTTCAAACCGAAATTGTTTCTGGTCAACCAGGTGCAGAAACAGTTCCTGGTGCGAATGCTGTTAATGAAATGTTACATCAAACAAATCTTGTAGGATATAATCAATTCGCGAATGTTCAATATAGTACACCGGTTGATTATTGGATTCGTTTCGATGATCAAGCCCAAGGGATTCATGACGCTTCATGGCAAGGAACATTTGGGGGAGATACACATCTCTATGCTGGCTCTCTAGGATGTATTAATACGCCACATGGCGCTGTTTCTACAATTTATGAATATGTTGAAATTGGCACACCTGTCATGGTATTTTATTAGGCTAAGAATTAAAAAGCCCATTTGATTTAAATATCAATGGGCTTTTTTTGTTAGAGAAATTCGGGGGAGCCTTTCATAACATTTATTGAACCTATTATTAATCATTACTTGTAAACATGCTCTTGACCCTCTAAAATGAATGTTAATTAAGGAGAATCGTATGAAAATTATAATTATTGGTGGATCTTTTGCAGGAATTCAAGCGGCGATGACTTGTCGAGAAATGGATCAAGACTGTGAAATTATAATCTTGGAAGCGTCAGATGATTTATTATTTTATCCGGTAGAATTTCGGTCAAGATTAGTTTCGGAACCAACAGAGTCGTTTACTACAGAGAAAAACAACTCCATTGACACACTCATTGAGCAGCGAATTGAATGTTATTTAAATACGTATGTCACGCACATTCAGCCCGATAAAAAATCTATCACGTGCAAGCGACAGGGAATAATCGAGCAATTTCATTATGACTATCTTATTCTAGCGATGGGAAGTCAGCAATCTATCGGTATCACTGATGTTCATATTAATGAGCGAATCATCTCTCTGGACAGTCAACAGTCCTTAAAGGATAGTTTGAGCTTAGTTGGTCAAGCAGAAAAGATAATGATCATTGGTGGAGGACAATATGGTATTGAAATGAGTGAATTATATCTTACATTAGGTAAACAAGTGACATTATTGGAAGCAGGAGAACATTTAGCATTCAAATTATTTGATCATTGGATGATGAAGGATTTACAGAATGATTTATTGCATGAAGGACTCATTCTAAAATGTAATGAAAGTTATCAAAGCGTAACGCTTCGGGATGAGGCATTAAGTGTTAAGAGTCACCGGAATCAATATCAGACTGATATTATTCAATTTGCGATGAATGTTGAACCAAATACAAAAATAGTGGAAGATATTTTACGCTTTAATCCTGATGGAACGATCTGGACTGATGCATTTCTTGAAACCTCTCAATCGTCGATATATGCTTGTGGAGATTTAATTAAATGGCGGTTTGGGCAACAAAATGAAGAATATTATTTGCCATTAATTAGTCATGCCAAATTAAGTGGACGAATTGTGGGAATGAATATTTTTGGTAACAAGCACAAATTACCTAACAGTCCTCGAGCGATAGCGATGACCATTCTTGATTATGATTATTTTTCTTGTGGTAAAACACTTCAAGAACTCAAGTATAGTCAGGTAGACTATCATTTAAGTCGATATCAAAGTGAGGGCCTTTTTATTCAATGTCTTTCTCAGATTGATACGGGTGAAATCTTAGGAGTGCAAATAAGGGGCTTAAAGAAGTTACATTTATCGTCTTTATTTTCATCTGTTTTAATTGCTATGCAAGCAGGCTTGACGGATTATTTTCTTGCCGTACAGATGAATGTTTATCAAGGACATCAAGCTTTATTACCAGATGCATGGTTTGACGCGATAAATCAACATTATCAAGGACGTCAACGAAGATTGCAAGCTAAGGAGAGGTATCATGCAGATTAGTCATTTAATGGAAAGAAATCAAATGAGTCAATATATGATCATTTACCATTTATTAAATGCAGAAAAACCATTGACGCTCAAAGCATTGAAAAATATGGTGGACCTTTCAGCGGCAACATTGGAAAAGTATCTCATAGAGTTAGAAGAAATAATGATTAGTAATGATCGAAAATTACAGGTGATCATCGATTCAACCGAGGTTTATTTAGAGATGCACCCAGATATCCATTTAAACGACATTATCGCTTATTTTTTGAAGGACAGTATAAAATTTCAGATTCTCACTTATTTATTTAATCATGATCATTTTTCAATTCCTATTCTAGCGAGTGAATTGATGGTGAGTGAAGCAACATTGAATCGTAATTTAGCTTTATTAAATAAGGAACTATCCGAATTTGATATTCAAATACGTAATGGACGCTTGCGAGGTCCTTTTCATCAAATTGTTTATTTTTTTTATCATTTATTATTGCTTGCTTGGCCCCATCAAAAACAAAGAAAAATAATTGATGACTATCATTTAGAATCCTATCTTATTAACTTCGAGCATATTAATAGACAATCCTTTAGTAATGGGGGGAATCATCGTTTAGCTTTTTGGATGTATGTCTCTCAAAACCTAGCTGTCCATGTCGAACGCAATGATGCAGATTTGCTGGAATTATTTAATGACTATCAAGAAAAATCATTTTTTATTAAATTTAAACGACCACTTCTTCAATATCATATGCGTTTAGCTAAGGATTATAGGGAAGGGGATTTAATTCTGGATATCGTCTTTTTGATGTCTCATCGACTTTTGTCTCCCACAATAAATGAGCAAATTTTAGGTCATGGGGGGCAAATTATGGAGAGTGTGAGCCTCGTATTGAATGATTTAAATCATTTAACTCAACAATCTAAATATGTTAAAACTGGTTTGCTATATGAATCAGGTCAGACTTTCTCGCGCATGACTTTTTTTAAGGGAGTCATTGCAAGTCATCCGTTTTTAACCATCCAATCAAAATATTATGCTATGGCAGAACATTTATTACACATCACTGTCAAGGATAAGATGCATATTAATTTAAAAGAGCTAGGGGATTTGTATTTATTGATGCGAGAAAGATGGGCGGTTAGATTAGAAGAATTACATGATAGGCCTTTGAAAGAATTAACCGTTGCGTTACGTATTGATACATTGAATTTACCAGCAAAAAAAATAATGCAACAACTAAGAGACAGCTTAGAAATTCAGCGTCAGATAACGATTGAATGGTATCGTTCTGACTTAATCTTTGATTATTTAATTAGCGACTTTCCAGAAGAAGCAGATCGTTCTGAATTTACTTATTATTTAAAAGGCAAACCAGCGGGCTATGATATACGTTATTTACGGAAGGTATTCAATCAATTGGTAACTAAGTCAAGATAAATAAGTTCACACAAACGGGATGATTAAAGTCGATGGTTTGTGTGAGTATTTATCTTAGACAAGAAAAATATCATATTTTTTAAAATATTTAAAAAAGTTAACACCATAAATGAAAGCGTTATCTATATAATAAAAGTAGATAAAAAATAGTAGATTTGAGGTTGAATTATGGACAAGTATATTATGGCAATTGATCAAGGTACGACGTCGACACGGGCAATTATCTATAATCATGAAGGAGAAAATGTTGGTTCGTATCAGAAAGAATTTGAACAAATCTTTCCTAAGGCAGGGTGGGTTGAACATAATGCCAATCAAATATGGAATTCAGTTCAATCAGTGATTGCTGGAGCATTTATTGAGTCTGGCTTGAAGCCTGAACAAATCCAAGGGATAGGCATTACGAATCAGCGTGAAACCACAGTGGTTTGGGATAAAGAGACAGGCCTACCCATTTATAACGCGATTGTTTGGCAATCAAGGCAAACCGCTCCCATTGCTAAACAATTGGCCGATGCAGGTCATACGGATATGATTCGTGAGAAAACAGGCTTAGTCATTGATGCCTATTTCTCAGCAACTAAAATTCGCTGGATTCTGGACCATGTCGAAGGAGCTCAAGAAAGAGCGGAAAAAGGTGAATTATTATTTGGAACGATTGATACATGGCTTGTCTGGAAATTAACAAATGGACAATGTCATGTCACGGATTATACCAATGCTGCGAGAACGATGCTCTTTAATCTCAAAGAATTAGAATGGGATCAAGAAATTTTAGATTTATTGAATATTCCACGTGTGATGTTACCTGAAGTAAAATCTAATTCAGAAGTATATGGTCATACGATTCCGTTCCATTTTTATGGAGCTGAAGTACCAATTTCGGGGATGGCAGGAGACCAACAGGCGGCATTATTTGGACAATTGGCCTTTGAACCTGGGATGGTTAAAAACACATATGGTACTGGTGCCTTTATTATTATGAATATGGGACAAGAATTCCAATTATCAGAGAACCGTCTGATTACAACGATTGCCTATGGTATTGATGGCGAAATTAATTATGCGTTAGAAGGGTCTATCTTCGTAGCCGGATCTGCTATTCAATGGTTAAGAGATGGTTTAAAACTCATTCAATCTTCACCAGAATCTGAAGAGATGGCTAAAGCATCAACGAATGACGATGAGGTCTACGTGGTTCCCGCCTTTACTGGACTTGGAGCACCTTATTGGAATTCCAATGCACGAGGTTCAGTCTTTGGCTTAACGCGAGGGACCAGTCGAGAAGACTTTGTGAAAGCAACCCTACAGTCACTTGCTTATCAAACACGTGATATTATCGATACCATGGAATTAGATACAGGTGTACCGATTAATATTCTAAAAGTCGATGGCGGTGCAGCGATGAATGATTATTTGATGCAATTCCAATCTGATATCTTAGGGATGGATATTGCTCGTGCACAAAATTTAGAGACAACAGCGTTAGGGGCCGCATTTTTAGCAGGCTTAGCCGTAGGCTTCTGGGAAGATTTAGATGAACTGAAGTCATTAAATGCTGTGGCGAAAGAATTCAATCCATCGATGAATAATGCACGGAAGGAACAATTATATAAAGGATGGACACGTGCTGTTCAAGCAACACAACTCTTTGCTGACTCAGAAGAATAAATGATAGAGAAGGAGATATAAATGAAATTTTCAAGAGAAAGTCGTCAAAATGCTATCCGACGGATGCAAGACCGTGAATTAGATCTATTAATCATCGGAGGGGGAATTACAGGTGCAGGAGTGGCCTTACAAGCAGCTGCTTCTGGTTTAGAGACTGGTCTTATTGAAATGCAAGACTTTGCTGAAGGAACCTCTAGCCGCTCCACTAAATTAGTGCATGGGGGCATCCGTTATTTGAAACACTTTGATGTCGAGGTTGTTTCTGATACTGTTCAAGAGCGTGCGGTAGTGCAACAAATTGCGCCACATATTCCTAAACCGGATCCTATGATTTTACCGATTTATGATGAACCAGGTGCGACGTTTAATATGTTTCGATTAAAAGTTGCAATGGACCTCTATGATTTATTAGCAGGGGTTCAGACTACCTCCTATGCCAATCAAGTCTTAAGTGCTGATGAAGTTCTTTCTGAAGTACCTGGATTAAAGAAAGAAGGACTTCAAGGTGGTGGACGCTATTTAGACTTTAATAATAGTGATATTCGCTTAGTGATTGAAAATATTAAACGTGCTCATTATGACGGTGCCTTAATCGCGAGTCGGGTCGAAGCAATTGGTTATACCTATGATGAAGCAGGTAAAATTAATGGTGTCCAGGCTAAAGATCGTTTAACGGATGAAGAATTCGAGATTAAAGCACGGATCGTCATTAATACGACAGGTCCATGGTCTGATGAAACGAGAAACTTAGACCGTGAAGGTGAGGAAGAAATTCGACAAATGCGACCAACAAAAGGAGTGCATTTAGTCATTGATGCAGCTAAATTAAAAGTGCCTAATCCTATATATTTTGACAGTGGACATAATGATGGCCGGATGATATTTGTGATTCCACGTGAAGATAAAACATATTTTGGAACAACGGATACGGATTATCAAGGAGACTTAAAACATCCGCAAGTCACTCAGGATGATGTTGATTATTTATTGAGTGCGGTCAATGGACGCTTCCCTGATGCTAAGATTGAATTATCTGATATCGAATCCTCTTGGGCAGGCTTACGTCCTCTTCTCGCAGGAAACTCTTCTTCAGATTATAATGGTGGGGATAGCGGTAAATTAACCGACGAAAGTTTTGATCAACTCATTGATTCTGTTCAAGGTTACTTGAATAAAGAACAGAGCCGAGACGAAGTAGAAGGTGTTGTAGCAAATCTAGAAGGAAGCTTATCAGAGCAAAATCTCGATCCTTCGGAAGTGTCACGTGGCTCAAGTTTAGATATTGATGATAATGGTTTAATTAATCTTGCGGGTGGTAAGATAACAGACTATCGTAAAATGGCAGCAGGGGCTCTAGCTAAAATTATAGAAATATTAGCGGAAAAATTTGATCGTCATTTCCGGGCAGTCAATTCTCGAACTTATCCAGTATCTGGAGGAGAATTGAATCCAGATAATATCGAACGTGAATTTGAAGCTTATGCGCAAATTGGAGTGAGCCAAGGATTGAAAGCAGATGAAGCTTATGAAATTGCATCACTATACGGTTCGAATGCACCAAAAGTATTCCAATTAGTCGGTCAATTCGAACAAGATGAACGTTTAACATTGAAAGAAAATTTAATGTTAATGTATGCAATAGACTTTGAAATGACATTGACGCCGATTGATTATTTCCTTCGTCGAACAAATTATCTATTATTTAAACGTGATGAAGTCGATGCATTAGTCGAACCTGTTCTTGATATTATGGCACAAGAATATGATTGGTCAGAAGAAGAACGTGCTAAACAAGCTGAACAATTACAAGCAGTGCTTGATGAAAATGATTTAATTGATTTAAAAGAAGGAAATGAGGAATAATCATGACAATCGATGTAATTGGAGAATTTATTGGAACATTACTGCTTATTTTTCTAGGTGACGGGGTTGTGGCCAATGTCAGTTTAAGACATTCTAAAGGAGAAAATGCTGGCTGGGTAGCGATTGCGATGGGATGGGGCTTTGCAGTTGGTGTGGCAGCATATGCTACAGGACATTTAGGGCCTGCCCACTTGAACCCGGCAGTTAGCTTAGCATTTGCAATAAGTGGTGACATTACTTGGCTTGTTTTCATGAAATATGTGATTGCCCAAATGCTCGGCGGACTATTGGGTGCGATTCTGGTGTGGGTTATGTACCGACCACACTTTGAAGAAACAGAAGACCCAGCGACGATTCTTGGTGTATTTGCCACAGGGCCAGCGATTCGTTCCTATGGCGATAATTTTATCAGTGAAGTTCTTGGAACATTTGTCCTTGTGTTTGGCATTATGGCTTTTGGGTATACAGAGATGGCACCAGGATTTGGAACCACAGTCGTTGCGATGTTGATCATGAGTATCGGTTTATCCCTAGGAGGTCCAACCGGTTATGCAATCAATCCTGCGCGTGACTTAGCTCCTCGTATCGTGCATGCTATTTTACCGATCACTCATAAAGGAGATAGTGATTGGGGATATAGTTGGATTCCGATAGTAGGGCCACTTGTAGGTGGTATTATTGCTGCGTTGATTATCAGTTGGATTCCAGTAGTATAATATGCATTAACTTTTTATCAATGTAAAAAACATTCGTCGGATATTATATCTGACGAATGTTTTTCTGTATATTATTTAACTTTAGCGAATTCTTCTGACATCGCTTCCTTGACACGTTCTGCAGTAGGGCGTGGAATGCCAAGATCAGTAATTTCTTCAATTTTTGCTTCATGAATACGTTTCAGCGATTTAAAATGCTTGAGCAGTTTTGTTCGCGTCTTTGGACCGACTCCAGGAATTTTATCTAATATGGAGCCAAAGGTTAATTTACTACGAACATTTCGATGATAACTGATAGCATAACGGTGGACTTCTTCTTGAATGCGTTGAATAAGATGAAAGGCTTGGCTTCTGGGATCCACATCAACAATTTCTTCCGTGTAGCCATCCATTAGCGCCGCTGTTTTATGTTGGTCATTTTTGACCATACCAGCAACTGGAATCGCAATACCTAGTTCATTCTCCAAGACGTCTCGTGCAGCACGAATTTGGATTTTTCCGCCATCCATTAGAATTAAGTCAGGAAGAGGCTTTTCTTCACGCAATAATCGCGTATAACGGCGGCGAATCACTTCTTGTGTGGATGCGAATTCATCGGCTCCTTCTACTGTTTTAATTTTAAATTTTCGGTAACTTTTACGGTCTGGCTTACCATGCCGGTAGACCACCATTCCAGAAACAGCATTGCTTCCTTGGATATTGGAATGGTCAAAGGATTCAATATAGTCAGCTCGGGGAATATTTAATAACTCTGCCAATTCATCCACCGCAAGAATAGTTTTCTTCTCACTCATCTCGATGAGACGGAAATGTTCATCTAACGAGATTTTACTGTTTTTTTCGCAGAGTTCGAGCATGCTTCTTTTTTTCCCTCGTAGAGGCGTTACAACGGAAATATTTAGGAAATCTGTTAATAAACTTTTATCCACATCGCTAGGGACAAGTAATTGTTTTGGTTTAATTTGTGCTTGTTCTTGATAAAAACGAGCAATGAGAGTTGTGACTTCATCCTCTGGATTACCATAGCTGGGTTCCACGATGGCTTTGCGCTTCAAGATAGAACCTTGACGTAACATAAACACTTGCACAGAAATCCAGCCACGATCTAGTGTGTAAGCAATCACGTCCGTATTATCATAATCTTTACTCATAATATTTTGACGCTCAACAGTTGTATTGATGTAATCAATTTGATCGCGGTAATCCGCCGCCATTTCAAAGTCTAATTTTTCCGCGGCCTTTTCCATTTTTTGGGTGAGTGATTGTTTAACTTCTTGGGTGTCTCCATTGAAAAAACGCTCAATTTGAGCAATGTTTTGTTGATATTCTTCACGAGGGACTTCATGATCACAAGGCCCAATGCACTGGCCGAGATGGTAGTAGAAACAGGCTCTTTTTTCATTTTTTGGACAGTGACGTAACGGATATGCCTTCGTTAAAACTTGTTGTGTATTGGTAGCTGCAAACACATTGGGAAAAGGACCAAAGTATTTTCCGCCATCTTTTTTAACTTCATTGGTAATAATTAATTGGGGATCCCGTTCATTGGTGATTTTTAAATAAGGATACATCGTCCCATCTTTCAATTTAATATTGTATTGAGGACGGTATTTTTGGATGAGATTAATTTCAAGAATTAATGCTTCCTTATTACTATTGGTAATTATTGTTTCAAAATGAGTGATTTCAGACACCAATTTGGTGGTTTTTGTATCATGTGCGCCACGGAAATAAGAGCGAACACGATTTTTTAAGTTTTTTGCTTTACCAACATAAATAATCTGATCATGCTTGTCTTTCATCAGATAACAACCAGGAAGATCGGGGAGTAATTTTAAATGTTGTTCGATATTTTGTTTGATTTTTTGACGTTCACTAGTCAAATCTTTCGCTCCTTTACTTAAATTTTATTATTTATTTAGGTTTGTAAACACTTGTTTTCTTATCTTATCTATTATAGCAAAAAATTGATTAAAAAGTTAACAATGTGTTCGCGTTGTGTTCGCCTCAACAATTAAAATGATTAATTTAATCGTCCCTGTCTCGAAACAAGGTTGCTCTATGCTATAATTGAGTTATCAGATTAGAAGGTGAGTGATTGCAGTGCAATTCAATGAATTTCCATACCGACGTATTGATATTGAACAGACAAAACAACAGTTTAACGATTTAAATTCTCAATTAAAACAAGTTGATAATTCTGAAGATGCTTTAAAGATTATTCAGGATATTCAACAATTACAAGCAACCATTGATACAAATGAAACATTGGTAAGTATTCGACATTCTTTAGATACAGAAGATTCATTTTATGAAGCGGAGACAGCATTCTGGGATGAATATCGTCCAATTATTGAAGAATGGATGAATGATTATTATCGAATTGTGTTGGATTTGCCTTTTAGAGAAGCGCTAGAAGAAGAATTGTCTACAACATTTTTCAAATTAATTGAATTACAATTACAAGTTTTCTCTCCAGAAATTATCCCGCAATTACAACGAGAAAATCAATTAATTACGAAATATAATCAACTGATAGCTTCAGCAAAAATTGAGTTTCAAGGAGAAATTTATAATCTCCCAAGTATGACACCATTTATCGAAAGTCAAGACCGTTCAGTGAGAAAGGCAGCTCAAGAAGCGATGACTGAGTTCTTCCGGGATCATTTAGATGATTTTGATCAGATATATGATGAAATGGTGCAAGTTCGTGATAAGATGGCACGAACACTTGGCTTTAATAATTATACAGAAATGGGATATGCTCGGATGTCTCGTTTAGATTATAATCGCCAGGATGTTGAAGGATATCGTGAAGCAGTATTAGAGCATATTGTGCCTCTGGTTCAAGAAATGTATGATGCACAAGCAAAACGATTAGATCTAGATACCTTATATTATTATGATTTACCTGTTAGCTTCAAAACAGGAAATGCTAAGCCTATGGGTGATGCAGAGCAATTGACTCAAATTGCGTCTCATATGTATCATGAGATGTCTCCTGAAACAGCTGAATTCTTTGAATTCATGACCGGACATCATTTGATGGACTTAGAAGCGAAACCAGGAAAACAAAGTGGCGGATACTGTACTTATTTACCAGATTTTAAATCGCCATTTATTTTTGCGAATTTCAATGGAACATCTGGCGACGTAGATGTGTTAACGCATGAGGTGGGACATGCTTTCCAAATTTATCAATCACGTTGGATCACAACGCCTGAAGTTATTTGGCCTACATATGAGACTTGTGAGATTCATTCTATGTCGATGGAATTCTTTGCTTGGCCATGGATGGAACAATTCTTTGGCGATGCAAGTGAAAAATATAAATATGATCATTTGAGTGAAGCAGTGAAATTCTTACCTTACGGTGTATTAGTTGATCATTTCCAACATGAAGTTTATGACCATCCTGAATGGACTCCTGAGGAAAGAAGACAAACTTGGCGACGATTGGAAAAAACCTATCTACCTTGGAAGGATTATGCGGACAATGAGTTATTAGAGTCGGGTGTGTATTGGTTCAGACAAGGCCATATCTTCTCATCCCCATTCTATTATATCGATTATACTTTAGCACAAATATGTGCATTACAATTCTTCCAAAAAATTAATAGTGGGGCGATTAATGAATCCTGGGCAGATTATTTACGTATTTGTCGACTCGGTGGGACAGAAACATTCTTATCTGTTGTTGAAAAAGCGAATTTGACCTCGCCGTTTGAACCCAATATCCTAGCGACTATTTCAGAAACGGTAAAAAATTATTTACAGTCAGTTGATACGTCTGCGTTTCAATAATTAGGAGGAAACAATGATTAATATAGGAACGATTGGTACATCTTGGATTACGGAGGAGTTTCTCCGTGCCGCTCAATTAACAAATTTATATCACTTACAAGGGGTGTATTCACGTTCGGCAGATTCGGGAAAAGATCTAGCAACAGTATTCAATGCCAATTATTATACAGATGAACTCAATAATTTATTATTTGATCCAGATATTGATGCCATCTATATCGCTAGTCCGAATGCTTTACACTACCAACAAGCTCGTCGTGCCATTCAAGCAGGAAAACATGTCATTATTGAAAAACCAATGACATCCTCTGTTAAACAATGGAATGCATTGCATGACTTAGCAAATGAAAAGAATGTGTTTGTTTTCGAGGGTGCTCATCACATCCATAATCGCAATTATCAACGTTTAAGACAAATTGTTCGCAAAAAAATGGATGAAAAAACACAACCTTTTTTTGGAGCCAATCTTAATATAGGACAATATTCTTCAAGATATTTGCGTTATTTAGATGATATGGAACGGGGTAAAAAAGGGCCGAATGTGTTCTCATTGGAGATGTCAGGTGGTACTTTGATGGATTTAGGTGTTTATCCGATTTATGTAGCGATGGATTTATTTGGGACTCCGTCATCTGTCCGTTATTTAACCCAAAAAGGTCCAAATGGTATCGATTTATTTGGACATGTTCATCTCACTTACCCTGATTTCTTTGTCAATATATTTATCTCTAAAGCTGTTCATTCAGAATTAAATAGTGAGATTTATATTGATGATGAAACACTCGTAGTACATGATATATCACGCATTTCACGGGTTGATTTAATCAATATGACAGGAGATCAAGCGACTTTAATTGATTACAAGCCTGAAAGTCCACTGTATGATGAACTGATTAACTTTGCTGAAATAATGGAAAATCCTGATGATCAACATACACAATTGATGTATGAGTATTGGAAACAATTGAGCTTACAAGTCGCACAGACGATGGAGCTGCTGCGTCGTTCAGCAGATTTATCCATCAAAAAAGAATTAGATGAGGGAATCGATGATTAATCAATTAAGTCATTCTTTGCAAAAGAAATGGCAGCAACAAAACTTTGAACAAATGACGCCGATACAGAAGGCTTTATTTGACCCCATGATGCAAGGAAAATCCATTATTGCACATTCCCCGACTGGAACTGGGAAAACATTGGCATATTTATTGCCAATTATTCAAAAGACCGAAGCAACAAAGGAATTACAAGCGATTGTCTTTGCTCCAAGTCAAGAATTAGCAAAACAAATCTATGATGTTGCGTTAGAGTGGACTCAAGAAACGCCCCTAACGGTACAAATGATTATTGGTGGCGCAAATATGAATCGACAAGTCGATGATTTAAAGGCAAAGCCAGAGATAATTATAGCGACTCCAGGACGATTTTCAGAAGTATTGGCGCAAAGTAGAAAATTAAAGGTTCATACCGTGCAACGGGTGGTTTTTGATGAAGCAGATTATTTAGTTTTAGATGGAGACAATGATACACTAAGTTCGGTCATCTCCAGTATAACTAAACGATTGCTTCGGGATGTCGTTTATTTATTTATTAGTGCAACACCTTCTGATGCTTTAAATCAAGTGGCTAATCAATTAACAGATTCGTTGAAAGAGATTCAAGTGACGGATAGATTGGATACCGTGCAACATGTATATTTAGAAGTCACCAATCGAAAGAAAGACGATATGTTAAGACAATTGGCTCATATTGACGGTATGTATGGGATCATATTTTTTGAACAAATTCAACAAATCGAACAAGTGGCAGCTAAACTTCTATATCATGGTATTCCCATCAGTGTGTTACATGGAGATTTAAATAAAACAGAAAGAAAAATGGCTTTAACTTTATTTAGAGAAGGTAAAACTGTCTTTTTATTGACGACAGATATGGCGAGTCGTGGTATAGATGTTCCTGAAGTGGCCTGTGTGATTCATTATAACCGTGTCTGTGATAAAGAGACTTATGTTCATCGTTCTGGCCGGACCGGTCGAATGGGGCATCCTGGTCTAGTACTGTCGTTAGTGAATCAACAGGAGTATCAAGAGCTGATTAAGATTCTAAACGACACTTATCCATTGGAAGAAGTGGGTCTCTATCAGGGGATGCTAATGTCTATTGACGACATGGAACAACTCAAAGTACAACGTTCTTCGCAACCAAAAGTTAAGAAAAAGCGTAAGAAGAAAAAGCGGAAATCATAAGTTCAGTCCAGTGAAGGAGGCTCTTATTAAACAAATGAAGCAATCTATTCAATGGCACGGTATTCCCACAAAAGAGATGCGACCTTATCGTAAATATATCAATCGAGAACACCCTGGATATTGTGGGACTTATGTGAGTGCGGTAATGATTCATTATATGGTGCAAAGTCAACGTCAATATTCATTATCAATGCCTCTCTTGCTTTCCGCATTGAAAGGTGTTGTTGATTTGCGACTACCATATATTGGAACCTATGCGAGAGATTTAGTTAGCGGGATGAATGAGCTATTGGATGAAGATATCTATCAAGCACATTGGCGGTATCATCATCGTGGCTTCATTCAAGAAAAATTAAATAATACTTCTCCATTACCCATTATTGTTGGAACCTTATCTTTGTTTGGGAGTTCGTATGGGAATCATTGGTTATTAGCTTATGCTTATGGTTACAATTCAGATGGGAAGCTTTATTACAAATGTTATGACAATCATGGAAAAATCGATGCGGTGATCCCCGCTTCGCAATTGGCCGTAATTGTGTGGCTAGAAAGGAAGGAACAGATTGACAAAAGAATTTGATTATATTGTTATTGGTGGCGGTAGTGGAGGGATAGCCTCTGCTAATCGTGCAGCGGAATATGGGGCAAACGTTGCGGTGATTGAAGAAAATCAGATCGGCGGAACATGTGTCAACCGCGGCTGTGTTCCTAAGAAAGTCGCGTGGTATGCATCAAAAGTAAGTGATGCAATTCATCGTTATGGCCCAGGTTATGGCTTTGAAGCAGACAATGTGACCTTTGATTACTCTGAATTTAAACGTGCACAAGATGGTTATGTTGCCCGTTCCCGACAAGGGTATACGAATCGCTTTAATTCGAATGGCATTACATTAATCGAAGGACACGCTGAATTCGTTGATGCGAATACATTACAAGTGGATGAAGAGCAATATACTGCCAAACACATACTGATCGCAACAGGTGGACGTCCGCGGAATGTGGAAGTTCCAGGTGGTGAATTATTAGATAATTCAGATGACTTCTTTAATTGGGAGACATTACCTGAGTCTGTTGTAGTCGTAGGAGCGGGTTATATAGCTGTCGAATTAGCGCAAGTTTTGCACGGATTAGGTGTAGACACTTCTCTGGCAGTCCGTCATGACCGACCATTAAGAAAATTTGATGAAACCATTATCAAAGAATGGTTGGAGCTGAATGAGGCAAATGGACCAAAATTATTGTATCAAACCGATTTTGATCAGTATGAAGAAATAGAGGGCCAGATTGCTTGTTATCAAGATGGTCGTGAAATTATTCGTGCTGACCGTGTGATTCAAGCGATTGGTCGTCAGCCAAATACAGAACATTTAGGTCTTGAAAATACGAAAATCGAATTAGATGACAAAGGACATGTCGTCGTCAATGATAATCATGAAACAGCGGAAGCAGGAATTTATGCGATTGGTGACGTAATAGACCGTATTGATTTAACACCTGTAGCCATACGTGCTGGCCGTCAATTGTCTGAATATCTCTTTAATCAAGCTGCGAGTGCTGAAATTGATTATACGAATGTGCCAACTGTTGTGTTCAGTCATCCAGCGATTGGAACGATTGGCTTAACAGAAGCACAAGCACGTGAAGAATATGCAGAAGATGAAATAAAGATTTATAACAATCGTTTCTATTCAATGTATGCTTCAGCAGCATGGCATCGTGAGCCTTGTCATTTTAAATTGGTTTGTGTTGGAGATGAAGAACGTGTTATCGGTCTTCACGCGATTGGCGAAGGGGTTGATGAAATGATTCAAGGCTTTGGTGTTGCGATGAAGATGGGTGCAACTAAGAAAGACTTTGATTCAGTGATTGCTATTCACCCGACTGGAGCTGAAGAATTCGTGACCATGCGTTAGGTCTAATCCATCTCAATGCAAATTAATTGACTTCAATTCATTAAAAAGCCTATAATTAGGATACAAAGTAAAACTTTGTAATTTTTTAAATCAAGGAGTTGATAACATGATTTGGTCAATTATCGTTGGTGGCCTCATTGGTTGGGGCGCAGGATTAATTATGGGAAGAGACATTCCAGGTGGAGTCATCGGGAATATTATTGCAGGATTCGTTGGATCTTGGTTAGGTAATATGTTCTTCCAAGGTTTTGGACCAGTAGTCGGCGGATTTTACATTCTTCCTTCATTGATCGGTGCAATTATTCTTATCGCCATTGTGTCCTTTGTCTTGGGGCATAGTAGACGTCGATAATGAACAGTTGTCGAGATTAAAGGAGCCACATTTGTGGCTCTTTTTTTGTTTGTAATAAATACAAAGTTTGAAATTAAAATGAGCCATTTTTTCCATGTACTAGTCCAATAATAAATAAAACAGTCGGATAAATGAATAATTAAATAATATTTATATGATATAATTTAAAATAAATTAATGAAGCGCATTTACCATGGAAATGCAATCAACATCAGCATAAAATATGATGTTGATTTTTAAGAAAGGGATATTATGGAAATCACTAAATCGATTGCAGCAGATTATCAAAGCCGAATAAAAGAAAATAAAGAACGCTTATTGAAGGTTGATTTTCAGTATCATGATACAAAATTAAAAGAAATGGCTCAAAATGTACGTGATGATTTTTTGAAAAACGTGCTAAATTTTTTACCAAAAAATATTTTGAAAGAAATAGCTGTAGATAAAAATTCTCCAAAATCATTGTTAAAATTAAGTAATCGAAAATTATCGAATGATCAGTTATTCGATAAAGTGTTTGAAGATATAAAAAATCAAACTTTTCCAATATTTCATCAAACAAACAATGCTTTTGAAAGAGATTTTTTAAATTATTTAAGTCAAATAAACAAAGTGAAACAAAACTTAACTGATCTACAAGAGGAATATCTTGATTTACTTAATCTATTGGAGGAGTCTACTCAGACAATCATAAAATTTGAACGCAATAAATTTTTTAGTTTCTTTCAAAGACCAAGTACCAAAGAAAAAATCAACCATGCAAAAAAACGACTTAATCAAGAATATTCTAAATTGAATTCATTAGAAACATCATTGACCACTTTAATGACTGAGAGGCTAGAATCGGTACAAGACATCCATGAATTAGAGAGATCTACAGATGACTATGTTCATAAAATGATTGAAGTGTTAGAGGTAAATACCGAGAAACCTGATCCATTATTTAGTAAAATTGTTGATATAAATGAGGATATTTTATATCAAATCGACCAATTTAATATCCAGAAAATTGATGAACAAATTATTGAATTGTGGCAACAGTTCGTTGAAGATCAGATTCAAAACGAATTGGATACCATTCCGTTAGATGTATTACAAGCAAGTTTCCCAAATGATTTTTCTTGGCATGAATATTATTTGGCTGGTTATAAAACAATTGGGGATATTAAAAATGTGGATAATCATTTTTTACGGTTAAGGACGGATATTAGTCAGCAAGAGTCTGAACGACTTCAACATCATATTGAAGCATTTATTCAAAATCGTATTAAACGATATAAGCCAAAATTTAATGTTGATAAATTTGGAACTTATGAATTTGTAATATTGAATAAGATTCATCAGAGACAACAGATTCCATCCAGAACAAAACAATTAATTCAAAAGATTCAGCCAGATTTGGACGAGTTATCGGAATTATTGTTGTATTTAAAAGCAGAATATTATAATAATATTCAAATCGCTGAATTGTCAGAAAAGAAAAGAAGGAAAATTATTAAAATTTTAAAAGATTGGGTTCTCCAGTTATCAGCGATTCAGGATTTAATAAAAGATGTGGATTTAACAACGCCTAAAGCTTTAAGTAAAAAACAATTGAAGCATGATTTTTTAAAAAATAGTGCAACTTATTATGCCGTATTAGATCAACTAATTGGAGTTTCATCAGACTACAAACCAAATGATATACCGGATTATATCGTAGATGAAGTGAATGCATTTGATATTAACCTGGTTGATTTAGAAGTCGCACTGAGAAGTTATCAACTTTTCGGCGCTAAATATGGGCTTCATTTCAAACGAACTTTATTAGGGGATGAAATGGGATTGGGAAAGACAATTCAAGCAATCGCGATGATAAACCATCTATATCAATCTAATCAACGACATTCTATCGTTATTTGTCCTTTAAGTGTTTTGCCGAATTGGCAAAGAGAAATTGACAAGTGGTCTTATATACCCAATTATGTCTATCGTGGAAAAGATCGTAAACCAATTTTAAATAAGTGGTTGTCTCAAGGTGGCATTTTGTTATTGAATTATGAACAAGCAAAACATCTGCTAGAAAATGATAAGATAAATCGATTTGCCTGTTTAATTGTTGATGAAGCTCACTTAATCAAAAATCCGACCGCAAAACGTACACAGGCGGTAAAGGAACTAGGTAAAAAAGCAGAATATGCTCTGTTTTTAACAGGCACACCGATCGAAAATCGAGTCAAGGAAATGCAACATTTAATTTCGATGTTAAATGAATCTTTATCTAATCGTATTACGAGACAGATGGCTGAAAGAAATCCAGAAGAATTTAAGCAGTTAACAGCATTGGTTTATCTACGACGTAAACGAATCGATGTGCTTGAAGAATTACCTAATAAAGAAGAAATTGAATTATGGTCTAATTTTAGTGATGTGGAACAAGCTTACTATAATGAAGCTTTAGAAATGGGAATTAGTGGGTTGATGAAGATGCGTCAAGCAGGTTTTATGGGACAAAATCCAAAACATTCGGCAAAATTGAGTCAGGTTATGAGCATATGTAATGAAGCAAATGACAATGACCATAAAGTGCTCATTTTTTCATTTTTCCTAGATGTTTTAAATATTATTGAGCAAGAATTAGGAAATAGTGTTATCGGAAGAATTCAGGGTAGTGTTTCAGTGAAGGAACGTCAAAATATGATTGATGACTTCACAAATGCGAGTGCCGGTTCAGTTCTTTTGTGCCAAATTGATTCAGCTGGAGTAGGATTAAATATTCAAGCTGCGAATGTGATTATACTATGTGAACCACAATGGAAGCCTTCCACAGAAAATCAAGCAATTAGTCGAGCGTATCGTATGGGACAGACTCGAGATGTTATCGTATATCGACTATTAACTCAAGATAGTATCGATGAATCAATCACAGAGGTTCTTTACCATAAAACAAAAATCTTTAATCAATATGCGAATGATTCAATAGTTTCTGAAGCTTATGATCGACGTGAAATAGAAGAACAATCAGCAAAAAATATTAAAAAGTATATCTTCAAAATAGAACAGGAGCGTCTCTTAGAACTAAAGAATAAAGAAAAATCATTGACAAAATAATGAGATAATAAGTCTGAAAATTAAAATAGGAATTCTTAATTTGATAATTTTCGCATCCTTTATCATGATTATGTTATGATAGTTAAAGTAAAGAATTTTGACTGATGATTGGAGGGACACATGTCACAAGAACAAAAGCAAATCTTTGGAAAAAAATATGAGATAACCAAGGATAATTTAAGTAAAGGAAAAAACACTTTAGCCATTGGGTATATGTTAGATATGGCATTAGACACATCCTCAGCTCATGATGACTATTTAACGCAAGTAGCTAATTTTATTGAGCCATTAATCTCAGATCGTGAGACATGGGTTGTCACTCAGTATTCGATTGATATTCATGCCTTACCACAATTAGAAGACGAGATTACCATACAGACGGAAGTGATATTAGCGAATCATTTTTTCGTCAATCGACATTTTCAATTAATGCGTAATGAAGAGGTTTGTGTCGATATTTATAGTCAATATGTGGGAATCGATTTAGATACACGTGAAGCGGTAAGACTCGATGTTCGTGAACTTAAAGCTGCAAATATCGTGACTGAACACCCCAATCGTCGCTTTGCAAAAATAAAAGTTCACCCAGATTTTCAAGATAAGAGTGAAATAGAATATGCTATTCAAGATAAGGACATTGACTATAACCACCATGTTAATAACACAGTGTATATTAATTGGTGCTTAGCTGCCTTGCCAGCAGAATTCACTCAAACAAATGAGTTAAAGCATATTGATGTCAAATATGGACAGGAAATTCTTCCGAATGCAACCGTTACGATTGAATCATATTTTTATATGAATGATGAAGAACCATACACGGTCCATTTAATTAAGAATCAAAACACGGAAGAAACAGCCTGTCATATTCAAATGTTTTGGAAATAATTTGTAGAAAGGAATTATATGGTAACATTAAAATCACCAAGAGAAATAGAAATGATGACCGAATCGGGTCAATTATTAGCAAGTATTCATGTAGCATTGCGAGACTTCATTAAACCAGGTGTAACGACCATGGAAATTGATCAATTTGTCGAAGAAAAAATACGTGAAGCGGGAGGAATTCCTGCGCAGATTGGCTATGAGGGGTATGAATATGCTACTTGTACGAGTGTCAATGACGAAATCTGTCATGGTTTCCCATCCGATTATGAGTTAAAGCAAGGCGACATCGTGAAAGTGGATTTCTGCATCGATTTAGATGGAGCAATCTCAGATTCTTGTTGGTGTTATGCTGTCGGAGAAATTAGCGAAGAACATCAAACATTGATGGATGTGACAAAAGAATGTCTCTATCGAGGCATTGAACAAGCTCAAGTCGGAAATCGGATAGGTGACATCGGTGCGGCTATTCAAGAATATGCTGAAAGTAAAGGGTTTGGTGTCGTGCGTGATTTTATTGGGCATGGGATCGGTCCTTCCATTCACGAAGCACCACAAGTGCCACATTATGGTATTGCTGGAAAAGGCAAACGATTAAAAGAAGGCATGACGATTACGATTGAACCGATGATTACTACCGGTACTTGGCAAATGACCATGGATGATAATGGTTGGACGGCACGGACCCGTGATGGGGGTTACTGTGCACAATATGAACATTCCATCGCGATTACAGCAGATGGTCCTGTGTTAATGACCGATCAAGAAACGGTGCACTAATTTATTTAATACAAAAACCGTTCGGAAACATCAATGAATACGATGTTTCTGAACGGTTTTTGTGTTT
This sequence comes from Aerococcaceae bacterium DSM 111020, assembly GCA_015863185.1. GTDB lineage: Bacteria > Bacillota > Bacilli > Lactobacillales > Aerococcaceae > DSM-111022. The sequence continues at coordinate 187,090 of JACBXP010000001.1, forward strand.
TATTCTTCTTCTGAAGAAGAAGCTTGTTTCAATGTGTGTGCTAAATTTTTAATATAGTTACGTAAATCATCCTTGATTTCAGGATGTTTCAGACCATATTCAATACTCATTTCTAAGAAGCCGATCTTTGAACCGACGTCGTAGCGTTTACCATCGAAACGTTTGGCAAATACACGTTGTGTTTTATTTAATTGGTCGATGGCATCGGTTAACTGGATTTCACCACCAGCACCAGGCTCTAATGTCTCAAGAATAGAAAAAATTTGCGGTGTTAATAAATAACGACCGATAATCGCTAAATTACTTGGAGCATCTTCAGGTTTTGGTTTTTCGACAAATTGACGCACATTATAAATGCCTGATTCTAATTCCGCTTCTGGGTCAATAACGCCGTATTTATCGGTTTCATCTTGTGGCACTTCCATGACCGCAATATTCGAAGCAGCAGTTTCATCATAGACATCAATCAGTTGTTTTGTGAGTGGGATATCACTTTCCATGATATCATCACCCAGCATGACAACAAAAGGTTCATTCCCAACAAATGCTTTCGCTTGAAGCACAGCATGGCCTAATCCTTTGGGATAAGGTTGGCGAACAAAATATAAATTGACGTCAGGTTGGTCATGTAATATTTTGAGTAAGTCTGTTTTACCAGCCGACTCTAAATGTTGTTCTAACTCAATATTGGCATCGAAGTGATCTTCAATTGGACGCTTATTCTTTCCGGTAATAATTAGCACTTCTTCAATCCCTGAATTGACCGCTTCTTCAACGATAAATTGAATGGTCGGTTTATCGACAATGGGTAACATTTCTTTTGCCATTGCCTTGGTAGCAGGCAAAAACCGTGTCCCTAATCCTGCAGCGGGGATAACCGCTTTTTTAACTTTTGACATTTAATCTCTCCCGTTCATTATTGAATCATAAATTGATGCATATATTTGCGTGATTTCATCCCAATTAAACTGGACACTTTCCTTTAAAGCGTTTTGTGATAAGGTTTCATAATTAGCGTAAATATAATCAATGGCTTGATTTAAACCGATATAATCATTTTTACCTACGCTGACACCGACATATTTATCGTCAAAATACCCATCAAACCCTTCATCCTTTGTGTAAATTAAGGGTAAACCTTGGGTCATCGCTTCGGCATAAACTAGTCCAAACGTTTCTGGAGATGAGAGTAAAGCGAAAATATCCATCTCTCGATAGAGCTGTAATATTTCATCTTTTGACTTTGCGCCATGATAGATGACATGATCGAATGTTTCAAGTGTTTTGGCTATTTTTTCTTGATCATTGGGCCCAACTATATGTAATTCAATGGGGCGATAGTTTTCATGATATAACTGTGTCATCTCAGCCAGAGGAACGAGTCGCTTGTATGACTTCAACCTTCCCACAGCAATAATCCTCAATGGATTATGAATGATAGGGAGTTTCTGAAGATAACGATTTTGGTGCCAATATTCATGAATACCGTTCGGAATGACGAGTGACTTATCTAATAAGGCTTGTTGGTACTTATTCGGCACATACTTACTTGTCACATGGTTCATTGTGTTTGATGAAAGATAAATAATTTTACTGGCATTCTTAAGAATATCAATGCCTGTTTTTCTCATCCATGGCATCTTTTCAAAGAAAGTAGATACTTCCATTGAGCGGACAGCGACGATATAAGGTGTGCCGTATGTTTTGTATAATTGGTATGCTAACCACCCATTAGAAAAGAGTGAGTGTGCATGAATCAGTTGATATTTATTTGGAATGTATCGTTTAAGTAAATCCTTTAAGATTTTACGATGTTTACTGATAAAAATGATACGATCCCATTGATTGAAACAACGACTTATCGTTATATTATTTTCCATTTCAATTTGTAATTTCTCATCAGGATATTGGTAAGAAATCGGAACATATACATGATAGGGAATTTCTGATTTTGTTTGATAACGATACATTTCATTGTAGAGGCGTGTTGTGGAAAAATATGAATTGATATGTAATATTGTCATGATCTATCTCTTTCCTGTCTATTCATTATTTTCTAATTGCTCAATACGCGTCTCTAATGATTCGATTTGTTGTTCGAGTGATTCGGCTCGATCTTCATAAGTGATTGAAGCACTATTGTCAGGGAATATAAATGTCGTGATCAAATACAAACCTAAAAATAACAGAACAATAATTATTAATAAAGAAGGCCAACCACCACGATCGACACGACGGTCCACTTCATTTAACTGCTTCTGAATCTCTTCTTCGATTTGTTTTGAATAATTATTATTTTTATTGTTCATGTCAAACTCCTCTAAGTACTTCTTTAGAAGGCCCATTCTCCATTTCTGAAAATTGGAACAATTTCGCCTTGTTTTGTGATACCATCAATATTCATTTCACCATTACCAACCATGAAGTCTACATGAACATCACTTCGATTTAAGCCGCGTTCATTGAGTTCATCTTGTGACATTTTAGCGCCATCTTTAACAGAAGTGGCATAAGCTTGTCCGATGGCTAAGTGATTGGATGCATTTTCGTCAAATAATGTATTAAAGAAAATGATGTCAGACTGAGAAATAGGAGATTGATGAGGAACTAATGCGACTTCTCCTAATTGCTTAGCACCGTCATTATCATTAATTAGACGAAGTAAGGTTTCTTCGCCTTCTTTGGCGGTAGCTTTGGTGATTTGGCCATTTTCAAAATGGAAAGTCATTTCATCAATTACCACGCCCCCATAACTTAAGGGTTTAGAGCTTGTGATGACACCCTCTGCACGATGCGCATCTGGAGCCGTAAAGACCTCCTCCGTTGGCATATTTGCAATAAACGCTTCGCCATTTTGATTAAGGCTTCCCGCTGATTCCCATATATGATTTTCTGGTAAACCTAATTTTAAATCGGTTCCCGGCCCCGTATAGTGTAAATAATCAAATTGCTGTTCATTTAAGAATTGTGCTTTTTCTTGGAGACGTGCTTCGTGGTCATCCCAAGCCTTCACCGGATCTTCTTCATAAACACGTGTGGTTTTGAAGATTTGGTCCCATAAAGCATCAACCGCTTCTTCTTCGTTTAAGTCTGGGAAAACGAGTTGAGCCCATGCTTTTCCAGCGCCAGCAGCGACTAACCAGCTGACTACATTCGCTTGTGTTGCTAATCTTTCTTCTTTGAACGCTTTAGAAGCGGCGCGTTGCGCTTGACTAATTTTTTCTGGTTCAACGCCTTTGAGAGCATTCGGATCAGCTGAGCGTAATGATAATTTTTTCGTTTTCTTATCCATTAAATCTTTCGATTCATCGATGCGATATTGGGGAATATCTGTAAGAGTATCGATGGACTGACCTTCGTAGTGAAGACGGGATAATTGGTCATCTTGATATTTGACGATGACTTTTTTAGCACCTGCTTCATAAGCCTCTTTCGTAATTAAGTGTACTAAAGGAGCAATCTCAATATCGGCAGAGATTTGTAAATAATCATCTCCTTGGATGCCCAATCCTTTGTGTACGAGTAAATGTGCATATTTTTGTAATAAATGATTAAAATTTTCTAGCATATAGTGCCTGCTTTCTATTTGTTATGTGAGTAATATTATGCTTTTTGGAAAAAATCAGCGAGTTGATTGGCGTAACGTTTCAGATTTTCGATATCTTCAGGTTCATCTGGAGCCATATTGATTTTACAATTATCACCAACCCGTGCTGCGCCTGCTTTGATAAACTGTTCTTCAAAATCATCGACAGCCGTCGCAAATTTCGGATAAAAATCATCACCTGATCCGAATGTACCGAATGCTTTTCCGCTTAAGTCCATTTCAGGAATGGCATCGTAATAGTCCAGCATTTCATCAGGAATCTCAGCGTCTGTTCCATAAGTATAAGAACCAATGAGGACGATATCATAATCCAATAAATCTTCTGGGTCAGCGTCCATCGCTTCATAAATCGTGACGGGAATTTCGCGTGAATCCAATTCTTCCGCAATGATTTCAGCACATTCTTGTGTGTTTCCAGTTAAGCTACCGTAAATAATTAAAGCCTGTACCATATAAACCTCCTATAATTATTATTGTCTGATTCTTTCTAATTATATCAGATATATGTAGGGGTTTCATCTAAATATCGGACATGAAATGATGAGACAATGATTGGGAATCTGGGATATTCATGTAACTGTAACGTTCGAATTGGATGATTTTATGGTATACTTAGATAATCATAAAAGAGGAGTGAGCCTATTGACTATTCTAGTAACCGGTGGAGCTGGCTATATTGGTAGCCACACTGTAATCGAATTGATTCAAAGCGGTTATGATGTTGTGATTGTCGATAATTTTTCGAATAGTCACCCTGAAGTTATTCAACGAATCGAGACAATAACCAACCAAACCATCAAATATTATGCGAACGATATTAAGGACAGCGAAGCTATGCGGAAAATATTTGCAGAAAATGCTATTTCAGCAGTGATTCATTTCGCAGCTTATAAAGCCGTTGGGGAGTCTGTGGAGCAACCTTTAAAATATTATGAAAACAATGTTTCAGGAACAATTGCTCTACTTGAAATCATGCAGGAATTCGCTGTAAAAACAATTGTATTTAGCTCATCAGCAACGGTATATGGAGCGGATAATCCTTCGCCATTAACGGAAGATATGCCAACCCTTGATGCGAATAATCCTTACGGCTATACGAAGATTGTCAATGAGCGTATGCTGAAAGATTTAGCACATTCTGATCCAGACTGGTCTGTTGTGTTGCTACGTTATTTTAACCCGATTGGCGCCTATGAAACAGGAACAATTGGTGAGGATCCTAATGGTATTCCGAATAATTTGATGCCTTATATCACGCAAGTAGCGGTCGGAAAATTAGATCAAGTCAGTGTCTTTGGTAATGATTATGATACGCCAGATGGAACCGGCGTTAGAGATTATATTCATGTCGTTGATTTAGCTAAAGGGCATGTTAAAGCGGTAGCGAAAGCTCTCGCTGAAGCACAATTATATATTTATAATTTAGGAACAGGTCAAGGATATAGTGTGTTAGATTTAATTCATACTTTTAGTGAAACCAATGATGTCGATGTTCCTTATCAAATAACAGATCGTCGTGAAGGAGATATTGCGGTGTGTTATGCAGATCCTACAAAAGCCCAACAAGAGTTAGGATGGATTGCTGAAAAGACACTCGTCGATATGTGCCGTGATAGTTGGCGGTGGCAACAAAACAATCCCAATGGTTATCAGGCAGGCAATATGAATGACTAAAAGAACGAATAAATATTTAATGAAAAGTGGATATTATCAGGAAAAAAGGAAACAACATTCCATTTTAAAAGGAATGATCGGGATTCTTTTCATTTTTATTATCATTATTTTGTTCTATTTTATCGCTCAAGCAAAATTATCTACCATCGAGACAAGTTACCAGTCCATCTATCGCCCGACAATCCAAGGGGCAACTAAATCAAACAATGAAACCAAAGACACATACTCTTATCTCATTGTGGCTATTGGTGAGGAAGAACAAGACACAAATTTCGTATCACGAGTTAAATTCTTAGAACATCTGTCAACCAATCAACCAGAACAACAAATGGTCAGGTTTCAGATTCCGCCTCAAACGGTACCGAGTTGGGACAGTGACAGCTTACCTTTAAGCCATCTTTATACAGAGCAAGGTTTGACGAGTGTGATTCAACGGACAGAAGAGATTATGGCTGTGGATTACGATTATATTATTGCCGTTCATTTACCTTATTTGCGTCCTTTGATTGACGAGATAGGTGAGATACCTGTACAATTTAAGGAAAATTTGCGAGTAGATGAGCAAGATTTTTCAGCAAACGAAATTTATTGGCTGAATGGACAACAAGTTGAACAGCTTCTCCAAGTGGCAAAATATGAAAATAGAAAAGAATATCCTCGCATGATTCAGGGTGTCTTAAATGGCTTGATCAGTGAATTATTTAATCCTCAAAATGCCTTAAATCTTGATCATTTTTTTGATTTAGCTGAATCAAGTATTCAGACAGATATTCCCTTTGAGCTTTTTCAATCATTGTATTTAAATAGAGATAGAGAATGGATGGAAGATATTACCGAAGTGGAATTAGAACAACGTAGTTTTCAGAATGAATACGGTGCAGTGATAGAGATTAGTCCTAGTACATTGGATTTGATACATCAATTATCGAATTAAATGGGTCTGTGAAAACATGACCGAGATAAACTTAAAGAAAGTAAGGATGACCTGAATAAATGAAAAAATTGTTCACAAATAAAAACGGTCAATTCAGTTGGTTGAAATTGCTTCGTAATCTCCTAGTGATCGTTGTATTAGTAGGTGCAGCCACTGCTGGGAAAGTATACCGAGATATACAAACGACATTAAATTATGTGTCATCGGATGTGCAAGTCACCGAATTGCGTGAAGATAAAGTGGATATTCAGAAAGGGGAACCTTTAAATGTCTTATTAATCGGAACGGATGGCAATAATCTTGAACGAACAGAAGATGAAGGGTTCGTGAGTCGTTCGGATACGTTGATGCTGATCAACTTAAATCCAGCCAATCGACAAACACAAGTATTGAGTATTCCCAGAGATAGTCTGGCAATGGTTGAAGGTGAACCAGATAAAATTAACCATGCATATGCTTATGGTCAAGAAGAATTAACGATTGAAACAATTCAAGATTTTCTCCAAGTTCCGATTGATTATTATGCAACGGTAGATATGTCTGGTTTGGAAGAACTGATTAATGCGATTGGTGGTATTGAAGTAACGAGTCCACTGACCTTTGAGTATCGTGGCACGGGCTTTAAAAAAGGTGAGACGCGAGAAGTAAATGGTGTTAAAGCGATGAACTTTGCACGAATGCGTTATGATGACCCAGAAGGAGAAGTGGGGCGTCAAAATCGTCAAAAAATTGTCATTAAAGCGATTGTCGATAAAATATTGAGTCCGGAAGGGATGGCTCGAATCCCAAGTATTTTGGAAGTTGTGAATGAGCACGTCCGTACTAATCTTAATCCAAGTTTAGCACTAAGAATTTATCAATCCTATATTCCAGCACTTGATAATATTAATTCAGTAAAATTTGAAAATATGGAAGAAATTTATATCGATGATGTTTTTTATTTCCATATTCCAATTAATGAAAGAATTCGTGTCGCGAATGTCTTTAGACATCAATCTGCTTTACCGCCGATCAATATTGCGCAATTAGAAGACCCAATCGATGGGGCGAGTGATAATCCAAATGTGAAAACATTAGCCGTCGTGATCAATCAATATCCGAGTGGAGTAAGCGCTGAGGAGTTAGATGAGATTATGAATCGTCAAGAAGAAATTCAAACGATTCGCTCGAATACAGCCGGTTCCCCTGCTGAAGTGCCCGTTAGGGCAAATGAGCCGGCAACCAATTCGCAACAATATGCTCCAACTACTCCTCAAGCACCGGTTAACCCACCCGTTAGCCAACCAGATGTTTATGAAGAGAGTACAATTCCCACGACACCTCCTGCGCCTGTTGACCCTCCGGCAACGTCACAGCCGGCAGAGAGTTTACCCACTGAACAACCTGGCACAGAGGGGACAGGAACAGATTCACAATCATCTTAATGAATGCCCTCGGGCATTCATTTTGCGTTAACCCGCAATTAGAAAGGAGACCTTGATATGTCAGAAATGGATGCGACGTCCTATTCACCAATGCGTGTTCTACATATTATGAGCGGATTTGGTGGAGGTATTTCCAGCTTTATTATGAATAAAGCGAAAGAAATGTCGAAGTTTAATATTATATTTGATGTTGTCACTTATGATGAATGTTCACCTGCTTTTATTGAAGCGATTGGGACGACGGGAGGGTCTGTCTATTTATTGTCCAATCCTAAAACAACGAATTGGAAAACATTTAAAGAGAGTTTTAAGAAGCCATTGCAGGATCATGAATATGATTTAGTTCAATGCCATATTGATGGTTACCGAGCATTAGCTTATTACTTTTTATTGCCAGCACATTTAAAGAAATGTTTTTATATTCATGCCCATCAAAGTTATTCACCGCCAACTTCTCTATTTGAACAATTAAAGACGAAATTTGATCAGTTAATTAATCGATCTTTGTCAAATAGTTATTTAGGATGTGGATATGATGCGATTAAAGGTGTCTACGGTAATGCTGTTTCTGTCAATGAGATGATGATGATTCCTAATAGCATTGATCCCAAGCGTTTTTCGATGACTTCTGATGAACGCCAACAACTACGTAAAGCATTCCGTGAACAATTTGGATATACTGAAACGGATTTAGTTGTTGTGCAAGCATCACGCTTTGAGGCAGTGAAGAATCACCAATTTACTTTAAAATTAGCCTCTTATTTAAAACAAGAGGGCATAAAAATGCAATTTATTTTCTTCGGGCATGGTAATTTAGAAGAGGCGATTAGACGGGAGATTAGTGAAAATCAGTTAGAAGATTATGTTCAATTACATGATTATGAAAAACAAATCGAACGCGTTTATGCCGGTGCAGATGTCGTCTTTCTACCTTCATTATATGAAGGTTTACCTACTGTAGTCGTTGAAAGTCAGGCGGCAGGTATTCCAGTGGTTATGTCAGATACGATTACTGATGAAGTGGATTTGGACCTTGGAATGGTCAAAGTCGTATCATTGGAAGCACCGCTGATTGAATGGTATACAGCAATCCAAGAAATGGCACAAGCTGATTTATTACCACAAGATGAACGCATCAATCATCTTGCTTATAATAACTTCACGAATCGTGCCTCGGCAGTCATTTATGCACAATTCATTCATGGTGAGCGAAATCACTATCTTATAAAGGAAGATAATTAATGAAACGTTTTTTACAACGGTTATTTGGATTTAGTTTAGGGCCCATTCTTGGTGCTGCCATATCCTTAATCCAAGTGCCAATATTGACTTATTATTTGTCAACAACAGAATATGGAAAAGCTGGTTTATTCCAAAATATGATTTTGATGATTCCAACTTTTATTTATATCGGTATTGATCAAGCGTATACACGGGAATATCATCAAGCAACAGATCGACGTCGATTGATGCAGCAAGCCATGGTTATCCCGATGATGGTTGGCTTACTGATGATGATATTATTTATTCTTTTTGATGATATCATTTCGACATTTTTATTTGGAACACCGGAATACACCTATATTGTATGGTTTGCGGCAGTATGGGTTTTAGCGACAATTATCGAACGATTTGTCTTATTAACGATTCGGATGGAAGAAAGAGCACTCGAGTATTCTTTATTAACTTTCCTCCTTAAAGTTGGGACTTTCATTGTCTCCCTACTACTCATCTTCGCTGGATGGACAGATTTTCGCGTGATTGTTTATGGACTATTATTTGGACAATTGATTGTCGATATCGGCATGTTTATCCGCTACCGTCATTTATTAGATATTAGTGGATTACAATTCGACTGGCCGCTCATTCGTTCCATGTTTTATTTTGGCTTACCATTGATGATAGCGGGGGCGATGTCCTCTGTATTGAATGGGTTGGACCAAACATTTTTACGAATTTATGGCAACTTCACAGATAATGGTGTGTATTCTGTGGGTTTACGAATTGCTGGGGTTGTTGGAATTATCAAGACTGCCTTTACCAGTTTCTGGGTCCCGACGGCTTATCGCTGGTATGAAGAAAAGAAAAGCATGAAACACTATAAATACATTAGTGATGTCATTTTATTATTATTAACGGCATTGTTTTATGTCATTTTGTTATTGAAAGAACCGATTGGTTGGTTCTTAAGTTTCCAGGATCCGAATTATAATCAAGTGAAGTATATTATCGGATTACTTGTTTTTCCACCGATTATGTATACTTTATCGGAAACCACAACATTAGGCATCGTCTTTTCGAAGAAAACACATTATAATATATATATTAGTTTCTTGACGATTATTCCAAATGTTTTAATTAATCTTATCTTGACTCCGACATTGGGATACAAAGGAGCGGCCTTAGCTTCCACGATTGCTTATATTATGTTTTATTTAGCCCGAACTTATTATTCTAAGAAGACTGGCTTTTATTTTGAACAAAAGAAACATATTATGGCGATTATGGTGATGACTATTGCCGGAATATTAAATGCCTTTGAAATCCCTTATATTGAATTGATAACGTTAATATTGATGGTGATGACTTTTGCTGTTCAAATAGCAACGATAAAAACCACACTTGAAATCAAGAATAATAGTCAAGATTGGGATTTCAATTAAGGAGGATTTATGTTTCTGTTAGTAATAATGATGGCAATGGCTGTCTTCCTCGGAACGGAAATTCTGGCGATTCCATCACCCATCGCACAGATCACTCTTTACCGTGTTCTTGTCTTTGGTTTGGTGGGGCTGACTGGGATTCAATTAGTGATGAAGCAGGACCATCTTTATATTCATCCACATCGTGTAAGTACATTTGCAGTAGGGGTGTTTGCATTTTGGTGGATTTGGGCAGCTTTTTCGGGTGTTTGGTCATTTGATAAAATGGCCTGGATGCAAAATATGTTCTTGTTAACTTTAGGCGTGAGTGCGATCATCTTGATATATCTTCATATACGCCGTTGGGAGCACCTTAAATATCTGATGTTAGGTATTTGGTTTATGATGACCTTGTTATTAATTTATGGTGCTATCGAAATTACATTTAATTTTTATCCATTAGCGGATTTATCAAAATTAGATAAGTATGGCACTTTCGATGCTAACCCATTGAGTCGAATTCCAGTAACGGTGTTTGAAAATCAAAATGACTATGCTACGATGTTACTGGCATATTTACCATTGAATATGGTCCTCTATCAGGAATCGGAACGAGGTCCTTTAAAGTTGATCGCTTTAATGTTGACGGTGATTGCCGTTTATTTAATTTATCGGACACAGTCTCGGTTAGTTTTATTGAGTACGATGATATTCTTTGGGATTTATCTCTTGCAACAATTTAAGTGGCATGTTCCCCGATCAGGCATGCGGAAAATGATGGGACTCGTAATGATTCTCGGTGTTATAGCAATATTATTTATCCCAACATTAAAAAATAGTATTGTTCGATTAATGTTTTCAGAAGGGGTTTATGACTTAACGGGTGATGAAGTACGCTTTAATCTTTGGCGCAATGGGCTGTTATTTTTGGCACAAACATTAGGAATCGGTGTCGGGGCGGGGAATATTGAACCATGGATGGTTGTGAATGGCTTTTATTCAACAGAAAATATTGTCAATATACATAATTGGTGGCTAGAAATCCTTGTGGCTTATGGTATTGTAGTATTTAGTTTGTATTGTGTGATGTATGGTTTACTCATTCATCGTTTAAATGTCCTAAGATATCATCAACCTAAAGAACAACATATTATCAATCAGTCATTAATTGCATTTTTAGTGGCTTATGCTTTTGCAAGTATAACCAGTGCCAATAACATGTTGATAGAATGGCATTGGGTATATTTTGGATTGATTATCTGTTATATCAAATTGTCCGAATTACAAATTTATCATCAATTGGAATCGACTCCTGTAGAGTTTGGTTTCATCAAAAGGAGATCCTATGAGTATATTAACAATTATTAGTGAATTATGGCGCTTCTTCAAAGAACATTTTAAACGCTTATTGATGTGGGGATTGATTGGGAGTTTAATCGTTCTTGGGGTTCAATATGGACTGAACTATTTCAAAAGTCCGGAAGACTTGGATGCGTATAATTATTTGAGTGAAGTGTATAGTCAAGAGCCAGCGGAATTTGAAGCAATCGTTACCTTAGATGATGGTAATGTGCTTCAAAATTCGTATCTTTTCGATGAATATTTCACGACTCCAGAAGTCATGCAAGAAGTAAAAGACCGTACAGGCGTAGATGTAACGCGTTGGTATGAAAGCGAAAAATTATTAGGTTTCGAAAAAAGTAGTCTCTTCAGAGGTGGGATTGCTGGTATTCGGAACACATCGTCAGGTGTCATCACCTTTAGATTCCTTGTCGCACCGACTGCTGAAGAAAATTTAAAAGTTGCCCAAGCCTATCGAGATATTCTAACAGAAGGGTCGATTCCATTTATGGAAAATCAAACAGCTTCAATTATGGTTGAACCAGTGATTGAAGAATTATTGGACTTAGAACTGACTCCGGAAGTTCCTACTCCAGAGACATTAAAGATTTTTAGTGGAAATGGCCTTCTAACTAATATTATTTTTGCTATTGCAGGCTTTATTTTGGGAATGATTTTAGGGCTCATGTACTATTTTGTTCGTCGCCTCTTAGACGATGATATTCAATATGCTTTTGATTATACTTGGAATTATGATGACTTGCACCAAATGTTAGACCAAGGACAATTAAATGCGGATACAACAGAACATTTTATTCAAATGCCCGGTATAAATTCCATCGTTATTGGCCAAGACCGTATTGAAGCAGAAGAACCAGCAAAGGTATTTTCACACTTAGCAGAGACAGATTCCTCTATAGATCCCCTTTCTGAAATCGTCTTATTGGTTGAGTCAGGAAAGACGAGCAAAGAGTGGTTCCGTGAGCAATATCAAGCAGCGAAAAGATATCAGTTGCCTATTCGTATTGTCCATCAATATTAGGTGATACACTATGATACAACATCCTATAATTTCAATTATTACGCCCGTCTATAATGCGGCTACTTTATTGCCAGATACGATAGAAAGTGTCTTGCAACAGACTTATACTGATTTTGAAATGATTTTGGTGAATGATCAAAGTACGGATAATAGTTTAGCAATTCTTGAAGAATATGCTCAACAAGATGAACGGATTAAAGTCATAAGCTTGAATGAAAATAGTGGAGCAGCAGTTGCGAGGAATACAGGGCTGGACCATGCACAAGGTGATTATATTGCATTTATCGATAGTGATGATGTCTGGCATCCCAAAAAATTAACCAAACAATTGGCATTCATGCAACAATATGATTATAGTTTCACATTTACGGACTTTGCCTTAATGGATGAGGCGGGTAATATTACAAAAGAACAAACAGGAGTTCCTCGAGAAATCGATTATGCCGGTTTGTTAAAAAACACAACTATTGCCTGTTCAACGGTGATGATTAACCGATCGGCTATTGGCGATTTAAGAATGCCACTCGTAAGAAAAGGCCAGGATACAGCGACCTGGTTGATGTTGATGCGTGAGCGACGTATTAAAGCATATGGTCTTCAAGAAGTATTGAATTATTATCGTCAGGTTCCTGGATCCATTTCAAGTAATCGCCTCGGCGCTTTGAAGCGAACTTGGCATACTTATACACAATTAGAGAAATTGCCTTATCCTAAGGCGTTGTATTATTTCGGACATTATGTTTGGAATGCTATCAGGCGACGATTATAAAAATACCACCTCGCATATCAGTGACTTGATATGCGAGGTGGTATTTGTTATGGAAAAGATAAATTGTCGATGTGGAAGGGTCTAAATACCGAGGAAAAATGTAGCTATTTGGAAATATAAAATTAAAGTGATGGTATCGACAATCGTCGTAATAAGTGGACCTGCCATGACAGCTGGATCTTGATTGAAATATTCCGCAATCACTGGTAATAAGCCGCCTAATAATTTGGAAAGAATAATGGTTACAATAAGTGCGGTACAAACGGTTAATCCCATCGCAAGATCTACATGATCAAAGAGCGCAAGTCGAATAAAGTTAATCACGGCCATCACAATCCCAGTCGTTAATCCTACTTGGAGTTCTTTCACTAAGACACCTTTCCAGTCTGTCGTTTCCACTTCATGATTTGAGAGTGCTCGAGTGACTAGAGTGGAACTTTGTGTTCCAGCATTTCCACCAGAGTCCATAAGCATTGGAATATAAGCTGCCAAGACAACATGGGTCGCTAGCAACGCTTCATATTCTTGAATGACATAACCGGTAAATGTTGCTGAAATCATTAAAAATAGAAGCCAGGCAATCCGTTGTTTGGCCATAGACCAGAAAGATTGTTCTAAATAAGGTGTGTTTTCTTGGTCAGATGTAAGACCTGCCATAATTGAAATATCTTCTTCAGATTCTTGATGAATGACTCGGAAGATATCATCGGCTGTTGTTTGACCAACGAGTCGTCCTTCTAAATCAACGACGGGTAAAGCATGTAATTGATATTTATTAAATAAATCGGCTGCAATCTCTTGGTCCATATGTGTTTGAACAGGCTGGATATCGTAATGAATCATTGACGTTAACATTTCTTCTTGACTCTGAATTAAGTCAGATAAGTAAATATAACCGGTCAACTTACGATCGGACTGCATCACATAAATTTGATACAGATGTTCTGGTCCTCCGCTGGCATGCTGAATTTTATAAAGGGCTTCAGCAACCGTACTATCTTCATGAATAAGCACATAATCAATGGACATGAGGCTTCCGACACTTTCTTCAGGATAACCTAACAATTGATTAATGAGAGGGCGCTTGACTGGGTCCACAAAATTTAATAATTTTGAAGCCATATTTGCTGGTAATTCTTGCAATGTATCGACCAGATCATCCGATTCGATTTGTTGAATTAATTCTTTGGTTTCTTCTTGTGTATAGTCTGAAAGTAAATCCTTCTTAATGGTTGGTGATAATAAGTGGAAGACATTAGCCATACGATCCTTAGTTAAGAGCCGACTTGAAGCGATGCGTTTCTCGGGTGACCAATCCTCAAAATGATTGGCAATATCTTGATTGGATAATACTTTGAGTTGTTCTTGTAATTCTTTGAGTGTTTTGTTTGATAAAATCATTTTATCGTCCTCCAAATAAATACTAGACTATCTCCAAAGAGAAAATGATAGTTCGCTCAAACTCGCCATAAAGCTATTTCGTTCCGAACAAAAACACCCACTTTCTGCGTACGCAAAAAGGTGGGTGCATGTAAATAAACTTAATTTTAAGTTCGAGCTTTAGCTCCCTTAAACATGAACTTGCTCTAGTCAATACCTTGTATCGATAATGACTGTTAACCAGTGCAGTATGTCTCCATACTTTTACGGCGGCAATCTTACTTTTAAGGGTAGCCTCACCTACCTTGTGTCCGCTAACCATTCTACCACCGATTATAAAAAATGCAACACCTATTCTAACTAAATGACGCAAAAGGTTGAAAAATGCTATACTATAAGACACGAAGTAAGAGAAAACAAAAATATTAGAAAGGGATGAGTCGGTGCCAGAATTACCAGAAGTTGAAAATACACGTCGTGGCTTAGAACAAGTTGTCCTAGGGAAGACTATTCAGACAATTGATGTCTTTTGGGAAAATTTAATTGTGTTTGAAGATTCTATTGAAGGATGGATTCAACGTCTCGTAGGTCAGACCATTCAATCAGTCGGACGTCGGGGAAAGTATTTAGTCTTTCAATTAAATAATGATTTGCTTGTGTCACACTTAAGGATGGAGGGAAAATATTTCTACTTTCCAGAACAGACAATTCCGGAAGAAAAAGAGAAACACACTCATCTAATCTTTCATTTTACGGATGGTTCTCAATTGCACTATCATGATGTACGCAAATTTGGCCGCTTTGAATTGATTCAAAAAGGCTACGCTCCATTATTCTTTCAACAGAAAAAAATTGGGCCGGAACCAACGGCTGAAGCATTTGATATAAATTCATTTACAGCATCGCTAATACAGTCAAAGCGTGCAATCAAAACCTATCTATTATCTCAAGTACCCGTAGCAGGATTAGGTAATATTTATGTGGATGAAGTATTATGGATGAGTCATATTCATCCGGAATCTAGAGCGGATATATTAACGATTGAACAAATAAGTTTATTGCATCAATCCATTATTGATATTATGGAACGTGCCACAGCATTAGGCGGGTCAACGATTCGTACTTATCGCAATACCTTGGGAGAGCAAGGGCGATATCAAGATGAATTACAAGTCTACGGTAAACAAGGGACACCCTGTCCTAAATGTGGAACGCTGATTGAAAAGATGAAAGTGCATGGACGAGGGACGCATTATTGCCCACAATGTCAGAACAAAGTAGGTGAAGCATGACAGTTATTATTATTACGGGATCGATTGCGACCGGTAAATCTACAGCAACACATTATTTAGAGCAACAGGGCTATCCTGTGATTGATACGGATGTTATCTCAAGACAGGTTGTCACACCTGGCCATGTAGGTCTGGAGAGAATTGTAGATACTTTTGGTGAAGGAGTATTACTAGAAGATGGTCAATTAAATCGTGAGGCATTAGGAGCCATTATCTTTAATGATTCAACGGCACGGGAACAATTGAATCAGTTACTTCATCCTTTAATTTTTGCAGAAGCTCAAAAACAGATTGAACGCACTCAACAAGCGGGACAGCAGATAATTTTTGTTGATATTCCTTTATTTTTTGAGGTCGGAACAGATATCAAATATGATGCTGTTTGGTTAGTATCTATACCAGAAGATTTACAATTGAAACGTTTGATGGCACGTAATCAACTAAGTAAAGCGGATGCCTCTGCGCGAATTAAAAGCCAAATACCAATTCAAGAAAAAGAACAAAAAGCTGATGTTGTTCTGAATAATTCACGGGATAGGGACTGGCTATATCGACAAATTGATTTAGAAATGAATCGCTTAAAAGGGCATAATCGGTAGAAATTTTAGTTTGTTAAAGAGATAGAATAATGGTTTCTGAAGCGGTCCATTTAGATGTCAATATGTTAAAATAAGATTGAATAAGTTATAGAATGAAAGGAGTCCCCTTAATGGAATGTCCAAAATGTCGTCATTTACAATCCAAAGTCATTGATTCTAGGCCGGCGGATAATGGCCAATCCATTCGTCGACGTCGTGAATGTTTAGCGTGTCATCATCGCTTCAACACTTATGAACAAGTAGAACAAGTGCCATTATTAGTCATTAAACGCGACGGAACACGAGAGGAATTTAATCGGGACAAATTAACACGTGGTATCATTCGATCTGCTGAGAAAAGACCTGTTACGCGTGAACAAATGGATCGCTTGGTCACTCAAGTTGAAGAGAAGATTCGTGAAGAAGCAGATGGAGAAATTGAGAGTAGCTTAATTGGGGAATATGTGATGCCCCTTCTATTCGAATTAGATGAAGTCGCTTATATTCGCTTTGCAAGTGTGTATCGTCAATTTCAATCCCGTGAAATGTTTATGCAAGAATTAGAAAATATGGATCAGCACCGAAAAGAGGGAAAATAGATGTCCAATCGGATTGCGCCGATGCAACCATTTTATCTTGTTAATTCTGTTATTTTATCACCATTGCATTTGCAGTCTTTGACGCACTTTTATCAACCAATTATTGGCCCCATCGCAATGAGTGTTTATTTAACATGGATGCATGTTCCGGTCGATTCAAATCATCAATCTAAGCGCGTTGTCCATAATCAGTGTATTGAGCAGATGAAGCTAACGATGCATCAACTGGATGATGCAGTAAAATCATTGGAAGCCATCGGCTTGCTTAAAACCTATCGTGACCGTCAATCTCATGAGGACCCACGTCGACAGACTTTGTATTATCATTTGCAGATTCCCTATGATCCGCAGGGATTTATTAATCAGACAGCATTGCGAGCGGTCTTATTTCATCAGATTGGTCCTCATAATTATGAAGCTTTATTGGAACAGTTCACACCAGAGCCTGCTCATTTAGAACATTATGACGAATTGACGACGCCATTTAATCAATGGTATCAATTCGGCAGTGAAATACCTGACAACCAAACACAGCTTCAGTCAGATTACCCGCAAGCATCGAAACACCTGACAGTACAATCTAGCTTTGATTATGGTAAGTTTTTAGAATTTGTGATGGCCGATAAAATTAATCATCGTGAATTGACAGAGGATTTAAAGTCCACGGTTATGAACTTACATCAAGTTTACCAATTAAATGAATCTCAAATGGCTGAAGTCATCAAATTAGCGAAAAATGGTCTAACGGGTGTTATTGATCATGAACAATTGATTCCCATCATTGAAAAAAGACGTCAGCAAGCCAGACAAGTACCTAAAGTATCAAGCAATGAATTTCCAAAAAATTATACTGAAGAGGAAAGACAACAGAGAAAGCAAACCATTCAAAAAGAATATCCAAGTATCACTGACAAACAACAAGGGATTATTTTACTATGTGAACAAATGCCAGCTGAAACTTTTTTAACGAAGACAAAAGAAGCGAAGAAAGGCTTTCCGAGTGATAATGAATGGTATTTTATTCGGGATTTAACGGCACGTTCAGAATTATCCTTGCCGGCTATTAATTTGTTGATTTATTATTTATTAGTGATGCAAGAACAGCCCAATGTATTGAAAGGAATGTTGCAACGGATTGCTAATGACTGGCAACAAAAGGGATTATTAACTCCCGAAAAGATTTTTGATTATTTAAATCAACAAAGTAAAATGGAAAAAACCAAACAAACTAATTACCGGCATTATCCTAATAAGAAGCAACAGTCACAATATTCTGAACCGATTCCAGACTGGCTGAAACAACAAGAACAAAAAGCCCCACAGGAAAATGAAACGACGGCCAATGAGATTGATCCGCAATCTCAAGAAGAAATACGCTCTCGCTTAGCGGAATTATATAGAGAGGAGCAAGATCATTAATGCAATCAATCAAAGATGTGATGGATCATTTTGAGCCTTCGCCAAAACAACCCAGTGTTGAAGAAACACAAGCAGCGATTTTAGCGCATCCTAAAGTCAAAACCTTTATTGAAACTCATAAAGACCAGCTATCGCCCGAAATCATTCAACAAAGTATGAGTAAATTGAATGAATTTGTTAAAGAGTGGAATAAGTTGGAAAGAGGAGAGATGGGGGCGAATCCTGGATTTGAACCTGTTTTATTTTTGAATTTCAATTATATTGATGTCGACTATCGAGCGACAGATGTTTATTATCAAGAAAAAGAAAGACAAGAAAAAGAACATTTACTTGAAAACCAGATGATGTCTCGTGATGTCCGTGAAGCGACATTGGATACTTACGAGCTCGACTCGCCAGTTCGTCAACAATTAATGCATGCGATCATTGATTTTTTAAAGGACTACCGTGAAGATAAACATCAAGCACGCGGTTTATATTTATACGGTCCGTTTGGTGTTGGTAAGACGTATTTAATGGGCGCATTAGCTAATGAATTGGTTAACAAGAATCATTCTAGTGTGAAATTACTGCACTATCCAACTTTTATCAATGAATTGAAAGACACTTTCTCAGATAATTCGACACAAGAAGTTATCAATGAAACCAAAAAAGTGGATGTATTAATATTGGATGATATTGGAGCTGAAAGCAATTCACAATGGGTGCGCGATGATGTATTGAATCCTATTTTAGAATATCGGATGAAAGAGTCCTTGCCGACATTTTTCACATCGAATTTTAGTGTGGATGACTTAGAGATTCACTTAGCCAATACCAAAGGCGCACAAGATCAATTGAAGGCCAAACGTGTCATGGAACGTATTCATTATTTAGCCAAACCG
Source organism: Aerococcaceae bacterium DSM 111020 (assembly GCA_015863185.1). Taxonomy (GTDB): domain Bacteria; phylum Bacillota; class Bacilli; order Lactobacillales; family Aerococcaceae; genus DSM-111022. The sequence goes on from JACBXP010000001.1 coordinate 206,675, forward strand.
GTTATTTTTAATGGGACAGATCGTCGCGATAAGGCAGCTCAAAAGTAATTATGACTTGAGAGTTTAACTAAAAAGTGCTATATTAATAATAATCACTTACTAAAGACATGAATTAGGAACCGCTTATCTCAGAAAAGAGTCGGTTACTGCAAGACTTATAATGTTCTCTAATTTACCACTTTAACTGTTATGAGTGACGTGATGACGCGTTAAGTCAAAGAAAGAATGGCTTTGAGCCATTAAATTTGGGTGGAACCACGTCCTCGATAGACGTCCCTTAGCAAAAACGCTAAGGGACGTCTTTTTATTTACTGAAAGGATGGTTCTTCAAAAACAAATAATATATGGAGGAATAATTATGTCTCAAATAACCTTAACATTTCCAGATGGCAATCAAAAACAATTTGATGCTGGAGTCACTGTTGAAGACGTTGCAGGATCAATCGCAAAATCTTTACAAAAAGCGGCTCTTGCAGGTAAATTAAATGATGAAATCATTGATTTCCAACAACCAATTGAAGAAGATGGAACCATTGAAATTATTACGGATAAATCCCCTGAAGCGTTTGAGTTATTGAATCATTCGACAGCGCATTTGTTGGCACATGCATTGACACGTTTATATCCTGGAATAAAATTCGGGGTGGGGCCTGCGATTGAACAAGGTTTCTATTATGATACAGACAGTGAAGAACCGATTACTGATGCAGATTTACCAAAGATTGAAAAGGAAATGAAAAAGATCATTTCCCAAAATTATCCCATAGAAGGTCGCGAAGTGACTCGCGAAGAAGCATTAGAAATCTTCAAAGATGATGAATACAAACAAGAATTGATTAATGATTTACCCGAAGATGAAGCGATTACTGTCTACACACAAGGTGAATTTACCGACTTATGTCGAGGTGGTCATGTGCCATCAACTGGGAAAATAAAAGTCTTTAAATTGCTTTCTTTAGCGGGTGCTTATTGGCGAGGTAAAAGCGATAATCCAATGATGCAACGGGTTTATGGTGTTGCTTTCTTTACCCAGAAGGATTTAGATGAATACTTACGTCTAAGAGAAGAAGCCAAAGAACGTGACCATCGTAAATTAGGTAAAGAATTAGATATCTTCATGATCAGCCAAGAGGCTGGCCAAGGACTTCCATTCTGGCTACCTAAAGGTGCGACCGTTCGCCGCATCATCGAGCGTTATATTATGGATAAAGAAATTGATTTAGGATATGAACATGTTTATACACCGATTATGGCGAAATCAGATCTCTATAAGACATCAGGACATTGGGATCATTACCAAGATGATATGTTCCCACCGATGGATATGGGGGATGGAGAAATGTTGGTTCTCAGACCGATGAACTGTCCACACCATATGTTAATTTATAAAAATGATATTCACTCTTACCGTGAATTGCCGATTCGAATTGCTGAATTGGGTATGATGCACCGTTATGAAAAATCAGGGGCTTTATCCGGACTGCAACGTGTGCGGGAGATGACCTTGAATGATGCACATATCTTTGTGCGCCCAGATCAAATCAAAGAAGAATTTACTCGAATTATCAATTTAATTAGTGAAGTGTATGAAGACTTTAATATTACGGATTATCGTTATCGTTTATCTTACCGTGATCCGGAAGATAAAGAAAAATATTTTGATGATGATGAGATGTGGGCAAAAGCACAGGCGATGTTAAAAGAGTCGATGGATGATCTAGGGCTTGAATATTTCGAAGCCGAAGGCGAAGCAGCTTTCTATGGACCAAAATTAGACATTCAATTCAAAACCGCTTTAGGTTTAGAAGAAACCATGACAACAGTTCAATTAGACTTCTTATTACCAGAACGCTTTGACTTAACTTATGTCGGAGAAGATGGCAAAGATGATCATCGTCCAGTTGTTATTCACCGGGGAATCGTTTCAACAATGGAACGTTTCGTAGCGTACTTGCTTGAAGAATATAAAGGAGCTTTTCCAACTTGGTTAGCACCTGTTCAAGCGGTATTATTACCGGTTAGTCCAGAACATCATGGCGATCATACGGAATCAATCTATCATGCCTTAAAGGAACAAGGACTCCGTGTTGAAATGGATATGCGTAATGAAAAATTAGGCTATAAAATACGGGAAGCACAAACATCTAAAGTGCCGTATCAATTAGTCATCGGAGATGCTGAAGTAGCTGAGGGGACATTAAATGTTCGTAAATATGGTGAAAAAGAATCACAAACTATTGCGGTAGAAGAATTTATTGCGTTAATTAATGAAGATATTGCGACAAAAAGTCGTCCATAATTTCATAAATAAAGATACCAACCAACGATGAATAATCGGAGGTTGGTATTTTTAATTTGAAGAAGAGCACAAAAAAAGCAATGACCGGTTGGATCATTGCTTGAAATCAGCTTAATTGAAGCCTTTAAATAAATCACGCATAAAGTTCGTTAACGTATTATTGCGTTCATTTGGCAAATCTTGAAGTGCTTGATCGCCTTCAGCTTCCGCTGCTTCACCTGCAGAAGTGGCTTCTTCCAATTCAGGCATTTCACGTAAATTCGTTGGCAGGGCTTCATTTTGATACATATCAGGATATTCTTGAAGACCATCTAAGAGTATCTCTGTTTCCCAATAAGAAGTGGTTCCTTCATCGAAGACCCCCATGACCACAACATAAACTTCGCGGCCATTCTCATCGGTACTATGTGTGATGAAACAACGTCCTGCACCTTCAGTGAATCCTGATTTAAGTCCGTCGACACCTGGACGAGCATATTCGCTTCCAGTCTCTGGTAAGAGCAGGTTTGAATTTGAAAGGGTGACTTCATAATCTTCCCCTTCGGCCATCGTATAATTCATCGCGGATGTAATATCTAAGACTTCAGGATAATCCTCTACTAAATGTTGGCCGACCAGAGCGATATCTGCTGCAGGCATGTAGTTTTGATCAGTTTCGGTGGAACCTGGATACCAGAGTTCTTCAGGTAATTCAGCATTAGGTGCGCCTGAAACAGTGAACATCTTCGCATTGGTAATATTCCATTCTGCAAGTTTATCGTTCATTGCTTTAGTGGCATCTTGTTCGGAACCGAATAATTCCCACATGACAGCAGAGGTGGCGTCATTCCCCGATTGAATGAGAATTCCATTCAGTAAATCTTCGACCGTGTATTCTTCACCAGCAAGCAAACCGACATTCGATAAATTAGGATTGTGTGTGAGTTGATCTTCGATTTCTTGTGGAATCGTTATTTTTGTATCCATCTCGATGCGACCTTCTTCAATGGCTTCATAAATTATATAAGCACTGAGTAGCTTTGACATGGAAGCAATAGGATAAGGAGTGGTTGCTTCTTTTTGAGCAAGCACGCGATTTGTCTCAGCATCAATCACAACATAAGAACGGGTATCCAAGTTTTCCTCATACCAATCCACTAAATCTTGAGGATAGTCATCTGGACGTTCCATTTGTGGCGTGGGTGCAAGAAGTTCTGTCCCGCTAGAAAGATTGGGTGTCTTACTTAATGATTGTGCGAGAATGGGTGCACTTTGGGTCATTAAAGTGAGTAGTATTGTGGATGAAATGAATCCCTTTTTAATTATTTTATTATTTAACAAACCATTACCTCCGTCAATTTTATTTCTCGTAGCCTATTATAGTTGAAAATCTTCTGATTTGAAATGTTTGGCGTGAAAAACACCAAAATATCATAATCTGTATAAGAATTCACAAATTATTCAAAATGTCATAGAAATTTTTGCTATAATACTATCATAGATAAATGAATATGATAAGGGGGTTTTGTTGTGATAAATAATGCTCAACAAATGTCCCAAGATGATATCCAATTCGTACAAACAATAATTGTCGGCATCGCCTTTGCATTGTTAATGCCATTTTTTGTCAATGCTATTCTGTTAGTATTCTTTATTTTACGGCTTTTATGGCATTTTCGCAAATCTTGGCTCAATGCAGTGCTTCAATTAAAGTGGTTTAATGTGTTTCTTCTATATAATTTAGTTGTTTCCGTGATGAATCGAAATATGCTCGGTATTCTCTTAACACCTTTATTCCTTTTATTGGGGATATTTTTTGTTTATTATCGAAGATATATTCGGGTGTCCGGTTTCGTAAAATTATTGAAAATATTACTTTTGGGGTCTATCGTGTTAGCGGTGTATGCTTTTTTTGTTTATGCTCACTATTCACTGACCCATGGTTATGGCTTGCTTTATATATTTAAGTATGCGGCCGTTCAGACGCGAGCGGAGGCTACTTTCTTTAATGCTAATTATTATGGTTTGTATTGTGTGTTTATGATCTTGACGGCACTGTATTTTATTGTGCGTTGCCACGATATCTTTTGGCGACGTGTGAGTTATGTTGCGATTGGAATGAATCTGTTATCGTTACTCTTGACAGCGTCACGTTTCTTTCCCATTACTTTGATGGTTGCTGTTGTGGCGATGTTAATCTTCATTGATAAAAGATGGACACTAATGGCACTGACTCTTGGGGCAATCGTTATCGGAGCATTAATCATAAAGCCTGAATTAATGCCACGGCTAGAAAATTTAGACTATGCATTGGAAGATCGCTTTGATTTATGGCGCGTGGGTTTGAGTATTTTTCGAAGTCAACCATTATTTGGAAGAGGGGCAATGAGCTATCAACAATTCTACTATCTATATACGGATGATGCGGATATGCATGCCCACTCTCTGTATATCGATTCGTTAGCAAATTATGGCGTCGTTGGTGTTGGATTATTGCTTGGTTTAGCTTGGCCATACATCAAAGATTTATATCGATTCTTTAAATTGAAACGATTTCGAGTGGAGTTTGGACTCTTGATTGGTTTCTTTGTGACGGTATTGTTCCATGGAATGATTGATTTTGCGGTTTTTTGGATTCAAACGGGGATTATTTTTTTAATGATTACCGTGTGTCCCTTTGAGGTTTGGCGGGATTTACCGGAAGCTTTGGGTAAAGAGCAAGAAGGGACTTTACTCGAACAACTTGGTTTGAAAAAATAAATGGTGAGAGCATTCAGCTCATAGCTTTTGAAATAAAGGAAAGAGGACGACATGAATTTTAGAGAGATTATTATTGGCGCGGTAAAAAAGAAAGACACTTTATTGTTTAATGATTGGGTGCGTTATGCTTTGAGAGCAATCTATGCAGGGGCGTTCTTAACATTAACAACAGCAGCGGGGGCCTTTATGGCAAGCAATATGTTTCCAGAATCTCATGGCCTTGCTAAGGTTAGTTATGCATTTTTCTTTGCTTTTGGTTTGGTTTATATTTTATTTTTAGGCGGAGAATTAGCGACGAGTAATATGATGTATACGACAGCCGCCGCATACTTCAAAGAATTAACGCTGGGGAAAGTTGCTAAAATATTAGTGATTTGTACATTGTTTAATCTCATCGGTGCCATTTTTATGGCTTGGCTATTTTCCTTTATGCCGCACTTTAAAGAAATGGGTGCAGATTATATTTTAGTGAATACCGTGAATGCGAAATTGGCAAAGCCAATAACGAGTTGGATTATTGAGGGCATTATTGCAAATATTTTCGTGAATCTCGCTGTTTTGAGTTATTTATTAATCAAAGATCAAGTCGTTCGGGTGATATTAATTCTTACTGCTGTCACGATGTTTGTGGCTTTAGGAACAGAACACGTGATTGCTAATTTTTCTTCCTTTGGTTTGGTCTATTTTGCCAATCTGCAATCAGAATTAAATCACTCACTCTTGGAGTATGTTATTCAATGGTCATGGGTCTGGCTAGGTAATTTTATTGGTGGAGGGCTCTGTATTGGGCTAGGATATGCCTATCTGAACGATCCTTCGAGCAATTATATCGAAACTAATCAATAATTAAAATTAAAAAAGGGTTGTACTCCCTAAAATATTATGCTATGATGTTATAGTTGAGAAAACAAGTAGAAACGAGCCGTTTCTCGCCATGCATCATGGCAAATACACACCAGTAACCTGATATAAGGGATTATTGTGTATACGGCAAGTTCATCTACTCGGTGAACTTGTTTTTTTATGGCTCGTATATTTGGGACTCAAAATTTATGGAGGTGGAAATTATCGTTAAAGAATTACCTATTAACGAAAATATTCGTGCACGTGAATTACGTGTCATTGGAGATGATGGAGATCAGATCGGCGTGAAGTCATTGCAAGATGCATTAACCATTGCTGAATCATTTGATCTTGACTTAGTATTAGTGTCCCCACAAGCCAAACCACCCGTTGCTAGAATTATGGACTACGGTAAATACCGTTATGAACTTCAAAAGAAAGAAAAAGAACAACGTAAAAATCAGCGCGTTCAAAGCGTGAAAGAAGTTCGTTTGAGCCCTTCGATTGAAGACCATGATTATCAAACTAAATTACGTCAAGCAATCAAGTTTCTTGAAAAAGGCGATAAAGTCAAAGCGACAATTCGATTCCGAGGTCGTGCTATAACACATAAAGGTCTTGGACAAGATGTACTTGAAGATTTTATTGACGATACTTCAGATATCGCAGCGGTAGAACAACGTCCTAAAATGGAAGGACGTAGTATGTTTACAATTCTAGCGCCAAAATCAGAATAAGAAAGTATGTATTAGGAGGAAACTACTATGCCAAAACAAAAAACACACCGTGGACTTGCTAAACGTGTTAAAAAGACAGGTTCTGGTAAATTAAAACGCTCACGTGCATTTACTAGTCACCGTATGCACGGTAAAACTAAAAAACAACGTCGTCAATTACGTCAACCTGAATTGGTTCATCCATCAGATCAAAAACGTATCAAACAATTAATCTCACAACTATAATCTAATCATCAAGGAGGAATTCACTTATGGCACGTGTCAAAGGTGGTTATACAACTCGCCAACGTCGTAAACGTACAATCAAATTAGCAAAAGGTTATTACGGATCAAAAAGTATTAACTATAAAGTAGCGAAACAACAAGTCATGAAATCGCATATGTATGCATTCCGTGACCGTCGTCAAAAGAAACGTAATTTCCGTCGTTTATGGATTACGCGTATCAATGCAGCAGCTCGCCAAAATGGCATCAGCTATTCAGTATTAATGAATGGTTTGAAAAAAGCTGGAATTGAAGTTAACCGTAAAATGTTAGCTGATTTAGCAGTAAATGATGCACCAGCCTTCACGGCATTGGTTGAACAAGCAAAAGAAGCATTATAAGAATATTGCCCATTACTTCTTGGTAATGGGCTTTTTTAATGCCAAGGATAAACTGTAAGACGTAGAATCAGGATGACCATAGGCATGTTTTCTTCTCTGAAGGAGCTAATTGTAAAATTATTGACAAAAATGAGGCATATTATTCGCAATTTATTTAAAAAGTATCTATAATAAAATTGTAGTAAAAAATAAATGTTTTATTTCAGAAAGGAAGATGTTTTTATGGTACAACGTTATGTTTATGGTGTGTATGAAAATTATCTGGCTGCTGAACAACAAGCAGATCAACTTATTGCTCAAGGAATCCCAGCTTCAGCTGTGTCTTTAGTTTCTAACAAACGTACAGCAGAAAATAGTGGTTCTGATTATCATCAAGTACATCATGAAACACTTGAAGATGATCGTAACTGGTTCGAAAAATTATTCGGATTAGATAATAATGACGCTGGCGATATTAACTTTGACGAGTATTCAACATCACTAAATGCTGATAAAGTATTATTAGTATTAGATCGTGACTATGAAGGTCAAGTATCAGCCTTTGGAGCAACAGGTCGTGAAGATTATGTAGCTGGTGAAGAGGTAACACCTTTCGACCACGCAGAAGGTAACCACTATGTTGATGAAACTCGCCGTGACGTTGATGTTGACCGCACAACTGATGTTGACGATGAAAACATCCGTCTACATGAAGAGCGTTTAAATGTAGATAAAGATCGCGAACAAGTGGGCGAAGTAGAAATTTCTAAAGAAGTCGTTGAAGAAACACAAACGATTGATGTCCCAGTTGAGCGTGAAGAAATCCACATCAAACACCGCAAACCAGCAGATGGTGTTGTAGAAAATGGCGAAGCGTTCCAAGATGAAGATATTGTTATCCCAATCTCTGAAGAACGTGTAAATGTTGAGAAAGACACTGTTGTAACAGATGAAGTTGAAATTGAAAAGACAACGCATACTGATACTGAAACAGTTCAAGAAACAACTCGCCGTGAAGAATTAAGAGTTGACGACGAAGGCGACGTTATTCGCGAAGATCGTTAATCATTGATTGAATTAAATGAGTGAGTTTTAAGACTCAAAAACCGGATGCTCAAGTGTGTCCGGTTTTTTTGTGTTTCCTTCGTATCTTTCACTTATTTTAAATAAAAAAGCCTACCATCTGAGGTGAGCTCCATCGATATCCGAAGACGTTCAATGATGAAGTTCACCTCAATTAGTAGGCGGAGTGTTATTTAACTTGACGATTATGCACCAATTTCAGATTGGGAGTGAGTCGTTGTTTAAGTTCTTGTTCGTGCGATTCTTGCGCTCGGTAGAAATGACGTTCAGAGAAGTCATTCATTGTTTCAAAAATCGTTTGATAATTGATATCGCAATCACATAAATATTCAGCCGACGACGATTGATGTTCATAAATGACGAGCGTCGGTGTTTGGACCACATTCATCTCATGAGCAGTCGTTTGATCCTTTAGGTAAAGTTTCTTCACTAAATCAGAATCTAAATCGGATAAGAAAATATCCATATCTAAGGGAACGGTGTCTGCAATATCAAGAACGCGTTCGCGATTGAAATCTTCAAAGGCTGTGCTGAATGCCTCTTGCAAGGCGATGAGAAATTCGCGACCAACTTTTTTACTTTGCATATTTGCTGCTTTATAAGCGAGTGAAGCAAGGTAAATCTTCTGGAAGACTTCATTGCGTGTTGCTAAATCGGGCTGATGCATCCGCAATTGTTTAAAGAAAGCTTCTGAAATACCGACATTATTAAATGGTAAAATATGGATGTCAACATTTTCTGAAATACTTTGATAGACTTGTAATAAATCATATTCACTTTTCAAGCATTTCTGACCAAGTGGATTGATGAATAAATACAGTTCGAACATACTGGGAACACCATTCATGCGGTAATCAACATAGTATTTCGCTGTCATAAATTCATCTCCTTTCTATTGACTGTTTAATATAATGTTATCAAAGAAATAAAATCATGACAAATATTATGGCTTTGTGGCAAACGACTTCTTAATTCTACCAATATTTCGAAGAATTGTGATAGAATTGAACAGTATGGATTGGAGGCAGATCATGATAAATGATGACTTTATAGAAGATTGGGATATATTTTTAGCACCTTACAATCAAGCTGTGGAAGAAATAAAGTTAAAATTAAAAAATATTCGGTCAGAATATCGTGAACATGGTAAACATACCCCGATTGAATTTGTGACGGGAAGGGTAAAAACCAAAGAAAGTATTCTTGAAAAAATGGAAACACGCGATATTGCTCCTGAAGATTTGCTAATTGGCGTGCAAGATATTGCTGGGATTCGTATTATGTGTCAATTTGTTGAGGATATTTATATTGTGGCTGAACTCATCAAAGACAGAACAGATATGCATGTGATCTTAATCCGGGATTATATTAAAAATCATAAACAAAGTGGGTATCGTTCATATCATATGGTCATTGAATATCCAGTGCATCGTGTCCAAGGGATTACCTATGTTATTGTGGAGATTCAAATAAGAACATTGGCGATGAATTTCTGGGCGACGATTGACCATTCTTTGAATTATAAATATAGTGGTATGTATCCTGAACATATCTTGACTCGATTACAACGTGCCTCTGAGGCTGCTTTTCAATTAGATGAAGAGATGTCTGAGATACGTTCAGAAATTCGTGAAGCGACCTATTATTTTGAGAACCGGCATGATTAGAGAAAGGGGTAGAGGATGAAAACGATTCTTATTGTAGCGAACAATAAACCGAAATCACAAGAGATCGAACAAGCCATCATCGATAAAATTCAGGGCACTTCTTTGCGATTAGTCGAAGCAGATCAAACTCCAGACTTTATCATTACCATTGGTGGTGATGGGACCTTATTGTCAGCCTTTCATCAATATCAACGCTTTATTAATGATTCGCGTTTCATTGGTATTCATACCGGACATTTAGGTTTTTATACGGATTGGCGTCCCAATGAATTAGATATTTTGATGGATGAATTAATGCAGACGGATGGGGCGTCCGTGAGTTATCCATTAGTGGAGATTGAATTGACCGATATATACGACCGAAAGACGACTTTACTAGGGTTGAATGAATGTGTGATCCGTTCTCAATCGGGTACAATGGTGATTGATGTATTAGTGAAAGATTATTTCTTGGAAACTTTCCGCGGAGACGGGCTCTGTATCTCAACACCTACTGGGTCAACAGGCTTGAATAAGTCCTTGGGCGGTGCGATTATCCACCCACGAATTGAAGCATTGCAATTAACTGAAATTGCTGGCATTAATAATCGAGTATATCGTACGGTGATGTCCCCGATGTTGATTCCAAAAGATGAATGGATTTGTTTAAATATTCAAGATCAGCATAGTAATCCTTTGATTCAGGTTGATCATTTGTATTTTGATCATATTGCATTAAAGTCCGTTAAAACACGAATTGCTAAAGAATCGATTCACTTTGCACAATTTCGTCATACGCATTTCTGGGATCGGGTGGAGGATGCGTTCTTGGGGAATAAAAATACACATCAAATAGAGGATTTCTCATGAGGTTCGACGATGCGATTTGATTGGATTGTAACGGAGGAGTCGCCACAATTATTGCGCGATTTTATTCGTGAGAAGGCTCTTCCTCGAAAATTTATGTCAGCTGTGAAGTATCATGGTGGCGAAATATTAGTCAATCAACAACCCGTGACGGTAAGATATCAATTGGCAGTCGGTGATCAGGTGTCCATTATTCCACCCATTGAAGAAGGTCATGACACGGTAGCCCCTTCTTATAAACCGATTGATATTGTCTATGAAGATCGGGATATATTAATCGTCAATAAGCCCAGTGGGGTTGTCTCTATTCCCTCTGTGAGAGCACCTGATACGTCGATGGCTAATCGGATTAAAGGGTATTATGTCTCGCAGAATTATGCCGATCAAGTGATACACATAGTAACCCGTTTAGACCGCGATACCAGTGGCTTAATGTTGATTGCCAAACACCGCTTAGCACATGCTTTCTTTGATCGTTTGTTGCAACAAAATGCTTTAGTGAAGCGGTATCTAGCGATTAGTTCGAAGCGAGAGTGGCCGACAGATCATGGCATGATTGAAGCCCCAATCGCTAGACACCCGGAATCAATTATTCAGCGTATTGCCGATCCATCTGGTCAACCTGCTAAAACAGAATATTGGGTCAGCCAACAATATGCCGAAGGTAGTGTATTGGCTTTACAATTACATACTGGACGGACACATCAGATTCGCGTCCATTTAATGAGTATCGGTGGCAGTCTTGTGGGCGATACATTATATGGACCGACAGAACAACCACTCAAACGTCAAGCACTGCATTGTCATCAGTTAATTTTTTCACATCCATTCACCCATCAACGGATGATTGTTACCCAATCAATGCCTAACGATATGCTAGAATGGTGTCACACAAATCAAGGAGGTAAATAAATGGAACTTTTTGACCGCACAATTGAACAACATACCCAAAATATCGAGGCATTATTAAAAAGCAATCGCATGGCACAATTTCGAACAGAATTTTTAGCTTTGCATAATTATGATCAAGCACAAGTCTTTCATGGTTTAGATGAGGAAGCCCGCATTAAAATGTATCAGTATCTATCGCCATCGGAATTAGCGGACATCTTCGATATGCTAGAGTCCCAAGACGAACGGGTGGATGCGTATTTTGAAGAAATGGAAAATCTATATGGTGCGAGTGTCCTCGCCAATATGTATCCCGATAATGCCGTCGATGTTCTCAATGACTTGAAGGACCGCCAACAAGTACAAATTTATATGCAATTAATGCCCGCTGAAAGTGCCCGGGAAATTAGTCAATTGATTAATTATTTAGACTATACAGCCGGGGCTATTATGACACCGGAATATATCTCGATTCACCGTGATATTACGCTAGGAGAAGCCTATAAAGAATTGCGCCGTGAAGCGGGTAAAGCGGAGAGTATTTATTATGTGTATGTTATTGATGACAATCACCGCTTGTGTGGTGTCGTCTCGTTAAGGGAATTAATTATTAATCGCGAAGATAAATTAGTTGCCGATATTATGAATGAGAATATCATTGCGGTCGGAGTTAATGATGACCAAGAAGAAGTTGCTAAAATGGTCCAAGACTATGACTTACTTGCTCTGCCTGTTGTAGGATTCGATCAGGAACTCTTAGGAATCATTACCGTTGACGATGTCATTGACGTAATCCAAGAAGAGAATGTGAGTGACTATTCTGGATTGGCAGCGGTTGACGTGTCGGAATTACATGAGACACCTGTTTCCGCTTCAAAAAGTCGGTTGCCTTGGCTGATTACTTTATTATTCTTAGGGCTTGGAACCTCAACTTTAATTGGTCAATATCAAGGTTTAATTGAATCAGCGAGTATTTTATCGGCCTTTGTGACGTTGATTACAGGGACGGCTGGGAATGCCGGAACGCAATCGCTAGCAGTAGCTGTTCGCAAATTAACCCATAAAACGGAAGAAGATAGTTTACTGAAATCATTTATGTTTGAATTATTAACAGGAATCTTCACCGGGTTAATTGTAGGGCTTGCGGTTGTACTTCTGGTCTATGTTTGGAAGAAAAATCTAGTTCTTGGCTTAATAATAGGAGTCGCCATGATGATGGCTATTACCGTTGCCAATCTAGCCGGGGCGCTGATTCCTAAATTAATGGAAAAATTAGGTTTCGATCCTGCCGTGGCGAGTGGTCCTTTTATTACGACTTTGAGTGACTTAACGTCTGTTTTTATTTATTTTTCCATTGCGTCGCTCTTTATGGGATATCTCTGATAGAAGCCATGCTATTCTTGTCAGCGCTTGATCTATCGCTATTTGAGGGAAGTGCTGATAGGAAGAGAATCGTTCTCAACTAAGACATCTTATCGCAATTACCTATTGAAATGATCTCTTGGATTGTGGGAGGGAAAATATTGAAAGTTAAAAGCTCAGAGAGTTTATTCTCTGAGCTTTCGTCATGGAATATTCACTGCATAGACTAAGATGCTGAATTGAATGATGTCTTTTATTGAGAGGGATAATCAGTTTAATATTTTGCGATGTGCTTCACCATATCATGATGCGGAATGCCCGCTTCCAAATAGCCGTCTGAATCGACTAAATCATAACCAAGCGACTGATAGAAAGGGATAACGGGATCTTGAGCGGATAAAATGAATTGTTGATAATGATTGTTTTTCGCCCAAACTTCAATTGCATCCATCAGAGTGCGACCGGCACCTGTTCGGCGTTGTGCCCCAACGACTGCGAAGCGTTGGATTTTTAAAGTTTGTTTATTAATGGGAAGCAGACGTGCGGTAGCGATGGGGGTATGATCTAGATAGCCTACCCAATGATAGCACTGAGCGTCTAAGTCATCGAGTTCGATAGCGGCATCTATCTGTTGTTCGTCAATAAATACTTGTTGGCGGATGCGTAATGCATCTTCATAAACGGGAGCGTTATTTCCTTTGGTCCATTGAAATTCCATCATTTCCTCCAATATACAGAACTAATTTTTTATAGCGATTGAATGTCATTTTAACAGAATATGCTGACGGACTGTGAATTATTTTTATCGAAATGTTGAGAATAAGATGAATATTGTGAATAAATTTGGTAAGATAAGTAAACGGGAAAGAGAGGAGTCTTCACATGGATAAGTCAGAGCAATTGTCATTAAGCTTGTTCGGTTATAATCGCAATCAAGTCGATACATTGATTGAACAACAAAATCAAAAAATGACCGATTTAGAAAAGCAAATACAGTCTATCACAGAACAATTAGAGAATACACAACAAGCACTGGCACATTATGAAGAAATTGAGCAAGCATTAACAGAGGGAATCGTCGATGCTAGGGTCAAAGGTCAAGAGATTGTGGAATTGTCGGAAGATCAAGCGAAACAATTACTCGATGCGACAAATGAACAAGTCACACAGTACAAAGAAGAATTTGTCTTTCATAGTCGCGAATTAATGACCAATGGAAGTCAATTGCGCGAAGAATTAAATGAAATGAAATCAAAAATGCAATTGATTATCGATTCGTATCAAGAATTATTGGATGGGACAGATTTCGATTCACTCTATCCAGAGAAGCAAGTGGATCGCTTAATGCATCAAGTAGAAGCTTATGAATCCGACGATGTGCATCAAACCAATAGACAAGCCCCACCAACAGAGCCTCAACTATCAGATGACGAGAAAGAAGAATTGACTAAATTAATTAATGATGTCATCTCAAATGAAGAGGGTGCTGGTAAAGATACTTCAACAAAATCACCTAAGAAAGATAATTTGGTAGATTTCACAACGATTATCCGCCCATAATGAACAATTATTAAGAACAACTTAATGATTGTTCTTTTTTTAAGTTAAGAAAGGAAAAGTATGTCAAAAGAATTACAACAAGAAACTGAAAAACGCCGCACCTTTGCGATTATTTCCCATCCGGATGCTGGGAAGACAACGATTACCGAACAATTTCTATTGTTCAGTGGGGCCATTCGTGAAGCGGGAACGGTTAAAGCAAAAGGTAAAAAATCCAAGAAATTTGCGAAATCTGACTGGATGGATATCGAGAAACAGCGGGGGATTTCGGTGACGAGTTCCGTAATGCAAGTGGATTATGATGGATTCCAGGTGAATATTCTAGATACTCCCGGACATGAGGATTTCTCTGAGGATACGTATCGTACCTTGATGGCGGTTGATGCTGCGGTCATGGTTGTCGATTCTGGGAAAGGGATTGAGCCACAGACGAAACGTTTATTTGAAGTCGTCAGTCACCGTGGGATTCCTGTCTTTACCTTTATGAACAAATTGGACCGTGATGGCCGAGAACCCTTAGATTTGGTAGCTGAATTGGAAGAAGTGTTAGGTATTGATGCTTATCCGATGAATTGGCCGATGGGGATGGGCAAAAATTTACTAGGACTCTATGATTTATACAATCAACGAGTGGAATTACGTAATCCAGAAGATGATGAAGAAAGTGACTTTCTCCCCCTCACGGAAGATGGCGAAGTAGAGGGTGATTATGCCTTCAAGGAATCAACGATTTATACGCAAGCGATGGAGGATGCGCAACTACTTCATGAAGCGGGGAATGAATTTGATTTAGAGAAGATTCAAACGGGTAAATTAACCCCGGTGTTTTTTGGTTCCGCATTGACAGGTTTTGGGGTGCAGACATTTTTTGATGCCTTTGTTGATTTAGCTCCGGCACCGAGTGCAATGACGGATGCTAATGGCGTCGAGGTTGAACCAACAGATGAACAATTTACCGGATTTATTTTCAAGATTCAAGCGAATATGAATCCAGCGCATCGTGACCGCATTGCTTTTATTCGAATTGTGTCTGGCGAATTCGAAAAGGGTATCAATGTGACGCTCGAGAGAACAGGAAAGACCTTACGTTTGGCACATACGACACAATTTATGGCGGATAGTCGAGCCGAAGTGGAATCTGCTTATGCCGGAGATATTATCGGTCTGTATGATACAGGGAATTTACAAATTGGCGATACCATCTATTCAGATAAACGAAAAGTAAAATTTCCTGAACTGCCTCAATTTACGCCAGAACTCTTTATGCGCGTGGCACCAAAAAATGTCATGAAACAAAAGTCCTTCCATAAAGGGATGCAACAATTGATTCAAGAAGGAGCCATCCAATTATATAAGACATACCATACCGAAGAATACATTATTGGGGCTGTGGGACATCTACAATTCGAAGTGTTTCAGTACCGTTTGCTTCATGAATACAATGCAGAAGTGGAAATGACACCTATGGGGTCAAAAATTGCCCGTTGGATTGATCCAGACGATTTGAATCCGAATATGTCTTCGAGTCGTAATTTATTGGTGAAGGATCGTTATGATCAGCCGGTATTTCTATTTGAGAATGCATTTGCTGAAAATTGGTTCAAAGACAAGTACCCGGATGTTAAATTGACATCATTATTGTAATTTGTTCTGCTCAATAATACCTTAAATAGGGGATTATCAATAAAAAAGAAGGATTATCTTCTTTTAAGTTTAAAGTGCTTTCATTTTCAAACGTTTTTCGCTATAATAGGTTTAAGTCTGATAAGACGAAAGTATTTATATTTTTTATAAATACTCTTGGAATATTGTTGTATAAAAATAGATAAGGGGAGTGTCCATAATGGAGAAAAAAGATTTCAATATCACAGCAGAAACAGGTATTCACGCGCGCCCAGCTACTTTATTAGTACAAGCGGCAAGTAAATTTGGTTCAGATATCAATTTAGAATACAAGGGAAAATCTGTAAACCTTAAATCAATCATGGGCGTTATGTCTTTAGGTGTAGGTCAAGGAGCGGACGTGACTATTACAGCCGAAGGTGACGACGAGAAAGAAGCGATGGCAGCAATCGAAGAAACAATGAAAAAAGAAGGATTGTCTGAATAATGCCAATCACTAAAATGACTGGAATTGCCGCTAGTGATGGAATTGCCATTGCGCCAGTCTATCTTTTAGCTGAACCAGATCTATCTTTTGAGACAAAACAAGTCGAGGATGTCACTGCAGAAGTAGCACGCGTTGACTTAGCGGTAACACAAGCAACAGCTGAAATCACAGCTATTCGTAATACGGCAGCGGAATCTTTAGGTGAAGAGGAAGCGCAAGTATTTGATGCACATCTGATGTTTTTATCGGATCCTGAATTTGTGGGTCAAGTCAAAACGAAGATTGAAGATGAGAAAATTAATGCTGAAGCAGCGTTAAAAGAAGTCTCTGATATGTTCGTGATGATGTTTTCTTCAATGGAAGACAATCCATATATGCAAGAAAGAGCGGCCGATGTTCGAGACGTTTCCGAACGGATGATGGCTGTTTTACTAGGTGTTAAATTACCAAGCCCAGCAACAATCAATGAAGAAGTGATTGTTGTAGCGCATGACTTGACACCAAGTGATACGGCACAGCTGAACAAACAATTTGTTAAAGCATTTGTGACAAATATTGGTGGACGGACATCACATTCAGCAATTATGGCGCGTTCATTAGAAATCCCAGCAATTGTTGGGACAGGCTCAATCTTGGACAGTGTTGCTGATGGTCAAGTGATTATCGTCGATGCTTTAGAAGGCGAAATCATTACCAATCCAACACCGGAAGACATTGAGACTTATAATGAAAAAGCATTAGCTTATGAACAGCAAAAGGCTGAATGGGCTAAATTGGTCGATGCAGAGACAGTTACCAAAGATGGTCATCATGTTGAATTAGCTGCCAATATCGGTACACCAAAAGATGCCGAAGGTGCGGTAAATAATGGTGCTGAAGGAATTGGTTTGTATCGTACAGAATTCCTTTATATGGACTCTGCTGACTTCCCAACGGAAGATGAGCAATATGAAGCATATAAAGCTGTTCTTGAAGCGATGGAAGGTAAACCTGTCGTTGTTCGGACGATGGATATTGGTGGAGATAAGGAATTATCTTATCTAGATTTACCTGAAGAAATGAATCCATTCTTAGGTTATCGTGCGATTCGTATTTCATTGGATCAACAAGACATGTTTAAAACACAACTACGTGCTTTATTACGTGCCTCTGTTCATGGTGCTTTACGCATTATGTTCCCAATGATAGCGACTTTACCAGAATTCCGTGAAGCCAAAGAAATCTTATTAGAAGTGAAAAATGAATTATTAGCAGAAGGTATTGCTGTATCCGATGATATTCAAGTCGGAATTATGGTTGAAATTCCTGCTGCTGCGGTGTTGGCGGATCAATTTGCGAAGGAAGTTGATTTCTTCTCGATTGGAACCAATGACTTAATTCAATATTCAATGGCTGCTGACCGAATGAATGAACGTGTTTCATACTTGTATCAACCATATAATCCTTCAATCTTACGTCTTATCAAGAATGTAATTGATGCGGCGCATGCTGAAGGTAAGTGGACAGGTATGTGTGGAGAGATGGCAGGCGATCAAATCGCAGCGCCAATCTTGCTAGGTTTAGGCTTAGACGAGTTCTCTATGAGTGCATCAAGTGTCTTAAAAACACGGAGTTTATTCAGCAAATTGAATAAATCGGAAATGGAAGCCTTAGCAGATGTCGCGTTAAATCAATGTACAACGAATGAAGAAGTTGTCGCATTGGTTGCCCAAGCAACGGCTGATCTTTAATCATTAATCGAAAAGATTTATTTATTAAAAAAGACCTGGATGTTTGACATTCAGGTCTTTTCATTTTGATTGAGAGAATATATTTTAAAGGCTCTGATTGTTTTTACAAGTATTTTGATGAATGAATATCATCACGAACTGAACAAAGCCTGATATTTTTCATGGAATCTCCACAATTATTTGGTAAACTGAATAAACAAATCAGTAGAATACATTGCTGAAACTATGGGAGGTGTGGCTATGCCCACATTTATCAAAGACAAATCCCGCTGGCAGAAGCTATGGGAAAATATTAAAATTCTTTGGAGATATTATAGAGGGTGGAAATGGTTAATCTTTATTAGCTTGTCCTTAGCCTTAATATTGAGTACTTATCTCGTGATATTAGCTAAGACAACCAGTGTGAATACCTTACAAGAAGCCCTAAAAAGTGAAACCTTGATTTATTCTGTTCATGATGAACAGGTCGGAAAATTAAATGGTCAAAAAGGAAATTATGTCAGTATTGATGCGATTGCAGATCCGATGATTCAAACGGTGATAAATACCGAGGACCGTCGCTTCTATGATCATAATGGCTACGACCTTCGCGGAATGGCTCGAGCGGCTGTTCGATTAGTGATTAATCGTGATACATCCGGCGGGGGTGGGAGTACATTGACCCAACAATTAGCCAAGAATGCCTTTCTGACACAAGATCAGACGATGCAACGGAAATTTAAGGAATTATTTTTGGCCTTAGAAATCGAAAAAACTTATGACAAAGATCAAATACTGGAAATGTATTTAAATCACAGTTATTTTGGCAATGGTGTCTGGGGTGTGGAAGACGCATCGCAGAAATATTTCGGTCATTCGGCCAGTTCGTTGGACTGGAATGAAAGTGCGGTCTTAACAGGCATGTTAAAAGGCCCGAGTATCTTCAACCCGATTGATGATTATGAAGCAGCGATCGATCGCCGCAATGTTGTCTTAGAATCGTTGGGAGAACAAGGGGTATTAGCGATGGATGATGTCTCTTATCTTCAACAAATGGGTATTACCTTGTATGATAATTATTTTGCGGAAGATAATTATACTTATCCGTATTATTTTGACGCGGTAATTAATGAAGCGACAGAAGTTGCAGATATTCCAGAAGATGATTTACTAGCGAAGGGATACCGCATATATACCCATTTAAATCCAAGTTATCAGAATGCGATTGATAATTCATATCAAAATGACTGGATGTTCCCAGATTCTGGTGAAGAAGAACCTGCGGTACAAAGTGCTAGTATCGTTCTCGATAGTGAGACCGGAGGTGTCGCTGCTGTTTATGGTGGCCGTGGTGAATATACGTATCGCGGATTTAATCGAGCGACAGATATGCGTCGTTCTCCTGGGTCAACGATTAAACCATTAGCTGTATATGTGCCAGCCCTTGAAGCAGGCTATCAAATGCATTCGACTTTACCTGATGTCGTTCAAGGATATGGCTCAAATGACTATACTCCGGAAAACTATGACCGCCAAACGGAACCGAGCGGTGAAGTAGAAACATGGTATGCGATTGCTCAAAGTAAAAATACGACCGCCGTCTATTTGATGGATCAATTAGGAATTGACAAAGCGGTCCAAAAACTCAAACAATTTGGTATTCCTGTTCTGAATGAAGATAAAAGTCTGACTTTAGCATTGGGAGCTTTCTCTAAAGGGGTTACCGTTCAAGAATTAGCTGGAGCTTATCAGGCTTTTGCTAATGAGGGTGTCCGTCATGAAACTGCGTTTATTCGACGAATTGAAGATCCTGAAGGAAAGGTTGTCTATAATAATGAGCGACCGAATCGTCACATGGTGATGACTAAAAATGTCGCCGCAGATATGACCAGTATGATGTTGGATACCTTTGGTGGATATGGTACGAGTTTTGGTTCCGGTCCTGATTATGGTCAAATCGCTGGAAAATCCGGAAGTACCGAAGTGGGAGACGGTAATATGGAGACGCGTGACCGTTGGTTAGTTGGCTACACACCAGACTTTGTTATCGCGACATGGGTCGGACTGGATGAATTAGGTGGTGAGTCGTTGGATAATCTCATGCCACAGGGGATGGGACAATTATTCAATCAACAAACGACTCAATTGATGGGAGCTTCTCCACAGACACCATTCACAGTGACGAATGCTTCTCAAACATCATTGGAAACCAATCTAGTAACTGATTCCACATGGGAAGAACAGACTGGTGAACGTTTGGATCAAGCGATTAATTGGCTCAATGAAAATGGAGGTCAATTATGGCAGGAAGTTGAACAAGGAGCCCAGCAATTATGGTATCAAGGTCGTCAATGGATGAACCAATGGGATTTACCATTTTAATCATCGGAGCGGATCAATCAGTTAGATAAAATAAATGATTTATTTGTATAGTATTGATTGATATTAAGGGGCTAAATTTGCTATTATAGTAGATAATGAAAGGGTGATTGAATGTCGCAAGTGAATATTTATGATACCGCGAACCAATTAGAAAGAGATATTCGCGAATTACCAGCATATAAGGCATTGCAAGATGCTTATGCAAAAATCAAAGAAAATGAAACCTCTTATGAATTATTTGAGAAGTTCAGACAAACAAGTGCTGAATTACAACAAAAAGCCATGAGTGGTGAACAACCTTCTGAAGAAGAAATTCAAGAGTTGCAATCGATGTCACAAGAAATTTCAGCCGATGAAAACATTAATCAATTAATGCAGGCCGAACAACAAATGAGCCAAGTCTTCGATGATATTAACAACATTATCACGAAACCATTATCTGAAATTTATCAATAATTAGCGAGTGAATGACCAGCTAGAGAAGCTCAAAGAGTTTTCTTTAGTTGGTTTTATTTAATAGAAAGAGGTGATTTGATGAAATTTATGCACTTAGCCGATTTACATTTGGACAGTCCTTTTATTGGAATTTCGAAGCATTTAAGTCATTTACATCACAACTTCGTGAATGCACCTTATTTGGCCTTTAAACGGGCGGTTGATTATGCGATTGAGAAAGAATTGGATTTTATTGTGATAGCAGGTGATATTTATGATGCGGCTCACCAAACAATCTATGCACAGTCCTATTTGGTTCGCGAGTTTGAGCGATTAAATGACGCAGGAATACCTGTTGTGTTGATTCATGGGAATCACGATTATTTGAACACTTCCAAATACCAGGTGCATTATCCAGAAAATGTCCATGAATTCACTAAACAAGAAGTCACATCTTATGACTTGACCTTACAAAATGGCGAACGAGTGCGCTTCTATGGTTTTAGTTATAATGAGCAATGGATTACGGAAGATATGGTGGCAGACTATCCACAAAATCCTCATGAAACTGATTGGACGATTGGACTTTTGCATGGAGATGTCAAACGCGGCGACAGCAATCATTATGCTCCCTTTGAAGTGCAAGCAATGGTCGACAAAGACTATGATTATTGGGCTTTAGGTCATATTCATCAAACATTAGAACTTCATGAAACACCCACCATTCTCTACAGTGGAACACCCCAAGGACGTCATCATAATGAAATGGGAGACCGCGGTGGGTATGTGATTGAATTAAAGGACCATGGTCAAATTGAGAAAGAATTTATTTCACTGGCCGAGATTGTGTGGCAAGATGTGGATGTCTTTTGTCATGCTGATGATCAGGCATCGGATATTGTGAAGTCAGTGGAAGAAGCGATGGCGAATTTTCAGGCAGAACAACAAGCGAGTCAACAGTCTTATATTCTGACCGTTACCTTGAGAGATTCTGACCTTTTATCGCCTCATTTGCAAGAGCAAATTGAAAGAAATGAATTGTTGCAAGCCCTGGAGATTCGTTTTACGGATCATTTATTTGTCGCGGTGAGAAAAGTGACGATGGCTTCTGAGATAGAAGGGATTCGCTTTGATTATGACCCGGCTTTGAATGATTCTTTCCAACATATTACCGAACAAATGCATGAAGAGGAGCATTACCAACAAGTGATGGGCGATGTCTTCAATCATGCGGTGATCCGTCGTTGGTTACCAGAGATGAAAGAAGATCAAGCGATAAAAGAGGAAGTCATCGATACAGCCAAACAATCGCTGAATCAACAATTTAGTTTAGCGTTCGAGGTGATTGAAGATGAAGATTAAACGCTTAGAAATTTATGGTTATGGCAAATGGGTGCAACAAAGCTTTGAATTAAATGATCAAATGCAAATATTATATGGACCAAACGAATCAGGGAAGTCGACCATTCAATCCTTTATTCGCAGTATTTTATTTGGTTTTCCAAGTAAAAGACGCCGTAAAAATCAAATTAATCGCTTTGAACCAAAACACTCAGATGCTTATGGTGGGCGTCTTTTATTAACGGATACCAAGGTTGGGGATGTATGGATAGAAAGAACCGCCACGGACTTCTCATTGACTTCACCAGATGGTGATGTGTATGACGACACTCTATTAGACCAAATTCTTGGAGGCTTGGATGAGACGTTATTTGATAACTTTTATAGTTTCACTCTCCAAAATTTACAAGAATTATCCAATATTGGGGCCGATCAATTAAATGATTATTTCTTAAGTATTGGGACGATGGGGTCTGATAAATTCTTAACCATTGCTAAAGAACTCGTGAAGGAATCTGATGCACTCTACCGGCCTCAAGGATCGAATCCAAGCTTAAATAAAGCATTGAATGAATACCAATCTTTAGCGGAAAAGATGGAACAAGCGCAAAAAAATAACGCATCCTATAACTCATTGGTTCAACAATTGGATCAGGAAGTTGAAACCATTCAGCAATTGAATGAAACATTGGATGAAATTGATGCCAAACGTATTCAAACAGATCAATTGATGCAACGCTACGATATTTATTTAAAGCAAATTCAAGCGGAGAAGCAATTAAAAGCGTTAGAGTGGACCGAGATTGACTCAGAGGCACCCACACAAATCGCTTATGCCAAACAAATGATTCAAGAGAATCAAACCCAATGTGTAAAAAATGAAGAGCGCATCCGCCAAAACCAACAACAAATGGCTGAGTTAACACGCTTGAACTGGGCGAAAAATCATCAAGAAGAACGAGCACAATGGTTGAAGAAGACGAATGCGATTAAAGAAACGCAATCAGAGATTGAACATATCACGCGTTTACTGGTGGATAAACAAAATCAACTCCAATCGATTGCGACGAAAAGTCAATTTTATCCAGAGAAAATGCCCGATCAGGATGAATATGAGGCACAATTGGAGGAAGGTTCTGCGATTTATGAAGAAATCAACGATACACAAAAAGCAATCGATGATACCCATGCGGAACGCCGTTTCTTTATTGACCAGCGTAAAGAACAGCAAAGCTATAGTACGATGATTCGACAGCAGATTGTGTCCTTGGAGAGTCAGCGTTTAAATGATGAAGAACGCTTAATTCAAGAAACATCTTTGAAGGAATATATTTTAGGAATCGTCTTTATTGTGATAGGGATTATTGCTTTGATTCAACAATTATCAGCGAACCAAACTTCGCAAAATCTCATGATCCTAGCCATTGCAATGATAGTGATTGGTGTGATTTATAGTGGGTTTATTTTCAATAAACATCGCCAATTGTATCATGCATTTAATCACAGTCCGATTATCTCTAAATTGGAACAATTGCAACAGGATGAACAACATTATCTTGACCATTCCAAGAGTTTAGGGGAACAAATAACGGCTCGTGATGCGCAGTTGGATAATCTCTCGAAAAGGGATGAAGCCTTAACCGACCAAGCGCAACAATGGTTAACGCATTTAGGCTTTTATCCAACGGCTGATTTGGAATTAGTGTTGAAGACCAATCCGGTAGAAGAATATTACCGAGCAAAAGAACAGGCGGAAGAGTACAAAGCGCGATTAGATCAATTAGCGCTAGAGGTGACACAATGGAAAGAAACGATTCGCCCCTTATTAGACCGCTTCCCCTTAGAAGAAATCAATACCCGAGCGATTATCCGTCATCATGAAGAAATAGAAGCAGAATTAGCGTTAACGGAACAACAAGGAAAACAATTGGAACGCCAAATTCAAGAAGCGAAAGACGCAATTACCCAAAGTAAAGAATCGATTCAAGAACATGAACAAACGATTCAGACAATCTTTGAACAAACAGACAGTGCGACTATGGAAGATTTCATTGAAAAATTGCAAGTCAATCAACAAATCAAACAATTGAAACAAGAATTGGCACTGTATCAAGAACAAACTGAAGATCATCTAGAGGCCCTTCATAATATTGAAAGCAAGCAACAATTGACCGAAGATTATCAAAAAATCCGACTAGAATTGGAAAATATTCGCAAAGAATTAGAACCACATCGTAGTCGTCGAGCAGATTTGACAGCGGAAGTTCGTCGAATGGAACGCGACGGAACGGTTCAATTATTAACGCAATCTCTGGCTGATAAGGAAACCGAAATTCGTGATTTAATCCTTTCATGGGGTAAAAAACGCATGGGAATGGCCATGCTTTATCAAACATTACGTAAAGGATTGGATAATCCATTACCGGAAATGACGCAACATGCGACCGAAATATTTGATAAATTAAGCTATGGTCGATATAAACAAGTGAAAATCAATAAAAAGAATATTCGTGTGGTTCATCACAGTGATATTATCTTTGAACCGTATGAATTATCACAAGGAACCTTGGAACAATTGTATGTTGCCTTGCGCTTGGCCTTTATTATCAGTGCCAAGGAATTGGTGAAGATGCCTATTATTATTGATGATGCCTTTGTGAATTTTGATGAAATGCGTAAGATGAGTATGTACCGTGTATTAGAAGAATTGAGTACCATTATGCAAGTGCTATACTTTACTTTTGATGACCAAGTATTAGAAATGTTTAGAGAAGATCAATGGCTTGATTTAACGAAAATCAACGAACAACATTAGGAGGAGACTATGACTTTATTATATGATGTCGAGCAAGGTGCTCAATTTGGGATATTTGTCCTGATTAAAGCAGCTGATTTACGTACAGCACGTAATGGCAATCCTTTTATTGCGTTTCGCTTTCAAGACAAATCGGGATCAATGGATGGAATGTATTGGTCTGCTAAAGATGATGAGATTGAACGCTTTCAACCCGGTCGTGTCGTCTTCTTAAAGGGACGTCGGGATACTTATAATGGGCAGCCACAAGTTAAAATTGAAGCATTGCGTCTCGCAGAAGTCGATGAGCCCAATGATCCGAAGATTTATGTGGAATCGATTGAAGAAAGCACAGATGAATTGCGAGAAGTATTAAATGATTTCCTATACCGTATTCATGAACCAAGTATATCACGGGTGGTTCGCCGGATACTGAATGATTATGCAGAAGATTTCTTCTCTTACCCGGCAGCTAAACGAATGCATCATGCGGTGGCAGGAGGGTTGAGTCTTCATACGATAACAATGCTTCGGATTGCGGATCAATTAAAGACTATTTATCCTGAATTGAATGAGAGCCTGCTCTTTGGCGGGATTATTCTTCATGATATTGGTAAGACGATTGAATTGAGCGGGGTCTTATCTACAGAGTATACTTTGCGTGGGAAACTACAAGGCCATATCGTTATTATGGATGAATTGATTGACCGCACGAGTGTGCAATTAGGATTGAATCCCGATGAAAATGAAGCAATTATCTTATTGAAGCATGTTGTCTTATCACATCATGGGCAGTTGGATTATGGTAGTCCCGTGATGCCACAATTGATGGAGGCAGAATTGATTCATCATATTGATAATATGGATGCAAAGATGAATATGATGACTAATGCATTGGCACAAACAGAAAAAGGCGAGTTCTCTGCGCAAATATTTGCATTGGATCGTCGTCAGATATATAAACCAAATTTTGATTAAGGAGAAAATATGAAAGATAACAATGAATCAGTATCCCATCATCATGATCATGATGGTTGCGGGCATGATCACCATTCGCCATTAGAAGATGTGACCCATCATCATGGCCGTGAGATTCGTCTCGAAGCGGAAGTCCAAGCCCCTGTTGAACAAATATGGGCCGTGTTAACTGATAATGATAAAATTAAAGAATGGTTCAACGAACTACATATTAATGAGCTTCAAGCAGGTGGCAGTATATCATTTATCTTGGACGATGAAGAAATTGCACGCTATTTAATTACAGATCTCGAGGAGCCACATGAATTGAGCTTTACCTGGGGTGAATCGGGAGATCATTTAGTCACCTTCCATTTAAAAGAACTATCCGAAAATCAATCATTACTGCAATTTGAGGAATGGGTTCCGGAAGTGACAGAGCATACTGTGCGCGATATTGCTGGTTGGTATGTTTGCATCGAAGTAATCGGCCAAATTGTTGAAGGCCGTGCTCCAATCGATCGTCCACAACATTTCTTAGCGGCGACGAAAGAAATCGAAGCACTATTAAATTCAGATAGCGAAGTATAAAATAATCCAAATTAGCGTAAGCTGTATGGATAGGTAAAAGGATACATAGCCTTGCTTTAGTAAATGCGCATGACTAAAGCGAGGCTATTTCGGCTCTATGTCAAATAATGTTGACGGAGTTTTGACGACTGATATTTCAGTCGTCTTTTTCTATGCACTTTTTCGTTTATTATACTTTATGTCTGCGTCTTCGTCGTTAAAATATAAATGTCGTGGTG